>JBBCKB010000106.1:0-39488 GCA_037189965.1 Chthoniobacteraceae bacterium | reverse complement strand
AGGAAGAAGGGGACATCCGAGCCCAGCTCCGCCGCAAGCGAATGGAGCGCCTCTGGGGGGAGAGGGTGGCCGCAAAGCTCGTTGAGCGCGCGCAGGGTGGCCGCTGCGTCGCTGCTCCCCCCGCCGAGGCCCGCGCCATGGGGGATGCGCTTTTCAAGGTGGATGCGCGCTGCCTCCGGGCGCCCGGAGGCCTCGAAGAAGCGACGCGCGGCACGGAAGACAAGGTTCCCCTCGCCGGTGGGGAGGCTGGCGTCGCTGCAAGTGAGGGCCAGGCCCGGCTCCGGGGTGAGGGAGACTTCCAGCGTATCGGCAAGGGTGAGCGGAGCCATCCACGTCTCGATTTCGTGAAAGCCGTCAGCCCGCTTCCCATGGATGGTGAGGGAGAGGTTGATCTTGGCTGGCGCGGCGACGTTCACGCCGCCGAAGGTGGGGGAAAGCGCGGGGGGATAGGAAGCGAAAAAACTGCCCACATACCGCCACCAGTTGGAAAACTTCCGAAACCCGTTCGTGGCCCCGAAAGCAAACCAGATCATGCCGTGGGTGGCTGCCGCGTTGACAGGGGTGGCCCTTGCGCTGGCGGCCGAGGTGTTGGTGGAGTGGCAGATAACCAAGCCGCAATCTCCGCCGCCGCCGGTGCATGCAGCGCCAGGCCCTGTTTCGACGGCGCAGCCTCCGGCCAAGCCGCTCCCGGCTGCGGAGAAAGCGCCCGGGCCGCTGCGCCGCTTGCAGGTGAGCTACGATGGCGAGAGCCTTGGCGCCGCTGCCGGAGCGGGCGATGTGGCCGCTGTGCAGGCAAACCTTGCTGCCGGGGTAAGCGCGGATGCTTTGAATGCTGCGGGCAAGCCGGCCCTTCTCACCGCCGTGGATGCCGGGCAGGCTGCGGCGGCCCGTTTGTTGCTGGAGGAGGCTGCGGACCCGGATGTCTGCGCGGCCAATGGCAAGACGCCGCTCATGCTTGCCGCCGAGCGGGGCGACCTTGCACTGGTCGATTTGCTGCTGGAGTTTGGCGCGGCGACGGATTTTCGCGATGCCTGGGGGCATACCCCGCTCGGGTGCGCGGTGCGCGAGAAGCAGGGGGAGGCCGCCGCGCGCCTGATGGCCGCCGGGGCGCGGCGCGGGGCCGAGTGCTGCGGGGGTGGGGAGTCGCTTACGACCCATGCGCTGGCTTCGGAGAGCGTGCCGCTGCTCGACGCGGTGCTGCAATACACCAAGCCGGAGGCGTGGACGCGTGCCTCGCGCGAGGCGCTCATGGGGGCGATCCGCAGGCAGGACCGCCCGCTTTTGCGCGCCCTCCTTTCCGGCCACACCGCGCCGCCGACTCCGGAGGGGTTTGCCCAGCCGCTTTTGGGCTATGCGATCGCCTGGGGGCAGGAGGATGTGGTGCGCCTGCTGCTGGAGTGTGGGGCGGATGCCAATACCCCGCTCGGTAGCCCGGTGGAGCCCGCGTTTGCGCGGTTGGTGGAGCAAAAGGTGCTCCGCTTTTATTTGCAGAAAGAGGGGGGGATGACGCCGCTTATGCTCGCGGCGGGGATGGCGCGGCTCGAGAGCGTGCGCGCTTTGATGGAGCACGGAGCCCGGCGTGGCGCGGTGACTTCCAAATCCCGCTGGGCGGCGTTGAGCTTCGCGGCCCGCACGCAGAATACCGCCGTCATGCAGGTGCTGCTGGGCAAAGACCCTCAGCAGCAGCGGGTGCGTGTGGAGATCTCGCTCGGTAGCCAGGTGGCCCGGCTTTGGAGGGATAACCAGCTCGTGCTCACGGCACGCATCTCCAGCGGACGCGCGGGCTTTCGCACGCCCTCGGGTGAGTTTGTGGTGACGGATAAACACCGCCGCCGCGTCTCCTCCATTTACCGGGTGGAGATGCCCTACTTCATGCGCCTAAGTTGCAGCGAGTACGGGATGCACGCCGGGGTGGTGCCCAACTACCCAGCCTCGCATGGCTGCATCCGCCTGCCGCACGATGTGGCCCGCCGCCTCTTCCGCGAGGTGGAGGTGGGGACGTTGGTGACGATTCGCTAGTGTTTCCCTAGTTCTGAAGGTACGGGAGCACCTGCGCCGCGCCGTCGATTGTGGCGGTGAGCGGGTTGGCCGGTACGCGGATGAGGAACCCGGTACGTGCCGAGAGCCTGCCCCGTACGCCGCGCAGCAGCGCGCCCCCGCCCACGAGGAGGACGCCGTTTTCAATCACCTCGCAGGCCATGCGGTCGGGGAGGTCGCGGAAAAAGTCGAGGAGCGTCTCGGAGAGGAGGGAGAACGGCTCATCCTGCGCGGCCAGGGCTTCGTCGCGCTCTTCCACACTCGGGAGCGAGCGGCTCCACCACTGCATGAGGTCGTAGGCATCGGCATGCGGCTTCTCGAAGAAGACGTCGCGCAGGTTTCCGCAGCCAAAGTCGAGCAGGCGGGAGGTTTCCACGCGGCCACGGCGGATCACGGCGTACTCGGTGAAGCCGTCTCCGATATCGACGATCATCTGCGAGTAGTGGCTGGAGGGGTCCAGCCCCGTACCGAGCGCTGCGGCGATGGGGGTGGGCACGAGGGTGACGGCGCTGGCTCCGTGCCGGTGCAAGGTGTGGGTGTAGCGTTCCTGCTCGGCCTCGGAGGCGCAGGAGGAGACGCAGGCCGCCACGGGCAGCGCCCGGGTAAAGCGCGAGCGCAGGGTCTCAAAGGCCTCGTAGAGGATCTCGGCGGTGGGTGCGCCGTCGATCACGGCCCCGCCTTGCACGGCCCGCTCCCCCCGGCGCTCGGAGCGCGCGCAGTAGCGCCGACCCGTCGCCGAGACAGCCCGGGTCCATGCGGTACCCAGGTCCAACGCGAGCGGATGCGGGTGGATGAGGGAAGAAAATGTCATTTGGCGGCCCCCGGTGGGGATTGAGAGCCTTCTGGGGGGTACCCCCAAGCTCACCGACAAGCGGCAGAGTAGAGCCTTCCCTTTAAAAAAACTACTGTAAAACGTGGGAAGTAGCGCCCACCCCAAAACGGTGGCGCGGGAGCGCCATGGAGGGCGCGCCTCCGTGCGCGCCGCCGCGTAGAAAATGGCGTCTTAAGGACATGAAGCACGACGCGTTCCGTGAAGCGAAGTCGCAAGGGATGAGGTTCAACCTTCAGGGCGCGGCAGAGTCCAACGCCGCGGCGGACACGGAGGTCCGCCCTCCAGGCGCTGCCGCGCCTTAGGCTGGCGTCATTGCTTCGAAGAGCTCCTCCAGCTCGAGGGTGACGATGGCGGAGGCCGAGTCGCTGATGCCATAGGGGAGCACCAGCCGCGAGCCATGTACCAGCGAGCCGCACGAGTAGACGACATTGGGCACGTACCCTTCGCGCTCGTTCCCCTCCGGGGCAAGCAGCGGCTCAGAGAGCTGGGCAACCACCCGCGAGGGGTCTTCGCGGTCGAGCAGGATCGCGCCGATGCAGTACTTGCGCATCGGCCCCACCCCGTGGGTGATGACGAGCCAGCCGCGCTCCGTCTCGATGGGCGAGCCGCAGTTGCCGATTTTGACCGCCTCCCACCCGTGCACCGGGCGGCGCAGCAGCACCGGGTCGCTCCAGAAGTGGGGGTTCTCCGAGCGCATGAGGAAGAGGTTTTCATCATCCTGCCGCGAGAGCATCAGGTAGCAGCCGCCTACTTTGCGGGGGAAGAGCGCCATCCCCTTATTCTGCACGGCGCGCCCGTTGAGGGTGAGCACGGCGAAGTGCTGGAAGTCAGGCGTCTCCAAGAGCTGCGGGAGGATGGAGCGGCCATTGTACGCCGTGTAGGTGGCATAGTAGTGGGCCGAGCCGTCGTCGTTGATGAAGCGGACAAAGCGCGCATCCTCAATGCCGTTGCTCTCGTTGGAAGAGACGGGGAAGAGGATGCGCTCCGAAATCGGCATGCTCGCCTTGAAGTGGAGCCCGTAGTTGGACTCCGCGAGCCACCGCACGCACTCCATCGTGCGCCGCCCCACGTGGGTGCGCTGGTTGCGTTTGTCGGCTGCGGCGATGGCGCGGTCGAGCTCGCTCAGGGTAAAGCGCTCGCCCAGCGGAGTCACAATCTCGGCGGCAGAGGGGTTGGTGAACCCCATCTCCTCGAGCTTGTGGGTGAAGATCGGCTTGAGGAAGGTCGGGTCCGGGTCCAGCTCCGGGGCCGTGACGAAGGGGGAGACTTCGTCCAGCGAGATCGAGTAATCGCGGTGGATCGTCCCCGTGCGAAACTCGATGGAGGAGATATGCCCCTCGCCCGTGGCGCGCAGGCTCATGATAAAGCGCAGCTCCCCCTCGCTCGCCCCGCTTTGGTCGGGGTGGGGGACGATGGAGGGGTTGAAAAGCGCGGCGGACTCCAGCGCGTACTCCCCCGAAAAGAGCGCGCCGATGTAGAGCTGCCGCGTGTGCGAAAGCCCGCCCGGGCAGCGCTTGGCCACCTTGCGGAAGTGCCGCAGCCAGATCGGCTCGATATCCGAGTGGCGGCCCGCGAAGTCCGCCCGGGCGCGATCGAGCGCGGCATCCACCTCCGCATCGGGGAGGGTGAGGGCGCGTTCGATAATGTGGGCCACGCGCTCCGGGTCGGTGGAGATAAAGGGGCGCACGAGCACTCGCGCGCTATTAGGGTGGAGCATGACTCCCGTGGGGTAGATCTTCATGCGGCGGCGGTGTTGGTTTGGGGTTTGAGCCGGGCGGCCTCGATCTGCCGCAGCTCGGTGAGCGAAAGCGCGCAGGCGAGGGTCGATTCCGCCCCCTGGTTGCGGTTAAGCCGGTCTTGCATGAGCGCGTCGTGGCAGCCGCCGGTAGCGGCGTCGTAGAGCGGCAGGCCGATGTCGTTGCGCCCGAGGTACCACTCGAAGCAGCGGCGCGCCGCTTTGAGCCAGTGCAGCTCTCCGGTGATGCGGTGCGCCTCCAGGCAGGCCGAGACGGTCGCTTGCGCCTCTACGGGCTGCTGGTCGAAGCGGGCTTTGGCACCGCCACGCTTCCAGAAGCCGCAGCAGCCGATGGGGGAGAAGTGTCCCTCCGGCGCGGTCTGGTTCTCCAGGAGCCATCGGAGCGATTCGAGCCCCGCGCGCAAGGCTTCCTCCTGCGAAGTCCAGTACCCGGAGAGGATCAGCGCGTGGGAGAGGCGTGCGTTGTCGTAGCTGGCCACGGGCTCAAACCACTTCCATTCCGGGCCGCTGTTGGCCCGGTAGAGGGCGACGAGCCGGCGCGTGAGGGTCTCGCGCATTTGCGCGGCCTGCCGGTCGCCCGAGAGGCGGCGCAGCGATTCGTGGATCGCCAGCAACGTAAAGGCCCACGCTCGGGGGGAGGTAAAGGTTTCCACCGCCGCCAGCCCATGCCTCAGCAGGCGGGCGCAGAGGGCGCGGTGCCCTTCATCGCAAGAGCGGCCGACCACCGTGCCCGCCGCCCAGAGCGAGCGGGCGTGGCTGTCTTCCGAGCCGTGCGCCTCCAGCCAGCGGCGGTCGTACGACATGAAGTTGCGGAAGCGCCCCGCCTCGGGGTTGAAGGCGTGGGCAAGGAAGGCGAGGTAGCGGTTGCCCAGGCGGGCGGCGCGCTCGACCTGCTCGCCGCTCTCGGCCAGCAGCGTGGTGAGGATGAGGCCGCGCGCGTTGTCGTCCACGCAGTAGCCTTCATCGAGGTTGGGGGTGTTGTAGCGCGCGTGTTGGAGGAGGCCGGTGCCGTCGCTGATGCGCTCCAGGTGGTCGAGCCGCAGGGGCGGAAGCTTCGGCGGTTTGGCGGAGCGGGGCGAGAGGTCGCGCACCGCCACCGAGGCCGCCGCGCTGCCCGCGCGCGCTTTGGCAAAGCTCTCCATGTAGCGGCGGGCCACCACGGGCCAGATCATTTCGCGGCCATGCTCCCACGCCAGCTTGCGGCGGGCGGTCATCAAAGCTGGGTCGCAGAGGAAGGTGTTTACCGCTTCGGCGATGGCTCCGGAGTCGGAAAAGGGGACGAGGATGCCGCGCTCCTCGCCCAACAGCTCGGCAGCGTGCCAGTAGGGGGTGGAGATCACCGCCTTGCCCGCGCCAAAGGCGTAGGAGAGCGTGCCGGAGGTGATCTGCGCCTCATTCAGATACGGGGTGATGTAGATATCCGCCCCGCCGATGAACTGCGCGAGCTCCTTCTTGGAGACAAACCGGTTGTGGAAGCGTACCTGCCCGGACACGCCAAGCTTGGCCGCCAGCCGCTCCAGCTTGCGGCGGTAGACTTCGCCCTCGTGCGCCACGAGGTTGGGGTGCGTGGCACCGACGATGAGGTAGATCACATCGGGGTGCTTCTCCAGGATGGTGGGCAACGCGGCGATGGCGTGCTCGATCCCCTTATTGGGCGAGAGCAGCCCGAAGGTGAGCAGCACCGTTTTGCCCGCCGCGTCGAAAAGGTCTTTGTAGAAATGCGGGTCGATGAACGGTTCATCCGAAATCCCGTGGGGGATGACGTCGATCTTCTCCGGGCAGATATTGTAGACCCCCTCCAGCAAGGTGCGCCCGCGCTCGGCCATGACAACGAAGCGGGCGGAGAGGCGGTCAAGCTGCTCCATTACCCGGCGCTGGTCGCCATTGGGCTCGGCGAGCACGGTGTGCAGGGTGGTGACGGCGGGCATCTCCAGCGCTTTGAGAAGCCCCAGGAGGTGCCCCCCCGCCGCGCCGCCGTAGATGCCGAACTCGTGCTGCACGGAGACGATATCGACATTGCGCAGGTTCAAAAAATCCGCCGCGCGTCGGTAGGAGGCGGCCTCGGCCTCTTCGATCTCGAACTCGACCGGCTCGGGGTACGCGTAGGCATCGGGCCGGTCGGAGACGGCGGCGACCAAACCGGTCGTCTCCGGGTATTCCTGCGCGATGGCTTCGCGGAGGTCTGCGGTAAAGGTGGCGATGCCACAGCGCCGGGGGAGGTAGTCTCCCACGAAGGCGAGGGCTTTGGTGTAAGAGAGCGCGTGTTCCATAAGAGCAGGGGCCCGGGTTGGCCCGGAATTTGGAGGCGCAAACCCCCAAAACCGAGCTTCCCGGAATACTTAAGGAACGCCTGCCGGATGCTTCCCGGCTCTATTTATGACTCCACGATTTCTTTATGCGCAGGGGAGTTCGCGCTTCAAACTTTGCAGGGAGGTGGAGAGCTTCCGCAGCCCCAGCTCGATGCGCGTCTTTACCGTGCCGAGCGGAATGCCGGTGGCGGCAGAAATTTCCCGCTGGCTCATCCCTTTATAGAAAGCGAAGCGGATCGCCTGCTTCTGGAAGGGGGGGAGGTCATCCACCTTGCGCCGGATGATCTGGCGCAGATCATCTGCGTGCGCTTCCCTCGAGGCATCATGCGTGGAAACCCACGCGGCCGGGTCGTGGCGGACTTCCACCTCCAGCCGCCCGGTGGCGCGGCAGTAGCGCTCGCGTTTGCGGAGGCGGTCGATCCCCCGGCGGCGTGCCATGGTTACCAGCCAGCCGAGCGGTTTGCCCTTTTCGGGCGAATAGTGGGCAGCGTGTTCCCACGAGTGGAGGAAGACATCGTTGACGACTTCCTCCGTCTCCGCCTCATTGCGGATGACGTTGTAGATTACTCCGTGCAATACGCGCGAGTAGCGGCGCACCAGTTGCCGCAAGGCACCCGGTTGGCGGTGGGCCAGCCCGGCCATGAGCGCCTCATCGCTGGCATCCTCCAGCGAAGCCGCACGGCGCAGTGGCGGGGTGGTTTGAAAAACGGCCCGGTCCTTGGTTTGTTTGGGGAGGGTTGGCGTTTTCATACATCCCAAAGGTAGCTCATGCTGTGCCAACGGGCCACCGGAGGGGGGCGAATCAGGGAAAGCCCCATTCGTCAAAATACGGAAGTGCCACCGCGAAAGCCCTTTGCGCTTTGGGGTTTGCGTGTGGGGGAAGCTGCCGGTAGGGTGGTCAAACTCCCTCCTGCCCTGCATGTTACCCCGCCGCGTTGTTATCGCTTTTGCTCTCTCCCTTGGGATCCATGGGGTGGTTTTTACGGCATTGGCGCTTGCGCCCGGGCCTTCCGAGGCCGAGCCGGAGCCGGAGGTGCCGCTGGAGATCGTCATTACCCCCCGGCCTCCCGAGCCCGAGGAAGAAGCTGCCGCTACTGCCCAGCGCGTACCGGAGCCGAATGACCCCGCGCTTGCCCTCCCTTCCTTGGGGGCAAATGCCGAGCGCACGGAGTTGGATTCTCTGAACCTCCGCCGCTCGGAAACTGCGCCTCAGAATACCACCCGCCTTGCCGCGCACCATGCCCTCGCCGGGCGGATGCGCGGGAGTGCGCCCGCTTTGCCCGCACCCACTCCGCTCCCCCGGGCCGATGCGGCGGGCGCGCCCCGGCCGACCCCTGCACCGCGTGCGCCACAGGCGGCCGGAGGGGTATCGCTCGCCGCCGTGGCAGGCGAGGCCGAGGCTGCGGATGGGGAGGGCGAAGGAGGGGGCGAGGCCGCTATCGGCGCGTTCCGCAAAGCCGTCTCCAACGCCATCGGCGTGCGGTGGGACCACTACCGCCGGACAAAAATGGCGTTGCTTGGGGTGGGAAGCGTGCGTATCAAATTTGCGATCGACGCCCGGGGCAAGGTCTCCAACCTCCGGGTCACCACCAACACGGCCGGGCCCGAGGCGGCGCTGAGCGCGGTGCGGGCCATTACCGAGGCGGAGATCCCGCCGATCCCCGCCGAGCGGCTGGCCCGCCTGCCCAACGGGCGGCTGGAAGTCGAGTATAGCTTTACCCTTTTCCCAACCCAATGACGCTTGCCTTCTCCCTCACCCAGTTTTTCCTCCACGGCGGGTTCTTCATGTACCTGCTGCTGATTTGTTCTGTCATCTCGGTGGCGGTGATGATCCTTCGCGGCTGGGCGCTGCGGCGGGATACGGTGATCCCCCCGCTCATTTTAAACGAGATCGAGGCGCTCCCCCCCGGGCAGCCGCGCCACTCCATGACGCGGCTGAGCCGCCTCGTGGTGGAGGACCCTTCGCCGCTCGGGCAGATCACCCGCGTTTGCCTCAAGCATCTGGAGTGGCCCCGGGCCGAGAATGCCGAGGCGGTGCAGGCGCGGGCGCGCCACGAGGTCATCCGCATGGAGTCGGGGTTGGTGGTGCTGGAAATCGTCGTCGGCGTGGCTCCGCTGCTGGGGCTTTTGGGGGCGGTGGCGGGGTTGGTCACTGTCTTTGCCTCGCTGGGGACGAGCGAGAGTGTTTCCGACCCGCGCGGGCTCGCGCTGGGGATTTCCGAGGCGCTTAATACCACCATCGCCGGGCTGGCCATCGCCATCCCGAGCCTTATTGCCTACTCCATTTATTCCAAAAAGGTGGAGACGCTGAGCGCGGAGATGGAGTCGATTTTAAGCGAGCTGCTCGCCAAGTGTTACTCTGCCGACAAGAAGGAGGCGCGCCGCGCCGCCGCCACTTCGAAGCCATGAAGTTCTACACCCGCAAACGGCGCACGCCGGTGGTGATCATCGTGGCGTTGATCGATATCTTCGTCATCCTGCTCATCTTTGTCATCGCCACCTCTACTTTCAAACGCGAGCAACCGGCGGTGACGCTGCGGCTCCCCGAATCTTCGCAGGCGGCTCCGGCCCCGCAGCCGGGAGAGGCGGCGTTGTTGACGGTTTCTGATAACGGCTCCATCTTTCTGGAAGCGCGGCCCGTGCCGGTGGCGGAGCTGGTGGGGGCGCTGCGCCCGCTGGTGGCGGCCAACCGCTCCATTGCCCTTCAGGCCGATACGCAAGCGCCCTTCGGCGTGGTAATTCGGGTGATGGATTCATTGAAAGAAGCCGGAGTCCAAGGTAGCCTCCCGGCGTTTACCGAAATCCGAAAGATACACTAGAACCTGTGGAAATTACCCAATACGGCAACCCTGTCCTCCGCGCCAAGGGGGCGCGCATCACGGAGATTACCGACGAAATCATCGATCTCGCCGAGGAGATGGTCGAGACAATGCACGAGGCCAATGGCGTCGGCCTTGCCGCGCAGCAGGTGGGGGTCGCGTTGCAAATGGCCGTCGTCGATGTCGCCGGGGTGGAAGATCGCCCCAGCTCCCTGCGGGTGGATGGCGAGGAGGTCGATATTGAGGAGTGGTGCCCGCTCATCTTCCTCAACCCGGAGCTCGACCTCCGGGGGGAGAAGGAAACCGCCTCGGAAGGGTGCCTGAGCTTCCCCGGCATTTCGGCAGAGATTACCCGCTACGCCGTTACCCGGGGCAAGGCGCAGCTTCTCGACGGGCGCGAGATCACTTTCGAGGCCACGGGCCTCCTTGCCCGCGCCTTCCAGCACGAGGTGGACCACCTCAACGGCATCCTCTTTATCGACCGGATGAACTCCGCCGCCAAAGCCGCGCTGGGCAGCAAGCTGCGGCGGATGCAGAAAAACGCCCAGCGATAGGGCGCTTTTTTGGCTTGCCGCAGAGGCCCTTGGGCGGCCATGAGAGAGGGGTATGAACATTCTCATCCTTGCCGCCGGTTATGCGACCCGCCTCTACCCGCTGACTCTCAATAAGGCGAAGCCGCTTCTGGACGTCGCCGGCAAGCCGATGATCGAGTGGGTGCTCGATAACCTCGCCCCGATTCCCGATATTGAGAATGTCTACGTCGTCACCAACGACAAGTTTGCCGCAGACTTCCAGGCCTGGGCCGATGGCTACGCCGCCAAGCAGCCCAAGCTCCACTTCAAGATCATCAACGACAACTCCAAGAGCGATACCGACAAGCTCGGGGCGATTGGCGATATCAACCTCGTCATCGCGCGGGAGAACCTCGTTGCTTCCGACCTGATCGTCGTTGCGGGAGATAACCTCTTCTCCCAGTCGCTGGAGAGCTTCGCGCAGGCCGTGAAGGGGAAGGCCGCCGTATTGGCCACGTATGATGTGGGCGATCTGGAGTCGATCAAGAAGTACAACGCCATCGAGACGAATGCCGAGGGCGTCATCACTCACTTTGAGGAGAAGCCTGCCGAGCCCAAGAGCACCAAGACCGGCATCGCCCTCTACTACTTTTCCCAGGAGACCGTCTCGCTCTTCCCCACCTACATTGCCGCGGGGAATAACCCGGACCAGCCGGGCCGCTTCATCCAGTGGCTCTACACCCGCACCCCGGTGCACACCTGGGAGGTGCCTGGCATTTGGTTTGATATCGGCAGCAAAGAGACGCTCGACGAAGCCAACGCGATCTTCGCCGAGCTGCCCGCCAAGGCGTAACACACGCCATGGACGCCGCCCTGCTCGACCCGTTGCTGGAGTTTCTCCGGTTCCCCAGCGTCTCCACAGACCCCGCCTTTGCGGGGGAGGTGCAGGCGTGTGCGCAATGGCTCAAAGAGCGCTTCAGCCGCATGGGGCTGGAGGCGGCCATCCACCCGACCGGGGGGCACCCTGTCGTGCTGGCGCGCAATGCGCACCTGCCCGGGCGGCGCACCGTGCTCATTTATGGGCACTACGACGTGCAGCCTGCCGACCCGGTGGCGCTTTGGACCACCCCGCCCTTTGAGCCTCGGGTGGAGGGGGGCGTCCTCTTCGCGCGTGGTTCTTCGGATAATAAAGGGCAGATCATGGCGCACATCCTCGGCGTCGAGCAGACCCTGCGGGAGAAGGGCGAGCTACCGGTAAACCTGATCTTCCTCGTGGAAGGGGAGGAAGAGATCGGCAGCCCGCATCTGGAGGCTTTTTTGCAGGAGCACCGTGAGGCATTGCGGCCCGATGTCATCGTCATTTCCGACACCGGGATGGCCGGGCCGGGGCTTCCCGCGCTTACCTACGCGCTACGCGGGCTCATGGGCATGGAGATCCGTCTGCACGCGGGTGGGAGCGATTTGCACTCCGGCACTTACGGCGGCATGGTCCCCAACCCCGCTACCTTGCTTGCGCGGCTGGTGGCTTCGCTGCACGATGCGGAGTTCCGCGTCACCGTGCCCGGGTTTTACGACTCCGTGCGGCCGCTGGCCGATTGGGAGCGCGAAGCGTGGGCCACCCTCCCGGTGAGCGAGGAGGGGCTCAAGGCCGAAGCGCAAGTCCATGCCCTTTTTGGCGAAGCCGGATACACCCCGCTGGAGCGCGCCTGGGCGCGGCCCACCTTGGAGATCAACGGCATCGGCGGCGGCTACCAGGGCGAGGGGACGAAGACCGTCATCCCCCGCGAAGCCTTCGCCAAGATCACCTGCCGCCTCGTGCCGGACCAGACCCCCACGGAGATCGAGGCGAAAGTGCGGGCGTATCTGGAGCGCATCTGCCCGCCCGAAGTGCGCTTGGAGATCATTTCCGGCCACGGGGGCGATACGTTTGTGTGCGACCCGCAGAGTGCCGACGCCCTTGCCGCGCAGCGCGCCGTAAAGGCCGTCTGGGGGCGGGAGGCCGCGCTCGTGCGCGCCGGAGGCTCCATCCCGATTTTGACCACCTTCCGCCGCATTTTGGGGGCCGACATCCTGCTCCTCGGGCTGGCGAACCCCGACTGCGCCGCCCACGCTCCGGACGAAAACTTCGTGCTGGAGAACTACGAGGCCGGAGTACGCCTCAACCGCGCCCTGCTCGAAGAGCTGGCGGGGTAGCTCTGCTTCCACCTCCGTTTGCGCCGGGGCGTTTAAGGAACCGCTGATTAAAGCAAGCTCAGTCGCAAGTTGGCTTCATTTAATCAGTGTACCCTTAGTGTGGTGTCTTCAAAGTTTCTGTCATAAACTCCGGTCGCTTTTCCGATTCTTCATCGTTGCTCACAAGGGCGATATCTTCGGATATCGCCCTCGTTCGCAGCCTCGATGAATGGAAAAATCTCCTCGGACCTATTTAAGGAACTTCTAAGACACAACCTATGGACAAAGGGGCGCAAAATGGGTCAGCTTACGGCAGAGCGAGCCTTCTTCAGTGCGTTCCTTAAGGGGCGGCCCCATCGCCCAAGGAATGCTGCCCCGCCGAGCATGAATGCCCAGGTTCCCGGCTCGGGAACGGGCTCCGCGTTGAAGCTGGCAAACATTGGCCCGAGGATGACGTTATCAATGCCAATATAGGTCCAACCGTCTACACGGCCATCGACAATGTCTGCTATGGTGACGGCGCCTGCAAGGGGGCCTGTGGTAATCCCGCTGTAGTCTCCGTAGTATTCGTATTGGCCAGTGAGCAGGTTGTAGACTTCAATCACGTCGTCACTGGTAAGGAAGGCCAGCCGAAGCTCCTCGCCGCCGATGAAATATTGGCGCAAGAGTTCCGGGCTCAGTTGCATGCCGTCCAACGAGCCGCCGTTCAGGGTGTTCCATGTATAGTCACCAATCAAAGCTCCGCCCAGATTGTAGAGCGAAAAGGTATAGTCAACATCCCAGAAGAGGGCGCAATCATCAATAAGGGCAATGATGTTTTTATTGCCAAGAAATGGCTCGTTTGGATGAGGTCCGACGTTGAGCGTGTTCTTAAAGACATAGTCTGAGCTTATTCCATTGATTTCAATGGAAATCCAACGGGAGCTCAGTGACGTTTCATAGACATCCGGGGTGCTCCAGTTGATGTCCCAGTCCTCTGTTATATCAGCTCCACGAGTCAAACGCTGGCTGCGGCCAAAGACGAAATCTCCTGCGAAGAGTCGCTCCCAACGTTGCACCTGCGTGTCAGACATATTGGTGCCGCCGATCTCTGCATAATGGGCATTGGTGATGGAAGGGTTCACGGGGCCAAATGCCACGGAAGTGCTTGTGCCAGTCCCCCAGTAGCTCCACATATCAATATTCTGAGAGTATGCAGATGCTAAAGGTAATAACAGGGCTCCCAATATAGCTGGTAAGAGGATTCTTGTTTTCATAGACTTTGATTTGACATGAGGAAATCGTGTTGCTGAGCGAACAGGGGTGGGAAAAATACGATGGGTGAACACGCTGCGCCGTTGGAAGTGACGTGAAAGCCCCTGCGGCTTCCCTAGTATGGCAGCCACGGACAGGTTAAACGTGGCAAAGGGGGATCCCTATCTACTGCAAACCAACGGCTCGTCTTAGGGGAAAGTAGGCGACCATGGAAGGGGTGGGGAAGCACGCCCCGCGGGGTAACCCCGGCGATCTATTTCGGGAGTAGCTCCACCGCTTCAGGGGCGTGACAGGGGGGCGGTTTTCTGGCAGCCTCTCTCCTCATGTCTTTGAGTGCCGATCTTTTTGAAAAGCTGGGGGCCTTCTATCTGGGCCGGCCGGTAGACCCCGAGAGCCGCGCGAAGGAAGATACGCCGTTTCTATATGATCCCAACGACTTGCTCACCCATGCGGTGTGCGTGGGGATGACGGGCTCGGGGAAGACGGGGCTCGGGATCGCGCTGCTGGAGGAGGCGGCGATCGACGGCATCCCTGCGATCATTATCGACCCCAAGGGGGATTTGGCGAACTTGGCGCTTCAGTTCCCGGAGTTGCGGCCGGAGGATTTTCGCCCGTGGATTTCTGAGGATGCGGCCCGTCGCGAGGGGGTGGCTCCCGAGGCTTACGCCGAGGCGCAGGCGAAGCTCTGGCGTGAGGGGCTAGCCAAGTGGGGGGAAGATGGGGAGCGCATCCGGCGGCTCCAGCAAAGCGCGGAGGTGGCCGTCTTTACGCCGGGGAGCACGGCGGGCATCCCCGTTTCGGTGGTGCGCTCGTTTGCGCCGCCGCCAGTGGCGATCCGCGAGGATGCGGAGCTTTTCTCCGGGCAGGTGGAGACGACGGTGGCGAGCTTGCTCGGGCTGCTTAATATCTCGGCAGAGGCGCGCGGGCGCGAGGTGACGTTTCTCTCCAACCTCCTCGCCTCGGCCTGGGAGAAGGGGGAGACGCTGGAGCTTGCGGAGCTGGCACGCCGCATCCAGAAGCCGCCCTTCACCCAAGTGGGGGTGATGGATCTGGAGTCGTTCTACCCGGAGAAGGAGCGCTTCAAGCTCGTGCTGGCGCTTAATAGCCTGATTGCTTCACCGGGGTTTGCGCTCTGGCGCGAGGGGCTGCCGCTCGATGTGGATGCGTTTCTCCACAATGCGCAGGGCAAGCCGCGGCTGGCGGTCTTTTCCATCGCGCATTTGGGGGATGCGGAGCGGATGTTCTTTGTCTCCATGCTCTTGAGCGCCGTGCTCTCGTGGATGCGGCAGCAGAGCGGTACGGGGAGCCTGCGGGCGCTCCTGTATATGGATGAGATTTTCGGCTACTTCCCGCCTTCGGCCAACCCGCCTTCCAAGCTGCCGCTGCTGACGCTCATGAAACAGGCGCGTGCGTTTGGCCTGGGCGTCGTGCTGGCCACGCAGAACCCGGTGGACCTCGATTACAAGGGCCTCTCCAACGCGGGGACGTGGTTTATCGGCCGCTTGCAGACGGAGCGCGATAAGGGCCGCTTGCTCGATGGCCTCGGCGGCATGGGGCTCGACCGTGCGAAGATTGACCGCCTTTTGAGCGGCCTCGGCAAGCGCGTGTTCCTGATGAACAACATCCACGAGGGGGAGCCGGTGCTCTTCGAGAGCCGTTGGGCGCTATCGTACCTTTGTGGCCCGTTGGACCGGGAGAAGCTGCGCGCGCTGCCCCGCCCGTCTGGGTTGGAGGTGGCCGCCCGTGAGGCGGCACCGGAGGCGAAGGAAGAAGAGGGGGCCTCCTCTGCGCCGCCGCTTCTGGAGAGCGTGCGGCAGGTTTATCCGGCGGATGCGCAGGGGGCGTTGCTGGCCCCGGGCATTGTCGCCTGCGCGGCGATCCGCTACCGCGATGCGAAGGCGAAGGTGGATACCACGCGCGAGGTGGCCTACCTTGCCCCGTTCCCGGAGAAGGAGATTTCGGGGGTGGATTGGGCGGCTGCCGAGTCGGTGGAGCTGGAAGCGTTTGCCGACCACCCGCCGCAGAGCGCCCGCTGGCAAGCGGTGCCGCCCGCCGGGCTGCGCAAGAAATCGTATGACGATTGGCAACGCGGCTTCACCGCATGGGTGCTGGAGGGGCAGAGCCTCTCGCTGCTGGAGTGCGCGGAGGTGGGGGCTGTTTCTGAGCCGGGCGAGGACGAGCGGGACTTCCGCATCCGCCTTGGCCAGGCGCTGCGCGAAGCGCGCGACGCCCGGGTGGCCACGCTGCGGGCCAAGTATGGCAAGCAGCTTGAGACGCTCAACACCCGGCTCAAGCGCGCGCAGGAAGCCATGCGAGTGCAGGAGGCGCAGGCCGGGCAGGCGCGGATGCAGACCTTTCTGAGCATCGGCTCGGCGTTGATGAGCGCTTTCTTGGGGCGCAAGAAGCTCAGTGCGGCCAATGTCTCGCGTGGGGCCACGGCGGCGCGAGGCGTTTCTCGAGCGATGAAGGAGGGGGGCGATGTCGCCGCCGCCAACGAGCGCGTGGAGACGCTGGAAAAGGAGATCGCCACGCTGGAAGAGACGCTCCAGCAAGAAGTGGAGGCGCTGGGCGAGAAGCTCGACCCGCTCACCTGCGAGTTGGCCCCCCGGGAGGTGCCCGCCAGCCGCGTGGGCACGCGGGTGAAGTGGATCGCGCTCGGGTGGGTGAGCGTCGGGTAGGCAGCCGCGCTTCGCTGGAGAAAAACCTGTCGCAAATGGGCGGGGCGGGGTATCTGTTTGCACGCCATGCTCAAAAATCCTGTCTCCTTCCTCCGGCATGTTGCCATTGCCGAGGGGATCTCGCTTCTTGCCCTCTTTCTTATTGCCATGCCGATCAAGTACCTTGGTGGGGTGGCCACTGCGGTGAAGTATACCGGCTGGGTCCATGGGCTGCTCTTCCTCTTGCTCTGCGTGGCGTTGCTGCTGGCGATTGCGGCGGCGCGGCTTTCGCTGAAGTTTTCAGCGCTCGTTTTCATCGCCTCGCTGGTGCCGTTTGGCTTCCTGTTTGTGGACCGGCGGCTCAAGGAAGAAGCGGCGCGGCTGGAGGCCGGGCAGGAGTAGCCGATGCAGGACGAGATCGCCAGGCGGCGCACGTTCGCCATTATTTCCCACCCGGATGCGGGCAAAACCACGCTGACGGAGAAGCTCCTCCTTTACGGAGGCGCGGTGCAGCTTGCCGGCTCGGTAACGGCCCGCAAGAGCCAGCGCGCCGCCACTTCAGACTGGATGGAGCTGGAGCGCAAACGCGGCATCTCCGTGAGCTCCACGGTGTTGCAGTTTGATTATAACGGTCACCGGGTAAACCTCCTGGATACCCCCGGGCACAAAGATTTCTCGGAAGATACCTACCGCGTGCTCACCGCCGTGGATGCCGTGGTGATGGTGATCGACGCTGGTAAAGGCATCGAGACGCAGACGCGCAAGCTCTTCGAGGTCTGCCGCCGCCGGGGCGTGCCGATCTTTACCTTCATGAATAAGGTGGACCGCCCCACCCGCGACCCACTGGAGCTTGTGGATGAGCTGGAGAGCGTGCTCGGCATCGGCGCCTTCCCGGTGAACTGGCCGCTCGGCACCGGCTTCAGCTTCCGGGGCGTTTATGACCGGCAGACCCGCCAGCTAAACCTCTTTGAGCGCACCAAGGCCGGAGCCTACCGCGCCCCTGTGAAGGTGACGAACCTTGAAGACCCGGTCGTGCGCGAGCTGCTCGATGCTTCCGACTACGCCCGCACCATGGAGGAGCTGGAGATGTTGGAAATGGCGGGCAAGGAGTACGACGCCAAGGCCGTCTTGGCAGGGGAGCTGACGCCCGTTTTCTTCGGCAGCGCCATGAACAACTTCGGCGTGCAGCTTCTGCTCGATAATTTCTTGGAGCGCTCGGCCCCGCCCGGGGCGCGGCATTCGGGGGAGCGGCTCGTGCAGCCGGGAGACCCCGCCTTCTCGGGCTTCGTCTTCAAAATCCAGGCGAATATGGACCCGAAGCATCGCGACCGCATCGCCTTCGTGCGCGTGTGCTCCGGTAAGTTTGAGCGGGATATGACGGTGCTGCACGCGCAGACGGGCAAGAAAGTGCGCCTCTCCAGCTCGCACAAGCTCTTTGGGCAGGAACGCGAGACGGTGGATGAAGCGTACGCGGGCGACATCGTGGGGCTTGTGGGCCACTCCGAGTTTGGCATTGGAGATACGCTTACGGAGGATGCCGGTATTGTTTACCACGAGATCCCGCGCTTCGCGCCGGAGTGTTTCGCCTATTTGCAGAACCCGAACCCCTCGAAGTTCAAGCAATTCCGCCAAGGGCTGGACCAGCTCTTGCAGGAGGGGGTGATCCAGGTCTTCCATTTGCGGGATGCCGGGCAGCGCGTGCCGCTCCTGGCAGCGGTGGGGCCGTTGCAGTTTGAGGTGGTGCAATACCGCCTTGAGAGCGAGTACGGCGCTCCTTCACGGCTGGAGAGCGTGCCGTGGGAGATCGTGAAGTGGCTCTCGCATGGCATGGACACCGCCGCGCTCAACGCCTTGAAGCTTCCCACCGGGTGCCGCATTGCTTATGATAGCGATGAACAGCCGGTTGTCCTCTTCCCGAGCGAGTGGACGTTTCATTACTTCCAGCGCGAAAACCCGGGTGTCGCATTGTTCGATCTCGCTGCGGATTCCCACCCCACGCCTTAGCCTCCCCCACATGCGTACCTTGCTTCACGCCTGCCTCTGCCTCCTGCTGCTCCTTGCCGGGGCGGTGGCCGCCGGGCCGGGGTGGAAGTATGCAGAGCCGGGGCTCACGTTCGAGTTCCCCCGAGACCATTGGGCGCACCCGGGGTTCCGCACCGAGTGGTGGTACTTTACCGGGCGGCTGGAGGATGAGGGGGGGAATGAGTACGGGTTTGAGATCACCTTTTTCCACCAAGGGGTACGCCCCCCGGGGGCGGAGCAGGGCAGCTCGCGCTTTGCCGTAAATGCCTTCTCCTTTGCGCACTATGCGTTGACGGATGTTTCCGGCAAACGCTTCCATTTCGAACAAAAGGCAAGCCGGGGCGCGTATGGCGAAGCCGGGGTGACCCCGTGGAAGCCGGGGCGCGACGCGGGCCGGGTGGCTTGGCTGGATGACGCCTCGCTTGAGCTTACCGAAGGGGGAGCTTTCCGCGCCATCGTGCCGCTGGAGGCCTTTGGGCTCGATCTCCTTTTTGAGTCTCAGAAGCCGCCCGTCCTCAATGGGGAAAAAGGGTTCAGCCGCAAAGCCGAGGGCGATGGGCGCGCCTCCATGTACTACTCGCTCACCCGGCTGCGCACCAGTGGCACCCTCACGCTGGGCGGCAAACAGCTCAAGGTAAAGGGCGAGGCCTGGTGCGACCGCGAGTGGGCCAGCAACCAGCTTGCGCCGAACCAGGTCGGGTGGAACTGGTTTAGCCTGCAATGGGAAGATGGCCATGAGCTCATGCTCTACGAGATGCGCACGCGCGACGGCTCCACCGACTCGCACTCCAGCGGTACCGCCACCGCGCCCGATGGCACCAGCCGCACCCTGTACGTTGGAGATTACACGCTTACGCCGCTGGAGACGTGGAAGAGCCGCACTACGGGTGGGGAGTACCCCGTGCGGTGGAAGATCGCCGTCCCCTCCGAAGGGCTGGAGTTTGAAGTGACCACCCCGCTCAAGGAGCAGGAGCTTGCAGCCAAGCCCGTCTCGTACTGGGAGGGGCTTGTCCACGTGCGCGGCACTCGCCACGGCAAACCGGTGAAGGGCCACGGCTACCTCGAGATGACCGGCTACTCCGGCGATGTCAAAGGGCTCTCGGAAACGCCCGAAGGAGCCCTTCGACACTGAAGGTTTTTTTACGATTATGGAACCCGCCCCCTCCCTCCAATGGATCTTGAAGGATGAACCCGCCGGGCACTACGCCGCGTGTTGGCAGGCTTACGACCCGGAGAGCAAGGTGGACCTTGGGGCCACCTGCCTCTGTATCGGGCGGCGGCTTTACTTTGTAGACCCCGTGCCGCTTGCGGAGGAAGCGCTCGCGAGCCTCTGTGCCGTGGGCGAGCCTGCGGGCATTCTCCTTACAAACGGCAACCACGAGCGCGCTGCGGCGGCATATCGGGAGCGCTTCCACATCCCTGTGGGGGCACACGTGGGTGCGGCCCCGGAGTTGACCTTGCCGGTGGATCATTTGTTTGGAGATGGCACCCTGCTTTTTGGCGAGCTTGCCGCCATCGCCCTCCCTGGGGGCGGCGCGGGGGAGACCGCGTTTTATTGGGAGGCCCTTGGCGGCGTATTGGTTTTGGGGGATGCCCTCATCCATCTCCCGCAGACGGGCCTGTGCCACCTACCCGAGAAGTATTGTGCGGATGCGGCGTTGCTGCGGCACTCGCTAGGCAAGCTGCTCCCCTTCCAGGTACAGACCGCGTTTTTTGCGCATGGCGGGCCGATCACCCCCCGGGCGGCGGAGGTTCTCGCGCCATTGTTGCAGGCGTAGCGGAGAAAACCTTGCAATCCCCCCGCGAGGTCACTACGTTTCGCGACGCTCTGCAGCGCAAACGAAAAGCCGGCGTGGCGGAATTGGCAGACGCGACGGACTCAAAATCCGTTTCAGTTCACCCTGAGTGTCGGTTCGACCCCGACCGCCGGTACCATCTCTTTATCAGGGAGATACAGCGGAAGAGCAGCCTTGAAATCAGGCGAATTTGATAGGGTCGAAGGCGATTCATTGACGAATTTTTGACAGATTTCAACATTACGGCTTACCGGGGCGCGGGCCATGGATGCGCTGCTGAGCGAAATCGAGATCAGCGGCAGTACCAAGACCTACGGCGATGCGCTCCCCATACCCGAGATAATTAAACGGCTCCGGTGCCTCAGGCTTCTTAACCTTCAAGACGGGCTTCGAGTCCGCATTCTTGAGAACGAAACGAGCCTGACGGCCCTCTTTGCCGCTGGGGTAAGGAACGGAAAAAGCTACTGGAAGGCGGTGGGTTTTAGAAACTGCCTCGACCTCTGAGGCTGCGCTATGCTAACAACCTGCCCTTTGCTTTTTAACTTCGAACTCTCATAAGAGATGATCCTACGAACCATTGCCATTACGCTGCTAACGTCTGCCTCTTTTCTTTTTGCGGCTCCTGTCAAAGTGGCTGATACGGGGATCACTTTTGATGCTCCTAAAGGTTTTGAAGCATTGAGCAAGGAGGTCATTGCAGCCAAGTGGCCCTCGAATCGTCCCCCGGCCTATGCCGTTGGAACTCCGAATGGCACGACGAACGTGGCTTATGATCTCAAGCCGCATTCACTCTCCCAAGAGGCTCTGCCGCAGTTTCAAAAGGAGTTCACTCAGATATTTGAGCGGATTATCCCCGGCATTCGGTGGAAGAAGAACGAAATCATAATGCATTCCGGGCAGAAGTGGCTGCTCATGGAGATGACTTCAAACGCGGTCGACACAGATATTTACAACATCATGCTGGCGACCGGCTACGCCGGAAAGATGCTGGTGTTTAACTTCAACTCCACCAAAGAGGAGTTCCCAAAGTATGAAGCGGCTTTGAGGCAGAGTATGAAGTCGATCAAGCTGCCGGCGCAGTAGGCTGTAAGCTTCCCTTTGGCTGGGGTGAGCGTCTTCTTTCTTCTAAGCGCCGCTGTGCTTGGGGTGTATGCAATGGCATCGCATCGGCTCCGGCAAGGAGTCGCTATTTCTTTGGTCGCGATCGTGCTTCTCTTTTGCGGACTTTCGGAAGGTTAAGCAGCAAACAAATCAGTTCACGCAATCACGGCCATCTGTCCCTCGGCCTACTCCGCTACCTCGGAAGTCGTCTTTGAAGAGCGCGGCGGAGTAGCCTTTGGGCTGTCCTACCCCTCATGCGCGCGGCGGCCCCGGGCTTCGCGCTCGCGGAATTGGAAGTGGAGCGGCAGCCCTGTCCACGCGACTTCTTTGCGGATCTGTGAGTCCAGATACTTGCGGTACGAGGCGACAAGGAGGTCGGCCTGGTTGACAAAGAAGAGGATGGAGGGGTTGGGGATGGCGGTGGTGGGCCCGTGCCGGTCGGCTTGTGTGGCGTAGACGACTTTGAGTCGCTTGCCGTTGCGCGCGGGTGGCGGGTGCGCGGTGAGGGCGGCGGCGATGATCCGGTTAAGCGGCCCGGTGCCGATGCGGTGGTGCGATTGCTCGCGCACTTGCTCCACCAGCCGGAAGAGGCGCGAGAGCCCTTCGCCCATGAGGGCGGAGAGGACGACGGTGGGGGCGTAATCCACAAAGAACAGCTCGGCGCGGATCTTCTCCAGCAGCTCGGCGAGCTGCTCTTTGCGCGTGCCGAAGCCTTTGGCTTCTTTGAGCAAGTCCCACTTATTGACGGCGACGATGCACGGTTTCTGGGCTTCCTGGATCAACCCCGCGATCCGTTTATCCTGCGAGGTGACGCCTTGGGTGGCATCGACGACGAGGATGCACAAGTCTGCCCGCTCGATGGTCTTCTCTGAGCGCATGACGCTGAAGACTTCCACCGAAGAGTCTTGCTTGCCTTTGGGGCGGATGCCCGCGGTATCCACAAGGGTGTAGCTCCGGTCGCCGCGTTGGTAGGGGATGTCGACGGCGTCGCGCGTGGTGCCGGAGATGGGGGAGACCAAGGTGCGGTCGTCCTGCAAGATGGCGTTGACGAGGGAGGATTTGCCGACGTTGGGCCGGCCGACGATGGCGAGGTGCAGTGGCAAGAATGTCGCGGCCTGTTCTTCATCCTCGGGGCGCGGGGCACGGGGCAGGAGCGTCTCGATGGTATCCACCAATGCGGCGATGCCCCGGTTGTGCTCGGCGCTGATAGGGGCCACGCGCTCAAACCCGAGCCGGGTAAACTCGGCATCGAGGGTGTCGTGGTTGGTATGGTCGATCTTGTTGACGACGAGGATGACTGGCTTCTTCACCTTGCGCAGCCGACGGGCGATCGTCTGGTCTACCGGGTGGATACCCGCCTGCCCGTCTACCAGGAGGAGGATGACTTGGGCGCTTTCCAGCGCGATCATTACCTCGGCCTCGACGGCTTCGGTAAAGCTGGCGTCGGCATCGGAGCCGATGCCGCCGGTGTCGATGACGGTGAAGGGCTCGCGCCCGATACGGCACTCAGCGGTGATGCGGTCCCGCGTGACGCCGGGCATATCATGCACGATGGAGATGCGCCGTTTGGCGAAACGGTTAAATAGGGCGGATTTGCCGACGTTTGGCCGGCCGACGATGGCGACTGTTCTCATGCGTGTCCTCCCGCCTGGATTTGGCGGACCCCGTCCATAACGTATCCGACCCCGGATATGAAAGTGAAAAGACCGGCAAGAATGACAACGGCATCCACAAAAAGAAGGGGGCCGCCCCAGAATGGGAAGCTCCAGCTGAGCTGCAACATGGCTGCGGAGATGGCGACCATTTGCAAAACGGTGGAGCTCTTGCCCAAAAAGGTGGGGTGAACGTGCACACTGCCGGTGAGGAGGTGGAGCACCCCGGCCCCGGCGACGACGACGATGTCGCGCGCGATAATGAGGACGGGAAACCAGAGCGGAAATTCGTAGCGCCAGTTGGAGAAGGAGAGGGTGATGATGGCGGTGAGCAGGAGCCCTTTGTCGGCAATCGGGTCGAGAATGACGCCGAGCTGGCTGCGCTGGTTGTAGCGCCGGGCGATGTAGCCATCGAGCCCATCTGAAACGGCGGCGAGGACGAAGACGGCGATCGCTGCCGCCCGCAGCCCCTCCTGCGGCTCGCCCTTGACGACGCTGCGGCCGTAGTAGACGGCCAGCAGGACGAAGACGGGGATCAGCAAAATCCGCCCGATGGTGATTTTGTTGGCGGTCGTCATGACGCTTTCCCTGAGAGGGTGCGCCTTTCAGGCGGGGAGATCGAGCCTTTTGTGGGAGGGGGCTTTAACGGGGGAGTCGAGTAGGATTTGAGGCTTAAATACTCTACTGCTGTGCTTGCCTGCGCTTGGCGAGCTGGCGGAAGCCTGCTTCCAGCGCGGTGTCGATGCCGGGGGCCAGCGGCCATGGGCCGATGAGGCGGTAGAGGACGGTGCCGGTCTCGTACCCGCCTTCGGGGAGGTGGCGGTCGGCATGGAGGTAGCCGCTCCCTTCGCCCACGTAGCCCCAGAGGGTGAGGGTGGGGTCGCCCAGCCATTCGCGCACGAGCGGTTGCCACTCGGCAAGCGGCTCGCCACTGGTCCAGGCGATGCGGCAGCCGGGCCCGAGGGTGATGAGGCCGATCTGCCATGGCTTCCACCGGCTCCAGAGGGGAGAGGGGCGCTCCAGCCAGTAGCGGGCGGCCTCGGCGGCGGCTCCGGTGCCTTGGGCAAGGGCGGCAAAATCGGGTGTGGCGCTTTCATCAAGCCGGAGGGAGACCCACGCTTCCTCTGCGGCGAGTGCCAGCTCAAGGGCATGGCCGGGGGTGCAGAGGGTGCGCTCCACGTCGGCAGCCAGCTCGGTGGCGACGGCGGCAACATCCGCCTCTGTGCAGGGGCGGAAGCGGCCGGTGGCGAGATCCCCCAGCACCCGGGGGCGCACATTGCCGCACGCTCCCTGGAAGAACTGGACTTGGGCGCCTCCGCCGAGCCGGGTTTGCAGGAGATCGCGCGTGGCGCCGGGGAAGTCGGGCGAAAGGAGGTTGCGGTGCCAGCCACAATCGATAATCGGGTGGCAGGCGGCACTGTAGGCGACGCAACGCGCGCCGCTTCCTGGCTGCACGATGTCGAGCACCAGTAGCTCGGGGGCGTAGGGGCCTTCGGGGTCGGGCCCAGCGGTCACGATGCCATCCGGCCCCCGGCGGCGGCGGTTGATGCCGATGTCGGTGGTGCCATCATGCCGGTGGAGGGTGGCGGGGGCGAGCCGCTCCAGCGCCTCGGCGGTGCAGACGGTGAGGGCATCGGCGAGCTGGCGGTCGTAGGCGATGAGGTTTGCGGGGCGCGCTTGGTGGGTGGCAAAGTCCTCAAAATGCGTGAAGGGGCCACTGTGGGTGTGCGAGCAGTTAAGGATGACGGCTTGCGGCGGGCACCCGGCGAGGCTGGCAAGCTGCTTGCGCAAGGTAAATGCCTGCGCCGGGCTCAGGCCAATGAGGTCGAGCGAGACGAGCAGAAGGCGGCTGCCGCGTGCGTCTTCAAGGATAAGGACTTGCCCGAGCAGCGGAGCCTTGGCTTCGGTGGCTTCGGAGAGGACCATCCCCCGGCCACCAAGGGTGATGCCAAGGGGCGGGGTAATTTCGATGCGGGACCAACCGGCACGGGAGAGGGGAGTCATGGTATCGTGTGGTGCTCTATTATGAAGGAGGAGGCGAGGGTTTGACAATCCTTCGCAGGCAGGGAAGCTCTTCCTATGTCGCTTTCAATTTTGGAGTTGGGGCGCGTGCGCCACGGGGCAAGCCGCCGCACGGCGTTACAGGAGGCGTGCACGCTCGCGCAGCATGCCGAGCGGCTCGGCTACCGCCGCCTCTGGGTGGCCGAGCACCACAATATGGCTGGGGTGACGACGGCGGCCACGGCGGTCGTCATCGGCTACCTCGCGGCAGCAACGACGACGCTGCGCATCGGCGCGGGCGGCATCATGCTCCCCAACCACGCGCCGTATGTCATTGCCGAGCAGTTTGGCACGTTGGCCGAGCTTTACCCTGGGCGGATTGATCTCGGGCTGGGCCGCGCCCCGGGCACCGACCAGCGGACACTGCGCGCGTTGCGGCGCGACCCGGCTGCGGCAGACCGCTTCCCGCAGGATGTGCTGGAGCTTCAGGACTACCTTGCCGCGTGCCCGCCGGGAGCGGCGATCGAGGCGGTGCCGGGCTCGGGCACGGAGGTGCCGCTCTGGATTTTGGGCTCCAGCCTTTTTGGAGCGCGGCTGGCGGCGGAGCTGGGGCTGCCGTATGGGTTTGCCTCGCACTTTGCGCCGCAGGCGCTGGATGCGGCGGTGGCGCTCTACCGGAGCCACTACCAGCCTTCGCGCAGGCACCCGAAGCCGTATGTGCTCGTGGGTGTCAATGTCGTGGCGGCGGAGAGCGACGCGCAGGCGAGGCGGCTGGCGACTTCGCAGCAGATGTCGTTTACCGATCTCGTTCGCGGCGGGGCGCGGCTGCTCAAAGCGCCGATCGACGATATGGAGGGCTACTGGCTCCCACACGAGCGCGCCCATGTGGAGCAGATGCTCGCTTGCAGTGTGGTGGGTGGCCCCGAGACGGTGCGCGCCGGGCTCGCCGCGCTGCGCGAACGCACGGGCGCGGATGAGCTGATGGTGGTGAGCGATCTCTACGACCCCGCGCTACGGCTGCGGTCGTTTGAGCTGATCGCTCAGACCGAGTTAAAAGAAGCTACCTAGAGCCCTTTAACTTATTCTGCACAGCTTCCTTTGCGGCGGCGAAGTCCGTTACAAAGTCTTTCGAGCTTGGGCTGTATGAATCCATACAGCCGCTGCGCTCCAAAGCCTCTGCAACGGCCTCCGGCGCTCACAAATGAATTGTGTGCATCCTAAGTTAAAGGGCTCTAAGCCCGGCGCAGGGTGAGGTGGAGGATCTCTGCCGGAGCCCCGACGCGCAGGGGGAACCAGTTGCCCACGCCGTTGGAGACGGCCAGCGCCGCCCCTTCCCGCGTGTAGAGGCCAGACCAGTAGCGGAACATGAGGGGGCCAAACCCGGTATTCTCCGAAGCCATGAGCTGCCCGCCATGGGTGTGGCCCGCCAGGGTGAGGGGGATGGGCCCCGCCGCATCCCACGCATGGGGGTGGTGCGCAAGGAGGATGGAGAAGGCGCTCGGGTCGCGCTGGCGCAGGAGGGCGGCGAGGGAGCTTTCCACCGTCGGCTGCGGCGTATCGGTGCGCCCTTTGCGGGCGCGGCCCGCCCACCGCAGGCCCATGAGCTGCACGCCTTGGCCTCGGACGCTTACGGTCTCCGTTTCATCCAGCAGAAGATTGATGCCCCGGGCGGATTTGAGCTGGTGGTAGAAGGCGGCCGGGTCGTCAATGAGGTCGTGGTTGCCTTCGCAAACGTAGACGGGCCGGTCGATCTCCTGAAACATCCGCACCGCTTCGGGCAGCCAGACGATGGAGTCGTTGATCAAATCTCCCGTGAAGGTCACCAGATCCGCCTTGAGGGCGTTGGTGCTTTCGCGGATGGCGTCGAGCACTTTGCCATTGCTGAAACGGCCGACGTGCAGGTCGCTCAGGTGGGCGATGGTCACCCCATCAAGCGCGGGGGGGAGGTTGGCCAGCGGGATGTCGATCTTCCGCACGCGGAATTGCGAGAGCTGTTCGCTGGCAATGGCCCCCAACGCCAGCGAGAGAAACGGCGGCGTGAGCGCGGTAGAGGCGGCCAGGAAATCGCGCCGCGACATCGGCGCACCGGGGAGCGGCTCTGAGGGAGCGGCTTGCCGCCGCTGCAGAAACGCTTTCACCCAGCTCCCCGGCAGGGCCACGAGTGCGATGATGAGCGCCACCGGCAGGAGCAGCAGGTGCCAGAGAAAGACGATGCTGTACCCGTAGACGGGGAAGATGGCATCCAGATCCCACTCCCACACTCGCCCGGCCACGATGGCCGCCAGCGAGAGAAACTGGAACGCCATGTAGGCATGGAAGGCCACCCTCCACGGGCGGGTGGCACGGCGGACCCAGCGCGTGCCGAGCCCCCAGACGATCAGGTCGGCCAGGAAGACGGAGCCAAGGATGATGAAGAAGGGCGACATGGCGTTACGCTCCTCCTTCGCCCGGTTTGGGCAAGTGTTCCAGACAATATTCGTGCCCATCTCGCGAGGAGACTCGGAACTCAAGCTGCGGGTGCCCCTCTTCGGTGCGCCCGCAATTGGCGCAGCGATGCAGCGGCTCGTCTTCGGGGATCGACGCTTCGGTAAATTTGCGGCGGCGGGCGGCGGTCTTCTGTTGCTGGCGGGCATTAGCAAGGTAAGCCGGGCCAAAGAAAAGGAAGTAGTTGGCCAGCGAGGCGAGCACCGCCATCCGGTAGGAGCCGCTCCCCCCCAACATGCCAAAGCCGACAAAGGCGGCGCTGATCCATGCCACCCAGCGGATCTTCATCGGGATGATGAGCATGAAGAAGATCTGCAGATCCGGGAAGTACCACGCAAAGGCGAAGAGGAGCGAAAGGTTGAGCATCGTGTTGGAGAAGTCCGCTCCAAAAAAGATGGCGGCCACGGTGGTGCCGATCATCCCCACGAGGTAAAAGAGGTTGAGCCGGAAGGGGCCCATCGCCTGTTCCAGCCCATCGCCGAGCATCCAGAGGAACATCAGCGCAAAGAGAATCCAGAGGAAGCTCTGCGTCTGCGGGATGAAGAGGAAAGTGACGATCCGCCAGTATTCATGCCGCGCGAGCCCCTCCGCAGAGAGGTTGATGGCGTTGTAGAACGCGGGGTTGAGTTTGATCAGGATGAACACCAGCGCGTTGAGCGCGACGATCAGTTTGACCAGGCCGGGTATTGCGTAACGGCCAAAGCGCCGCTCGAGGGTATCAATCCAGTTCATGGTTAGCGGGGGAAGGTGCCACAATTCCCCCCCACGTCACCACGAAGTTTTTGACATTGTCGCCTCAAGGCCCTTAGCCTTCCCTTCGTGTCGAACGAATCTGCTCCTGCTGTGTTGAAAAAGACGCCTCTCTATGAAGACCATGTGAAGGCCGAGGGCAAGATGGTCGATTTCGGCGGGTGGCTCATGCCGGTGCAATACAGCGGCATTATGGATGAGCACCACGCCGTGCGCAATGGGCTCGGGGTGTTCGACATTTCGCACATGGGCGAAGTCTTTATCTCCGGCCCGGGGGCCAAGGCGTATTTGAACGGGCTGCTCACCAATAATGTGGAGCGCATCGCGCCGGGGGAGTGCCAGTACACCTTCCTGCTTAATGAAAAAGGGGGCATTATTGACGATCTCCTCGTTTACCAGACCGGCCCGGAGGCGTACCTCCTCGTCGTCAATGCCTCGAAGATCGAGGAAGACGTGGCGTGGATGCAGGCGCAGCTCCCCGCCGAGGGCGTGGTGTTTGAGAACCGCTCTGACGACTTTGCGGGGCTTGCCGTGCAGGGGCCAAGGGCCGCGCAGTTGTTTGACAAATTTTTCGAAGGCAAATACTCCCGCCCGGCGCGCAACGAGATCATCACCGTGCAGGTTGGCAATGCCGAGATCCTGATTGCCCGCACCGGCTACACGGGGGAAGATGGGTTTGAGCTGTTTTTCCCCGCCGGGTACGCCTCGCGCGTCTGGAATGAGCTTCTATCCGCCGGGGCGGAGTTTGGCATCAAGCCGTGTGGCCTTGGCGCTCGCGACACCTTGCGCCTGGAGATGTGCTACCCGCTCAATGGGTCCGACCTTTCGGGAGAGCACACTCCGCTAGAGGCCGGGATGTCGATCTTCGTCGACTTGGCAAAGCCTGCTTTTATGGGCCGCGATGTCCTGGCCGCACAGAAGGCCGAGGGCGTGAAGCGGCGGCTTGTTCCCTTTAAGATGGTCGGCAAAAGCCCGCCGCCGCGCTCCCACTACCCGGTTTACAAAAACGGCGAGCAAGTGGGCGAAACGTGCAGCGGCTCCCTCTCGCCGAGCCTTGGTGTCGGCATCGGCATGGCGTACCTGCCAACCGCCATCGCCCGGGCCAACGAAGAAGTGGAGATCGACATCCGGGGGCGGCGCTTCCCGGCCACGATCGAAAAGAAACCCCTTCACCGCAAAAATTAATCTCTCTTTTCTCTCAACCAACATGAATGTTCCTGAAAATCTCAAGTACGCGGAATCCCACGAGTGGGCCAACGTGGAGGATGGCAACGCCCGTATCGGCATTACCGACCACGCCCAGTCGGAGCTGAGCGATGTGGTTTACGTCGAGTTGCCCAAAGTCGGCGACAAGGTGGAGGCCAAGCAGGCCGTGGCCGTTGTCGAGTCCGTCAAGGCCGCGAGCGACATTTACTCTCCATTGAGCGGGACGATTATTGAGGTCAACTCGGAGTTGGACGGCAACCCGGCCTTGGTCAACAGCGACGCCTTTGGGGCGGGGTGGCTCTTTGTCGTCTCCGTGGATAACCCGGGCGAGTTGGATGGCCTCCTCTCCGCCGAGGAGTACACCCGGCAGATTTCGTAAAAACTACTCCCGGTTGCGGGAGTCGATCCAGATCGTCACCGGGCCGTCGTTGACCAGCGCCACCTGCATATCGGCGCCAAAGACCCCGGTGGCTACCGGGCGGCCAAGCTGGGCCGCCAGCTCGCGGGCAAACGCCTCGTAAAGCGGCTCGGCCACCTCGGGCCGTGCCGCGCCGAGCCAGGAAGGGCGGTTCCCCTTCTTCGTGCTGGCCAGGAGTGTAAACTGGCTGACGACGAGCGCCTCGCCCCCCGTTTCCACGAGGGAGCGGTTCATCACCCCTGCCTCGTCTTCAAAAAGGCGGAGCCGGGCCACCTTGCCCGCCAGCCAGGCGAGGTCTTCCGGCGTATCCTCCGCTGCCACCCCGTGCAAAATCAGTAACCCGGGGCCGATGGCGGTATGCCGCTGGCTGCCGAGGGAGACGGAGGCTTCACAAACGCGCTGGAGCAAGACTCTCATAAATGGGGAAAAGCGCCACCATGAGCCGGGAGTGGCCAAAGATTCCAGCAAAAGCCGCTCGCGTTGCCCTTGCGGGAGTGGTTGGATGCCGGCTCTCCAACTTCGAAACTTCCCATGTACCGTCTTCTTTTCGCACTGCTTTGTTGTGGATTATTGAGCGTAACCCAAGCCTTCGCCAAACCCAAGGGGAAGCCAAAGAAGTCACTGATCCCTTCCACCACTCGGGAAACGGTTGTCTCCGTATCGAGCGACAGCTTGGTGACCACCCGGCAAAAGCCCTCTTACACCGCTAAAAAGGTTACCTTCACCGAGGTGATAAAGACGTACCAGATCGACCCCCACGCGATGATCCAAGTCAATGGTCGGCGTACGGATGCCTATGGCATTTCGGAAGGGATGGTCGTCTCCGTGGCGGCCGATACCCGCCGCTCCCCCGACACCGGGGAGGAAGAGTACGTTGCGCGTTCCATCATTGCTTCGGACCCCCCGAAGCCGACCCCGACGCCCACCCCTCCGCCCAAGAAGCGGAAATAAGCCGCTTCGCAAGGGTTGGTGCTCCCTCCGTGGCGCGTTGCACGCGCCGCCCGCCACGGAAAGGTCTTGACCGTTGGTGGAGCAATGTGGTTCAAAGTGGGGCGTTGTGGCGCCGTGTGGCGCTGCCTCCCCTCTCCACATGGTCACTGACCTCTCCAACCCCTTTTATACCGGCGAATTTCGTCATGGGCTGGATCCGAAAAACCGGATCACCATCCCCTCGGCGTGGCGTACCGGCGAGGCGGAGGGGTTCTATGCCCGGATTGATAGCACCGGCTCCTGCATCGTCATCTACCCCCCGGGGGAGTTCCAGAAGACGCTGGCGAGCATCGAGGCGCTGCCCAATACGAGCCAGCGCGAGCGGATGCAGTTTATCCGCCAGTTTTCGGCAGAGACGCTCCCTTGCAGCCTCGACAAGCAGGGGCGCATGGTGCTGCCCCCCGATTTTTGCACCCGGATCGGCCTCAATGGCCCCAAAAGCCCCAAGGGGGAGGTCATTCTTGTAGGCAACTACGGGCGTTTTGAAATTTGGCACCCCGAACGCTGGGCCGACACCAAGGAAGCCGAGGCCCCGACGTTCCATAACCTGGCAAATCAGCTTGGACTATGATTTGCCTCCACACCGAATTTTGCGCCGCCGAAGCCTCCGGTTTTCGGCGCCGCCGCCAACCCATGAGCCCTTACCACCAGCCCGTCCTCCCCGAAGAAACGCTGGCGCTTCTCGCGCCCGCGCCGGGGCGGCTCTATGTGGACGGCACGCTGGGCGGCGGCGGCCACAGCGAAGCGCTGCTTGAGGCAGGGGCCGAAGTCATCGGCCTTGACCAGGACCCCGAAGCGTTGGCTCACGCGGGCGAGCGGCTGGCGCGCTTTGGCACGCGATTCCGCGCCGTACGGGCGAACTTTGAGAATGTCGCCCATGTCCTTGATGAGCTGGGGGTGGCGAACGTGGATGGCGCGCTGCTCGACATCGGCGTCTCCTCCCGCCAGCTCGATGCGCCCGAGCGCGGCTTCTCCTTTCAGGAAGAAGGCCCGCTCGATATGCGGATGGACCCGGACGGCCCCACCACTGCAGCCGACCTCGTGAACACCCTGCCCGAGGCCGAGCTGGTGCGCATCTTTCGCGAGTATGGCGAGGAGAACGCCGCCCGCCGCGTTGCCGCGCAGCTCGGGCGCGACCGCGAGAAAGCGCCGCTGGTCACTACGCTGGACCTTGCGCGGAGTGTGGAGCGGGTGCTCCCCCGGCGCGGGCGGGCCCACCCGGCCACCCGCGTCTTCCAAGCGCTGCGCATCGCCGTAAACCGCGAGCTGGAGCTGTTGCCGGGTGCCTTGGAGGCATTTTCCGGGCGTATCACCCCCGGTGGGCGGCTCGCCGTCATCACCTTTCATTCTCTGGAAGACCGCATTGTGAAGACCTTCTTCAAACGTGGGAGCACCGAGTGGCTCGACCGGCCCGAGTGGCCCGCGCCTCGGCGCAACCCGGCCTTCCGCTTCCGTTTGCTGACCCCCCGGCCCCTCGTGGCCACTGCCGAAGAACAAGACCTCAACCCGCGTGCCCGGAGCGCCAAGCTCCGGGGCGTAGAACTTCTCGACCGCCATGTCTCGTAACCGTCGCCGCAGTCAAAACCAAGTCCCCATCCGCACGCTCTCGCCGTGGTTCCTGATCGCCGCCATCCTGTTGGTCGGGTGCTTGGCGCAGGTCTACTTCAAGAACCAGGCCGTGGCGCGTGGGGCGGAAATCAAGAACCTCGAGCGCGAGATCTCCGAGACGCGCGAGCAGAACAAGGCACTTTACGTCCGCATCATGGAGAACTCCTCGCGCACCGCGCTCCAGCGCCGGGTGAAGGAGGGGTTTGTAAAGCTCGTCCCGATTGCGGGGGAGCGCCTCGTGCACATTCGCGACGGTGCGGCGGCGGTCAATACCATGGCGCTGGCCGTGGATGAAGTGCGCCCGGTCGCCAATGCCGGAGGCCGCCGCCCATGAGCCGAAAGGCAAAGATCCGCGCCCTGGTGGTGTGCATCGCGTTGGCTATTTGCTACACGCTCTTTTCTGCCCGGTTGATCGAGCTTCAGGTCTCCCGGCATGAGTTGTATGCCGCCCGCGCGGCGGAGAAGCATGTGCGCAAGATCCCCATCCACGCGCCGCGTGGCGGCATCCAGGATGTACGGGGGGAGATCCTTGCCGTTTCCGAACCGCTGCGCACCATCGTGGCGGATGGGAGCATCATCACCGACCCGGCGCGCATGGCGGCCTCCATTGCCGGGCTCATGGAGATGGAGGTGGCCGACCTTCAAGAGAAGCTCACCACCGAGCGCAAGTATGTCATCATCAAGCGCGGGGTGAAGGAGGACACCGCCCGCGCCATTCGCGACATCCTTGCCAAGGAGCGGTTGCGCGGCCTTATCTTTGAGCCGGACTCCCGGCGCGTCTACCCCAACGGGCAGATGCTCAGCCACGTGCTCGGCTTCCTCAACCGTAACGACAACGGCGTGCAGGGGGTGGAGATGACGATGAACGACTACCTGCGCGGGCGCGATGGGTTCCGCTTCATCGAGCGCGACCGCGTGGGCCGAGAGATCGTCCCCTACCGCGGGCAGGAGCGCGCCGCGCGGCACGGGTACAACGTGCGCCTAACGGTCGATATGGGGCTCCAGAGCATCGTCGAGCAGGAGCTGGATGCCGCGTTTGAAGCCCACAAGCCGGAGATGGCCAGCGTCATCCTCATGGAGCCGAAGACCGGGCGCATCCTCGCCATGGCCAACCGGCCTTCGTTTGACCCCAACTCTCCCGGCAGCGGCAAGCCCGAGCAGATGAAGAATGCGGCGATCATCAACCTCGTCGAGCCGGGCTCCACGTTCAAGATCGTCACGGCAGCCGCCGCGCTCAATGACAAGACGGTGACGCTCGACACCATTATCCCGTGCGAACGGGGGCGCTTCCATTTCGCGGGGAAGATCCTCAAGGACCACGGGCACGGCCCTTTCCCCGATTTGAGCGTGGCGGATGTGTTGGTGAAATCGAGCAACATCGGCGTCGCCAAGATGGCGATGAAGCTCGGGCGGCAACGCTTCTATGAGTATGTGCGCGCCTTCGGCTTTGGCGAGCGCACGGGGCTGAACCTCCCTGGCGAGATTCCCGGCATCCTCCACCCGCCTCACCGCTGGAGCGACATCACCATCTCCCGGATCCCGATGGGGCAGGGGGTGGCCTGCACGCCACTCCAGATGGCCGTGGCCATGAGCGCGATTGCCAATGGCGGCAAGCTCATGCTCCCGCAGATCGTCGCCGAAGTGGTCGATGATGAAGGGAACGTCATCCTCGACTGCCCGCCGATGGAGATCCGGCGGGTTGTCTCCGAAGAAGTGACCCGGCTTGTCACCAGCGCGCTGGTGGATGTGGTCGGGCCGCGTGGCACCGCACGGCGCGCGGCGGTACCCGGCTTCACTGTCGCGGGCAAGACGGGCACTGCCCAGAAGGCCGCGCCCAAAGGCGGGTACTATAACGACAAGTACGTCACCTCCTTTATCGGCTTCATGCCTGCGGAAGATCCCCGGTTTGTTTGCATCGTGCTCCTCGATGACGCCAAAGTTTCGCACGGCTCCAACTACGGCGGCGTCCTCGCAGCGCCCGTCTTTTCCGCTATCGGCCAGCGCGCGGCCCAATACCTCAACCTCCAGCCTGACCCAACCCAGATGGCTGGCACCACCCGCCCCAAGATCACGCAAAGCAGCGGGCGCTAAACCGACTTTTTTCCGCACACCCATGCAACTCAAACAACTTCTTTCCAAACTCCCCACCGTCATGGTCGTTGGCCCGGCGGACCGGGAGATTGCCGCGCTCTGCTACGACTCGCGCCGCGCCCAGAAGAACGCCCTCTTTGTCGCGTTGAAAGGGGAAAATGTGGATGGCAACCGCTTTATCGACACCGCCATTGAGCGCGGAGCCGTCGCCTTCGTTACCGAGCAGGAGCCGCTGCCGCGCAAGGCCACAGGCGTCGTCGTGGCCAATGCCCGGCAGGCGTTGGCCGACCTGGCGGCGGAGTTTTACGGGAACCCCTCGCGCGCCCTCAAGGTGGCGGGGATCACCGGTACCAACGGAAAGACGACCACCGGTTTCCTCCTCAAGCACCTGTGCGAAGCGGCGCTGTTGCGTTGCGGGCTCATTGGCACCGTGCGCTACGAGATTGGCGAGCGCGTGCTCCCCGCCGCGCGGACAACGCCGGAGTCGCTCGATTTGCAGGAGCTTCTCTACCAGATTCGCTCGGCAGGGTGCCGCGCGGCTGTGATGGAAGTCTCCTCGCATGCGCTGGAGCAGGGGCGCGAGCGCAACACGGCGTTTGATGTCGCCATCTTCACCAACCTCACGCAAGACCACCTCGACTTCCATAAGACCATGGATGCCTACTTCGAGGCGAAGGTGAAGCTCTTCCTCGGCCTCGCAGGTGGGCGCAAGAAGGGGGTGGCGGTGATCAACCAGGACGACCGCTGGGGGCAGAAGCTCATCGCGCGGCTCCAGAAGGACGCGCCGGAAGTGCCGATCATCACCTACGGCATGGGCGCGCGGGCCGACTTCCGCGCCAACGGGTTGAAGATGGACTTCAACGGCACCCGCTTCGAGCTGGAGGCGCAAGGGAAGAAATACCTCGTGCGGCTGCCGCTCATCGGCGCGTTTAATGTCTACAACTCGCTCGCCGCGCTCGCCGGAGCCGCCGCCATGGGGGTGGAGCTGCGCACCGCCGTGAAGGCACTGGCCGATGCGGAGAGTGTGCCCGGTCGGCTCCAGCCGGTGCCGGTGAAGCGGCAGTTCCGCGTGTTTGTGGACTATGCGCATACGGATGATGCCCTTACCAACGTGGTGAAGAGCCTGCGCGAGCTCCAGCCCCGGCGGCTCATCGTCGTCTTTGGCTGCGGCGGCAACCGCGACCGCGCCAAGCGCCCGCTCATGGCGGCTGCTGTGGAGCGGCTGGCCGACTGGGCCGTCATCACCTCCGACAACCCGCGCAAGGAAGATCCCGAGGCGATTATCGAAGAGGTGAAGGCCGGCTTCAAAGGCAACCAGTATGAGGCGATCACCGACCGGCGCGAGGCGATCTACCGCGCCATCTCGCTCGCGCAGCCGCGCGACATCGTCCTCATTGCCGGGAAGGGCCACGAGACGTATCAGGAATTTGCCGACCACACGATCCCCTTTGACGATCTTGCCATTGCCCGTCTGGCTGTGGAGACCAAGCCGGTCGATCTTGAACCGTAACCGTGTATGGACGAAACCCCGCTCAGTAGCATTGCCCGCTGGATCGGCGCCCCTTTCTCCGGAGAGGAGCGCACTGTCTCGCGCGTTTGCACCGATACCCGGGCCCTGCGCGCGGGGGATCTCTACCTCGCGCTCAAAGGGGAGCGGTTTGATGGGCACGCCTTCGTAAGCGACGCCGCCCGCGCCGGTGCTGCCGCCGCCGTGGTAGAGGCCACATGGGCCGGAGATGCGCCCGCCGGGCTGCCGCTCCTGCGCGTGGCCGACACGCTGGCCGCGCTCCAGCAAATGGCGCATGCGTACCGGGCCTCGCTGCCGTTGCGGGTCATCGGCATCACCGGCAGCAGCGGGAAGACGAGTACCAAAGACTTTACCGCCGCCGTGCTGGGGAGCCGCTACCGCGTCATGCGTACGGAGGGAAACCTCAATAACCACATCGGCCTGCCGCTCACGCTGCTCGCCGCCACGGTGGAAGACGAGGTGGGCATTATCGAAATGGGGATGAACCACCCGGGCGAGATCGCCCCGCTGGCGCGGATCGCGCGGCCCGATGCGGCGATCATCACCAACATCGGCGTGGCGCACCTTGAGTATATGGGCACACGCGCCGCCATCGCGCAGGAGAAGGGCGAGCTTGCGGTGGCCGTGCCGGAGAGCGGCTTCGTCGTCCTGCACGCGGGGGATGATTTTAGCGCCGACATCGCCTCGCGCGCCAAGGGGCACGTGGTCCTCGCCGGGGTTTCGGATGACTCGGCCGTCGCCGTGCGCGCCACGATTCTGGAGACGGCGTTTGCCTCCACGCGCTTCCGCGTCACGGCGGGGCAGGAGAGCACCGAGGTGGTCTTGCCCGTGCCCGGGCTCCACATGGTGGAAAACGCGCTGTTGGCGCTGGCGGCAGGGTTGCAATGGGGTGTCTCGCTTGCTGAAGGAGCGGCGGGGCTTGCCCAGGTCCAGCTTACCAAGGGGCGCTTGGAGCAGAAGAGCTTCCGCGGCATCCACGTGTTGGATGATACTTACAACGCCAACCCCGACTCCATGCGCGCCGCCTTGCGCACCCTCGGCACCCTGCCCGGCACCGGGCGGCGGATCGCCGTGCTCGGCCGCATGGGCGAGCTGGGCGAGGCCGCCGAGGCCGCGCACCGTAGCGTGGGCGATGCCGCCGCGCGCTCCGGGGCAGACCGCCTCATCGCCGTGGGGCCGGAGGCCGCCCCCATCGCCGAAGCGGCCCGCGCCGCAGGGTTGGCCGAAGTCCACCACGTCGAAGACCCCGCCGCCGCCGCCGCCCTGCTCGCCGAGCTGGCCGCGCCGGGGGATCTGATCCTCCTCAAAGCCAGTCGCGCCGCCCGGATGGAGCGCGTGCTGGAGCACCCCTTCTTTACCCCCGGGGCTTAGACTTTTTTTACCGTGCTTTACGACCTTCACCAATACAGCTCCACGTTTGAGGGCTTCAACGTCTTCCGCTACATCACCTTCCGCGCGGTAGGCGCGGCGATGACTTCGTTTCTCCTCTGCCTGATCTTTGGCAACTGGGTGATCCGCAAGCTCATCTCCCTCAAAGTCGGCCAGCCGATCCGCACCAAGGAGGAAGTCCACCGGCTTGCCGAGCTGCACGGCGGCAAGAAGGGGACTCCGACGATGGGGGGCGTCCTCCTGCTGGGCTCGGTCGCGGTTTCCACCATTCTCTGGGCCCGGCCGGATAACTCGTTTGTCTGGCTGGCGCTTGGCTCCATGCTCTGGCTGGGGTTGATCGGGTTTGTGGATGACTACCTCAAGGTCGCCAAAAAGAAGTCCGACGGGTTGCCGGGCCGTCTTAAGCTTGTGGCACAGTTTGCGCTTGCGGCGGTCGTCACCGGGTTCTTCCTTTTGAACCCGGCCATCGAGGTGCAGGCGCGGGAGTTGTTTGTGCCGTTCTATAAAGAGCCGCTTATCCACAACCTGGGTTGGTTGACCTTCTTTTTCTTCGCGCTCGTGGTGGTGGGGACTTCCAACGCCGTCAACCTCACCGATGGGCTTGATGGCCTCGCCACCGGTTGCACCATTACCGCCGCCTTCACTTACGGCCTGCTGGCTTATGCGGCGGGGAATGTGAAGGTGGCCAGCTACCTGCAAATCCCCTTCTACCCGCAGGCGGGCGAGCTCACGATCCTCTGCATGGCGCTCGTGGGCGCGGGGATGGGGTTCTTGTGGTTTAACTGCTACCCGGCGCGCGTCTTCATGGGCGATACCGGTGCGCTTGCCATCGGTGGCGTGCTGGGCGTGGTAGCCATCTGCACCAAGCAGGAGCTGCTGCTTCTGGTCGTTGGCGGCATCTTTGTGGTGGAGGCGCTCTCCGTCATCCTTCAAGTGCTTTCGTTCAAACTCACCGGCAAGCGGATCTTCAAGATGTCGCCCATCCACCACCATTTCGAGCTGATGGGGTGGAAGGAAAACACCGTCATCGTCCGTTTCTGGATTCTCTCCATCATGTTTGCCTTCCTCGGGTTGGCGACACTTAAGCTCCGCTAAAACCTCCATGCCTACCTCCTACACCTCTCGCAACGTTGCTGTGCTGGGCCTTGGCTCCAGCGGGCGAGCCGTGGCGCGCCTGTTACTGGGCGAGGGGGCCCGGGTGAGCGTGCTGGAGAGCGCGGAGAACGACGCCCTGCGCGCCGAAGCCGCCACCCTGCAAGCCGAGGGGGCGCAAGTCCTCCTGGGCACTGAAGCGGCCGAGGGTGGGTTTGACCTCGGCGTCCTGAGCCCGGGGATCGACCCGCAGACTCCGCTCGTGCGCCACTTCCGCGAGGCCAACCCGGGCGCACCGTTGCTCGGCGAGCTGGAGATCTCGGCAACCCTTTGCCATGCGCCGATCGTCGCCATCACCGGCACCAACGGCAAGACCACCACGACGCAGCTCATCGACCGGATGTTCAACGCCTGCGGTATCCGCAGCGTGGCGGCGGGCAATATCGGCCCCGCGCTGGCGGCCAAAGTGCGTGAAGCGGTGGATGTGTATACCGTGGAGGTCAGCTCCTTCCAGTTGGAGGCGATTGAGACCTTCCACCCGAGCGTGGCGCTTTGGCTCAACTTCCAGGCCGACCACCTCGACCGCTACCCCGATCTTGCCGCCTACCGCGCCGCCAAGCTGCGCATCTTCGAAAACCAGACGGCGGAAGATACCGCCATCTTCAAGCTCGAAGATGCCCTTACCGGCCTGCGCGCCCGTACCCTCACCTTCAGCGCGTACCAGAGCGGGGGCGACCTTGATCTGCGCGACGGCGTTATCCACTTCCACGGCAAGCCGCTTCTGCGCATGGCGGAGACCAACCTCTCCGGCCTGCACAACGCCGAGAACCTGATGGCCGCTCTGGCAGTGGGCGTCACCCAAGGGCTCTCCTTTGCGCCGATGATGGAGGCGCTCTGCACTTACCGCCCGCTGCCGCACCGTTGCGAACGGGTGCGCACGTTCGGCGGGGTCGAGTACATTAACGACTCCAAGGCCACCAACCTCGACGCGCTGGAGAAGGCGCTCCTTTCC
>JBBCKB010000105.1:0-3190 GCA_037189965.1 Chthoniobacteraceae bacterium | reverse complement strand
AAGCTGATCGCGGCAGGAACGCGTGCGAAGCGTGAGTTGTAGGCCGTCTCTGTGAGACGGCAGTCCAACCCCATGGCGTTTCACAGAAACGCCCTACAATCTCCGACACTCGCACCGACCTTTCAAACGATCTAACGTAGTTATACTAGTTCCTCCCATACTTCTGGTTGAACTCGTCATCGCTCATAATAAGCAGGAAGACGAACTCAACCAACGCGACGATGGAGGGTATAAAGGTCCAGCAGAAAACGAGGTAGACAATGCCCCAGCCCGTCTGGCCGAGGTAGAATTTGTGGATACCAAAGCCCCCCAGGAAAAAGGCCAGCAGGGCCGCGATAATGCGGCTTCGGCCATTGGGTGCCACGCCGCCCAGCACACTCGGCACCGGGAGCTGCCGCACCCCGCATTTGGGGCAAATTTCAGCGCGCGCATCAATCACCGCGCCGCAGTCTTTACAGTATTTTTCGCCCGGTCCTTTGGTAAATTCGTTCATAACTATTGGAGACGCACGGTGACTTCCTCGCCCGTGGGCACAGCCACGGTTTGCTTGCGCACGAAGGTCACAATTTCTTCCTGAAGGTCGTTGCACCCTCGGCTCCACGATTTACGGGCGCGCAGGTGTTTGACGCACGGGGCCAGCCCCACCAGCTCGAAGTAAGTAGCTCCCCCATTGAGCAACGTACGCAGCCGCCGCCCCAAGCGAGCAAAGAAGAGCAGCTCGTAGCCGGTACCTGCCTCGCGAGCCAGCTCCACAAGGGAGAGGCGCACGCCGGGCACCCCTAGCTCCAGATGCGGGGCCACTTCGGCATAGCCGATGACTTGCAACACCGAGCACGCCGCCTCATGCAGCTGCGCAACGGTGATCACGTTTTCCTCATACTGCAAGGCGAGGTATGCGGAGACGCTCTCGGCCACATGCTCGGCGAGCCACCACTTCTGGAAGCCCGCGCGTGCCGCCGCCTGCACGAGCGCACGCAGCAGCCACTCGCGCTGGAAGGCGACGTTCTGGCCGTCTTCAAGCGCGATCAAAGGAAGTCCGTCGGCAAATGCGATCATGAGAAGAGTTCGGTTTGATGAACGCTCGGCTTGGCGCGGCGCTCAAGGCTCTGGATTTCGTCGATAAATTCCCCAATATCCTGAAAGTGACGATAAACGGAGGCATAGCGGACGTAGGCAACTTCATCCATCGAGTGAAGTTTCTCCATCACTTTGCCGCCGATGAGATTAGAAGCAACTTCCCGGCCATAGGTGGCCTCCAGCTCCGTTTCGATTTCCTCCACCGCTTTTTCAATGGCTTCGAAGGTGATGGGGCGCTTTTCGCAGGCTTTGCTTAACCCGGCGGCGAGCTTCTTGCGGTCAAAAATCTCGCTGCTGCCGTTACGTTTGACAACGCGGAGCTGCACCCGTTCGATCTCTTCGTAGGTCGTAAAACGGTGCAGGCAATCCGTACACTCCCGCCGCCGACGGATGGACGCGCCTTCCTTGGATGAGCGTGAATCGATCACCCGGTCTTCAAGATTTCCGCATTTGGGGCAGCGCATGGGAGGGGGTCAACTCTTGTGGTCTGCAAAATGATTTAACACAACATCTTGTGGTGTCAATTCGCATGCCACGAGAAAACCGGTTCCCTTGTTGACAATGGGGGCTTCTTCCGGGAAACAAGTAGGCAACGCTTTATGCTCCAACCTGCCGCAGCCATTATTGCAATGATTCTCATTCCCCCGCCGGGGCTTGGGATGGCGGTGGGTTGATCTCGCAAAAGAGCAACCACCTCAAACCTCCAACGCCCCGGGCTTACCGAAGCTCCCGGGGCTTTTTTATTTTATGCCTACCGAACCCGTCTCTCTGCCATTGGCCGATATCGTTGCCGCCCGACACCGTGTGGCTCCGGCCATTGTGGCCACGCCGTGTGGGGAGTCTGCCTCGCTCTCCGACATCACCGGGAGTCGGATTTTTTGCAAACGCGAGTACCTGCACCGCACGGGGAGCTTCAAGGAGCGTGGGGCGTGCAATGCGCTCTCGCTACTGCCGAAGGAGGTCGCCTCCAAGGGGGTGATCGCCGCCTCCGCGGGCAACCACGCGCTCGGGCTTGCGTGGCATGGGCGGGCGCTCGGCATCCCCGTAACGGTGGTGATGCCGCGCTATGCGCCGCTGGTAAAGGTGGCGACTTGCCGGCGCATCGGTGCCAACGTGGTGCTGGAGGGGGGCACCTTCGACGAAGCACGCACCGCCGCCGAAGCGCTGGCCGCCAAAACGGGGTCGCGGCTCATCCATCCGTTTGACGATCTCGACGTGATTGCCGGGCAAGGGACGATGGCGCTGGAGATTCTGGAGCAGACGCCGGAGGTGGAGGCGATCCTCGTCCCCATTGGCGGGGGCGGGCTCATTGCCGGGGTGGCGACGGTGTTGCGCGCACTCAAGCCGCAGGTGCAGATCATCGGCGTGGAGCCGGAGAACGCGGCGGGCTTTACGGCGGCGCTGCGGGCCGGTGCGCCGGAGCGGATCGCCCCGCGCCACACGCTGGCCGATGGGCTCGCGGTGGTACAGGCGGGCGAGCGGACGTTCGCGCTTGCCGGGGCAAGTGTGGACCGCGTCGTCACGGTGAGCGAGGAGGCGATCGCGCTGGCCATCCTCCGCCTTGCGGAGCTGGAGAAGGCGGTGGTGGAAGGTGCGGGTGCGGCGGGCCTTGCCGCGTTGCTCAGTGGCGTGGTGCCGGAGCTGGAGGGCAAGAAGGTGGCGCTCCCGCTTACGGGGGGGAATATCGACCCGCTGGCCCACAGCCGGGTGATTGAAAAAGGGCTCGCCGCAGATGGCCGCCTGCACCGCTTTACCGCCGTCCTCACCGACCGGCCCGGTGGGCTGGCGCACCTCTCTGCGGTGCTTGCCGCCACCGGGGCGAATGTGACGGAGATCGTCCACAACCGGACGTTTGCAGGACCGGATTTCTCGACCGTCCACGTCCTCTGCACAGTGGAAACTCGCGACCGCGAGCATATCGCCGAGATGAATGAAGCGCTGGCTCGCGAAGGGCTGCGGCTGGCGTAAAGCCTAGAGCCCTTTAACTTATTCTGCACAGCCTCCTTTGCGGCGGCGAAGTCCGTTGCAAAGTCTTTCGAGCTTGGGCTGTATGAATCCATACAGCCGCTGCGCTCCAAAGCCTCTGCAACGGCCTCCGGCGCTCACAAATGAA
>JBBCKB010000104.1:0-37922 GCA_037189965.1 Chthoniobacteraceae bacterium | reverse complement strand
GCGGTTCCGTCTCTCTCTTCTCGTCTCTTTCTCTCTCTTCGTCGCCACGAGCGGCGGTGCCCCCCTCACGCTCATTGGCGAAGGGGAGGCTCCCGCAAAAATCCTGGTGGAGGCGGGAGCGAAGGAGGAATCCGTCACGCTGACCAAAGCCAAAAAGGAGATCCCTTCCAAACGGTATCACGAATGGAAAGCGGCCAATGACCTGGCGGCGTATATGGAAAAAATGACCGGGACCCGCCCCCCGGTCGTAACGGACCCCGGCGAGATCGAAGCCGCCCTCAACGGAAGCGCCCCGGTGCTGGTCGTCGGGGAGCTGGCTTCAAAAACGGTGCCCGGCCTGAGCGAGACGCTCCGCAAAACAGCGCGCCCGACGAAAATCTTCGACGCAGATGCCATCGTCCTGCGGCGGGAGGGCTCCCGCGTCTTCCTCATGGGCAGCAACGACCGCAGCCACTACTTCGCCGTGGCCAAGCTCCTGCGCGATTGGGGGTGCCGCTGGTACCTGCCCACCGAGTTTGGGGAAGTGGTGCCCGAGCGCAAAGAGTTGACGGTCGACCAGCTCGACCTCGCCTACGCCCCCCCTTTCGAGATGCGGGGCTACTGGATCGGGTGGAACGGAAGCGATGAAGGAAAGGCGGACTTCGCGGTTCGCAACTTCATGAACAACGAGCGGCTACCCTCCAGCCACGGTCTCAAGAAATACATCAAAGAGCTCATCCCCGAAGGGAAGACGCACTTCAACGTGCCGATCAGCGCGCCCGAAACCGTCAACCACGTCGTCGAACAGCTTGATGAAGCCTTCGCCGCGGGCAAGGCGATTTCCTTGAGCATGGAGGATGGCGTCTACCTTTCCGACTACGCCGGAGACCGTGAGCGCATCGCCGGGATGCACGACAAATACTTCCTCTCCCCGGTGATGACGGATGCCTTCTGGACCTTCTACAACGAAGTCGCCTCGGCCCTCGCCAAACGCCACCCGGAGAGCAAGGCGGTGATCGGGTTCCTCGGCTATACCAATATCACCCTCCCGCCGCAGCGCGACCTCCCTGCGGCGAAGCCGCTGGCGCTCGACCTTGCGCCCATCGACATCGACCCGAACCACGCTTTTGGCGACCCGCGCTCCCCCTCCAAGCAGGAGTTTGGCGAGATGGTGCGCCGCTGGGCCGAAATCATGAACGGGAAGATGGCCATCTACGACTATGACCAGTCGTCGCTGCTCTGGCGCGATATTCCCAATCCTTCCCATCAGGTATTTGAGAAGGACGTCAAATTCTACCGCGACCTCGGCATCATGGGCGTGGTATCCGAAAGCCGCAACGCCACCGCCACCATCTTCACCAACCTCCACTTTCGCGGCCAGCTTCTCTGGGACCCTGACGTGGAGGTCAAACCGCTGCTCGACGAATTTTACGACGGCTTCTACGGCCCGCTCTCGGCCCCGATGCGCGCCTACTGGAGCGCGATCTACCAGGCTTGGGAAGAGACCACGGCGACGGAACATGAATACTACATGATCCCCGCCATCTACACTCCCGCACTCGTGGAGACGCTTCGTGGCCACCTCGCGCAAGCCAAACGCCTCGCGGAGCCACTGCGCAAGAAAGGGGAACCGGGCACGCGGGAGAAGCGGATTCTGGAGCGGCTGGAGTTTACCGAAAAGAGCTTCGCATTGATCGACCTCTACGTCGCCCTTTGGAAAGCCGCCGCCACGGAAGGAGACTATGCAACGGCGGGGCGTCTCGGGCGGGAAATGCTGGCCACCCGCCGGGCGCTGGCGGAGATGAACCCGACCTTCACCACCCGGATCGTGGGCCGGCTGACAGAGTCGCCCGAACCCAAACCGGGGCTGGATGCCGCCTGGCTCTCCGGCGAGGTACAGCAATACCTCGAGCTTGAAGAGCTGACCGACGGGCGCAGGGGGAAGCTCGTCTCCAGGCTGCCGCTGGAGTGGGCCTTCCGCCGCGACCCGCACGATACCGGGCTCGCACGCGGCTTCGCGCGGCAGGAGGCCGACCTCTCCTACTGGGAGAAACAGAAGGCCAACTACGAAACCGCCGCCCAACGCAAAGACTACCCCACCACGGAATGGGAAACCGTTCGCACCGATCTCTACGCCCAGGCCCAAGGCATCCTGCACCCCGACTGGCAAAGCTTTACAGGGTACCTCTGGTACAAAACGCCGCTTAAACTCACCAAGGCGCAAGCCGTGGCAGATACCCGGCTGCACTTCCCCGGCCTCTTTGGCGAAGCGTGGCTGTATGTCAACGGAGAGCTGGTGGCGCACCGCCCCCAAAACCAGATGTGGTGGAAAAACAGCTACCGCTTTGAGTGGGATGTGGACCTCAACGGAAAGCTCAAGGCAGGCACCAACGACATCACCGTGCGAATCTACAACATCCACCATAACGGGGGGATCTTCCGGCGGCCCTTCCTTTACCAGCCCGTAGCCGCAAAACCGTAGTTAACGTCATGAGCCTTTCGCGAAGGTTAGCCTGCCTGGTGGTTTCGTCGGTGTTCGTTTGCTCGGTGACGAGAGGCGAGCCGCTGACGCTGGTGCGCGACGGGAGCGCCCGCGTCGTCATCCTCGTGGAAGAGGCCGCGCAGGCCGGCGCGGCGGTGCGAAACAAAGCGGGCCGCGAAATCCCCTCCGCGCGCCACCACGAGTGGAAGGCGGCGCTCGACCTTGCCCTCTACATCGAAAAGATGACCGGCGCGCGGCCGCCCGTCATCACCGGGGAGGCCGAAGTCTCGGCGGCCTTGCAGGCGGAGACCCCCGCGCTCGTCGTCGGCGAGCTGGCGTTGCGCGTGCGACCCGCGCTTCGCGAAGAGCTGAAGAAAGCCGCCCGCCCGGCCAAAGTGTTCGATTCCGACGCCATCCTCCTGCGCCGCGAGGGGACCAAAGTCTTTCTGGCCGGGAGTAATGACCGCAGCCACTACTTCGCCGTCGCCAAGCTGCTGCGGGAGTGGGGGTGCCGCTGGTACCTCCCCACCGAGTTTGGCGAAGCCATCCCCGAAAGGCCCGAACTGACGATCGACAAGCTCGAGATTGCCTACGCGCCCCCGTTCGAGCAACGCGGCTGCCAGGTGACCCAGGGCGGCAGCGAAGAGGGGTTGGCCGATTTCCAGTTGCGCAACTTCATGAGCGGAAAGCGCGAGGCGAGCCACCTCTACCTCTGGGGGGCGCTCAAAGCGCTGGTGCCGCCGGAAGGTACCCTTGCCGACGTGCCGCTCGCCGCCCCGGAAACGGCCGCACACCTGGCCACCAAGCTGGAGAAGGCGTTCGCCGAAGGCAAACCGATCGTCCTGAGCGCCGCCAACGCCGTGCAGCTCCCGGGAGCCGAGGTCGACCGCGCCTTGTCTGCCGGGTTGATGGACAAATTCTTCCGTGCCCCGCTTCTCACCGACCCGCTTTGGGTGCTCTACAACGCGGTCGCGGAGACGCTCCAGGAGCGCCACCCCGCGAGCCCTTCGACGATCGAAATCCGCGCGGATGCCAACTTCACCCTCCCGCCGCAGCGGGAGCTGCCGACGAACGGGCGGCTGTTGGTCGATCTCGTCCCGCAGGATATCGATCCCAACCACGGCATCGGCGACCCGCGTTCGCCCTCGAAGGAAGAGTTTGCCGGGATTCTCCATCAGTGGGCTCGGAAGATGGAAGGCCGGGTGCTCATTCACGACCGCGAACCGGCGATGACCCTCTGGCGAGACCTGCCCAACCCCTCGCACCACGTCTTCGCGCGGGATGTGCGGCGCTACCGCGAGGAAGGCATCCTCGGCGTGCGGACCGAGAGCCGGGGCGCGTTTGCCACCACCTTCCTGAACCTCCATCTCCGCGCCCAGCTCCTCTGGAACCCAGACGAAGAGGCCGCCGCGTTGCTCGAAGAGTTTTACCCCAAGTTCTACGGGCCGCTCGCCGAGCCGATGCGCGCCTACTGGAGCACCCTCTTCCAGGCGTGGGAGGAAACGCTCGTCACCGAGCACGAGTATTACGTGATTCCCGCCATCTACGGGCCGGAACGGGTGGAGACGCTGCGCGGGCACCTCGCGGCCGCTCGCAAGCTGGCCGGGCCGCTGCGCGATGAGCCCCGGGCCAGGCCGTTTCTCGACCGGCTGGAATTCACGGAGAAGAGCTTCGCGGTGATCGACCGCTACAGCGCAATGCTACACGCGGCAAACACCGAGGCAGACTACCCTCGCGCGGTGCAGCTCGGGCGCGAGGCGCTGGCAGCCCGGGTCGCCCTTGCGGAGATGAACCCGATCTTTACCACCCGGCTCGTCGGCAAAGGGGCGGAGCCCGCCGAACCGCTCGAAAACGCCAACCCCGCACTGCTGGCAGGAGAGGTCCGCCAGCTGATCGAACTCGAGGAGCTCACCAATGGCACCAAGGGGACGAAAATCGGCGAGCTGCCCCTGCAATGGGCTTTCCGCCGCGACCCGCGGGATACCGGAGTGGCCCGGGCGTTCGCACGCCAGGTGGCGGACCTCTCCTACTGGGAAAAGCAAGGGGCCGGGTACGCCGCCTTGGAGAAGCGCAAAGACTACCCCACCACCGAGTGGGAGCTCCTGCGTACCGACCTCTACGCGCAAGCCCAAGGTATCCGGCATCCGGATGGACAAAGCTTTACCGGCTATCTCTGGTATAAAACGCCGGTCGAGCTTCCACCCGGGGCAGCCTCCGAGACGGCGCGGATCCGTTTTCCCGGCTTGTTTGGCGAGGCGTGGCTCTACGTCAACGGCGAGCTGGTCGCCCACCGCCCCCAGAGCGCGATCTGGTGGGAAAACAGCTACCGCTTCGATTGGGATGCCCCCCTTGGCGGCAAGCTCAAGCCCGGTGGTAACGACATCACCCTCCGCGTCTACAACCCGCACCACCACGGCGGGATCTTCCGCCGCCCCTTCCTTTACCAGCCGACCACCCCAGCCCCGTGATTCTTTTGAAAACATCATTCCTTACCTTTGGCCTTTTCCTCGCGATCGCCCCGTGCATCGCCCGCGCAACCAGCGCCGAGCAGGTCTCGAGCCCCGATGGGCTCCCGCTTCGCAAGTCGCCCGAGCCCGCGCTTCTCGTTGGTGAGGGGGTTGCAATGAGCGTCACCATCAGCCCCAACGCTTCCGAGGCGATCCGCAAGGCGGCGGCTCAGGTCGCCGCGATGTTGAGCAAAATGAGCGGGAGAGAGATCGGCGTCACCGAAGGTGGCACGGAAGGGATCGTCATCGGCACGCTCGACCAGTTTCCCGATGCCAAAGTCGCCGAGGCCCTCGCGCCGTTCGGCGGGGTCCGGCAGGTGGATGAGTTTACCGTCGCCACCGACACCGATGCCGAGGGGCGGCGGAGGTGGAGCGCCGTGGAGGCGTATGCGATCCGCACCAATGCGAAAGGCGTCCGCCTGCTCGGGCGGTCCGACGCGGCCGCCCTGCGGGCGGCGGCCCGCTTCCTGGAGCTGCTTGGCGCACGCCGCTTCACCCCTTCGCCCGTGTGGGAGATCGTGCCGCAACGGCAGGAGATCCGTTTCGATGCCGAGGAAGAGCAGGCTCCCGATTACTACGGACGCTCGATCTCGTGGGGCTTTGGCCCCAACCCCAGCCCCAAGCCGGACCCCGGCACCTACAACACTCTGGAGGCGTGGGAATTCATGAACCGGCTCGGGGGCGCGTTTGCCTTGCGCACGCACCATATGTACTTCACCGCCCGCATGGACGATAAGCGTAAGGAGGAGATCGACGCCAACAAAGACCAATACTACGCGCTCCTCAAAGGAACGCGAAACGCGCCCGGGATGTTTTGTCTCTCCCAGCCGAGGATGCGCGAGTTGATCGCCGAAACCGCCCTGGCCTCCTTCGAAACCCGGGCGGGCAAACGCTACCTGATGGCCAGCGCCGAGCCGCCCGATGGCGGGGCGTGGTGCCAGTGCGACGCCTGCGCCGCCATGGGCAGCCGCGCCACCCGCGCCTTCACCGTGGCCAATGAAGCCGCCGTCATGGCGGAAAAATGGCGGCCGGGTGCGGCGCTCATCGGGATCAATGCCTACCACCTCCATACGGACCCGCCGGCGGTGCCGATCGAGCCGAACGTTTTCGTCCTCCTCGCCACGCGGATGGATAGCGGACGCCTCGCGATGGATGACCTGGTGGAAATCTGGCCAAAGACCGTCAAAGACCTCGGCCTCTACGACTACTTCTCCACCTTCGTATGGGGGCAGGACCGCGTGCGGGAATCGCGGACGGCCTACGTCCCCGCCGCCAACCCGCTTGGCCTTGCCCGGAATCTCAAAGGCTTTTATCGACAGGGCTACCGCGCCATGTTGGCCGAGAGCGTCCCCAACTTCGCCCTCTACGGGCCGGGCTACTATGTGGCCACCCAAATCCTGTGGAACACCAAGGCCGACCCCAAGGTGCTGCTGGACGACTACTACAAAAAAGCCTTTGGCCCGGCGGCAGAGATCGTCCGTGGGTTCTATGAATTTGTAAACCCCGAGTCGGATCGCGCGCTGCATCAGAACACCTTCGCCCGCGTCGCCGCCCTGCTCGACGAGGCGGACGCCGCCGCAAACGGCCTTCCCGAAGTGCAGGCGCGGATCGGCCATCTCAAGCTCTATTTGATCGGCGAATATTTCCAGTTCAACATCAACAACCAGCTCGCCACCAAGAACACCGAAGCGATGAAGCCATGGGCGCTCCGGCTCTTTTCGCACGTACACCAGACCCGGTTTGACTGGGTCAACCACTACGGCGGCTGGGTGGGCGTCTCCAAGAAAAGCGATAAGACCTATGGAGAGCCGGACTGGGTGCCGAAGTTCAAGCAGGCGATCCCGTGGAAGGAGAAAGACTCGCTCAGCCCGCAAGAGCAGGCTGCCATTTGGGAGGAGCTCAGGGCCTACTGGAAGCCCCTCCCCATCGAAGAGAAACGCTTTGGCAGCCGTCTCAAGCTGATCCGCGGAAGCGCCCCCGCGCAGCCCACCCCATCAATCGTTGTCGGTGCCGATGGAGGCGGCTATTTCTGGAGCCCGGATGGCAAGCCGCTCAAGTTCGGCATCTCCTTCCCCGAGCCCAAGCAGGAAGTAGTTGCCTCTGTGCGCCTCTACGACGAGGCGGGCAACGAAGTCTTCCGCCACCGCGAAGAACTCGCCAAGGATAGCGAGGCAAAGACAATCGAGATCGAAGCCCCTCTCCCCGGCCCCGGGACTTACCGCCTGACGGTGCAGAAAGGGGGCAATGTCCGGATCTCCCCCTCCCTTGGCCAGCCCTTCTTCCGGCGCGACCTCAACCCCACCGGCTTCGGCAAAGAGAACTACTTCTACGTCCCCAAAGGGGTGACGGAAATTCAGTGCTACCTTATGAAACCGGCCAAAGTCCGCACCCCGGGCGGCTCCCTCCTCACCGTCGAACCGACCGAGAGCCGGATCACCCGCATCCCCGTTCTCGAGGGAGACGATGGCCATGTCTGGAGCGCGGAGCGCTCGGAGATGGTCTTCCTGAACATCCCCAACGTTATCTTCTTCAACCCCGCCGAAATTCTTGTCCCTGAAGAGATCAAGGTGGATTAGCCTTCTCTCTCGCCCCCCCCGCCATGGCCTCCGCAAGCTTCGATTCCAAGATACCGCCCGCCCGCCCGGCCTTCCGTGGCCGCGCGGGGGCGGCGCTGGTCGTGGTGCTCTGCCTGGTTTTGCTGCTCACGGCGTTGGTCGTGGCATTTGTCACTTCGGTCAAAAGCGATCTCGGAGCCACGGTGGAGTATTCGCTCGGGCAGGAGGTCAGCGCCCTTTCCGAGACGGCGGTGAATCTGGTCATGGGGCAGATTCGCGAGGCGACCTTGTCGGGTATCGACGCGGGTACCGGGGAAGGGAAGCACGCCTGGGCGAGCCAGCCGGGGGCGTTGCGCGTTTGGGATGAGAAGGGCGACCTCGTCCAACTCTACAAGCTCTACTCCGCCCAGAAGCTCAAGGAGACCGACCTCACCTTCCTCGCCACCGAGATCCCCGAAGACTGGCGCGCCCGCCCCAACGAATATGTCGACCTCAACCAACCCGTGGCCAAAGGGGTCAATACGGCCGGAACCACCCAGTGGCGCTACCCAATCCTCGACCCCGCCGCCGCGGGCGTGGTAGACGGTTTCTCCTCCGACCAAAGCAAAACCACCCCCGACATTGCGTGGAACACCGCCGCCTCCATGCCGGTTCGCTGGGTTTATATCAACCCCAAGGGCGAGCTTAGCGACACGCTCCAGAGCGACTCCGTTGGCCGCATCGCCTGGTGGACGGATGACGAGACCTGCAAGGTCAACATCAACACCGCTTCGGCCACCGCGGAGATGCCTAGTATCATCCCCATCGGACAAGGGATCACTGAGCTCTCCAACAGCCTCGGCTACAGCTTCTGGACGACGCCGCACAGCCGCCTGATGCAGGATTACAACATGGGCCGGAGCGCCTCCCGGCAGGATGAGTTTCAGCGGTACACATCCCACCCTGCCAGCGTGAACCTGCTCACCGTGCTCAAAGGCCCCTCGTTCGACGCGCTCGGCGAGCCCGAGAAGCTCGACACCCTGCGCAGTCTTTTCAGCCTTTTTCCCCGCTACCGCTGGGGCGGCTCGGAAAACGCGCGGCGGCTCTGGCAGGACTCCGGAGCCACCGACATCGCAGGTGCGAACCAGAAGCACGAACGGCTCTACGCCTCCGTGGACGAGCTGAAGTTCTCCCCCGATCGCGACGCCAGCACCCTCCCCGCTCCCGCTCCCTCACCCACACCGGCACCCACCGACGCGGAGCGGCTCAGTCTCTACCGGTTCTTCCTGACTGCCAGCAGCCGCGCGCCCGATACCAACCTCTTCGGGCAGCCGCGTGTCTCCCTCTGGCCGTTGAGCGCGCTGGATGACTCGCTGCACCGCACCACGCAGGATCGGCTCATCGCCTTCTGCTCCACGGTGAAAGGGATTCCTTACTACTTCGTCCGGCGCTACCCGTTCAGCCAAACCAAGGACTGGGACGATTTCGCCCGCAACCAGGCGATCTTCGCCTACCTCCGGGAGTTGACCTCGCGAGAGATCCCCGGCTTCGGCGGCAACTACCTGCGCAAGTACGACCAAACCGCCGGAGGTGTCGCCGGGGAGCGCGACCAGATCCTTACCGCGATGTTCGATTACATTCGCGTGGTCAACCTCAATGAGACCTTCGCCGGAAAGCCTCCGGGGTTCGAGAGCTACACGCCCGATGTGCCGGAGATCCCCCCGGGCGGGAGCCTCGCCACCTACCACACCCCGCTCCTGGACGCTAGCCCCACGGGCAAGGCCGGAGCCGGGATGGTCCTGCCGATCCTTACCCCCTACGGCCGGGGCGCGGGCCGCATCCCGGTGCTTTCAGAAGTGGCGCTCTTTGTCACCCAACCGAGCCCCACCAAGCCGGGGGAGCCGGTCCTCCCCTCCAACACCGTCCTTCCCGGCCTCCTATTGGAAACCTTCTCACCGATGCAGGGGTACATGCCATGGACACCGAGGAATTTCCAGTTCCACGTCCAGACCGCCGCCCTCCTCAATGGGGAGGAGCTTTTCCTGAACGCCAGCACGGGCGTGGCTTCCAACCTCTTTAACCGGATGATGAACGGGGCCATCACCTCCCCCTTCTTTCCCGCGGGGGGAACTGATGGGCTCATGATGGCGATGGCCGGAACGAGCCCTAGCCACATCGGCAACTACGTCTTCAGCCGAAGGGCCGCCAACCCCATCCCTGCCCCCGACCCCACCCTGGAATTCTCCGGTGGGAGTGTGAAAGTCGAGCTGCGGATGGCTTCCACGACTTGCCAGACCTACAACCTGGAGCTTCCGCCCATCGAGAAGCTGCCCCGCCCTCTCACGGCGGTGAAGGACTGGGGCGCCAGGATGTCCGGTGGTGTCCAGTTCACGCCCCTTGCGGAGGATGTGGCCCAAGCCATCGTCCCGAGGGATGGAGACTACCGGCTGATCGCCTACCTCCAGGAGGTGCCGCACCAGTTCTTCCGCCCCCACCCGCTCTACGGTACCGGCCCCCATTTCGCACACACCATGCGCTTTAGCCAAAGCGGCGGGTGGGCCGGGGCCAACGGCACTACGCGCACTCTCGCCGGCGGGTCGGACAACGGGACCTTCGTGGGGCTTCCCTACAACAAAACGTTTTTGGGAGACGGCACCACGCCCAGCGACCGAATCTACACCCACCACCCCGATCTCCCGCCCGACATCACCGACCTGGTCTTGCAGCGAGGATGGGAGGGAGACTGGGACCAGGGGGTCGGCCCCGTCCCCGATGGCGCTTACCTCAACAAGCCCGACGAAGGAGACCGCCGCCGAGATCTTAACCAGAACTACTTCAAAATCGAGGACTGGTCTCCGGCGAATGGCCTCTTCTCCCCCACGCTGGCCATACCTTCGGCCATGATGTTTGGCTCCATCCCCACGGCGGTGCGGCGGACCTATGAGGCTTACATGAACGATAAATTTTCCGACGGGCGGCCGTGGCGTACCCTCCTCTTCTGCCCGAACCCCGACTTCGAAATTTCCGGCAGCGGGGCCGCCCACTTCGGGGCCACCTCGCCGCCGGATTACCTCCTGGCCGATCTCTTCAACCTCCCGGTGGTGGAGCCCTACGCCATCAGCGAGCCGCTCTCCACGGCCGGGCGGATCAACCTCAACTACCAGATCCTCCCCTTCACCTCTCTTCATCGCACGGCGGCACTCCGCGCCGTCTTGAGCGGGCAGAAAGTCGGCGCGCTCCCCAATAGCGCCAGCGCGATTTACAAGACCGACAAGGCCTCGAACAACTCTACACGCATCTACCACGAGATCGACCCCGTGGAGACGTTGCTCCAGTTCCAGAGCCGCTTCGCCGGGGGAGACCTCTTCCGCAGTGCCGCGGAGATCTGCTCCCTCTTCCTGATCCCCAAAGGGCAGACCTTCTCCGGCATCCGCACCTGGTGGAAGGACCACCGCCTCACCGGCGACAACGTACGCGAGAAAGTCTACGCCACCCTCTACCCGCTGCTCACCACGCGCTCCAATACCTACACCGTGCACGTCATCGCGCAGTCGCTCGCAAAGGGCACGCACAAGGTCACGGCGGAGTACCGTGGCTCCACGCTGATCGAACGCTATATCGACCCCTCCGACGCCCGCATCGGCACCGGCGGCGCCACCGGCAAGACGGACCCCGACCGCCAATCCCTGGAGCCGCTCTACCGCTTCCGCATCGTGGAGAACAAACGCTTCGCCCCGTAAGGCGGAAGCCGCTTGGAGATAAGAATTGACAAATTTAATTTCCCGCGAAATTATCAACCCCTAAAACCTTGGAACTTTGTCATGAAACCCTCAGGAACCCTCTTGCGATCCCCCGTCATGAAAACCAGCTCTAACTCCGCCAAGTCCGCCCTCGGAGCGGCTTCGGCCCTCCTGCTTCTGGCCGCATTCCCCGCGAACGCCGCCACCTTCACCTGGAATGGCGACGGCACCACCAAAGCCACCAGCGTGGCGGGCAGCTGGCTCGGTGGCGTTGTCCCCCCCGACTATAGCGACGTCCGTTTCGCGGGCACTTCCGGCACGGCGACGTTCCTGGGCGGGCAGGTCTTCAAGGCGGGCAATTTCGAAGTTGCCAGTAACGGCTACATCTTCAGCACGAGCACGGCCTCGGCCAGCTACACGATCGAGCTCGATTCGTTCTCCGGCAGCGGGCTGGCCAGCTCCGTGCTGGGCACGGGGGCGAACAATGCCCAAGTCCTCACGCTCCAGGTCAATGGCAACACCGCCTACAATGGTACGATAAAGTACACCGGCTCGGGCATGGCTGGCGTCACCAGGCTCATCAAGAGCGGCACGGGGACGCTGGATCTCTCGCAAGCCACCCTCCTCACCGGGGAGATTCGCGTCACCGGTGGCGCGATGCGTCTTTCCAACGCGAGCCTTTCCAACACGAGCCTCCTTGCCTCGGGGGTCCGGTTCGGGCAAGTCACCGGCTCGCTCTCCTCGGGCGGGCTCATTGAGATCGTCGGCAACAATGTGGATACGTCCAGCTTTGTTTCCAAACTTACCACCAGCGCCTCTCTCAATGCCGGGCAAGTGGCGTTGGGCGGCCAGGGCGCGAACACTCTGGTCGACCTGGCGGGCTTTGGGGCGATCAATGGAAACTTGGTGGTGGCCTTCGGCGGGGTTGCCACGCCGGATGACATCAGTTGGGCAGCCACGGCCAACGGCTTTCAGCCGGTGGTCTTCCAGCTTGGCACGGCGGCCTCCACCCACACGGTGACTTTGAAGAACAACATCGACCTCCGCGTCGCCGGGCGCACCCTGCGCGTCGGCAACGGGGCGGCCGCCATCGACGCCGATGTCGAAGGCGCGATCACCATGACGACCGCCGGTTATGAAGACCGGGTCTTGACGAAAGATGGAACGGGGACCTTGCGGCTCTCGGGGAATAATGCAACGGCCGCCGGCCGCCTGCTGGTGAGCGAAGGGCGGGTGCTCGTCGATGGAACCTGGGCTTCCGCCACGAACAACACCACCTACGGAATCAGCGTCGCAGCGGGAGCCACGCTCGGCGGAGACGGCGCGATCACCCTCTCCAATGCAAATGCCAAACTATTGGTAGCCGGCACCCTTCAGGCGGGGCGCGGGGGCGCAGACCAATCGCTCACCCTCGATAGCCACATTGAAATGCAGATCGACTCGGTGCTCGCATTCACCATTGGTGGCGCATCGGACTCCGATGTGCTCGTTCGCGCCGGAGGTTCCTGGCTCTTTCAGGCGGACCAGCTCGTGCGAGTCACCGCGCTGGAGTTTACCGGGCAGGATTATGCCCTTATCACCGGTCTCGATAACTCGTTTGCGGGCGCGTACGACCTCTCCAGCTGGCGCCTTGCCCCGGGCAGCAACGTGGAGGGGAGCTTCCGCTTCGAGAGCGGGACGCTCTACTTCGCCGCCGTTCCTGAGCCGACCTCGTTCATCTTCTTCAGCCTCGCCTCGGGGCTTTTGTTGACACTGAGGCTGCGCGGGCATCGCCGCCACTCCTAAGCCGACCTGCCCGGGCCTACCTCCCCACCTTCCATGTCTTCTTCCCAAACGGTTGAGCTAACGCATCCTCTCGATCACCCCGATTACTCGCCTGCGGATTGCCCGGCCTGGATCAGAGAAGTCCACCCCGCGTGGGTGGAGCCCCTGCGCGGTATCAACGGCTTGCCCGAGGGGCTGCGGCGTCACTTCTCCGGGGCGAATGCGCCCAATGTGTTGGGGGTCGATCGCCACCAGGCCAACCAGTTTATCCCCTTCCGCCCGGAGACGGCGCAATGGCTCTACGAAGCATACACTCCGGAGAGCGTGCACTGGCCGGAGGGTTACCAGCCAGTCCTCCGCCGCACCGCGCAGGAAGCGACCTGGGGGGCCTCGTCTGCGGAGGAAAAGGCGCTGCGGCTTCTTTACTCCGTCTGCCGCCGGGTATTTCACCCGGTGGTACCGCCCGGGGGGGCGGCTGTAGAGGGCGACCGCAACCTCGATGAAGAGGCGCTCCTCGCCAGCGGCACCGGGTGGTGCAACGAGCAGGCCCGGGTCTTCATCCGCCTTTGCCAGGCGGTGGAAGTGCCTGCGCGCATGGTGCATTATTTCTACTCGGAGTTTCCCATGGGCCACACAGTCGCGGAGTTCCACAATGGGCACGGGTGGTGCCTGGCCGATCCGACTTACGGCCTCGTCTTTCGAGGGAAGGGAGGGAAGCTTCTCTCCGCCGCCGATTGCCACGATGGCGGCGCGGGAGAAGAAACGTGGGTGCACGTCTGGGACAAAACGATGGTGGAAACCGAGCGGATGGGGCGCAACCTTTATGCCCACGGCTGGAGGCCATGGAAAGCGATGCCGCGCCCCAGCGGCGCGATTTTTCCGGACACCGGCAGGCGGCTGCACACGTTCGCCATCATCAACTACCCGCTTCCTCCCCGAGGCTGACTTTGCGGAGGCGGCAATCGCGGTTGCGTGCCATGTTTGACCCATATGGGTTTTGGCAGGCCAGAATCCGAACCGATGAACCCCCAACCCTTCATTGAACGCGACCTCGTCGTCCGCGAGGGGAGCGACCTTTCCGTGGGCGCGCTCACCCGGCTGCTCCATTGCGGGCAAACGTGTGAAGAAGGGTTTCTCCGAGTCGCCGCGCCGCTGCCGCCGAGATTTGGCACCCGCCTGCTCGTCCAGCGCAAAGCCGGGGAGTTGCAGATCGCAGCCCTTTTGAGCACCGAAGCTTCCGGAGCGGGCAGCGACCCATGGCAAACCGGGGCGGTCGAGCTCTTCTTTGATCTTCGCCACGACGGGATCGGCTTCATCCAGTTCGCCTTCCGGGAGGGAGCACCGCCCGCCGTGAACGATTTCTCCCCCTACCCGGAGGCGCGCTCCACGCGGTGGAAGCTGCCTCGGATCAAACGTTGGGGGTTTGCGCCGGTGGAGCCCCGCAACCCGACGCCGTTTGGCACCCCGCGCCGAATCTTCCACGCCGTCTTCCACGAGAAGGAGATCTTTGCCTCCGGCACCACGGTCGGGTTCAACTTCTGCCGGCACGATGGCGCTACCGGGGAATACTCTTCGTGGAGTTTTCTCGCCGGGTGCGGCGCGCCCGATGCCACGAGCCTGGGCCGCCTGCACCAGCGCCCCCCGGCTGCGGCACCCTGCCCGCCGCCGAAAGTTCCCCCCGCGGCTTCGTTTCGGCTGAGTGTGACCAACGACATCCCGATGATGCTTGCCGGAGGGCCGTACACCCCGGACACGCTTCACCGCGAAATGCGCACTCTCAAAGCCTGGGGCGTCGGGCGGCTGCATTGGATCGACTACTCGCGCTTCCCCGCATTCTGGAGCCGGCCTCTTTGGGGAGTGAACCACCGAAAGGCCGAGCGCGCGTGCGGGGGCGACCTCCTGGCTGCCGCCTGCCGGGCGGCCAAGCGAAACCAGATCGAGCTCGTGGCCGATTTCAAGCTCTTCGACCTCGGGTTTGCCACGGCGTGGGCTTCGCCCGCCCGCTTTCCCGCCAAGGAGGGACTCCTCCCCTTTGTAAAGGGGCAGCCAGTGCTGGGCATCCCCGAAATGGTGGGGAATGAAGACGCCTTCATGCAGACCCACCCGGCATGGAGGCGAGAGACGGCGTTCCCGATCCGCACGCTCCGCCTCTACTCGTGCGAGCCATTGCCCGAGATCCGCCCTGCCCACGTACGGCTTTTCGGGAGCTCCGATAACGTGCACTACGCACCCCTCTCCCGCCGGGGCCTCCGCATCGCCGTGCGCGAGATCCGCCGGGACAACCTGCGTTGGACTCCCGCAGGCCCCTTCCGCGAAAGAGGGACGCACCGGGCATGGGTCCTCGAGATCACCGGGCTGGCGCTGGCCGAGCCTTACCTCGGCGTGGAGATTGGCGGGAGCGTGGGAGCTTTCGTCAACCCTCACTTTGCCTTGGTGGAAGCCGAAGACGCGGCGGGGAGCCGCGCGCCCTTCATCTGCACCCCGGGTGGCGGGGGAGAGTACCCGTTCTTCCGCAAATGGCCGGGGTGGAATAATGCCAATGAGCCCGCCACTTCGCGCACGACGCTCCCTTTCAGCGGGTTTGGAATCGCCTTTCTCGAGCCGCCCGTGCTCACCGGGATGTTGGAGCCTCTCCACCCCACGGCGCGGCAGATCTGGCTCGGGCGGATCGGAGAACTCCTCGAGCACGATCTCTCCGGCGTGAGCCTCCGCACCCTGTGCCACCACCGCCGGTGCCAGTCGTGGCTTCAGTATGCTTACGCCCCGGCCGTCGTCGCCGCGTTTGAGCGCCGCCATGGCCGCCCACCGGGCGTGGGGGTGGAAGACGAGGCGAAAGTCCGCACCTTGCGGGGCGAAGCCATGGGCGAGCTCCTCGCCGAGGCCAAAGCCATGGCGGGCAGGAAGCGCAAGAAGCTCATCTTCCAGGTGGAAGCAGGCAGTGAACTGCCGCCAACGCATGAATCGCGCATGGCGATCTGGTACGACTATGAGAAGTGGATCGCCGCGCGGCTTTTCGACGAGCTGCATGTCCGGGCCATCACCGGGCACTCCCGCTGGCTGCGGAGCAGGCTCCTCCCCTTGGCCAAGCGGCAGGGCGTGGAGGTCCACCTCATCACCCGCAATCAAGACCGCGGGCTCGACGCGCGGGACCAGCTCGACCTTCGGCGGATCATCGCCGACGCCCGGCAGAACGGCTACCACGGGCTCAATCTTTATGAATCGGCCAATCTCTACGAGATCGGGCAGGGGGGCAACCTGCTCCCCCGGGCCATGGCCACGGCTTGCATGGAAGCCGCAACCCAGGAGGCAACCCGAACCGCGTAGTGGCAGACTTCGTACACCAGAAATCCGCCGCCTCCGATGGCGCAAAGCCGGGTGGTTTCACCCTGCTGGAGCTGTTGGTATCGGGCGTCGTCTTTGCCATCGTGGTCGGGCTGAGCTTTGGGATTATCCATAGTGTCTCGGAAGCGTGGAAAGCCCAGAAAAGCCGGCTAACCACCTTTGAAAGCGCCCGCACCGGCTTCGAGCTGCTCACCAACCGGCTTAGCCAGGCCACCCTGAACACGTATTGGGATTACAACAACCGCGCCGCCCCCACCCGCTACATCCGCCGCTCGGAGCTTCACTACATCCAGGGAGATGCCGCGCAGTTGATCCCCACCCTCCCCGGGCGCAGCACCCAGAGCGTCTTCTTTGTCGCACCGCTCGGCTTTACAGAAGCGACCGGGCTCCAGCCCCTGGTCAAAATGCTGACGGCCTGTGGTTTCTATGTCGCGTTCTCCGGAGAGACCGACCGGCCCGACTTTCTCGGCAGCCGGATTCCCCAGCGTTATCGCTTCCGGCTCCACCAGTTCCTCCAGCCGGGGGAGGATCTTGCCGTCTACAAGGCCGCCAGCGGCAACCAATGGTTTGAGGCCAACGTCGCGCAACACTCCTTTCCGATGATCGAGAACGTCATCGCCCTTTTTCTCCGGGCCAAATACCCGGATACCAATGGCAAAGACATACCGACTTACGCTTACGACTCTCGCTCCGCGACCCCCCCGGGCACCACAAACCAGCTGCCGCCCAATATCGAAGTCACCCTCGTGGTGATCGATGAAGCGTCCGCCGTGCGCCTTGCAGCCACTTACGGCGAAGCGCAGCCCCCCATCCTACCCAAAGAGGGCGCTTTTGAAGACGCCGATCAGTACGAAAAAGACCTCGGGGATTGGGAAGAAGAGATCCTTCGCAAGCACCCCATCAAGTACCGCATCTTTACAGCCAACATCCCCATTCGCAGTGCGAAGTGGAGCAGTGATTGAGGCCTCCATTTTTTCTTCCCAAATCCTTGAAGACTTCGACTCACCCGATGGACCCGGCCTCCTACGATATTGAACGACTGGCGCTTTCGCGACTTGGGGACTCCCCGGTCGCCGGGCTTTGGATCGCCTCCGTCCCCTGGCCACGCAAGGCCGCAGCCCCCCTGTGCCTCGGAGGCGCGCCGACTTCCATCCTCCCGCTGGGCCGCTGGCCGGGGGGCGAGGGCCCGCGGCGGTTGCTGCTGATCGGCGATGGCGAAAACCGCGCCCCCGAGCAGCTTCGCCTCGGCTACGCCACCGGAGGAAAGGCCGAAGCCCCACGCCCTCCCACGGCCACCATGGTCTTGCGCGATGCGTGCAAGGACGACCGCTTCGCCTGGGAGAGCCACTCCTTGCAGATCACCTACCAGGGGCGGAGCGTGGAGATCTCCCTCGGCATCCGCAAGCGGAGCGGCGAGATCCTCTGGTGGGAGAACTGCGGCGTCGTCCAGAAGGAAACCGGCCCCCACTTCTCCAGCATCGAAATGGGCGGCGTCATCCCGTTGACCAACGAAAGCTTTGATGAGCTGACGCGCCACCCCGGCTACACCAACCCGCTACTGCACAAGCACCATTGGCTCAATGGGCACCTGGCCATGCGGCTTCATTCCAACGGCGTCTGCGAGGTCTGGCTGCGCCACGTCAACTCGCGCTTTGTCGATGGCGGGGGCGACCTCGAGGATGCCGTGCCCGTGGTGGGCTTGCGTGTGGAGGCCAGCGAGGAGGAGCTACGGGGAATTCTTGGCGAGTGGGATGGGGCGTGCTCGGAGTTCGCTCTGGGTGGAGTCGCCTTCGACCTTTCCGAGCCCGCGAGGCTGCTGCTGGGGGAGCTTCCCGGGCGTTTCGACCGGGAGGCCGACGGCCGAATCGTCTGGCAGCCTTTCGCGGGGATGAACGTCTTCGGGGGCGACTGTCCTTCCGAAATTCTGGGAGACCCCTTCATTGTGCGCCCCGAGCAGCGGCGCATCCCACAAGGGATGGCGCGCACCTTGCGCTTCACCCTGAGTCTTTCCGAGCGCTCGCCGAAAGTAGCCACTTACCTTGCACCCGCCTGGTGGTACGGCGTCTGCGAAGATTTCCTGCCCGAGCCGCTTCTGCCCGTGGAAAACGAGTACCACTATAAAGTGGAAGAAGCGCGCGCGTGGATTCGCAAATGCAGCTACGAGGGAGGCTTCGAGGATGGCGCGGTCGTCCGCAACGACCTCAAGCCACGCGAGATCGGGCGGCGCACTTACTATGAACCGGGGTGGGAGGGCGACACCCCCTACACGCAGTTTCTCTCCGCATGGCGGACCGGCGACGCCGAAGAATACTTCGCCGCGCTACGTTCAGCGTACCACTTTGTCGATATCGCGGTGGACCATGCGGCCAAGCTCGTGCGGATGCACGGCTTTGCCGGAGGCAAGCTTTCGCAACCCTCCTGCCGGATGATGGGGGCTCTCGCAGCCTACCTGGAGACGGGGGATGCCTTCCTGCTTGGCATTGCCGAAGCCGTCACCCTCAACGCCTACTGGACCCACAAAAACTCCTGGCCTCGAATGGCCGTGGGGCGGGATGCCTGCTACCTTCGCAGTGCCGTGCTCCTCTATCGATACTTCGGGAACGACTACTTCCGGGAAGTCGCCCTTGATGGCGCGCTCGATACCCTCAACTCCCAACGCCCCAACGGAAGCTTTGGCGACCAGGGGGGAGGAGCCCGCCTGCACGGGTGGAATGCCTATATCGTCAAACCGTGGATGGGGACCCTCGCCCTCAACGGCATTCTCGATTATCTGGAGCTCTTCCCGCACGAGCGGAAGCTGCGCGAAGGCGTGCTTCGCTTTGCAGACTGGCTGCTCGCGGAACGCGCCCCGTTTGAAAACCGGCACTCATGGTACTACCAGCATGAGTTCAACGGCCAACGGCGCATTTACGACTTCTACCAGACCCGGTGGTTCGAGCTGCCCGCCGGGGGCAACTGGCACCACGAAACCCTCGCCCGGCTACTCACTTACGCCAGCATCACCACCGGAGATTCCCGCTATTTCGAGGCTTGGGCAGAAAGCGCCCCCCACGCCCCCGAGCTCGTGCTCGACCAGGCGGCGAATGCCGTGCTCCAGTTTATCCCGTGGGTCCAGGCCAAGCTCTGGAACGCCCGGCTCACGGAAGGGGGCTTCTCGGTGGAGCCGCTCGACCTCGGCCCCAGCACCCCGAGGGAAGCCCGGGTTTACACCCCGGAAGGGGTCATCCCCGTGGTGCGGAGCGGGGACTCCGCGCCGCCGCAGGACGCGGAGCTACCCCCGCCCGCCCTGGCCCGGGCGGCGCGCGCCGGAGCCTCAGGGTTTTCGTTGATCGAAGTCACCCTCGCCATCGGGATTCTCGGGTTCTGCATGGTCTCCATCATGGGGTTGCTCTCCGTGGCGCTTAAATTCTCCCGGCAATCGATCGACCGCAACTTGGAGACGCGCATGCTTCAGAACATCCGCGCCGAGCTGGGGCAGGTGCCTTACAGCCTCCTGCCCGCCGAGGGGAGCTACTTCTTCGATGCTGAAGCCTACCGGCTGGCGAGCGATGCCGGGGAAGACCGCAAAGCCTACGAAGCGACCTACCAGACCGTCTCCGAAGCCACGCTCCCCTCGGGGCAGACCAACGGGCGCGTCTCCACTTGCAAGATTCGCATCGTAAACCTTCTGCGCCCCGGGGCTGCCTCTCACGCCATTATCCTTCCCGACAATGGATTTTAAACCCCGCTCCCGCCGCAACGGGTTTACCCTTGTGGAGATGCTCACCGTCATCGCCCTCATCGCCTTTATGATGGGGGTGGCGATGATCTCGATCGAGCAGGTCATCGGCAGCACCCGCCTCGACCACGCGGGCCGCCTGGTGGTGGACGAAATCCTCCGCGCCCGCCAGAGCGCCGCGACGCGCAACACCAACGTAGAGCTGCGCTTTATCAAGACCCCGTCGGAAGATCCCTCCTTCTCGCCCCCCTACTTTTGGCGCGTGCAAGCGGGAGTCTATAGCCCGGAGGATGCCACCGCCTTCCGGCCCATCGATGCTCCGGCGAAGCTCCCCGTGGGGGTGCGGATCACGGCAAGCGAAACGCTCTCCCCTCTCCTCAACCGGGTTGCGCTCAAAACCTCCACCACACCGGCTTACGACTACGTGCCTCTTACCGTCCGCCCCAGCGGGGAGATCGATGTCACCCCCGGCCTCCCGCATTCCGAACGCAAGGCATGGTGCCTCACCCTCGTCCCCGAAAAGCGCGCCGCAGCCGAAAGCGCCGACGAAGTGAGCGACTTCATCACCATCCAGATCGACCCGATGACCAGCCGCCCACGCTTCTACCGGCCGTGATCGGCCCTCCCGGAACTCTTCTCAGAGGGACTCAGAGGGAAATAGCTTGATCTGACCTTATGGGTCAAATACCAGTGTTTCAAAATTCCGGATATTTATGCGCTTTCGGTGGCTTTCCCTTTTCGGCTTCGCTTTGGCTGCGCCGGCTGTTTTTGGCGCGGAGCCTGCAGAGGCGTTTTCCGAAGGACGGGTGGCGGGTGTTTGGTTGATGGGCCAATCTCTCTGTGAAGGGGCGGAAGCGCTGCCGCTGGTAACGCCCCAAAGCCAACGGGGGGGGACTTACTCCTTCGCGCGCGGGGTGCGGACTTGGAAGGCGGGCGACCACCCCGCCACGCCCGAGGCGCGGGAGGCAGCCAGCTTCGCTTTCAAACCGCTGGCCGCAGGGGAAACGGGGGGGCTTGGCGAGACGGTCGCCAACGGGCTGGCAGACCATCTCCACGCCTCGCTGGAGCGCAACGGGGCGGCGGCCGATTTATTGGTGGCCTACGCAGGGCAGGGGGGGCGCTATATTGACGAGCTCTCCTCGATGGACCAATCCACCGACCCGCGCACGCCCAAGACGCGAGCCGCAGGCGGCGGCTACTACCGCACCAGCCTCGACGATGCCCGCCGGGCCAAGGCCGAGGCGACACGGCACGGCAAGCCCTTCTCCATCCCCGTGCTGGTCTGGATGCAGGGCGAGGCCAATGGCGGGCCCAAGGGGGGCATCGTGCCGAGCCGGTGGGAAGCCGAGATCCCGCGCCCGCAAGGGCAGGAATGGTATCGGGATCGGCTGCTGGCCTACCGCAAGCAGTGGTCGGACGATTTGCGGGCGATCACGGGGCAGGAGGGGGAGATCCCGATGTTCACTTACCAGGCGCTTGGCCCAGCCGGGGAGGCGCAATGGCTCGCGGCGCAGAGCAGCCCGCACCTCTACGTTGTCGGCCCGCACTACGCGGTGGCCAGCGCCCTCAACAGCCGCTACGCGAAGCGGTACGGCGACCCGGTGCACCTCTCTGCCGATGGGGCGCGGTGGTTTGGAGAGCAGATCGCCAAGGTGGTGCGGCGCGTCCTCGTGGAGGGCGAGGCGTGGAAGCCGCTCTCGCCCCGGAAGGCGTGGGTGGATGCAGACCGCGAGAGCATTTTGGTGGAGTTCCACGTCCCACGGCCGCCGCTGGTGCTCGATACGGCGTTTCTCCCCCGCCAGCAGATCGATGCGGGGGGGCACGCCTTGGGGCTATGCGGCTTCCGCGTGACCCACGCGACGGGGGCTCCCTTGCGGCTCAAGGCGGTGGAGATTGCTTCGCCGGAGGTGGTGCGCATCCGCCTCGCAGCCCCGCTTGCAGAGGGAAGCAACTACGTCGTCTTTTACGGCCACCCGGCGGCCGGGGTTCTTGGCACCATCGCAGAGATCCGCCCCGGCCCGGCCACGCCCACCGGCGCGGAGACGACGGAGCTGCTCTTTGAGGGCGACTTGCTTCCCCAGCTCAAGCCGTTTACCAACGAAGGGGCTTTCTTTCTCCTCAATACCGCGGCAAGCGCGCGCGCCCCGATCCGCCACGTGGCCCGGGAAGGGGGGCGCACCCTTCTCCGTTTTGAAACGCGGGAACTCCGCAACGGCATCGCCTTCAAGCCGGGAGAGGGCGCCACCCTCCAGCGCCCCTATTCTTACGGCAACCTGCGGGATTCCGACGCGGAGCCCTCCCTCTACCCTTTTGCCGACAGCGCCTATGGCACCCGCGCCGGAGCCCCCTACCCGTTGTGGAATTGGTGTGTGCTCTTCACGCACCTGCCCGTCAGCGCAGATCGCTAACGGGGGCCTCAATCGGCAAAGGGCGCTCCAGCAGGTTGCACTCGCGTACCTCGCCCGCGCGGCTCACCCGCAGCGTCACGATTTCGTACGGCTGGAAGGTAAGCGGGTATTGCTCCAGCACGCCCCGCAGGCTCAGGAGCGCTGTGGCGGCGCGCCCGTGGCGCTCTACGAGGCGGACCACGAGGTCGTCGCCCTCTTCAGCGGGTTTGATGGCCCCCAGCTCCACACCTGCGCCCTCCAGCGAGATGAGCCCTTCGTCCGCCACCACCCCCTCTAGGGGAGATGCGCCGTGCGGAAAATGGGCGGCGGCGCTCGGCGGGAGCGAGAGGCGCTCGGTGAGCCGGGTGAGCTTGGTGCGGATCGTCCTCGCCGGGCTGGCCAGCAGCGCGAGGTGGAAGCGGGTCTCCCCCAAGTCCATGAAGTCGTGCATCACCCCCGTCTTCAACGGGTGCAAGTTGTGGTGGCAATAGATCGCGCTGCGCACGAGCGAGAGGCGGAAGTCGCCACGGAGCACATCGTGCCCGCCCGGCCCGTGGGCGACGATGCCGAGCGCATCTGCCCGCCCCTTGGCCGAGAGGAGCGCCCAGCGCCCGCCGGGTTGTTCGCCCGAGTTCTGGAGCCGCTCGATATCGCCGTAGGGCACCTCCACGCGGTACGTTTCGGCATCATAGCAAGTGGGCCACGAAAGCTTTGCCATGTGGCGGGGCTCATTCCACACAAGCCGCACCTCCAGCTCCACCTCGGGGTGGTGCGCATAAAGGGTGTAGCGGAGCACCGCCGTGGAGCGGTTGAAGAGTTGCACCACTTCCACAATTGTCCGCACCGGCCCCGCTTCGACGATCCGCACCGGGCTGGCCTCCTCCAGTTGGAGCTGGCCGCTCACGGCGGGCATCTCCTCCGGCGTGGCGAGCCGGAAGGTGCCCACCGTTTCTTCGTACCGGAGCACGTCGGAGCCCCAAGAGTCTCCCTCATCACGCAGGACGAGCAGCCGCCCGCCCGGCTCGCGCAGGAGGTTGCCGCCCGCTTTGCTGGTGGAGAGCGCCTCCACCCACCCGGTGGCGGGGTTGAGCGTCAGGCTCACGTAGGGGTTGGAGAAGATCCAGCGTTTCCCGAGTTTGCGGAAGGTTACCCCCGGTTTGGGAGCTTTGGGGCCCTTCGTATCGAGGTGGATCTGGAAGAGCCCGTACCCGAGCGGCGGCAGCTCCGCCTCGAAGACGGCCCGCTTGCGCCAGTCAAACCGGGTGGTTACCGACCGCGCCATCTCCTCCTGGGAGGGGAGCGTCTCGCCCGCGGAGTTGGCAATGCGGGTGACGACCGCGCGGTCAAACACCGGGCGGTGCCCCACCATGTACTCGAAATCGACCGGCACCTTCGCGGCATAAGGGAGCGGGTTGAACACCAGCAGGCTCAGTGGCGGCCGGGGTTGGTGGCTCCGGGCCAGCTCGAGCTGGGCTTGCAAGATCACCTCGCGCGCGTTGGCGTGCTGCCGCCCCGCCATCTCGGCGGCCCCCAGGAGCGCCTGCCGTGTGCTGGAGCCGGGGAGAATATCGTGGAACTGGTTAAAGAGCGTATCCTTCCAGATCGAGAGCATCTTCTCCCTCGGGTAGGGCACCCCCGCAAACCACCACGCCAGCGTGGCATACCGCTCTGCCTGCTGCGCGAGCGACTCGGCCCGCCGGTTGGCCTGTTTGACGGGTGCCACCGAGGTATAGCACCCGGTGAATGAACGCTGGAGATCGCCCACATGCAGCGGGAGGTTGGCGGGGTCAATCGCTTCCAGGTCTTCGAGCAGGCGGTCGGTCGTGCTGTGTTGGAGCGCCGGGTTCTCTTTCCGTTGGCGGGCGATCCCGGCGAGGTCGGCGCGTGTGGCCCCGCCGCCGTGGTCGCCCATGCCCCAGAAGATGCCGACCGGCCCCGGTGCCTTGGCCTGCTCGGCGGTGGTTTGTTCGATCCGCCGGTGCAGCTCGTGGAAATCATCCGTCCCGTACCAGGTAAAAGGGGGGCGGTAGGCAAGCACCTCGCTTTTGTCGATGCCGCGCCAGCGGTAGAGATCCCCCGGAAGCTCCAGCTCCGGCGGCGAGGGGCGGAAGTGGATGTAGGCCCGGTAGCCCGCTTTTTTGAGCATCTGCGGGAGGTTCCCATGGTGGCCAAATGCGTCGAAATTGTACGCCACGGCAGGCTCCACGCCGAAGTGCTTCCGGAAGAACTCGCGCCCCACCAAAATCTGGCGGATGAAGCTCTCCCCATCGGGGAAGTTGCAATCCGGCTGGAGGTACCACCCCCCGGCGATATGCCAGCGGCCCGCCTTTACCAGCCGCTGGATGCGGGCGAACAGCTCGGGCCGGTACTCCAGCGTCCATTCATAGAGGACGGATTCGTTGTGGTTGAAGATGTAGTCCGGGTGGTTTTCCAGAAGGTCGGCGGCAGTCTCAAACGTGCTGAGCGCCTCGGCGAGCCCTTCCTCCCAATCCCATTTCCAAACGGGGTCGAGGTGGGCATTGCAGATCAGATGAATCGTTTGCACGGGAAAATAGGGGAGTAAGCGGGTTGGGAATTGGAACGTCCGCAAAAATAAAATCCTCTATTTAAAATAACCAGTATTTTATTTTAGGAAATACCCGCCCCTCGATTTGGTCCATTTTTCTCTTATAAACGCGGTTTTTGATGAACCGCCCTGACGTTACTTGACACCGACCTACAGGGATTATTAAATACTGGTAATCGTATGCCCCCCCTTTCCGTGCTGCCGTTCCTTTGCCTTGCCCTTTCGGTGTCGTTGGCCGCCGCCGGGCCGCCCAAATCCGGGCCAAGCCGCTACTACCCGGAGGATCGGGGCACCCGTTCGTGGCTACTGAGCACGGGGGATTCGCTCGCCGTGGCAGAGATGTTTCCGGTCGATACCCCGCAGCAGGTGGAGCAGGTCTTTGCGAATATTGACGACCTCTTCAACATCCACCGCATCATCTGGCGGGGAGCGCAGAGCGATCGGCTCGCCCCCGAGGGAGGCTATCTGGTGCGGTTTGATGATTCCTTCCGCAAGGGGCTTTTCGATCTCTTCACCCGGTTCTCCCAAAACAAGATCAGCGAGGCTGCTGCCAAGGCCGCCAAAGCAAGAGGGCTGGAGTTTTGGGGGATGGATTCGCTCACCGAAATGCACAACCTGCCGTGGGTGGATGCAGGCAAGGGGTTTGGCAGCTCGGTGGGCGTCGCGCGGCATTTGTATGAGCACCCGGAGTTCATCCCCACCGACCGTATCGGCCTGCGCAAACAGGGCGGGATGATGAGCTACGCCTACCCGGAGGCCCGGGCGGCGGTGGTCCGTAGTTTCGACGAATTCCTCACCGCGCACCCGTACTACGACGGCATCTGGCTCTACACGTTTGTGGAAAACTTCGACCAGCAGTTTGAAGACGAGTTTGGCTTCGAGCCGCCCCTTGTCGAAGAATACCGCAAGCGCTACGGCGTGGATCTGCGGACCGCCCCGTTTGACAAACAGAAGTGGTACGACCTCAAGGGCGAGTACTTCACCCAGTTCTTGCGGGAGCTGCGCGCCGTCTTCAACAAGCACGGCAAGAAGCTCGCCGTCACGCTCGACCCAACCCGGCTCGACCGCCCGGTGCCATGGCTCGCCGGGGGGGCGCAGCTCCGGCCCACGGGGCGCTTTACCATCGAATGGAAGAAGTGGATCGACGAGGGCCTTGTGGATGAGTTGAACCTCTACTGCGTTGGCGGTGAGGATGTCTACTTCAACGCATGGCGGCAGGTTTCGACGGCGATCGGGGAGCGGCCCATCCGCCTTTCCGTCTACAACAGCGCCCCGCTTCCCGAGCGGTGGGGCGGCGCGGTAGACCGCGTGATGCAGGATGTGCCGTGGCAACACCGGGGCTACCCCGGCAAGCGCCCGCTCTCCGAGCTTGGCTCCGCCGACCCGTACGCGAAGCTCAACGTCCTCTACCAACTCCAGGCGGGCGAAGGGGCCACCTACACCCAGATGCTCAACGAGCGCGTGGAGCCGCCCGCAGAGACCCCCGCCAAGGTAGACGGCGCGTTTCTGCTCAAACACGTCGTCCCCCTGCTTAAAGACCCCCACGTGCTCGTGCGGCGGCAGGCTGTCAATGCGCTCGCCGCGTCGGGAGACCCGCAGTTCCTCCCCTACCTGGAGGACCGGCTCTTAAACGACGAAAACACCGTGCAAGCGCTGGCGATGCGCGCCTTGGGGAAGATGAATGGGCCCAACTCCGTCGCGGCGATCCGCGAAGCCGTGGCGAAAAACCCCAACTGGATGCTCGCGGAGGAGGCGATCAAAGCCTTTGGCAAGTTTGGCCCCGAGCGGCTGCAAGAGCGGCTCGCCGGGTGCAAGGATGCAGACCCGCATGTCCGCTACGTCTTCTGCTTCGGCTTCTCCCGCAGCCCCGCCAGCCCGGAAGCCGAGGCGGTGTTGTTGGAGGCGCTCAAAGACCCAGACGAAACCGTCCGCTACGCGGCGGCGTTTGCGTTGACTAACTTTCGCTCCGACGCCGTAAAGGCTGCGCTGCTTGGTGTGGTGCGCAACGACAACCTCTACGTCGCCCAGCGCGCCGCAGTGACGCTGGGCAACCACTACGCCACCTTGGGCAACTACTCCGGGCCCGAGCAGCGCGAGATCGCCGCTGCTCTGGAGCCGCTGTTCGAGAAATTCCGCACGGGCGAAACCTTCCGGGGGAGCCAATGGGCATGGAGGCCCATTGGCAACACGCTCTACCAGATGGGCCCGGCGGGCCGCAACGCGCTGCGCCGCATCCTCCTCAACGGCAAAGATCCGTACCTGGCCGACCGCGCTTGGGAGGTGCTCTACACCCGTGTCGACGGGTGGGGGTGGCGGCCCCTCGCGGAAGAAGCGGTGCTGGCAAACTACCCGTTTGCCCAAGGCCGCCCCGGGGCCACTGTGCCCCCGCCCTTCCCGGATGATGCGGAAGCCGCCGAGATCGTCTTCGTCGAGCAGGACTTCGATGCGCTCGCCCCCGGCAGCGAAAGCCGCGCGGGAGACTACCGCCAGCCCCCCGGCATGTGGCTCAACCTCGGCAAAGCCCCCAACCCCACCGTGCAGGCGCTGCACGCCCGGGGGGGGAACGCCGTGGAGATCGTTCGCGCCGCGCCGGGCAAGCCTTCCACGCTGGAGGCGCGGCGCATGGACCTCACGCTCACCGACCAGCAAGTCGCCCTCTCGGCGTGGGTGCGCCTCCCCCATGCCGGGGCGAAGCTCTTTATCGGGATGCGTCCGGCCCGGGGCGACTCCGCCGGAGTCACGATCGACGGAAGCGGCAAGCTCACCTGCATCACCGGGAGCGGCAAGCTGCCTGCGGTGGATACCGGGGCCGTCGTGGAGAGCTGGTTTCGCATTGGCATCGACTACGACCTGCGCAACCGGACGATGCGCGTGCGCACCGGCAAAGACCTCGAGCAAACGCTCGCCAAAGACGTCGCCCTGCCCGAGGGGCAAAGCTTCGTCGCCTTCATCGCCTCGCCACAGGGGCTTCTTAATACCAAAGCGCAGATGGACGACATCCGCGTCACCTTTCGCGAATAAACACCATGGCTCCCTCTCCTCTCCACCTTTCCGACTGGGTGGTCATCGCCCTCTACATGGGCCTCACCATCGGCATTGCCGTCTGGTCCAAGTTCTTCCAGAAAGAAACCAGCGAAGATTACTTCCTCGCGGGGCGCTCCATCCCGTGGTTCCTCGCCTCGTTGGCGATCTTTGCTTCGCTCTTTAGCACGATCAGCTTCGTTTCCGTACCGGGCGAGGCGTTTGGCAACGGGGTGATGCTCTCGCTCAACTCATGGCTCGGCTTCCTCTTTTACCCGGTAGCCATTTGGCTCTTCCTTCGGTTCTTCTTCTTCCTGCCCACGTTCACCGCGTACGAGTACCTTGAGCGCCGCTTCAACCTCGCGACGCGCCTTCTGGGCAGCGGCATCTTCACCGTGGTGAAGCTCATCTACGCGGGCATTGTCTTCTACGCTGCGGCGGTTCTCCTGGAGGTGCTCGTTGGGATCGACCCGACGACCACCATCATTGTCGTCGGCCTCATCACCGTGGCCTACACCACGCTTGGTGGGATGAAGGGAGTCATCCTGACGGATGCCATGCAGGCGTGTGTGATTGTGTTGGGCATGGGGGCGATCCTCTTCATCCTCCTCTCCAGCGCCGGGTTTGATGTCGCGGCGATCTACCGCTACAGCGCCGAGCACGGGAAGGGGTTTGAAACCGTGGCGAGTCCGGAGTTCTGGCGGTTTGATCTGCATGACCGCTACTCCTTCTGGCTGCTCGCGCTCTACCTCGCCACCAGCCCGCTCGTGGCCTTGAGCTGCGACCAGCTCGTCGTGCAACGGCTCCTGACAGTCAAAGGGTACCAAGGGGCCGTCCGCGCCACCTACTCCAGCCTCATCATCGGCCTGCCGGTAGCGGCGATCTTCTGGCTCGTGGGGTTGGCCCTCTTCTACTACTACGGCCACCGGCCCGGCCAGCTCCCCGAGGGGATCGCGGCAGACCAGGTGCTCGGCTTCTTTATCCGCACGGCCACGCCCGCCCCCGTGCCGGGGTTGATCGCGGCTGCCGCCCTCGCCGCGCTAATGAGCACCATCAGCTCCGTCGTCAATAGCGTCGCCACCGTCATTTACCGAGACGGGCTGGTCCGCCTCGGGGTCTACCAAGAGGGGGGCGTCCACGAGATCAACATCTGCCGGGGCCTGAGCGCCGTGGCCGGGTTGGTCTCCGTCGGCCTTGCGCTCCTCCTTCGCTACGGCGGCTCGGGGATCAAGAGCTCCATCTTCGAGGTCGCGGGCATCTGGGCCGGGCTCTGGGTGGTGTTGATGACGGCGTTTCTCCTCGGCGTCCTCGTCCCCCGGGTTTCGGGGCGGGCGATGATGTGCGGCTTGGCCGCTGGCGGCTCGGTGACGCTCCTGCTCCCCTACTTCCTCTACTACTCGGTGCCAGCGGGCGAGCGCGTGAGCTTCAATTGGATGGGCACGCCCGGCATGCTTATCTCCTTTGTTCTCGCCTTGGGCTTGAGCTTCCTGTGGCCCAACCGCAAAAACCTCTCCGACCTGACGCTCTGGACCCTCAACCGCAAGAAGGAGCCCGCCCCCGAGCCGGTCGGGCTCATCCCATCCGCAGAAGGATCGCCGCTTGACACACCCACCCGGTGAAAATACCAGTATTAGAAATACCCCGCCTGCCACGATTGAAGCGAACGAGCAAAACCGGAAACCGATTGGATGCTAACAGACCCCTCTTCCTCACGTAACGAAGGCTCCTTTCGGCCGTTTTACCGGCGGCTGGTCGATGACGTGTTGGAGAAGATCCAATCTGGCACCTATGCCGACGGGCAGATGCTCCCCTCCGAGCGGGAGCTTTGCCTCCACTACAACGTCTCGCGGCAAACCGTGCGCAACGCGCTCAAGCTCCTCTCCCAGCAAGGGTGGGTCGCCTCGCGCCCCGGCAAAGGGTCGTGCATCCAGAACCCGCCGCAGAAGCCCGGCACCACCGGCAAGCGGCCCCGGCAGGGCACCCGGCAGATCGGCTTCATCTGCAACGTAAAGACCTACCTGCAAGACCCGGGGATGATGGATTCGCTCATGGGGCTCAAGAGCGTCTTCTCCCGCGAGGGGTACTCGGTGAGCCTGAGCGTCTCCAAGCGGGATGAGGCGCACCAGATCTACCCCATCTACCCCGACTGGTTTCGCGAGGGGAGTATGGATGGTTACATCTGCTCCTCTGTCTCCCCCGCGCTCCAGCGGGAGCTTGCGGAGCGGGGCGTGCCCGCCATTTCCTCCGGGTATATTTGGGAAGCGATCGACCTCCCCTCGGTGGCGGTGGACTTCCGCCATATCTACCGCGAAGCCGTGCACCATCTCCACGCCAAGGGGCACGAGCGCATCTGCAACCTGGTCTTGAGTGAGGACTCCAAGTTCAGCCGTGAAGTCCTCGCCGGGTATGATGAAGGGCGCCTTGCGCTCAATAAAAGCACGGCGGAAATCTCCGTGGAGCGCTTTGAGGATACCGACTACAACTTCATCTCCGCGCTCCGGCGTACGCTCAAGGCCAAGCCCGCCCCGAGCGCCATCATCACCCAGGGGAGCGACCACCTCGACGCCGCCATGCGCTTCTTTGCCAACGAGGGGATTCGCATTCCCGAAGACCTCTTTCTCGTCGCCGTCCAGCTCCGGCCAAAGTTTTCGCGGTATGCAGACAAAGTCTGCTACTTCGACTACGAGCCGATGAATATGGCCCGGCGAGTCGCAGAGAAATTGCTGGAGATCATCAAAACCGGGGCCACCCAGCCCAACCACGAGCTTTACTCCGGCGGGCGCTTTGTCGACCCGGGGCAGACGACCGAGGCGCTCCGAGTCTCTTCCCCGCAGGGGGAGCGCCCCTCTGAAGCCACGCCTTCCCGTTAAGACCACCTCATCTCTCGCCAGGTACTACTGGTATTTGATCGAAGCGCCCCCCGCTTCAGCCCAACCCGGGCAGCATCGCCACGTTAAGTTGCTCCCGACAGAACGCCCGCCAAAAGTGTGAATGGTAGGCCGTCTCTGTGAGACGGCAGTCCAACGCCCATGGCGTTTCACAGAAACGCCCTACAATGTCCGAACCTTTAAACGATCGGACGCAGTACCCCCCTGCAAAAAAACGCTTGCCCGGAGAAAAACAAATCAATAAATAATACCAGTAGTTTTCCATTCTGGATTTCTACAACCTCCCTCCCGAAGAACTATTTCCTATGAAAAAGACCACCCCCGCAGCGCTTTCAGCCCTGATCCTGGCCCTTCTCCCATTTGGAACCGCTTCTGCGGTGACGGTCACTTGGAGCGGGGCGGGAGCCAACGCAAGGTGGGATACTCTGGCCAACTGGCAGGGCGGCTCCGCGCCTCTTTCCACCGAGGTCGCCGGGTTTGGCCTCGGGTTTACCTCGGGTAATCCGGATGTTTACGGCTCCCGTACCGTGGCCGGGCTCGACCTCGCGCATTCCTCCAACCTGCGGATCGTCAATTCTGACGCCAACGGGGTCTTGACCGTCAGCGGGCCGATCACCCGCACGGTGGTTGCCAACGCCACTTCCGAGATCGCCGCCCGCGTGGCCCTCGTCGGCACGGTCGACACCACGATTGCTTCCTCCACGCTTGCGGGGATGGAGCTGCGCCTTTCCGGCGGCATCCAAGGCACCGGCCAGATCAACTTCCTGACAACGGGGCAACGCTCCAACCTCGTCCTTGCGAGCAACAATGCCTCGTGGAGCGGCGGGCTGACAATCGGCACCACCGTCGTCAACAGCCGGGTCGATGTCTTCGCCAATGGGGGACTCGGTACGGGCGACATCACGTGGAATGGCAGCGCGATCATCCGCCTGACGGGGGATGTCAACCACACCGTCAGCAACAAAATCACCGTGGCGGGCGGCCACACCTTCGACATTGGCACCGGCTCGATAAACCGCACGATTGAGCTCTCCGGCGCGATTGGCGGGTCGGGCAATGACAACATCGTCTTCCAAAGAGCCGGGACGAACAACACCCTGGTGCTCTCCGGCAGCAACGCCAACGCACATGCCAGCAGCCGCCTGATCTTCTATGGCGATGCGGGCGGCGGCGTCACCCGGGTGACCAATAGCCATGCGTTGGATTGGAGCTCGATCATCATCGGGCAGGCGAACATCGCCGGGAACCATGTCATGTACTTTGCAGACGGAGTCTCCAGCGGGGCGTCGTTCGTCCTCAATGACGATGCGGGCGTTGCCAAAACCACCAACTTTGTCCTCGGCTCCGATGTCGTGGGGGCGAAAGTGACGCTCTCTGGCGATGTCCTGCTCAACAAATACTCCACCGCAGGGAATACGCGCCTCCTCAAAGTCGAGGCGGCTGCAAGCGGCACGACGACCTTTAGCGGAAACCTCAATAACCGGCCCACCACCCACCTTAACGTCGAGAAGACCGGGGCAGGCACCGTCGTCTTTTCCCGCGCGGCGGGCAACGCCTACACCGGCACCACGCTCATCTCGCAGGGGACGCTGCTGGTGAACAACAGCTCCGGGTCGGGGACGGGGGTCGGCTCCGTAACGGTCGGCAATAGCGCCACCCTCGGGGGCAGCGGCATCCTCGCCCCGACGGGGAGCAGCAGCTTTCTCGCAGAGAGCGGCTCGCTGCTCGCGCCCGGTAGTGGCATTGGCACCTTGACGCTCAACCTCGGCTCCACAACGGGCTCGGCCACCTTTGCCGCTGGGGCGAGCTTCCTCTTCGACCTGAGCGCACCCGGCACCAGCGATGTCTTCGCCTTTGGCGGCCTCACCAACGGAGTGGCGCGTGTGGCGTTTAATGACAACGTCATCAACTTCACCGACCTCGGCGGTTTGGCAGCGGGCACGTACACGCTCTTTACTTTTAATGCCAACAACGCCTACACAGGTTCTCTGACGCTCGGCGATGGGCTGGGCGCATGGAGCGGGAACCTGATTTACAATGCCAACAGCATCCAGCTTGAGGTCGTGCCCGAGCCGGCCTCCATGGCCCTCGCGGGTGCAGGACTCTTGGCGGCTGCCGGGCTCCGCGCGCGGCGGCGGCATCGCAAGGGTTGATGCCTCCGACAACGCGCGGCCTCTGCGACCTCCCCACGGCATGACCCGCCCTACCCCCCAGCTTTCGCTGCGCCCCCCCCTCCCGCGCGCCGGGTTTACCGTCATGGAGACCCTCGCGGCGGCGGCTATCTTGGCCATCCTCCTGGCGTTGCTGCTCCCCACGGCGGGCATCGTGCGCAAGCGGATGAACACGATGAAGTGCGCCTCCAACCTGCGCCAGCTCCATGCCGGAGCCATGAAGTTTGCCACCGACCACAACGGCTGGCTGCCGATCAGTGTCGATACGGGGAACAACTTCTTCCGCGAAGTCGGCGGCGCGCTGGAGTTGCGGGTGGAGAACCCTTATAACCCCCCGGATTACGACATCTTCCTCTGCCCGGAGCGGCCGCTACCTGTTTTGAAGAAGCTCGTCGCGGAGGGCAAAGGCTCCTCCCACAACTACGGTAGCTATGCGGAAAACGAGTGGGTCTGCGGAGTGCCGCCCAATAACCGCCCCCGCAAGAAAGTCACCCAGTTTACCCGGCCCTCCAGCATCTGGATGATTGCCGACGCCAATGCCGTGGCGGTGATTTATTACCCGGTCGACCTCCCTGCCTACACCGGGCGGGCTGCCTTTGACCACGGTGGGAAGATCCAGACCGTCATGCTCGACGGGCATATCGAAAGCTTCACCCCCAAGGCCTTTGGCGACAATGAGGGCAACCTCTTTGGCATCCCCACCCGGCTTCCCGCGCCGTAGCAGGGGCGGGTCGGTGCCCTCCTTTTAAAAACCTTTGATGAAGATTGCTGCTCCTCTCTTTGCCGCCCTATGGCTCTTCTCCTTTGGCGAAGCGCGGGCGGCCTCCGCCCCGTATACCCCATGGAAGGAGCCCTCCCGCCGCCTCCGGTTTGAGGAAGTGGTCGCAACGCTCCACTACTGGGCAGAGAAACACCCGGGAGTGATGAAGATCGAGCAGCGTGGCCAGACCTCCTCGGGGCTACCGCTCATGCTGGCCCGGTTTACCGACCCCAGCGTCCCGGACGAAGCAAAGCAAGTGCTCCTCGTCACCGCCTTCCACGCAGGGGCCGAGCGCTCCGGGGCGACATCCGCCATGCACTTCATCGAGTGGCTGCTGAGCGACGAACCGCTGGCCCGGGAGACGCTCGCCAAGCAGATCGTCCTCGTCATGCCGGTTATGAACCCTCGCGGCTTTGTCGCCGAGGCCAATGCCAATGAATCCTTGGCCGACCCTTACTCTGCCGGGCGCGGGAGTCTCTTTGATATCCCAACCCTCGCGCTCAAAGCCCCCGCAGCCTTGCCCGAAGTCGCCGCCTTCATGGCAGTGGTGGATGAGGTCCGGCCCGAGCTGCATGTCGACCTGCACGGCGTCTCCATCGGGTGGAAGGGGATGGAAACCCCGGAAACCGCAGGCCCCGCAGGCTCCAACACCGCGCTCCGGCCATGGGATTCGCGCTTCGATGAACGGCTCATCCACGCAGCCAACGAAGCCGGCTACGGCATCTACCGCATGGAGATGGATGAAGAGCGCCTCCACTTTGCCCCGCAGATGGCACCCCACGCCAACGCACTCTGGTGGGGGCGGCCCTTCTTCTATACGGGCATGTACCCATACCTCAAATACCACACCCTGCCGGTGACACTGGAGATCACCTGGGAAGAGAGCGCGATGGCTCGGCTCAAGGAGATCGCGCGGATCGGCAATGGCACCTGGCCTTCCGAGAACCGGCCAGGTTACCCCGTCAACGTCATGGCCAACAACGGCCTCAACCAGCTCGTAGCCTGGGGGGCCACACCCGCAGAGATCCGTAAAAGCCGGGCGGAACTTTGGGCCCGGCAGGCGCACATCCCCCTCGGGAGCCTTGCCCCCAAGGCAGACGGGCGCATCGTCTTCCTTGGTATCCTGACCGCGGGGGGAGCCGCGCAGGTGGCCAAGGCGCAGGAGCCGCAGGCCGCCTCCGCCACGCCCGCCCCCGTGCCCGAGCGGCTGAGCAAAGAAGAGCTGCTCCGTATGGTCGAGAGCGCCCCCGGCTTTACCGAGCCCGAGCGCACAAAAGCGTTCATCCAAAGCGGCCCCGAAGGCCGCCTTGTGCTAAACTGGACAGGCCTCCTCGCGAAGCCGCCCCTGGCCGAGCCGATCCGCAACGGGCTCGCCTTTCGCACCCGCATCCCCCACCGCAACGTCGCGTTTGGGGAAGTACGCCTCAACGGCCAGAAGCTTGAAGAAGGCAAACCGCTCGGCTACGAACATTGGCAGGTCGACGGCTTCACCCATTTGAAGATCAACATCCCCCCGCAGGAATCGTCTAAGATGGATCTCGCCCTCATCGAGTGCTCCTTTACCCCTGCCGCCCCCCGCAGCCAAGGGTGGGCTCCGCCTCCCGAAGTGCTTGAGCGGATTAAAACAAAGACTCCATGAAACGCCTCTTCGCAATCGCCCTCGGGCTGGCGTGCGCGCCCCTTACCCAGGCCGAGCACCTCTTCCAACAAGACTTCGATGCCTTTCCCGATGCGTTGGAAGGCCCGTATCGCCCCCCCAACGCCGCCGATGCAGGCACGTGGTATGGTTTTGGAGTTCCGGGCAACCACACCACCCTCCAGAGCGAGCGCGCACGCGGCGGCAAGGCGCTGCGGCTCGTTCGCGGCGAGGAGGATACGGTCAGCCAATCTGTGCAATGCTATGTGAGGCCAACCTCGGCCCCCCGGCTAAGCTTTAAGTTCAGCCTCTACATTGAGGGAGATGGCGGCATCCGCATCAGCATGGACCGCCATACGAACCGGCTCTTCGCGGTATCCATCGGCACGCGGCAAGTACAAGTCTTCAACCCCGAAACCACCGAGTGGCGGACCATCGAAGCTCCCGCTATCGCAAAGAACACATGGATGGAGTGGACGATCGATTGCGATCGCACCCAAAACACCTACGAGCTACGCCTACGCCACGAGGACGAACCGGGGCAAACCGTGGTAGCCACCGGCCTACCGCTCAACAGTGCCGCCGAAGCCGAGCAACAGATCTTCGAGATCAACGCCGACCCCGGTGGCCCCTACTTCATCGACGACCTGAGCTTGGAAGAAGGTGTGGAAAGCTCATCCTCCCCCCTCCAAGAAGGATAGTCTCGAAGGAAAAACAAGCACTGTCTCCGGCGACAAATTCGAAAATGGGGCAACTCTCTGCCGCCATTGGTATGCTTTATACTGCGTTCTTTGGAATGTTGGCGCATCCAAAAAAGAAACCGACTATCCCTGTGATAGCCGCAATCGGTGGAGCAATAATAGCTCCTAGCAAGCCACCGATTAACGTACCGATCATTGCATAACGAACACCCAATCTAAAAGGAACATTTTTGAGGAAAGTATAGTATCCAATAGGAAAAAGTACCCCTCCAAAAGGAGCCCCGTAGACCCCGGCAAGGCCAAATATCGAAAGGACCTCGATAAGATTGAAATACTCCTTCCCGCCACCAATATTTCCACTCCGGCCTATTAAAAAACCGAATAGCAGAAAACAAAACCCTAATAGCCAACCGCCAAGAAAGCCCAGCACAAGCAATTTCAGAAACTTAAACATAATAAAAGGTCGACCTATCGTCCCTTGCGAGTGAAGGAAGTGATCCCATCTGCTGCAACCGGTGGTTGCAGTTCATACAGAGCGAATGAATGGAGGCACGCTCCACCATTCATGGGGAATATTCCGCATGATCAAACCGTGGTCAAAATGGATCGTTCCCTTGGGGAACATGCTCTCATTCTCGAAGAAACTGGAATGAACATCAGTGACTTCGAACGGGGCGACCTCCCATCTTTTGGTACGCAATTCGATGCCGTCCAGATGCAATGGGTCACGGGTTAGCGAGTAGCCGATACATCCCTTTTCAAAGAAAGCCGATGCCCCCTCCAACGAATCGAAGCAGGATGATTTCGGCAAGGCACCGGTGGTTCTTCCATTCACTTCGACGGAGGCGCTCCTATCAATGGAAGCCATCGAGAATGAAATAGAGACCCCGTCGTCCTCCACCTGGAATCGGGCATGTTGATGCTCTCCGGGAAAGACGCGACCGCCCGCGAAGGCAACAAGTTTCGAATTGGTGTCACGGCGGGGGATATATACGCCTTCCTGAGTAAGCCCATGTGGCCGGCTCCATTCCACGGCAACCCGATGAGCTGCATTCTCGCTGGATAATGAGAGAAACATCGGAGCCCCCTTTGGGCGAATTTGCTCCAACCGGATGAGGCAGATACCGACCATCGCGTACTCCTTGAAGAGCTTGGGAACGAAGCCGTCGGGCAACATCCGCTGCACAACTTCCGGGTCAGCCCGGAAGTTGAGGAGCAGGCGTCTTTTTATCAGGCCATGGATAGCGGGAGGACGAAGCATGGTTTACGAGATCGAAATTGGGCTATTAACAAAACCGGAGTTTGGTAACCGAGGGCCGAGTATTCACAACGCACTTTATAGTATCATTCGATGTAGGAGAAGATCTCGATGCGAGCACGGTTGTGTTTGACGAAGCAAGCGCCGTGGAGCATCTCGTCGTCAAAAAGGGGAGAAAGGGGGGGCGGCCCTCATTGTACCCGTGGTGGACGAGCTCCCTGACCTGCGAGGGCGAATTGAAGACATCGCCAGAGCAAGGCCAGCAACATTCCCCCTTTCAGGCCGACGTTAGAGGAGATAACCGATCGTAGGATAATATAAAAAAAACCTTGGTATCTGCATACCAAATGCCCTTTCGGTATGGCACCGTCGGGAAGCTCTAAACCTCCACCAGCGTTCCCCCCCTTCAGCAAATGCCCTTCCCGGGCCAAGGCTGTGGTTGGTGAGATTCAACCTTATCTCGAAAAA
>JBBCKB010000103.1:0-52505 GCA_037189965.1 Chthoniobacteraceae bacterium | reverse complement strand
TCCGCGCCGGGAAATGAACCCCCCGCCCAATCCATGTACGCAATGCACATTCCCAACAGGTGCGTCTTGCTACTCCCCTCCGCCGCTGCCAGGCTCCCGGGGATGAGCGTCCATCGCTCCCACCTTTCCCCGCCGCAGATCCGCATCCTGGTTTGCGGCTACACCTCCCTTTTTGCGGATCGCTGGAACTACCCGTGCGCCTCATTCCCATACTGGACGCTTTATTGGAACCCCTCCGAGGGAGCCGCCCTCTCCTGTAGAAAGGCAGTCCACCTCCTGCGGGAAAGTCGAGCCTTGCTCATCCCACCCTACACCCCCTTCTCAACCACCGTCCGGAAAACCTGTAGCCATCTCTACCTTCACTTCCAGGTCTCCACATCGCCCCTTAAGTGTGTACCTGACACGCTCGACCTACCGCTTACCCCTCCGTTGGGCGGCGCGCTCAAGCTCCTGCGCCGCCACCTCGAAGCCCCCCAACCCGCCCCACTCGAAACTTCCCGCGCCGCCCAGGCCGTCGCGGCCCTGGCGCTCGTCCAGACCCCTTCGGTGATCGCCCCTCTTTCCCGAGCGCTGGACCCGCGAATCCAGCGCGCCGCCGCATCCCTAGAGACGCGCCTCCAGCCCGGCACCGAAACCGCCCTGCTTGCCCGCGAGGCGGGAATGAGCATCGGAGCCTTCAACCGCCTTTTCAAAAAGGAGACCGGCTTCTCGCCGCAAGCCTTCCTTCGCCACAAACGAGTGGAGAAAGCCGCGCTCCTCTTGCAATTCTCCGAACTCTCGATCGACCAGATCGCGGAGCAGACCGGCTTCTGCGACCGCTTCCACCTCACTAAAGTCTTCCGCGCCCGGCAGGGCCTCCCCCCCGCACGGTTCCGCAACGCCTGGTCCGCAGGCCTTCCCCCCGAGTAAAGGATAGTCCCCAAGCTCGATGCTGACGTGGACGAGTTGGGAGCGCTTTTGAGTTAGGCAAGGCGGAGGACGGAGTCGCTATCTCTAGATAGCGACTCTGGGCGACTGCGGCGCTTGAGTGGAGAAAATTTACGCACGTATTCGAACATCCATCAGTTAAAGCACCCTTTATTTCACGAGACGCAACATCCGCTTAGCGCGGCTTTGGATTAGTTTTCCTGCATGGGTCCAGGTCGGCGCCGCCACGGAATCGGAGGGTAGGGGCATCTCCGCTATGCCTTCGGCAATTTGAGCAGAGAGCTTTTTTAAACGTTCCCGCATGAGGGGCCACCCCAGATTGGTCTCTCTGGCAAGCTGACGAAAATGCTCGGGGGAGACTTCCGCCAGTTTCCATGCACTGCCTACCTTCATGGATAGTTCCGTGGAAAGCTCCGGCCACGCCAGCGTGCAGACTTGATCGTAAAGCGGGGTGAGCCGACGAGCTCCGGCTTGATAAAGGAACGAGAAGTTCTTCCCGTGGGCATCCGCATTGCCGGTCAACACAGCGAAGATCACTGCGTCGAGAAAGTCTCGAATATCAAGGACGGGAAGAGTGGACCACTCCCGGAGCAAGGCGAAGCAATCTCGCAGCGAAGGGCCGCCTTCCTTCTGGTATTTCCGTTCGGGAGGCACTCCCAATGCTTGGCAAAAGTCTTCCTGATGAACCCTCTCGATAAGCCCTCCTTCCGACGCGACTCGGTCGTAGCGCTCAATGATCAGGCAAGGGGTGCCTCCTATCACCTGGAAATCGGCTTTCGCCGCGCTCAGACCGACGTGACGGGCGAGCTCCATGCAAAACGCTTCGTTCGCCGCAAGGCCGGGGAAGCGCTCCGGCTCGGGCTTGAGGATGTGGGTGCTCGGCGTCGCACCGAGGGGAAGCCCAATGCCCTTCTCGTTCCAAACAATCGGCAATTTGGCCTGGGCCCCGGCCAAGGAGAGGCGGACCCCTTCCATTCCCGCCATCAGTGGACGGCGCGGGAGTTCTTGGACGACCCGAGCAAGGCTCTCCGGGTCCAGCGGTTGGATGCCCCTAGCTTCGGAAGCGGGCGAGGGCGCGTCTTCCGGAAGAATTGAAACCGCACCCGCGCACTCCCCCCCTAGGTACTCAAGTAGGGAGAGATCATTGCCAGCACTGACCCCCAGCACGGAAGCGATGCGTGCTCGCACTTCCGCCTCGGGCAAGATCCCCGAGAAAAAGGCGCGAACCGACCGCCCCACAAAGGCCTCCGCCCGGAGCGGCAATTGGCGCGAGAGTGGAATAGCCGCCCCGGAGCCAAGCCAGTTGGGATCGTAAGCGAATCGCTGGGGCCCCTCCTCATCTTGCTCGAGAAAGCCGACAAGGGCGCCGTAAAGATGGATGCGCAGACGCTTCATCGCTTCTCGATCCGGATCTGCACCCCAAGGCTGCGGAGTACATCAAAGACCTTGCCTATATGACAGGTGGGCTTGCCGTTCTCCAGTTCCCCGATGAAGCGTAGGCCCGTGCCCGCAGCGAGCGCCACCTCCTTTTGGGTCACGCCCGCTTGCTTGCGCATCCGGCGCACCCATTCTCCGAGGGATTTGGGGTTTTCGATCATTATTTTACCGATCGGGAATTTAACGGATCTTTTTGTTACCCTCAAGGAAAATAATCCCGTTAGGGAATATCTATCGCTATCTGAATCCAGTGAAGCTTGGATTATCCCGATCGGGAATATAAAAAGCGTCAGAGCGGAAAAAGTCGGCCTACGCGCCACCCTCGCCACCGCCGGCCGGGATGTCTTCTATCCCAGGTCCGGATCAAAAGGGCCTGGCTTCCCCTGCCCCCCCCGCTCATGGCATGAACTCTGGATGGTAAACAGGTCGAGTTTATCGTCCCAGTTCTGTTTAACGTTTACTTGGTTGCCGCCAGCCAGGAGTCCAAACCGGTGGTGATCTTCACTTTCTTGTCAGAGTAATACTGCGAAGTGATGCGAATGTCGGAGTGGCGCAGCGCCCGGGAGGCGGCGAAAATGCCGAGGCTGTTGGCGATGATGGCTCCGCACTCCTTACGAAGCTCGTGGAGTTTCTTGCGGGCGGAGACACCCTTGCTCTCCAACCACTGATACAGCGCCCCGAACTCCCGTTCCGCACGGTAGTTAGAGCGGCTGGCCTGATAACGCGGCGGATTCTCGGATTCGATGACGAAGTCCCCCTTGGCGACCTTGTGGAAACGCTGGAAGAGATCCACCAACTCCGGCGCCAAGTCGACCTCGGCCACGCTCTCTTCGTTTTTGGGCTGAAAATACTCAGTCCGCTCAATGCGAACCACCATCTTGTCGAAATCGACCGAACGCCACAGCAACGTGTCGATCTCCCGCTTCCGCAAGCCGCACAGAAGGGCGAGACAGAAGATCTTGAACTGCTCGCCTCGTCCCGGAACGTCGCACAACTCCGCCTTGGCTGCCTTCAACAATGCGACGGGGTCGATCCGGCTACTGTAGCGCGTGGTGGCCCGGCGTCGCTCCAGCTTCACGGCTCGGAAGGGAAGCGGTTCCGGCAAGGCGAGCCGCTTGGCAGCAAACTCCAGCGCCTTGGGGGAAAAGAGCGAGCGGGCGTTTCGCAGGTGAGCATTGACGGTATTCACCGCACGACTCTGCGCTTCCGGCGAGTCTTTGTGTTGTTTCAGGTAGTTGAGCTTCCACTGCTGGACAGCTTCGGCGGACAAGACATCGAGCGGAGTGGCGTCCACGGCCTCACGCCACGACTGGTTTGCGCCGCTCTTGGGTGCGAAGCGGCCTTTACCTCCTTTGACCCGACTGATATCGGCCACAATCCGCCGCAGGGCGGCGCAGTAGACCGAAAAGGTAGTGGCACGATAGTGGGTTGCCGCTGCCACTTCACGGATCAAATCCCCTACGGTGGACTTCTCCGGTTTTGGCTCCTCGGGCTTCGGCTTGTAAAGCTCCAGCATTTTCTCCCATCCCTGCCCGCGCAGGTTCAGGTAGATGTCCCGCGCCTTGGCCGCTGCGGCGGCCCGGTTCGGCGTGCCTAATGGAAACTGCTCGCGCCGGCCCAGGTGTTGCATCTGTGCGGTCCAATTCAAGTCCGCCTCCTTGCCTCGCTTCCGTCGAAAGATCTTCTCCCGCCAAAACCGGACATCGGTTTTGCCAAACGCCACCGTTTTGGGCATCACTTTGGCATCACTTTTCTCGTCCTTCAAAATTTCAACTCGTCCGCTCATGTCCAAAATTTATTGAATGCAAGTTGCTTTATATCAGAGAATTAAGCGAAATTCAAGAGGACATAAGCAGACACATTCGGACTTCCGAAGACACCCGTAAATGCAGATTCGCAATCAGCAGGTCACGGGTTCGAGTCCCGTCGTTGGCTCTCTCTAAGAATCAAGGACTTACTTTGAATTTCGTTCGGTTGCTTTTCAGGCACTAGGGTCATTGTAGGCCAATTTCGAAAGTTGACCTGCTCCTGCTCACTGGACCACCCGGAATTGGAACCACCAGCGCGCTGGCGTCAGGTGGCAGGGAATAGAATCCGGTTTTCCTCCATGGTTGTCGTGGCACCGCCAAGCCAACGCATGGGAACAAACTGCCCTGGAATGGGGCGGTTGGGGTGAGCGATCTGGTCCAGCAGGACGGTAATGAGCCGATGCCCGATCTCTTCAAATGGATGGCTGATCCGTGTCAGTTGCGGGTGCTCGGACCGGTCCAAGTTCAACCCCGTGCCGCCAATCACGCTGGCATCCTCGGGGCACCGGATTCCGCGCTCCTTCATTTCCTGCAAACATCCGAGAGCCAGAAAATCTCCCGGGCTGCAAATGGCGTCCGGGCAGGATTTTGTTTGTTCAATGTATTGAGAAAGCGCCTTTCGCCCGGCTTCCTCGGTGATCACGCCATCCGTGAAGACAATACTGTAGCGCATGGCCGGGTCAGCCCCGTATTCAAGACCGGTGAGCAATCCGGAAATGCGGAGCCGGTTGGAGGTGCTCTTTTGGTAAGGTCTGTCGCAGACAAACAGGACGTGTTTCCTGCCAGCCAGGCGCAATGCCTCGCCCAGCTTTCGACCTGCGCCAAAATAGTCCGCCGAGGCGAAATTCTCCGTGGCGATTTCCGTCGGCGGATTGAGAAAAACCGTTGGGAACCGGTACTCCCGGGCCCAGTCGATAAGCCGATCCCTCGTTTTGTTGGGGAAAATGAGCACGGCATCTTGAATCTGTGGGGAATCAAACCGGGGGGAGGCCAAGGCATCCTCCATGCATTGGATCGTTAGCCGACGCTTGGCGTTGAGAGCAGCGACCGTCAATCCCCCAACAAGGTGCGGCGTCCACGTCGTCCGGTCATCCAGCCATTCGGGCTGGATGTTCAAGGTCAGGCGGATGTGCTTCTCAAAACGAGCGTTGGGCGGTTGTGTCAGGAAAGATCCGCTTCCAGCCGCGCCGCGCATTACCCCTTCCTCCTTCATGCGACGGTAGACGGCGGCCACCGTGGAGGGGCTCACTCCAAGATGGGTAGCCAACTGCCGCACAGAAGGCATCCGGATCGGAGCATCCGTTCCGGCCGCCGATCCCATCACGGTCTTCATGTATGCGAACACTTGGTCCGACGCCTGTTGTTTTCGGGAGTGAGTGAGCATTTTGATTCCTGATTCATTCCACCAAATTCAACCTCGAGCAAGAAAAAACAGTACATTAAACCATACATTAAGGATCTATAAATCCTCAATTGATTGAGGATTATTCCATTGCACACTCCCCTGAACGGAAAATCCAAGCCATTGAGTTTATGGAAATTTCATCGGAGTGTATCATCAAATGTACAAAGAAAACGCTTTACAAAAATCATTTCTTCACACACTCTTGAACACAATGAACGCACACTCCTCCCTGCACTTTCATTCCCGGCAAGCCCCTATTGCTGCCCGCCGCGCCTTCCGCCGCTGGGGGCTTTACTTGGGGCTGGCAACCCTCCTGACCGGCTGGACCTCTACAGGCCAATCAGCCGTGATCTATCGCAACAACTTTGGAAACCGCGGCGCTTCGTACATCAGATACGGCACCGTTAGCTGGAAGGTTCTCGTTTCCACTAATGACTCCAGCAATGTGGTGATCCGGACAACCCAGGCGGATTCGAGCATCGGGCTGAGCGACGCAACAGGGGCCCCCACCAACGTTTCCAACGTAAATGCAGGCACCTCCCAAAGCGATTCTCAGGGATTTGGTGTCCTTCGCAGCGGTCAGAGAATGCTTACCTATACCGACTCCTATTCGATCGACCGCGCCACCAACCAGATTGAGTCGATCCAGTGGACGGCAGCCCAATATAAAGCCAACGGCACCACGAGAACCGCCACAGCCCGGGTGGCCTTGCAGATTGCCGGGCAATGGTACGTATCCCAAACCTTCTCGCTATTGGCGGATCATACGATCCCCATCATGGCTGGCTCAACCGTCGCCCAGCAGGAAGCGGAGTTTGCCAACTATGCGGGATTGTACTCGCTGAATTTCAGCTCGGCGACCTGGTACACTTTGACAGCAACCCCAGGCAGCCTGTTTCAGGTCGGGGCATCATCCATCTCCTTGCCAGGGGAGGAGAGCATCACGGCCATTGGCCTCTACCTTGGCGCACCGGGTTCAGGCGCGGTCTTCTTTGACTCCTTCACCGTCAATGCCACCGTAGTGCCTGAAGCAAAAGTGAATGCACTTCTCGGCATGGGTTTGGTGGCTCTCCTCCTGGGTAAATTTAAATCCCCGGCGGTTATGAAATAAATGGCCTGACGTTGCTCCACGCTAGCGTTCATTGCCCCTCGGAAGGCATGGCTCCCCCCGTTACACTTCATGGCTCCGGCAACGGGGCGGCATTTTCTCTGGTGGAGTTGCTTCTTACCCTTGCAATTCTTGTCCTCCTATTGGTGATCGGCTTCCCCATCTATGAGCGGGCGCTTCTGCATTCCGATGCCTCCCGCAGCGTGAACAATGTCCGCAACCTCCAGTTGGCCAATATTCAGTATTCCGCAGATAACAACGGGTGGTATGTCCCATTCAACATCATTCGCGATGGCGATATTTACTCGGGGCAATGGCTGCGAAATCCCGCCTTCCAGAAGACCTTGGGAATCACCTCTTTCCCCTACGGAAGGACCTATTACCCGCCCGGATACCTTTCCCCGCGATCCACTTCCGGCCGCCACCCCGACGGGTATGGGCCAATATCCCGCAGCTACGGCTACAACGATTCCGTCTTTGGAGCCAACAAGGGGAAGAAGGAGATTTACCAGATCAAAGCCTCGCAAGTGCTGCGTCCCGCAACGCTCATGGCCTTTGCCGATGCGCTGGATTTCTGGGTGGTGATCGAATTTGCAGACAACTACCAGGGAAGAGAAGAGTCCGTAAAAGGCGGCGTGGCCTATCGCTACGGTGGAAAGGCCGCCGTTGCCTTCTTCGATGGCCACGCTGCCCTGCTCCGCCGCGATCAAATCGTCGGCAACCAAGCCCTCTGGCTTAACCAATAACCTCCGCTCCCGAACCGTTCGGAACGCAGGAAGGCGTACAGCCCCTCCGTGCCCCGGTCCTTTCGTTCCCTTTTCCAAAAACCGATGACTCCTCAAAGCACGTTCACATGGATGGACCCGATCATGTTCGGGGTCTATTTCATCGCCTCCATTCTTATTGGCATTTCGGTCGGCGGCAGGCAGCGAGACCTTAAGACCTTCCTCCTAGCAGGCAATCAGGCCCACTGGTTCGTCCTGGGGGTCTCGATTATTGCGGGACTCTTCAGTGGCATTTCATTCCTCGGTGCACCGGCGGAAACCTTCAACCATAACCTGATCTATCTCTGGGGCGCAGTCGGCTACCTGATCGCCACACCGCTAACCAGCTTCGTCTTCCTTCCCTTCTTTCATGGGCAGAATTTCTACACTGCCTATGAGTACCTTGAGCACCGTTTCGACCGCCGCTTGAGGCGGCTCTCTTCCGCCACATTCATTTTCCGGGCGTCGCTCTGGTTGGCTTTGGCGCTCTATGCGCCGGCGCTCATCATTTCAGAGATGATGGGCATTCCGCTCTGGATTTCCATCGTGGTCACGGGGCTCTGCACCACGTTCTACACCTGCGTCGGCGGGATGAAGGCCGTGCTCTATACGGATATGATGCAATTTGGCGTGATGATCCTGGGCATCGCCGTGATCTTCGGCGTCGCTGTCTGGCGCACCCCGGGCGGCTGGGAGGGGGCGTGGGCCATCGCGGAAGCCGGGGGGCGGACGCGATTTTTCGATTTCAGCTTCGACCCCACCGTGCGCATGACAGTCTGGGGCGCGGCATTCGGCGGCATCTTCACGAGCCTGGTCCAACTGGTGACAGACCAGATCTCCGTCCAGCGCTACCTGGCGGCAGCTTCTCTCGGGGAGGCGCGAAAGGCCCTCTGGCTAAAGTTCGCGTTGACGGTCCCCCTCATGGCGCTGTTCTACCTCACCGGCCTGATCCTCTATGCATTCTACCAGAGCCACCCGGGTATGTTGGAGGGCCTTACCGCTCCGGACCGGTTGTTGGCGCACTTCGTCAACCTCCAGTTGCCTTCCCCGCTTCCGGGGTTGATCGTCGCGGCGCTTCTTGCCGCCACGATGTCCACGATCTCCGCCGGGATCAACTCTCTGACCACGGCCACAATGATGGATTTCATCATCGACGAAACCCGACCCAACACTTCCGAAGCGGGCAAGGTCCGCAATGCGCGGATCTGGACCTTCTTCTTTGGAGCCCTAGCCACGGGCCTTGGGTTATTCATCGGCCGGCTGGGGACATTGATCGAGGCTTCCGTCAAGATCAGCGGGCTGCTGGGCGGGCCACTTCTCGGCGTCTTCTTTCTTGGCATCCTTTCGCGGCGTGCCAACTCCATCGGAACCCTCATAGGCCTCGTCTCGGGGATGCTCACTGTCTTCATCGTAACATTCTGCACACCGATCTCCTTCATGTGGTATGCCGCCATTGGGTGCATTACGACATGCCTGGTGGGCTTCGTGGCGAGCTTGGCGTCCGCCCCGCCCGATGACCGTCAGAAAGGCTTCTCTTTCATGGGGCGCCGCTCCGTCGCGCGGGAAGGAGAGCCGCAAGCCGCGGTACTCTCAGATTCCCCTTCCCGCTAAGTGTATGAGACCCATTTCCGTGAAAACCTGCTTTATTTCCATCGTCCTGATCCTGGCTGCCTCTGGTGGGGCTCCTGCAGAATCGATGGCAGAAAAATCGGCTACCCCCCAGAGAACGCTTGAGGCATTGCGCGCGGAACGGACTGAGCGTGCCCACCGCAAGCGCCGTTTGATCTATAACAACGATGGAGGGGAGCTTGGGCTTGGGCCATTCATCGACCGTGGCGTCGTTAGCCGGGAAGCATTCCTTGCCGAGCGAATGAGCCGGCTGGCCGGCTCCCAGGTGGATGCCATCTTCTACAGCACTGGCGCGGGTATTGGCGTTTTCTTCCACAATACGAAGATCGGCACCTTCCCCGAACAAACGGCGAACGGTAGGCAGACGATGAGGCGAGCCTACCTCGATGCGGGCCTCGACTCGCTGCAGATGAGCATCGACTTCGCGCGGAACCACGGGATGGAGGCCTTCTGGTCCCTGCGAATGAACGACACTCACGATGGAGCCGTGGCTGAGTACGGGCCGGGACCTTTCGCGCGGAACGCCTTCAAAAACAAGCATCCCGAGTTTCTCCTGGGAGCTTACGACCCGGCCAAGCCGCGACAGAGCAAGATGTGGTCTGCCGTCAACTATGCGCTGCCCGAGGTGCGGGATTACGTTCTCTCTGTCTTCGGCGAAGTCTGTCGCAACTACAACATCGACGGCGTGGAACTCGATTTCTTCCGCCATCTGGCATTCTTCAAAAGCGCAATGGAAGGCAACCCGGCGACGGAGGAGGAGATCGCTGCAATGAATGAACTCGTGCGCCGTGTCCGCGCGTTGACGGAGGAAGAGGGGCTCAAAAGGGGGCGGCCCATTCTGGTCGCCGTGCGCGTTCCCGATTCCATCCCCTACGCCCGGGTGGTGGGCTTGGACATTGAAACCTGGCTGAAAGAGAAATGGGTGGACCTCCTGATCCCCGGAGGGTACTTCCGGCTTAACCCGTGGCAATCGAGCATCGTTCTGGGGCGCCAACACGGCGTTCCAGTCTACCCATCCCTGGATGATCCGCGCATCCCCGCTCCGGAGTTTGCCCCTTCGGTACGGCTGCGGAAGAACTTCCTCGCCTATCGGGGACGAGCGCTGGAAGCGTGGGAAGCGGGTGCGGATGGCATCTACCTTTTCAATATCTTCCTTTGCAGACCCAAGGACGAACTCTTCCGGGAACTGGGAGATCCGCAAACGTTAGCATTCCTTAGCAAAGACTACTACGCCAATGCGCGTGGCTACGCGGGCCAGTACGGCCTGTCGGGCGAGCCCTACCGCGATAAAGCATCCCGTTCCACGCTCTACCCGCTTTCACCCGTTGTATTGACGGCACAGCCCACCTCCATCCCCTTTCCCGTGGGTGATGACTTCGCCGCAGCCCGGCAGGCGGGTAAACACCCCACCGTGCGGGTGATGCTGGAGTTTCGCGAACCGATTGACGCAACCCATCTCACCGTCTCCCTCAACGGAACGACGATTGCGCCACACCCTGCGGAGGGGAGCTGGCTCTCCGCAGAGGTGAACCCGGCAATTTTTAAAAAGGGGACGAACGTTCTGGAAATCGGGCTCAATGGGTCCGGCACGGCCCCGGTTGCCCTTCTGGACCTCCGGGCAGAGGTACGCTACGAGGAGGAGTCGCAGTGAGAGGAACCTTTTTCACCCTCCTTGCGGGGATCGGGTGGACCTGCTCCTCCCTGTTTGCCTCAGAGGTGATCCCGGTGCGCGGGCTACTCTATACCCCGGAAGAGATTCGTGCCGTGCGGAAACAAGCCACGGAGAACCCCCGGTTCAAAGCAATCGCGCGGAGGTTCCTATCCACGGGGGAGCAATGGGTCGCCCTGCCGGAGGCAGAGATTGAGCGGCTAATTCCACCACCGGAGGCAAAATTCGCGCGCGGCTTTGCCGGTGACCCGGTGAGCAACCAACCATGGCCGGAACCGGGAGACCGGCTCTGTTCGCTGGCGCGCCCTTTTGAAGTCGTCTCCCCCATCGACAAAGCCATCTACGGGATTCAAAAGCCGGGTGAGCTGTTTCATGATGACGGCAATGGCTGGGTGCGCCCGGCCGATGGAAAGGTGTTCTACTTCAGGGGAATCTGGAATGCCTTCGTCGTACGGAAACTCCACGAAGCGGTGGACGCCTTATCGGTCAGCTACCTCCTTACGGGGAACGAAGCGTTTGCGGGGCGCGCGCTCGTCATCCTCGACCGGCTCGCCACCCTCCGCTCGAAGCGGCCTTCGGTGGACACCTTTGCCGACTGGCCTGCCAAGGTCGAACCTCACCATGGGTTTTTCTTCTATGAAGGCAACCTCGCCAATGACCGGATGTATATTTCTGCCCTTGCGTTCGACCTCGTCGGCAGAGCATCCGCCGCCTCACTCCCCTCCTCGGGAGATGCCGCGTTGACCCGTTTCGAGAACATTCGGCAAAATTACTTCTCGGTCCTGGAGCCGAAGCGGCTTCGTGGTGGCAGCTTTCACAACCACACCATTGCAGCTCATGTCTCCGCGCTTTCCCAAGGGCTTCTCTTCGGATCGCCCGACGCGATCCGGCAGGGAATCGAGATCACCTACGGATTTCTGGATAATACGATGGATCGTGACGGAGAGTACTATGAGGAAAGCGCCATGTACGACCGTTTGGGCCGGGGCTACGGAGGGCGGCTCATCGTTCTTCTAGGGCATTATACCCCGGTGAACTACGCCGATCCCGCGCGGTTTCCAAACCCCGGAGAGTATCCCTACCATCTCCGCTTTGGCGACGATCCGGCGTGGTTCAATGCCGCGATTCGTTCCATGTACTCCCTTTCCACGCTCTCCCGATTCTCCCAGTATGGGGACGCCCCGGCTGATCGCTTTACCAACTCCACCGACCCCGATCCTCAAAACCGGAAGGCGGCCTTTCTAAAGCTCTTTTACCACCAGACAAGCAACCTCGGCTGGAAGTCACTGTGCCAAAAGCTCTACTGGTCGCTCTCCGAAACCGAGCGGGAACGCGAGGGAGCCCTTTATGAGAGCATCCTCCGCTGGGGCCCGAGCCAGTGGATGCCCCCTCCCCGGCCGCAGAATCTGGATCTTCCGCCCGACTTCCGGCAGGAAGCTTCCGTTGTGGCCGGCCAGAAGCGGATCGCCATCCTCCGCAGCGGTACGGGCGAATACCAGCGCGCCGTTTTCATGCGGGGCGGCGCGGGCAACCTCCACGGGCACGATGACCAGATGGGGATCGTCCTCTATGGCGAAGGGTTAAGCCTCACCGGCGAGTACGGCTACAAACACTGGGGCACGCCGGACCATGCCGGGTATGGCACCAAGCCGGTGGCACACCAGACCGTCGTCGTGGATGAAGCGCCCGCGCGGGCCTTTGACGTCTCCTACCCTCCCTATCCTGCTGCGCGGATCGAAGGGTACCAACCCTTTGGGCCGGCCCAGTTCATTGAGATGGCCAATCCTGCCCTCTGGCCGGAAAGCGATCTTCGGGAATACCGGCGACAAACCTGGCTTGTGGATCTTTCGGAGAAATCGGGTTACTTCGTCGATTTTTTTCAAGTATCGGGCGGACGGATTCATGATTACGTCCGCACAGCACCCTACCTTCAGCCACCCCAGGCGGGATCGCTGACCTTCGATGGGGTAGAGCCCGCTCCCCGGGAGGGAGTCTGGTCACTAGCCGGATTAAATGCGAAACATCGGGGAGCCCTCTTCAACCAACCGGGAAAAAGCTGGGGGGAACGGCTTGACCTTGGGAGCGGCACCATACGCAACCTCGGCATCCCGGGAGAACAACTCCCTACCACCAAGTGGGACCCTCCACCTCAAAACGGGTACGGATTCATTTGGAACCTCCAATCTGCAGAAACCGAGCAGGACTGGAGCGCCACGTGGCGGCTGCACGATGGGCAGCACTCTCTTCGCATGACGATGTTGGCCACAGCACCGCAAACCGTCCTCACGGGGAAGGCACCGTCCCTCGGCTTTGGTAGCCCGCATGAGGTCGTCATCGTACGGCGCGAATCCACTGATGGCACGCCGCTCCAAAGCCTCTTCGCCACCGTCACACAGACCGCAGCGGGTGGGGCATGGCCGTTGAAGCAGATCAAGGCCACCCCGGGGCTGACTCCGGGGGAAGGGGGCGTGGAGGTCACCCACCAAGATGGAACCCGCGACCTTCTTCTCGCGTTCCACAAGGGCGATGGAAGGCGGGCCCATTCCAGTCTGCGGCTTGAGGGCAAGAACGCCTTTCTCCGGCGCACGCCCGATGGGACACCGGCCGTGATCCTCTTGAGCCAAGGAACCACATTTGAGGCCGCAGACTTCTCTCTGCGTCTTCCCCGCAACGGGTGGAGCGCCCGCGTTACGCAAGCGACTGCCCGGCGCATCGCCCTCGACCGCCCGCTCCCGGCAGTGGGGCAACTGGAAGGATATCCGGCACTCTTTGACTCCCCTGCCGACGCGGTACAGCCCTATTCCTCCAACGAGTTCTTCGCTCTGGAAACGGTGGATACAGGGCCCAACGGAAACGCCATTCTCACCTTCGATCGTCAAAACGCACGGGCGGGGCGATTGAAGATCACGGGTAAACGCTCATCAGGAGCGATCACCACTCTCTGGCCCAACGAGAGCGCCGCCGTGCCAATCCCCATGAGGCACCCTGCGCGTGTCTTCGAAGGGCACCTCCTTCAGGAGGAAGGGGCTCCGCCAGCCCCTCAAGGCCCGCATGCCATCCTCACCCGCTATTTGGGCAAAAGCGAATTTACCGCCGAGCCCGCAAGTGCCATCGAGGCCGGAAAAACCTATGAACTGATGGCGGTGGCTCCCGGGGACCATTTGTACATTCCCTCCTTTGCACTGCTGGAGCTGCAAACCGGCGGTTCCTGGAAACTCCGGGCCAATAGCGACGTGGAGATACGCCTCGACCGGGAGGGGAGCCGTGTCTGGCACCTGGAAAGCAACGGTGTGAAGACGAAGCTGGAGGCCGATGCCGCAGGCACGTTGCGCATTCCGGTAGCTCTCCTCAAAGGTGGAACGGGAGTCATCACACCGCGTCCGGACTCGAAGGGAGTGGAACCATGAACTCGAAAACCGGCCACCCCACACGACAAGCCCGAACGCCGTTTTGGAGATATCTTGCAGGGATCGCGCTGCTGGCGCTGGCCAGCACTGCAATGGCTCGTGCGGAGGTGCCAAAAGTCAAACTTCGCGTTTCAAACCTACCCAACCCAAGCATCACCGAACCCGTCAACCTTGCCAATTGCCGGGCGGTGAACCGGTTTCTCCAGCTCAATCCGGATGTAGAACTGGTACCGGCAGAAGGCCTCCGTCTGGAGAATATGAACCCGGAAGTCACCACCATCATGATGATCGCCGGGAATATCGCTCCTGATGTGTTGGTCATGAAATTCCGAAGCATCGACAGCTTTGTCAGTAAGGGGATGGTGGCCCCGCTGGATGCGAATGTCGCGGAGGCGGAGCTCGCAGGCTTTGATCCGGCCAGGCGTATTCCGCCTTACGTTCGGGATGTCGTTTACCGTTCCGGTCCCGACGGAGAGCGACATCTCTATGGGCTGCCACTTCCCCCTTTCGTTGCCGGGCTATACTATAACCGCGAACTCTTCCGCGAGGCGGGGCTTCCTGACCGCGCACCTCGCGATTGGGATGAAATGCTCCAGTTCGCCCGGAAGATCCGCGCGCTGGGCTCGCAGTACAAGCCCATCACCTTTAACGCGGGCCCGAGCGCCGCGTGGGACTTGATGAACTTCATCTGGTCTGCGGGGGGCGAAGCCCTCACGGAAATCGCCCCGGGGGAATGGCGAGCGGCGTTCAACACGCCCGAGGTCGTTACCGCCATCGAATTCTACTACCAACTGGTGGAAATCGAGCAGCTCGCCGTTCGGCTCCACGGAACACCGACAACACAGGAGCGGGCAGAGACCGGCATGTTTTTCGACAGCGTGGGCGATACTGTGCGAATCGACCCCGAGCGCTTTGCGTTCGGAACCGTCCCCAAAGGGCCGACCGGCATCCGCGCCTCCCAGATCAATGCGTGGATTCTCGGTATCTACTCGGGCATCTCCGACCCACGCGTGGGGGACGCCGCATGGCGATACGTCTCATTCATGACGGGGCCTGAGGCCGAACGCGTTCGCGTGGAGACGATGGTGGAACTCGGCCAGGCCGCCCAAGTCAACCCCGTCACCCTGCGCCAGCAAGGGTATGAAGCCTTCCTGAACCTCACGCCACCCGGTTTGGAGCAGGAATTCGAAGAAGCCTTGCGCAATGCCAGACCGGAGCCATACGGGAGGAATTGTAACCAGATCTATCTTGAGATGACGTTCCCACTTGATCGGATTCTTCTCAGCAACGAAATCCGCAGAGCCTGGCTGGCCGGGAACCGCAAAGAAGTGCGGGCGCGGATCCAAGTCATTCTGGATGCCGCCGTCCAACGCACCAATGAGCGGATGATTGGCTATGTTACCCCCGAGGCAATGCAGCTGCGCCGCAGGGTGGCAGCCGGAGTCATCCTCGGTCTTTGCAGTGTGTTCGTGGCTGTCGGGTGGAATATCTCCCGGCTCTTCGTCCGCAGTGGGGCGGCGATGCCTCGGCCCGTGGCAGGGCGGGGGCTCCTACCGTGGCTCTGCCTTCTCCCCGCACTGGGGCTTATTCTGGTTTGGAACTACCTGCCGCTCGCCCGGGGAACGATCATGGCCTTTCAAGACTATGAGTTGATCCTCGATTCCTCCTTCGTCGGCCTCGACAACTTCGCCAATGTCCTCTTCGACCCGACATTCTGGAACTCGATCCTGGCGACCTTTCACTTCGCTCTCTACACGCTCACCTTCGGTTTTGTTACCCCCATCCTGCTGGCTTATGCGTTGCACCTGATCCCGAAGTACAAAATCCTCTACCGCACGGTCTACTATCTCCCGGCAGTCATGAGCGCAGGGGCCATCTTCTTCCTTTGGCGCGAGCTCTTTGGCGTGGATGGGCCGTTGAATGAAGCCTTGCGCCTGCTTGGGTTTGAGGCACGCCGGGCCTGGACGGATGAACCCCGCCTCGCCATGCTCTCCTGCGCGATACCCGGCATCTGGGCGGGAGCCGGCCCGGGGTGCCTGATCTACCTTGCCGCACTCAAGACCATTCCCGAGGAACAATTTGAGGCAGCAGAAATCGACGGTGCGGGCTTTTGGTCCAAGACCACCCAGATCGTCCTCCCAAGCTTGAACGCCCTGATCTTCATCAACTTTGTTGGCGCCGTAGCGGCGGCCTTCCACGGGGCGACAAATATCCTCATTATGACGGGTGGCGGCCCCGAGGGGCTGACGGAAGTCGCCTCGCTGAAGATCTTCTACGAAGCGTTTACGCGCCTGCGGTTTGGCCCGGCCACAGCAATGGCGTGGATCCTTGGAAGCATGCTCATCGGGCTCACCGTGATGCAGCTCAAACGCATCAGCCAGATGGAATTCAAGACGGCCAAATAACGATGTTCTCGCCGACAGCTCAACGTTCGCTTCAGGTTCGCCTCCTTTACCTCGGCATCTACGCGCTCCTTTTGGTGGGGAGTATCTCGATACTGGCCCCGTTCCTCATCATGGCTGCCGGCTCGCTTGATTCGCGCTCTCGCGCCGCACTCCTGCCCCCTTGGCTGTTTGACTCTGGGGAGTGCTGGAGCCGTTATCTCGAAGCCCGCTATGGCGATTCACCCGACCTCCTTCGCATGGCCTGGGGCGACCGCAATGCGCGCTTTCGCAACACGGCCCTTCCCCCCGTGCCGGGCGAGGAAGAAGTCCGGCTTTGGAACACCTTCCTACGTGAGGCCCGGCCCCATTCCCTCCAGTTGGAAACACTCGCGTTTTCGCGCGCCGATGCACGGCTACCTTCCTACGGAAACCGCGCCTTCCGCGTCTGGTTGTTGAAGCAATACGGGAACGACCTTTCGCAACTCAACACCGCGTTGGAAACCGAGTTCACCAAGCCAACGGCCGTGGCGCCACCCCAGTTCAAGATCGCCGGTCCCGCCGCAAGCTCCGGCAAGCTCGCCGCGAAATATGCGGAGTTCTGCGCGGCTCAACCCCCGGAACAGCTCATTGCATGGAACGCGGGCGGCTACTATCGCGCCGTCTTTCTCCCGCGCCGGTTTGGCGACGCCGTGGCAAGCTACAATTCCCGGTATGGCACCAACTACCCCTCGTACCGTGAAATCCCCTTCCCCGCCACGGCCCCCGCGAATGGTGGGGAAGATTGGTTCCTTTTCGTCAGCAAAGTGTTGAGACCGGATCTCGTCGCTCTAACCACCGAAGGCGAGGCCGCCCGGAGCCGCCTCGGGATTGGAAAGGAAGCCTTCATCCGCACCCGCGCCGAACCGAGCCACCTGCGCGTCATCACTCTGGATGTCCTCTTCGCAGGCTGGGCGGCGGAGCAGGGCCACCGTCGCACAGAGCTTCCCCAACGGCAGCTTGACCGCCTCGCTTTTGAAAAGGAATCCGGCTTTTGGAAATGGCAGCTCCTGACGCAGAACTACCTCTACGTGTTCGATGAAATCGTCCTTCACGGCCGCTCCATTCTCAACACGGCAATCCTGGTCGTCCTTTGCGTGGCCGGGGCCTTGATTGTGAATCCGCTGGCTGCGTATGCGCTCTCCCGTTTCAAGCTACGGCAGACCTACTTTATCCTCCTATTCTTTCTCGCCACTCTCTCCTTTCCCGCCGAGGTGACGATGATCCCCGTCTTCCTTCAGATGAAGGAATTCCACCTCCTCAACACCTTCGGAGCGTTGGTGCTCCCCGGTCTGGCCAATGGCTTCTCCATCTTCCTGCTCAAAGGGTTCTTCGACAGCCTGCCAAAGGAGCTTTACGAAGCGGCGGAGCTGGACGGCGCGAGCGAATGGATGATGTTCTGGGGAATCACCATGACGCTCTCCCGGCCGATCCTCGCTGTGATCGCGCTCGGCGCGTTCACTGCCGCTTATGGAGCCTTCTTTTACGCGCTTATCCTCGCGCCGGACCCGAAGATGTGGACCATCATGGTCGATCTTTACCAGCTCAGAAGTCTGGTCGATCCACCGGTTGTCTATGCCTCCCTGATCCTGACCGCGCTCCCCACGCTCCTGATGTTCATCTTCTGCCAGAATCTGATCCTCCGGGGCATCGTCGTGCCTTCGGAGAAATAGCCTGTGTTCAATCGCTGCGGTAGTATTACTTCGCTAAATGATAGAAAGGTTCGGTGCGAAAGTTGAAAGCTGCAGGGCGTCTCCATGAGACGCCATCGGGTTGGATTCGCGCTCACATTAATCGCTGAGCACGCCCTCCTTTTTACTACTTCTCCGTGGGGATGACGATGCCGCGCAGGATGATCTTTTGGCAGAGGATGAATACCAACAGAGTGGGGATGGCGGTAAGGATGAGCGAGGCGTAGATGACCGGTGTTCCGGCCGATTGCTGGAGCTGGTAGATGTGGACCATGATCGTCCACATCCGGGGGTCGGGGGCGAGGATTAGCGCATAGAAGAACGCGCCGTAGGCGCTGACGAAGGCCGAGAGCGCCATGACGGCGAGGATCGGCTTGGAGAGGTTCATCGTAATGAGCCAGAACATGCGCCACTCGCCCGCGCCGTCGATCTCGGCGGCTTCGTAAAGCTCGCGCGGCAGGCTGTCGAAGAATCCTTTGAGCAGGAAGATGGAGAAGCCGTTTACCAGCCCGGGCAGCACGAGCGCGGCAAAGGTGTTGAGCAGGCCCAGTTCTTTGAGCTGGAGGAAAACGGGAATCATCGTCACTTCCCCGGGGAAGGCGAGTGTGGCAAGGAAGATGAGGAGGAGCGCGTAGGTTTGCCGCAGTTTGTAGCGCGATAGCGCGTACGCGGCGAGGGAGTTGACCAACAGCGTGCCGACGATCATCAGCACAACGAGAATGACGGTGTTGCGGAAGGCGTTGCCGTAGAAGAAGACGGCATCGAGGACGTACCGGTAGTTCTGCGTCAGGAATGTCCACCGCCAGGCGGCCTTCCCGGCCTCTAAGGCCCGGTGGTCGAGCGCGGCTTGGGGGATGCGGGCATCCTCAACTCCGTGCGTGGCGTGGGCCCAGTCGGCAAAGAGGCGGTCCAGCGTGGCGACGCGCAGCTCGGCGGGGCGGGCGCTGTGGCGGATAAACTCCCCATGCCCGATGCCGAGCGAATGGCGGCGGGCCTCGCCCTCGGGGGTGAGCTCCACGAAGTCGGGCCGAAGCATTCGCGTCGTGAAGGTGCCCCACGCATCTGCTGCCACGGTGGGCACGGTGGTGGGGAAGGGAACCTCCGTATAGCTCGTGTAGGCAGTGCCGTACTTCCGGTTGAAGCTTGCGATCTCCGGGCCGATGAGCCGGGGGAGAAATACGGCCCGGTAGTAGCCCCCGGCATCCCACACAAACCGTTGTTGGGGGGGGACGTGGGTACGGGCGAAGTCCTCAAAAAGGTCGCGAAACGGCGAAGCGGGTAAGGCCGCGCCGACTAGGGAAGTATTCGGCGGAACAATGGCATGAAACGCGCCGAAGGTGGTCTCCAGCTCTGCGTTGAGCTTGGTGATGGAGCTGCCGGTACGCTGCCGAAGCCATTGCTGGAAGGCGCGGTTGGTGGCGCTGGGCGTGCTGGCCCGGCCATCGCTAAAGCCGACGGCAAGGAGCCGCTCCGGGGCGGGGTGTGCGGCGAGGTAGGCATCCCAAAGAGCCAGAGGGGTGGAAGCCGGGGCCTGCGGCGGGGCGGCGAACTCAGCGTTGGCCTCGCTCCACGCCATGCGGAAGAGCTCCGTGCGGCCTCGGTACTTGGCCTCCAGGTAGTGCGCCCAGAGGGCGGAGTCCCGAAAAAGATAGGCTGGCGAAGCGCCGCCGCTGCGTGCGCCGGGCTTGAGGGAGCCCGCCACCATCAACCCAAACGGGGCGACCATCGTTACGGCGCCGATCGAGAGGCAGAGGTAGATCGCGGTGTAAAGAAGGCGCACCCGCAGGGAGCGCTCGGTGATGGGGCAAAAGATCATCGTGCGGTTTTAAATTCCATCTCGCTCAGGCGCTTGAGCTGGAGCACGGTGAAGCCGAGCAGCAGGCTGCCGATGATCCACGCCATCGCTGTGGCCGGGCCGAAGCGGAGCCGGGCAAAGGCTTCGAAGAAGATGAGCAGGGAGCTGACTTCCGTCATCCCATTGGGGCCGCCGCCGGTCATGATAAGAATGTTAGTAGCTCCGTGGAAGGAGGCGGCCACCGCGCCCATGAAGTTGATGAAGATGAGCGTGCGCAAGCTCGGGTAAACGATGTGGCGGGTCTTGCTCCAGAAGCCCGCGCCGTCGATCTCGGAGGCTTCAAACTGTTCCTCGGGGATGCCTTTGAGCGCAGCGAGGTAGATCAGGCAGCCCGGCCCGGCTCCGGCCCAGATGCCGGGGATCACGCATGAAAGCATGGCAAGGCGGGGGTCCTCGGTCCAGGCGTGCTCCGCCGCGAAACCACCGAGGCGCAAGATCTGGTTGAGGATGCCCTCGGCATTGAAGAGCTCCTTCCAGAGGAAAAAGACCGCCGTGCCGCTAATGACGGCGGGTAGATAATAGAGCGTGCGGTAGAGAATCTTCTGCCGGGGGATCAAGTGCAATGCATAGGCAAGGGCGATGGGGACAAAGAAGCCTAGTGTGAGCGTCCACCCCGCAAACTGGAGCGTGGCGAGGAGGGAGTTCCAAAAGCGCGGGTCGAAGAGGACGTTGGCAAAGTTGTCGAGCCCGACAAAGGTGGAGGGGAGCACGATCTGGTGGTCGAAAAAGGCGATGGCGGTGCCTCGCGCAAGCGGCAGGTAGTTCCAAAGCAACGTCAACCCCAAGGCCGGGAGCAAGCAGAGCCATGGGACGGGCGAGCCGCCGCTAACGGGCCGCCCGAGCTTTGCCGCCGCTTTGGCAAAGTGCCGCCAGAGATACACGCCCACGCCCCCAAAGGCCGCCAGGATCGCAAGCACCACGCCCAACGCCACCTTGCGCCGGTGCTCCATGGTTTCGGGGGGGATGTGGCCGATCATCCGCTCATTGGTCTGCCGCGCGGCCCGGTGGAGGATGGCGGCGATCTCCCCGCGCTGGGCGGCTTCGTCTCCGGCGGCCCACGCCTCGCGGAGGGTGGGGCTCAGAAGCATTTGGTCGAGCGGATAAGTCAGCTCCTGGTAGATGAGGTTGCAGTTGCGGCCGTACGGCTCCGGCTTGCTATCGGCAAGGGCTTGGGCAAACTCGCGCTCAAACTCCGGCGGCGTGAGCACGAGGTACTCCTCAAAGCCGAACTGGCGCAGGGAGGCCGGGTTGATGATGCCCGCGAGCCCCAGCTCCACCAACGTGGAGATACGGATGCGGTCGGCCTCCGGCCCGGTGACAAAGCGGAGGTACTCCCACGCCGCTTCCCGCCGCGCGGGGTCGGAGATGCCCGAGTAGAGTGCGAGGATCACGGCATTGATTTCCGACCCATGCACCCCGCCCGGCCCCTTGGGCACCGCGCCAAAGCCCCACAGCTCCGGGTCGATGGCGACGGTATCCCCCACATAGCGAAAGAGCATCCCGACGCTCTCCATTTCCTCCATCGTCAAAGCCCGGGCTTGCCGGTGCGCGAGCCGCTCGCCCCGGGTGAGCCGGTAGTAGAGGAGGAAAGCTTCCACTGCTTCGGGTGAATCAAACGCCGCTTCCCATTCGTTGGGGCCGATTTCACAAAGCGCGTCGCCCCCCGCGCCACGGATCAGGTTCATTAACTCAAAGCCGGAGGAAGCTCCCGAGGTTAGAAAAAGCGGGTGAACTTTCGGCCCCAGCTCCTTGAGCTTGTGGGCAAAGTCGAGAAGCTCCGCCCAGTCGCGCGGAGCACGGGAGGGGAGGCCCGCTCGGCGAAAGAGCTCTTTATTGTAATAGAGCCCACTCACCAAGGTTTGCAGGGGCAGCCCGTAGACATGGCGTTCCCCATCCGGTCCCACCTTCCGGATCACGGGAAGGATCTGCGGGGGCACCGTGGCTAGCGGGCTTTCTGGAGCCGTAGAGAGGAACGAATCGAGCGGAGCTACGATCCCCTGGCGGATATAGCTATCGCTACTGCGAAACTGCATGCGGATGACATCGGGCGCGATCCCCCCCGCGATCATCATGATCGTCGCGGCCTCCGCATTGAGGTTCTGAATGCGCAGCCCGTCGGCAGGCCGAAGCTCCACTCCCGGGTGCGCCTTGCGAAACGCCGCAATGACCTTCTGCTCCGCGAGGGAAGCGGGGTCTGTCGCCGTCTCCGAAGGCAATCCCTGCACACGAACGACAACGCGCTCCTGCGCAATCCCGGCGGCCGTAAGGCAGAGGAAGAGGGCCAACCAACGCCACGCCGTCATTTTAGAAACACGCTCTCGACCTTCTCCAAAGCAGCCACGATCTCCTCCACATCACAAGGGGCAAGGTTCTCGTGGATGATTAGGCGGAAATGGCCGGCAATTGCCGCGCGCGCATTGGGCAGCGGGATGGAAGCCGCGCCTCCACCGCAGGCCCACGGATACTCGGAAGGCACATAATCATAATTAGCCTCAAAGGGGACTCCCTCTTTAACCAACGCTTCCACAAACTCTTCCTTAGAGACTGTATAAAGAGCTGAATCGTAGCGAAAGATGAGAAACCAGTGTACGGGGTCTGCTTCCGGCCCCCCATCCGCCATGCTCACCCCCCGCAAACGTGCCGCGCATGCGTCGCGCACGAAGCGGGCGATCTCCCGCCGCCGCTGCATAAACCCCGGAAGCCGCGCAATCTGCACCCGCCCGATTGCGCAGTGCAGCTCGTCCGCATTGAGGTTGAGCGCCGCCACCACGTTGCGTGTCCCCACGGGGTGGCCAAAGGCTTTGCCCCGGTCGCTATACTGGCGAACCTTGGCGTAGAGCGCCGCGTCCTGTGTATAGACGACGCCGCCCTGCCCCCCGGTACAATGGGTCTTTCCAAACATAGTGGAGAAAGCGGCCACCGCGCCGAGTGTCCCCACGGGCCTTCCGCGATGCGTTGCGCCATGGGCTTGGGCACAATCCTCCACCACGTAGAGCCGATGCTCTGCTGCCAGCGCGAGGATGCCATCCATCTCCGCAGGGATACCCGCCGCATGCATGACGATAATGGCACGTGTCCTCGGCGTTAGCTTTGCGCGGATCTCCTCCACACCAATATGGAAGCGCCCCGGCTCACTATCCGCATAGACCGGCGTGAGCCCGAGCAACGCCACTGGCATCACCCCACCCGCATCGGTGATCGGCGGAACAATCACCTCACTGCCCGGTGGTAACTCCAGGGCGGCGAGGGCTACGTAGAGGGCGGAGGTACCGGAGTTGACCGCATCGGCAAAGCCGCCCCCCATCCATTCGCAGAAGGCTTTGCAATAGGCTGCCTCCTCAGGCCCGGCGTAGCCAATGGCATTTCCGGTGGCGATGGCTTCATCAAAGAGGCGAACGACGGCCGCCTTTTCCGCTTCGGTAAGAAGGTGGCGACGGGGCCAAGGCGTGGTGCGAACGGGCTGGCCGCCATGCAGCGCCAACAAGGAAGAGGGAGTTTCAGTATTCATGAATGAGGTAAAAGCAATGCGAGGGCAGCCTCCACCCAACGCTCGGAGGAGCCGGGAGCAAACCGCGAGGCGCAAACTTCGTAGCCGCCTTCGACAAACGCAGCGGCGGGGGGGATGTAGCTAAGGGAGCCATCCGCAAGGCCTAGCGGAAAGAGGTGCGGCAGGCCGGAGCCGCGCTTGAGCGCCAGCCCCGCCTCCACAAAGAACTCGCCGGGAAAAGGGACCAGAGCCGCGGAGTCCCCCAACTTCCAAAGACTCATCGGTACTCGCAGGCTCTCCGCTGCGCCGGGAAGGTTCCACCGCCCCCGGCGTTCGTGGGTCAACCGGGCAAAGTACGCCTCGCTGCGAAGCGCCTCGCGCAGGGTGGGGGGGGTGGCCGTGGCAAGCATGGCCTCCGCACAAGCAATAGCCGCTTGCGCTTCGGCAGCGGTGGGGGAGCGGTTCCACAGGAACTCCACATGAGTTTTGCGGACCTCGGGAAGAGACACCGGGCCATATTGCTGCATCGGAAGCGCAGCCACCACTGTATCGGCCAGCGTATGGCCGACAAACCGCGCAGTGGCTTCATTGCGATTGCCAATCGGCTCACCCAGCGCCGAAAGCTCCGGGGCGTAGCCGGTATTGATGTCGCCAGAAGTCCCCTGAAGAAAGGCAACCGGCACGTCAGCCCCCAGCGTCTCCCGCAAGCGGTCGCATGCAAAGCCCGGCCAGTCTGCGGAGAAGTACCGGTTCTCCGGTCCAAAGACCGCCGCATGGCAGGCATAATGGAGAAGAAGCCCGCGAAGCTCCCCCGCCTGCGACCGCAGGACAATCCAAGCCACCTCGCGGTCCACCGGTTCGAAGCCGCTCCGCAGGGCCCGCCGGTTGTAGCCCAGGAACCCTTGGTGCTTTGCTGTGCCAAAGCCGATCTCCCCCGGCTCGCCAGCCTCGATTGCTGCGAGCAAAGCGGCTTCAAACGCCGCCTCCACCACCGGCCAGGTGGCCTCGTCTACTACAGGCCCGGAGTGGGTGTGGGTGCAGGAAACCATGACCTCACACCCTGAAAGATGCCGGGTCGCCCGCGCTACGAGGCGGGCCAACCATGGTTCGCCGAGGTTTACGAGATCAAGGACCGCGAGGCAACACGCTGCTTCGCCGCGTTGCCATAGGAGGACGCAGGCGTGAAGATCATCTCGCTTGCCAAGCGCCTCCGGCACACGCGAGGCAAACCCGGCCATCGCCGTGCCGGGCATGAAGCGCATTGGCCGCCGGGCCATCCCGATTTTGGTTGCGAGAGCGGGCATAAAGATTAGACCAACTCGTGAAGCCGCGTGCGCGCGCCAAGGGTACCGCTAAGGCTCGAAAGCGCCACCGGCAGCCCGGTCTCAAAACAGTGGTTGGCCGCCACGCCCACCAGCAGCGATGCCGCCCCCTGCTCGTGCCCTGCGGAGCGCCCCTCTTTCTCCGGCGGCGGCGTGGCAGAGAAGAGTTGCTCGTGGATGAGGGGGTCCGCCCCGTTGTGCCCACCTTCGGCCCGAGGCACCTCGATCTGCTGCGGCTTTCCAAAAAGCGGGTGAAGCGTGCAGGAGAACTCCTTCTCTGGCGCATCGGCGGCCTCCTCCGGGTTGGTAGAAACAAGGTGTGCAGCCCCCAGTTCACGATACTCAAGGCGGCCTCCGGTTCCATTAAAGACGACGTGCATTCCCTCGCGTGGAAGGAAAGCGTTGAGCGAGTAGGTGAGCACCGCGCCCGTGCGGTAGCGGACGAGGACGCTCATGGAGTCTTCGATATCAATGCCGCTTCCAAAAACATTGCGGTCGCGCAGGTAGCCATCGTGCGCCTCCGCGTCGAAGTAGAGTGCCTTGAGGCGCGGGTCGGCATCGAGCTTGAGCGCAAACGGGTCGTCCCCCGTGGCAATGCCGGTGGTGCGCTCGCCCTCGGTGCGAAAGCCGTGCCGTTTGCCATTCTCGCGCCCGTAGAATGCCAGCTTGCCAAAACCAAAAACCGTCTCGGGGATCGCGTCGAGCCACCAGTTTACCAAGTCGAAATGGTGGGTGGACTTGTGGACCAGCAACCCACCCGAGGCAGCCTTGCTCCGATGCCAACGCCGGAAGTAATCAGCCCCGTGCCGGGTATTGAGCATGTACTCCATCTGCACGTGCTGCACTTCGCCGATAGCCCCACTCGCCAGCAAGCGGCGCACCAGAGTTGCCGCGGGGCTCCACCGGCAGTTGAACGTCACCCGCACGGAGCGTCCGCTCGCTACCACGGCCCTGTGGATGGCATCGCTTTCTTCCGCGCCCGTGGTCATCGGCTTTTCGGTAATGCAATCGCAACCGGCTGCCAGCGCCTGGAGAATGTAGGTGTGGTGGGTAGCGTCCACCGTCGTTACCAGCACGGTGTCAGCTCGAGTCTCCCGGAGCATGGCCTGAAACTCCCCCGCTGCAAATGCGGCCACCTCAGGGTGGCCATGCTCTTCCACCAAGCGGCGGTTGTGGTAGGCGATCCGGGCCGGATTGGTATCGCACAGGCCAACCAGCTTCACGTTGTCGCGGAATCGGCCTGCAACGGAATCAAGAAACGTGCGGCAGCGGGAACCGGTGCCAACCACGACAAGACGCTTTTGAGGTGAAGGGGAGGGCTGGGGCATGGCGATGCAACCTCGTCAAAAAACAATCAACCGTCAAATCAAAAAGCATCATTTACGATCAATTTAACCTAGACGCCCTTCACCTCCCGATGTTTTCAGTGACCAGCAAAGTAAATCATTCCCAATCGAATCCTTCTTTACAGCTGCCTCCCTCCATGCAAAGTGTGGGGAAACGCCGTTTTCCGCTTTTGAAAGCCTCTTCCACCCCACTCCCCGCCCTGCTCCGCACCGTCAGCGACGCCCCCCAGCGCCGTCTTCGCCCGCGTGACAAGGTGCTCCGCTTCCTGAAAGCGGAGATGGAAACCGGGCGCATCCAAAGCGGCACCCGCCTACCGACCAACCGGGAGCTGGCGGCAGAACTGGGTGTCTCGATCTCCACGGTCCAAGCCGTCTTCAGCGAGCTCGGCAAAGAAGGGGTGATCGATACCCGCATCGGCAACGGCACCTTCTATGTGGCCCAACGCGAAGCCGCACAGGAAAGGGGTGTGCGGATCGGCATGAGCTTTGGGCGGCAAGGTGGCTCTCGGCCCAATGAGTTCTGGCACCTTGCCATTTCAGGGGCGATTCTCGAAGCCGCCTCGGAGTATGAAGATGTCATCGCCGTCACCCCGGTACGGCTGCGCCACACCACCCGCGAGGAGACGCTGGCCGATATCAAAAACGTCGCCGGGGCGGTCGATGGACTGATCCTTGACCCCAACTTTCACGATGCGTCGATCCGCCACTTGTTGGATGAGTTGCGCCTGCCGACGGCTTTCCTCAACCCGCCGGACTTTTTTTCCACCTGCAACTTTGTCTCCATCAACTTCTGCGACGCAAGCATCCGCATCGCACGGGCGTTTGTGGCCAGCGAGCGGGAGCGCCTTTTTTTCATTCACCACAGCGAGCAGGAGATGCGGGTTTCCGCCGCACTCCGTTATACGGGATTGATCTCCATCCTCAACGCCCACCCCTCGGTAAAGCTGGAATCCCATTTCTGTGAGGAAAACAGCGAGGCCGGAGGCTACAAGATGGCCGCACGCCTCCTCAAGCGCGGGCTGGACCGTCGCGTTGGCATCTACTGCGTGAGTGACCTGGTGGCCGCAGGCGTCTACCGCTACTGCGTGGAGCACCACATCGCCGTGCCGGACGGCGTTTCCATCGTTGGAGGCACGGGCGTGCTGGAGTCTGTCGGCGCGGCAGAAGGGCTCACGCGCACCTCCCAGCCCGTCAAGGAAATCGGCGTGAAGCTTGTGGAGATGGTGCGCACGCTGGTCAAATCGGGCGGCACGCCACTCCCCGGTGTCTACCTTCCCACGCGGTTCCTCGGCGGAGGCTCCACCTCAGGGAAAGAAAATGAAATACTCGGGCTCACCCAGCCCCTTATTGGTTGACTTTGGTTTTCATTGATTGCTAACCAGCAGTCATGAAGTTCCTGATTGTCACCGACCTCGAAGGGGTCGCCGGGGTGGATTCCTTCACCCAAACCCGCACCCACGATCTCGCCATCCTCAAGCCAGCCATTGCCGAACTGGCAAGGGAGGTCAACGCCTGCGTCGCAGGCATCCACGACGCCGCGCCCAATGCGGAGGTGGACGTATGGGAGGGGCACGATTGCCAAGGCCATCTCAAGCCGCTTCTGGAAAAGTGCGGCCACTTCCCACCCGCCCCCAAACGCAACGACCTGCGCGGCTACAGCGGCCTCCTCTTCGTCGGCCAGCATGCCATGGCAGGCACGGTAAACGCCCCCCTTTGCCACACCTATAACTCACGCAAAAAAATGTACTACCGGCTCAACGGCGTCTTCATTGGCGAGTTTGGCGCACGTGCATTGATTGCCGGGAGCCAAAGCGTGCCCACCCTGTTTCTGGCCGGGGATGACAAGGCGTGCTTGGAAGCGCGGATGGCCATCCCGGAGATCGAGACAGCCGCCATCAAGTTCGGCACAGGGCGGGAGGCGGCCAGGCACCTTTCCCCCGAAGTAGCCTGCGCCACCATTCGAGCGAATGCGGCCCGGGCCATCACGCGGCGGGAGGAGATCCCTCCCTTTACCTCGCTACAGCCTCCTTTCGAGTTCGAAGCTCGCTACTACCACCCCTTCACCCCGGAGGATCTTCGGGAGATTGAAGAGCGAATTCCCCACTGGGCCCAGATAGACCCCCAAACTTACCGGGTGGAAACCAAGAACCTCCTCGACCTTCCTTTTTAAATGATTGTCCACCATTTCCAATTGACAAAAATCAAAGATATGACATTTTCAATCAAACAAAATCTATTTACCCATGCACCCCCTTCGCCCCTCCTCCCCCGCCCGCCGCATTGGTTTATCCATTCCGTTACTTGCCGCTTTGGCGGTGAGTTGCGCCTCGCTCGCTCATGGAGCGGTTTATAGCTGGACCGGGCCAAATGGCACCTGGAGCAGCCCAGCCAACTGGAACGGCGGTGTAGGAGGTACTCCCGGCTCGGTGGCCGATACGGCCATTATCAACAGCGGGGTCGCGCTCACACCCCGGCTCGTGGCGTTGGATGGCGACACAACGGTAGGCGTCTTTGGCGCGGGCTTTCACCAAGGCGCAGCCGTCGGCACGACCGTCTTTAATACCACCCTCACCACTGCGGACAGCACGCCGCGCACCCTTACCGTCGGCAGCTCGGTGAGTGGCGGCGTCATCCGGGTTGCCAGCGGCGTGGATACCTTTGCCAAGGTGGACCAAAGCACGCTTACCGTTTCCAACGGGGTCAAGCTGGCTCTGGTGGGCGGCGAATTCATGGTCGGGGCCATTACCACCACCGGCACGACCCATACGCATTCGGAGCTCATCGGCACAGTGTCGCTTGCGGCTGGGTCTTCTCTCGATGTTGGCACAACAACAAACCGGAGCACCTGGGTGGTTGGCCGCAAGAATGTGACGCACTCCAACACCGGGATCGACCGGCTTGTGGATGGCCGGGTGGTTGCCTCGGCAGGGAGCAACGTCAGCGCTTACCTCAGCACGCTGATTATCGGAAACAACGAAGGACGCTCCAGCGCGGATACGTTGATCAAAGGCGCCATTGACTTGCGGCAAGCCACCGTTTCCGCATTTGACGTAGCGGGCGACGCCGTGATCGGCCACAGCCTGCGCGTCGGGGCAACACAGGGGGGCGGCAGCCAGGGGGCGCTTCGCCTCGCCAATACCTCTGCACGGGTGGGAGGCAACCTTCTCATAGGAGATAACCGCGCAAATAGTGACGGTCTCCTGGACCTCGCCAATACAACTCTCTCGCTCGAGGGCAACGCCGTGATCGACCTCAGCGGGCAAGTGAGCATCCTCGCGGGGGGCACCTCCTCTGGGCTACGGCTCTCGGCGACATCGGCGTTGACGATCAACGCCCTCGGAGCAAATGCCTCCGACGCCAATGCGGGCTACTTCATTACGTTTGAAAACCCTGACAACGACTTCACGGGGATCTACTTCGGCCTCGCGTGGGAGGGCGACAAAGTAGCCGCGATGAACAACCTCGTAGGCAACTTCGCCATCACCTGGGACAACCAGATGACGCTTCTCAACCCCACGGTCTTTTACGACCTTGGCTCCAATACCACCTACCTTGGGGTTCACGTCGTGCCGGAGCCGGGCACTTGGGTATTTGGAGCGCTGGCAGGCGTGACGGTGCTGTTGGCGCGGCGGCGTAAAGCGGCGGGGAATCCTTGACGAAGCAGCTCTTCCAAGCGACCGTCGAAATCCCCCTCTTTGAACATGAGCCGCTCCAAATGCTCCCGGAATGGCGCGTTCACCGTGGCCGAGTTGCTACTCGCGGTGCTGTTGCTGGCTGTCCTGGCGGTCTTCCTCTTTCCGGGCCTGGAGCGCGCACGCATCCAGCAAAAGAAGGTGCTTACGGTCAACAACCTGCGGCAGATCGCCACGGCCACGTTCGCCTACGCCACCGACCATCAGGGAAAAACACCCCCCAATGATGGCAGCGGGGCTCCGGTTCAAAGCTGGGGGCCTGGGTACGCCAAGGGGCACTCACCCCGCAAACTCTTCTCCAACGCCCGCTGGGGCCTTTATGGAGATGGGCAACTAGACTACCTGAACTCCCCCGACGTCCTCTACAGCCCGTTTGCAGAGCTCTTCAAAAACCGAAAGAAGGGGATGTTTAGCGAAGACCCCAAGAAGATTGGCTACTGCTTCTACTATTCCCTGAGCGAAGAGCGGCTCCCGAATGACCGGGTCACCGGCCCTCCCCGTTCGGTGCTCTACAGCGAGTTCTACACTCAAGCGATGGTCGAGGAGTACCAATTCACCTCCGATGAGTGTGCCGTCCTCTATCTCGATGGCACCGTGCGCCTCTTTCCGGTGGCGGATATTCAAGCCGCGCTCAAGGCGAAGCGCACGTTTCATCAGTTCGCCACGGAACGGCGGTAGATTCCCATGTACCTGCGATTTTTTTTCTCCCTCGGCCTTCTCGTGGCCGCAGGCCCCATATGTGCCGCTTCGGAAGGCCGGTTCTCCAACCCCATCGTCATCCATGAACCGGCTGAAGGATTGCGCGCCTTCGAGTTCGCCGATCTCAATGGCGACGGACGCGCAGACCTTGTCGTTGCGACACGCCGCAGTATCAAAGTCTACGCTCAGCGAGAGGACGCACTGACATTTGAGGCCACCCCATGGATCGACCTCCCCTTCGAGGCACCGCTCCAGATTGCCGTTGGCGATTTCCTTGGCTCCGGCAGGCCGGACCTCGTCGTCGTCCAGAAAGGCAAGCTTACCCTCCTGCACGGCGCGGATGGCTGGCGCACCCGGCAAGAGGCCTCCAATGGCAACCTCGGTTCGCTGGATGATCCCCTCTGGGTCGGGAAGCTTGTACCTGGAGAACCGTGGCTCAACTTTATATCCGGCCCCGTTTGGGTGCGCTGGAGCGAGGCAACCGGGTTCCAGAACGGCTACTTTCATGGCCCATCGCATAATGACAATACGGCCTCGCGCGTCGCTGCCCTTTCGGGAGGCGAGGCAAAGGATATCGTCTTCCAGGGCCCGGAGGAATTGCGGATCTACAACGCCCCTTTCCTCTCGCTCAAGGTCAAGCCTGCTGACTTGCGTGAAAGCGTCCTCCTTCCCGCCGGGCGTGCGCTGTTGCGCGGCAGCCTCGCCGTCGGTGACTTCAACGGCGATGGAAGGCCGGACCTCCTGGCTTCATCCATCGTCGGCACGGAGTCAGAGATGAATGCCCTTCTCATCTGGTACCAAGGTGAGCCATTGGGGTTTGCCTCCCCTCCCTCACAAGCGATCTCCGGCATGGCGGGACAGACCGCCGTGGCCGACTTCGACGGAAACGGGCTCGACGATCTCGCTCTCCTGCAACCCGGCCGCAAAGGGCGCTTACTGGTCCTTTTCCAAGAGAAGGGCACACCCTTTCCTACGCATCGCGAGGCATTGAAGGCGCGCGGCCACTTGCTCCGGGTGGCCGACCTCAATGGTGATGGCGTGCCGGACCTTGCGGTCGGCAGCATGGGCGATGAAGGCAGCCGTATCACCGTTTTTCCAAACCATTCTTCCAGCCAGAAATGATCTCCGGCCCCTCTTTGGCACACGTTTGTGTCGCCCTACTCCTTGCCGCTCCACTCTCCCATGCCCTGTCTGTGGGCAAGCCGGAGCAAGTCCCCCTTTCCCTCGGAGAGATTTACCCCACCCCACGCACGGCCAGCTATGAGAACCGCGAGGTTCCCCTCGCCCATGTCCTCCTCATCCCCGGTGAAGGGCTGAACTCCGAATCACCACCCGTGCAAGCGTTGGTGGAGCGGCTACGCAACCACGGCGGCGAAGTTCAGATCGCCGAGACGCTTCCGAGCGAAGGGAGCACCCCGGCCATCCTTCTCGGGGAAAGCGAGGCAACTCGCAGGCTGGCTCCCGAGCTTGCCCCTCCAAACCAAAAGGAAGGCTATCTCATCCGCAACCTGGAGGCCGGAGCCCGGCCGTGCTTTATCCTCCGAGGGGCAGACCGCGCTGGTGAGATGTGGGCCGTCGCTTCGTTTAACCAACTCATCCGCTCCGGTGAAGAAGGCCCCTGTGTACGGGTGGCCGCGGTGGACGACTACCCGGAGTGGCCGCTGCGTGGGGTGAAGATCAACGCCGCCGCCTTTAACGCGCGCACGGATTACTTCACCCCCACCGTCGTCAGCCGGTTTCTGACAGGGTTCAAATCCAACTGGATCTACTACGGCTTCTCGCTCAATGGGGGGCGGTTCCGCGATGCATGGCGGCTCCCGGTAGACGATGCGTGGCGTGGTGAGTTTGAATCCGTAAGCCGCTGGCTCACGCCGATCGGTTCGCGCTGGACCGTGGCTTTCACCCCGGTCAAAGGAGAGGCAATCCGCACCTCCGACCCAGCCGACTTGGCTCATCTTGCCGCGTATGCGGATGTCCTCTACCCACTCGGGGGAGAGCTGGGCATCCATTTTGATGACGACCGTATCCCCCTCCCTCCTGCCGACAAAGCCGCCTTCGGCACCGCCCGCGAGGCCGACGTTTTCTTCCTCCAGAAACTCGAAGCCCACATCCGGGAACGTTTTGGGGCAAGACGGCTCGTCTTCTGCCCCCCCTTCTACTGGGGCCCTTCGGGGAAAAACCCGTATGACGAAAGCCGGGATGCCTACCTCGAAACGCTCGGGCGCGAGATCCCCCCCAACGTCGATATCTTCTGGTCTGGCGGGCGGGTCAAATTCTCCCCGCTCGATCCGCAGGAGGTCCGCTGGATTACCAGAAAGCTCCAGCGCAAACCGCTCCTCTGGGCCAACCTGATGGGCCCGCACAACCGGCGCTACCACATCGGCGACGAGATCACCAACCTCCAGCAGATCGGCTACGACCGCGTGGCCGACGACCTGAGCGGCTACCTCTGGAACTCCAACGACCTCGTCGGCATCCTCACCCTGCTCGACTACCTCTGGAACCCCGCCGCGTACGACCCCGCCACCTCTTCGCGCCGCGCCGCGCAGATGCTCGTGGGCAAGGAAGCCTACAACCATCTCGTCGAAGCAGGTAAAGCACTCGCGGAGATCGACATCTATGGCGGCCGCGTCAGCCCTGCTGCCGCCAAGGACGTAGAGAAGATCACCCGGCAAATCGCCACCGCCGAAGCCGCCTATCAACAGGCACTCAAAGCCTCTCCCGAAGCCGTACCCCTCTGGGTCAACACGGCCGAAACCCTGGATCGAAACCGTAAATTCCTCGCCCGCCTCAAAGCCAACCCCCGGCTCAACGAAGCCGATGCAGGCCTCAGCCTTGCCGAACGCAAGCGGGCGCAAGAGGAAGCGGGGTTCAACGAGAAAGGCAGCCTCTTCCTAAGCCCGTTTGATTTCACCGGGGGTGCAAACGTCAAAGTCTACGGTGTGGATTGTTCTCCGCGCCTTGCCACGTGGGTCTACGGTAGCGGGAGCGATCACTCCGCCCTCCGCACGACCTTTGAATGCGACCCCTTCCCACCCGAGCAGGCATACGCGCTTATACTCTCCGCACAGGATGGCGGGCTCAGCGGCAAGTGCGCCATCCGGATCACCCTCAACGGGCACCCGCTATTTGAAGGGCCCAGCCCCTTTGCCGCCAAGGGGTGGAGCCAGCACACCCTCCCTATTCCCATCGAAAAACTGCTGCGCCACAACACCCTTGTGATTGAAAACCGCGAGCCCTCCGCAGCCCGGAGCGCCCCGTTCTTCATGCTCAACTACGCAGTCATCCACCGGGAGGCTCCCTGATGCGGCCGGCCATTACCCGGGCGCGCGAAGTGGCGCTGACGCTCCTTCAACCCTCCACTCGGGAGCTGGAGCGCGGCCTTCGGCTCCACGGTGAAAGCCCGGTGGTCGAGGCCTACAGCCTTGGCCTGCATGCGCCGCAGGATGCCTGCGCCATCAATGCCGCGCTGGAGGCCGGAGCCTCCGAGGCCGAGCTTCAAGACCTCAAGGAAGAACAGATCATGCTCCGCTGGGCGGAGGACGAAGCGCTCCGGCAAGAGTATCAAGACGCATGGGAGGCGGCGGGAGTCACCTGCTTCTTCCTCAACGCGGGCGAGGAGGGCAACCAACCGCTGCGGCTCCTCAAGCGGCTGGCCCGCTACACCGCCCTTACCGATGCCATGCCAGGTTTCCTACGCCGCATTGCTTCGGTGGAAGATATCCTTGCCGCGCACCGGGCCGGGGAGCATGGCATCTGCCTCGGGCTCAATGGCGTCCCCCTCGCGGGCACCCACGTGAGCATTGAGGAAGAGCTCGCCTACCTGCGTGTCTTCGCCCAGCTCGGAGCGCGGATGATGCACCTCACCTATAACCGGCAGAACCCCATCGGCTCCGGCTGCGGAGAAACCGCAGATGCCGGGCTTACCGACTTTGGCCGCGCCGCGGTGCGCGAGATGAACCGGCTCGGAATCGTGATCGACCTCGCCCACACCGGCTGGCAAACCAGCCTGGATGCTGCACGCTGCTCCGCGCAACCGGTCGTCATCAGCCACGCCGCAGCCCATAGCCTCCACCCTCACATCCGCTGTAAGAGTGACGCCGTCATCCGCGCCGTGGTAGAGGGGGGCGGCCTCATCGGCGTCACCAATATCCCCGCCTTTCTGGGTGGGCGGGGCGATATCACCGCGTTTCTCGATCACATCGACTATCTCGTGAAAACCTTCGGCGCAGATGCCGTCGCAATAGGCACCGACCGCCCCTATGTCGCCGAAGGGGCCGCCGCTGCTAACGCCGCGCTCCATCCTCGTGCGCCACGCCGTTCCAAATGGGAAAGCCTTTGGCCGCCACCCGGCCACGGTGTCAACGCCCCGGAATGGAGTCAACCCTCCCAATTGCAAAGCTTAGCATGGACCAATTGGCCCCTCTTTACCGTCGGCCTCGCACAACGGGGGCACAGTGACGAAACCATTGGCAAAATCATCGGGGGCAACCTTCTGCGTGTCGCCCGCCAAACGTGGCACTCGTATTCCAACCCTCAAACGCCTCCCTATGGTTAACTATGTGAAATGGGAAACGAGCCGTATTCCCCTACCCCACCTCTGCGCGGAAAAGCGCTAACCGGAGGGCTGGGAGCGGGTGGACAAGCGAGAGGGTGCCTTCCTTCATTTCAAACCGAACGGCCTGCCATCTGCCATCTGGAGTAAGCACCTCCCATTCTTCCCAGTCCCCAGGCGGGGGCAGCAAGCTCACGGTTTGCAACGCATCAGCAGTGGGGTTGGCAATGGCAAGAAGGGTGGTCTCACCCCGTTTGTACTGATAACAGCGCAAGCCATCGAGGGAGACGAAGAACCGACCGGCAAACAACTCCCGAAAAAGTCGCTGTCGGAAGCGGTTGAAAAACCCCATGAAATACTGTGCCGTGCCATCAAGCGGATAGGTGAGGGCGATAACGGTGCCTCCTCGCGAATTGCTGTAACGATAGCACCCGGCCCAAAGAGCCTCCCCATCGGCCCTGCACACTTGGGTGATGACCTCGGCTTCCGCATCAAGAGTGCATTTGAGCATTCGCGAAGCACATCGCTGAGCGGACATTCGGCGCCCCGTTGCCAGTTCCTCCTCATAGCTGAAGGCGGTGGCACTCTGCATTTGCCAACTTATCTGGCAAAGGCCCAGCTCATGCTGGTAGCCAAGCTGGTACAAACTTTCCAGCGCAACTGCATCGAGGATGAGTGTGCCGGAGAAGAGCGCCTCCACCTCTTCGGGGGGGAAGGCTCGCAACATCTGCCCATTGACCAGCAATGGCGCGCGGGTGTTCTCCGCACGCACGCTATAGCGGTGGGGGATGCCGAGGATGGAGCACGTATCCCCCCAGACGAGCGAAGGGTGGGCAAGCTGCCCGATACTGCCGAAGGCCCCGCTTTCCGGCTGGCGGGAAGGGTCCTGCATGGCCGCGGCAAATGCGGATTCCCGTGGGGCTTCCTCTGCGGTTAGTTGTAGAAACTCGGTAATGCGAGGCGAAAACAGGATCGATACCCCCCGCTCCTCCTCGCGCCGGAGGCGAAGGCCGCCGATGGACTCAAGCACCGGCTTGGCCTCGCGAAGGTGCGCGCCCAAACGGGGGTCCAGCGCGGTGCCGTTGCCCATCATGTCAAACGAGTTGAGGGTGATGCCGGGCATACCGCAGGCGGCGGCTTCCAGCATTTGAAACACAGTGGCTGCTCCGCTTTTGGAGAAGATGCCACACCTTGGCGAGTTCTCCAACTCGGGGTATGCCTCCGCCTGCGGGGCGCAAGCTAGTGTTTGCCGGGGGATGGACGGAGGCACTCGCACCATCCATTCTTCGGTATAGGGGCGAAGGTGTGGGCGCAATAGGAAGCGCCCACTGCCATTGCCTAGTGTTACAGCAAAGGCCTCCCAGTCCCGCCCCTCCAAGGCGTGCTGATCGGGTAGGGAACTCATGAGCGCCACCTCGGTTTCGGGAGAAGCGTCGCGCACGGCCTGAGCAACGTGGCGCAAAGGCTGAAGAAGGCTCTCGCGGGAAAGCTGCAACCAGTGCCGCCGCCAGGGATGGGGCGGCCCCGGTTGGAGAATGGCGTCGAGAAGTGCGTTACGAGTCACCGTTGGGCCACCGGGCCGGACGACGTGGGAAAAACGCTGGAGATGTTCCTCGCAGAAGCAACCACCCCACCCGAGATCGCTCCCGTGGTTATGGAGGCGCCAGTCATCCTCCAACCAGATGGCCACTGGCTGAACCTCCTGCGCTATGCGGGCAAACGTATCGGCAAGGTAACCTTGCCACGCCCCGCACAAGGGGCACGCCACGATGGGGCTAGCCGCCCCGGTCTCCCCCACCATGGCGCGGAAGGGGTGCTCCCGCCTCCGCTGGCGCCCCCGGGGGACGCAATAGAGCGTAAACCACGGGTTGAGACTCAAGGCCACGCCGGCTTGCGCCAATCTATCCCGGGCACGCACCGCAAGCTGGAGGTAGGCCGCCAATTCCATCTCCCCCGGGAAGCCGGTGCTCAATTCTTCGGCCCCAATAAAGAGCATCACCTCTTCCACCTTTGCCTCACGGCAGAAGGAAACCAACTCGTCCAGACGGGCCTCGGGATGGAAATGCGGATCAATACAATAGCGAAGGATGGTCCGAAAGCTCATTGAGGCAGATGGGGAGAGAGGAGGTACATCTGGCGGCTACCCCCAAAGGCGGAGTCTATGCAGATTTGCCCCCCCGCCCGGCTCCAACGCGGATGCAGGTCGCAGCGGATTTCATCGGCCAGGGGTAGAGCTCGGATCTGGCGGCTGTAAACCAGCTCCCGCCGTTTGAGGTGAAAGACCATGAGCGTCTGCTCCCCCGCCGCGTCAGGGTAGCTATCTGTGAGCAGATAACGGCCGCAGGGGGAGAAGGAGCAATGCCCGTCGCCCCCAAAAGCGGGGTGCCGCAAGGGGCGCGGTTCTCCCCCACCCGGTGGGAAGAGCCAGTAACCATCCGGCGCGCCCCGGCGGCTGGCCCACGCAATGAGGGAGCCATCGGGATGCCAATCATAATGAGAAACCATTCCATGGTCGGAAAGGGTTTGCAGATCGCCCCCATCCATCCCCATCGTCAGGAGCCGCGTCGTATGCGGGCCATCCGCCCGGTAACGGTGGAGAAAGGCAAAGCGGTCTCCCTGCCTGCTGAACTGGAGGTGGTTGAACCGGTGGATCTTGCCGTCAAATGAAGCATCCCGCTCATGCCGCGCAGCCTCCGCGATGGAAAGGAGCAGCCGACTCTCGCCGGTGGCAAGATCACACGCGAAAATACCATCTTCCTCCGGCTCGGGGGTGGCCTCCCATGGGTCGGGCACCCCCGCGTAGCCATAGCCCGGGCGCTGGTGGTGGAGCCGTGAGAAATTGATCGACAAGCCAAGCCCGCCCTCCGGGTCGGCGGCATAGATCGGCCGCGGGATCCGACGCTCCACCCCGGTTTGTGGATGAAGAATCCGGGCGATGAAGCGCCCTTCACGCCGGTCATTGAATAGAATCTCCGGTCCACCCCCGAGCCACTGAAGCATGCATCCCTGCTGCCAGTTCCACGCGCGGGTGGTGGCCAGGGGAGCCCACTCATCCCCCTGCAAGGTGTCAATCAGGCCCACTTCGGCCTCGTCATCCGGCCCGGGCGGCCGCTCCATAAAAGGCACGCGCAACCCGAGAATCCAACGCCCGCTCGCATCCCACGGCGATTTGTCATAGTACCCAAAGAAGTGATGCCCGGGCTCATGAGTAAGGGCGCGGATTGCGGTAGAGTCTTCAAGGTTAAGCATGGAGCCGAGGTGAGGAAGAATCATTGTGTTTCAAATGCAGAGATCTCCTCAAACGCGGTCCACCGGGCTCGCTCCGTTTCACTCGTGGAGAGGGTGAGATGGGTGACGGGGTGCGCGGTAGGCCCAAAGGCCACCGGCTCTCCGCAAGGGCGGCCATCGAGCAGCAACGAAATTTTCCGCGTCCGGTAGTCTGCAACCATCTTCAGCTCCGAAACCCGGTCTTGCGGGAGGCTTTCTTCAAAGCGGTGGACCTCCTCGGGTGAGGCGACCAGCGACAGGCTGCCTCCGTTGGTAATCTGAAGTCGTGGGAGCGCCCGCTGGCGATCCGTGGAGCGAAAGATGACGTTGAGGTTCCCTCCCTTGCTCACCGCCTTGGGCAGGAGCCGGAGGACCAGCGTAAAAGCCCCGGGAGGAGCGGCAGCTTCGGGCCACTCAAACTGGAGGGCAACCTCTTCGCTTGGTGCCGTTTTCTCAAAGACGATCCGCGGGCCCTCCGCACCCTGTATGAAGACACCCGGGCTTTGCCCGTGGCGCACCAACGTAGGTGCCGGAAGCGGCAAACGAGCCCGGTCCCCCTCTGCAGCCACCCGCCCAGGCGGAAGAGCCGCGGCCTCCATACGAACCAACTCCCGTTCCGCGCGCGCTGCTGGCCCACGGGTCAATATAACAATCGCCAACATCATTGGCGCCAAAACAATCCAGGTTGATCTATTCATAAGCCCGTTCATTTGTGCAGGACCACTCCCTCCTCCGTGGCCTTGGGCGAGCCTTTGTCACTCCAGGCATAGAGCGTCGATCCGCTTCCGCGCAAGAAGACCGCATCCGCCGTTTCACGGAACTCCGCCAGCGCAGCCCCCGCGATCAAAAGCTCACACCGTGTCGGGTAGGTAGAGCGCCGGGACCGCGCCGGCATGAAAAGGAAATAGCTCCGGCCCGCTTCGGCTGGGAAACTCACCGGCTCTCCCTCGCTTAAGAGGCCCCGGGCAAGGGTGGTTCCGCCATCATCTCTGATTTCGTAGGCTGCCACGTAGGCACCGTGATCCACCCGGCGGGGAAGCAACGTCACCGTCTGCGCCTTGGTCGAATAAAGCACGGCCCACGTGTCGGGGTGAAGCCGTGGCCGCTCCCCCTTCGGAAGCTCCGCCCGCGGAGAGACATTGGCAAACGCCTCTTCCCGCTGGAACGCTCTACCGGGTGGAAGAATACCTGGGAAGGCCGGGGCATCTCCCGAAGGGTCCAGCAGAAGAGTGGTGACTTCCGGCCCGCTCCGGGTGAAGGAGGAGTGGTAATCCGCCGCCAGGAGCTTCATGTTTTTGAGCCGCCATTGCAGGGCGATGAAGTTGCGCGCCAACCGTTCGAGGCGGCGCTTTTGAATCGGCGTCATCGGCTCGGTAAGCGCCGCCTCCAGCAGCGCCTCCAGCTCGGCGTAAGGCTCGGCATAGATCTTGCGAAGCATCTCTGCGGTGAGGTTGTAGCCGATATAGCCAAATGCGTGGTAGAGCGCGTCGAGCCGGTGGTAAAAGACCTCCATCCTCGCTCCGGCCTGTGGACCATAAGCACGGGCGATCCACTCTTTTTGCAGGGCGACGGCATCTTCCTGCGGTGCCCAGAGCAGACGCGCCACCAGGTAATTGGCCAGCGCTGCGTTGCTCCAGGAAGCCGCGCCATAAAGGTAAGCCCCCTTGAGCTGAAAACGACGCAGCGTGGAGAAGAGAAAATTGAGCGTCTCCGGTGCCGCGGGGGTGATGAGGGCCGTCGTCCCGGGGAAGTTGGAACGGGCGTCGGAGTCCTCCTGCCGAAGCAGCAGGCTGGGGATATCGTAGTAGTAAAGCCCGCCCTTCAGCCGCTGGCTCCACGCCTCCAGCAGGCGGGTGAGTCGCTGGCGGGCTGGTGCCAGCCCGAGTTCATACCCATAGTTGGGTGCGCAGAAGATGAGCGAGACGTTCTCCGGAAGCGTTCCGGTGAAAGTAACGGGCGGATAGAGATAGTCACTATAGATAAACCCGGTCAACCGGCCCTCGGGATAGTCCTGGGCGACAAGCGCGGCCACATCGGCATACCACTTCATCACTAGCGATGTCTTGGAAGGCACCTGCGGCTTGAACTCAGCCGTCTCCCGGCCTTCGCCGATGGCCGGGTCATACCATGCCTTGCTCTCCGGGCTTTCACTCCAGCGGGAGGGAGCGTCATTGGGCGTTAGCGAAAAAGGCCGAGGGCGCGCGCTGGACTTGAGCGTGGCAATCGCCCGGTCAGCGAAGAAGCGGACCAAAGCGGGATCGGTCGTCTCAAGCTTTGCGTAGGCGTTCAACGGGTGCCACCGTTTGCCGTTTGCATTCATGGCAAACCACTCGGGATGCGTGGCAAAGAGGGTAGGGTCATCGGTGAGCCACCTCCAGTTATGCTGCCAATGGTCTGCGGGATGGCTTCCCTGCCACCGAATGGCCACGGAGCTGCCCAGCCGGAGACGCCGCATCCAGGCATGGATGGCACGGGTTTGTTCGGGGGAGGCAAAATCGGTAAGGTGGGAAAGCTCCCGCATCGGAAAGCCGGGGCCCCCGCTTTGGTCTAGCACGGGGAGTTGCCATTCCCGCCGGGCGGGGACGTCGCGCCCATCGGCACCCGGCATCAACCAACGGACGCCGAGACTCTCTTCAAGGAAGACGTATACGCCATTGGCACTGCCAGCGCTGCTGCCTCCTTGCGATGTCCACCCATCGTCCGGGGTGTCGGGCCCGAGGATAAAGAGGTTCCCCTTCCGCGTGACGATGCGAAAGTGCTCCTCCCCGAGGCCACTGTCCACCAGCCCCGCCTCAACGGCCTGGCGGGTCTGGCCGATGCTGATAAATGGCCCTTGCCCCACTTTGGTGTCGGGCAGGCACGGAAGCTCCACGCCCGTGGCCTCCCGCACGCAGCTCTGGAGTTCCTCGGAAGCCTCGATGACAGATCGGGGAGCCCCCTCTCCGTGGATGATCACATAGGCACTCCGGCCCTCGGCCACGAGGGAGAGCGGCGCCTGTTCTGAGGCCGCCGCCACACTCACGGCACAAAGGCTCCAACAAAGGAGGACAAGGCGGTAAATCGCTTCAAACATAGTCAAACCGGAAGCGGAGAGATCACGCAAGGGGGGCAACCCGCCGCGCGCGGCGACGGGCGTGGAAATAGCCCAGGAGGAAGACCCCCATCGCGATCGTGGGGGCGGGTTCCGGAACGGCCTGATAGGCAAGCACCAAGGCTTCTTCCCTCTGCGTAAGCAGCCATTGGCCGTCGCCGACCAATGCTTCATTAAAGCCGGAGAGCGTCCACTGGCTGGCGTCAAAGTTCTCCAAGCTAGTGGCGGAGAGAATCGTCCACTCCCGATTGGCCGATGGGTCGAAATCGAGCGGAAGAACACCGCCTGCCTCCAGCTGGTAATTGCCTGCGAGACTCAGGGTAAGGGCACCATCCAAAACCACATGGTCGTAGGTCCCTTCGTTTCCGCTCCAATCCGCCAAGTCCCAGCGGTATGTAAAGCCGCTCCAGCTCTGGTCCCCCGCCACCTCCAGCTTGCCTACGCCGAAGCCCGGCTCCAGCCGTTGGTTGAGGAAAGTGAACGCCACCGAAGCCGCGACGCGGCCCGCCCCGGCCAACGCCCCACCCGCTCCACCAAAGGAAACGGCATTACCCACTGTACGCCCGCTGGCAATGGCCAGTGTGCCGCCATCCACCTCCACCGCGCCGCTGCCCAGGGCCGCGTTATGGTCCGCCAGCAGGGTGCCCGCCTTCACCTTCGTGCCCGAGGCATAGGTATTGGAGGCATTGAGCAGGAGCGTCCCCTCACCCACTTTGTGCAGCCCATTGCTGGAAAGCCCATCGCTGACGATGCCTGAAATCGTGAGCGTACCGCTTTCCACCCCGATGGTAGGGTTGAGCGCGCGGTCGCTCCCATAGCGTAGGATGATGTTGCCTAGCCAACGGTTTTGCCCACTCACACTATTGAGCGAGCCATTGCTGCGGAAGCCTGCGCCGTTGAGCCGCACGGTCTTGCCCGCAATCTCCACCCCACCCTCCAGCTCAATACCGCTCGCGGAGCTGAGAATCTGGATGGTTGCATTGGAGCCGGCGCCAAAAGCGTTGTTGTGGGTGGCCCGGACGACGATGGGCCCCGAGTTCATCGACACGCCGGAAATCTCGGAGGAGGAAATCGTTGTCGTGCCCGCGTAGCTGTTATTGCCCGAGACGACAAAGCGCGTACCCCCCGGCGTGTTGGTGCTCGTCATATAGAAGAGCCCTTTGTTGCCGCCAGCGCTTTGGGAGATCACCCCCGTAAGGTAGTGAGTGGGCGGGGCAGCGGTGGTGGAGCCGCTGCCGATGAAGTTCATAAACCCGGAGGTGGTATTGTCGAGAACGACGGATTGGCCATAGGCCCCGCCATCGTTTGAGAAGCCCAGAAACGTCAGCCCGCTGCCGCTCATCGTAATGGTGTTGGAGCCGAGCGCTGCCGCAGATGCCACCTGAAGGCCAGCCCCCTTGAGAGTGATCCCCCCCGTCAGCCCCATCGTTGCGGGATTCCAGACCAGCACCTGGCGTTTACTGCTCCCGACGACCTCCAGACCGCCGGTGCCGGTAACGGCGGATTCAATCGAAAAGCCCCGGAGGATGGAGTTGGTGGTCTCCGAGGAGGAAAGGGCAATTCGCCCGCCTGGCGCGAAATTCAATGCCCCGGGCCCGGTGATGCGGTAGGTGCTATCCCAGCCGTTGCCGAGCTGGCGGAGTTCCGCGAGGGTAACGGGGCTAGCTAGCGAGATTTCGTACTCGCCGGTGGCTGGCCGCTCGAAGGAGGCGATGCTTGCGTTCCCCCCCGCCTCGTTGCCGCCCAACCATCGGGAGGGGTCATTCCACGAACCGCTGCCGGAGCTGGCAGCCCACGTCCCGTCGGCAGCGGAAAGGGTGGGAGAAATAGCCAAAGTGGAGAGGAGTGTCAGGCGGATCAAGGGATTCATCTTGGTTTGATTTTGGGGGGTTGGGTTAGTTCACGAATAAGGTGAGGCAAAGGAATGGCGCGCTCCGGGCGTTAATGGAGAAGCTCAAAAATCGCGTGGCGGCTTTGGTTGGGGTAGATCTGCTCGATGGAGATGCTCTCCACGTGACCGTCGAGAAAGACGAAGTTTGCCCGGCCGTGGTGGCGCTTGCGGGGGATCGCATCAAGATTGGCCTGGCTCGTGGGGATGATGAATTCGCTCCCCCCGGCGGCCACCCAGTCGGCATCCCCCGCATACATGGTTTCAGCGGGGTGGCTGACCTCCCTCAGGCTCCGGCTGCCTCCGGTTTTTGCGAGACGTTGGTTGACATTATAGCTGCGCCGCAAGGTGATGCTCACCTCCGGCCCGCCACCTCGCGTTGGGTCTGCCGGGCAGATCAAGACCTCACACGGCCCGGTGTCGCCCTTGGGCGTTCCATCCCCGTTGGCTGCGCCAAAGTAGGTGCGCCAGATATAGCGGTACCAGAGGTGGCGCGGGGTTGGGTTCCCATCGGCATCCTTCACGTTATTTTGCGCGGCGATACGACCCTGGTGGTCCATCGCGTAAGCGAGGTTTGCCGCCCCAATCTGCCGGAGGTTGGACGCACACCGGGCCATTCCCGCCGCTCCCCGCAGAGACTGGATCTTTACCGCCAACAATACGGCCAGCACCGCGAGCGCCAACATCACCACCATCATCTCAAGCATTCCCACCCCAGCGACGGCACGATGACGGGAGGCAACACGCAAGGCAATCGTTTGCCTTTTCTTGCAAAATTTTTGGGCATCGGGGTTCATTTGGCCAAACGCTGGGAACTGCCGCGAATAATCAGCCGGCTCTGGAACGTCTTACGGTAGCATGGAGCATCTGGCTCCGCACGCCTGTGAAAGAAACATTCGACAAGGGCCTCGCAAATCTGCTGAACCGGCTGCTCCCATGCCGTTACCGCCACCTCTCCGAGGTGGCAAAACTCGGAATCGGTAATCGTGGCAACGCCCACGTCCCGGCTGATCCGTAACCCCCGTTCCGCGAAGGCCCGGTAGAGGCCGGGAAGCTTGGAGTTGGACTGAACAAGGATGCCGTCGCACCCGTGCGGATGGTTATCAAAATAACGATGAAGCTGCTCGGCGGCATCCAGCCCGTCATCCCGGCAAACAATGGCAAGGTTCGGATCGATCGGGCGGCCCACGGCATGGTGTGCCTTTGCGTACCCGGCAGCCACGCCGCTCAGAGGTTGGTTGCGCGAAAGCTCTTCCGCGGCGTTTCCCCCTAATACAGCCACCCGCTCAAACCCGTTCTCCCACAGATGACGGGTAAGCACCTCGGCCCCAGCGGCAATATCGATGCCCACCTGGTCAAACCCCGCCACTTGGTCGCCATCCAAAACCCGGAATGCCAGCGGCATGCCGGTACGGTGGAGTTCTTCATAAAGAGGCTGGTTCTCCTCCTGGTAGAAAAGGGAGATCAACCCATCCACCCGTCGCTGCCGGACCATCTGGAGCAACCGTTCTTCCCGGTGCGCCGACCAACGCGAAAGCAAGGGTAGCACCTGTATTCCGTGGCTTTCGAGCAGTTGGTCCACCGTTTCCAGATAGCGGACAAAGGCCGGTTCATAAAGGTCGGGCACCATGAGCGCCACCATGTCCGTGCGCTGGCGCACGAGGGAACGCGCCAACCCGTTGGGTTGGTAGCCCAGCTCGCGAGCCGTCTGCTCGATTCGCTCCCGCGTGGCTGCGCTGGCACGCCGGAAATCCCGCTTATGGAGGATGCGCGAGACAATCGACACATCTACCTGAGCACGTTCGGCTATGTCACGTAGGGTTGGCATGGAAGGGGAAAAGGCAATAAAATCGCCCGGTAAGGCAAACGTATGCCTTTAGCGGTTCTCCTGTCAACCTTTTCCCGAAAGGAGCGTTCTCCGCACGCCGTACTCACCCTCTTTCTAGGCAAAGGCGAACTTGCCATCCCCCCCTCTCGCAAGCGCCATCCAGGCAGGAAAAACCTACAAACTGATGGGGGGGTGGCCGGGATTACCCTGCGGCAACGCAAAAGCGCTTGCTGCTCGAACAAAGCCCTTCTCCTAGTTGTTCAATCTTATAGATAGACGACCTGCCCGGTGCGGGCCGACTCATCGGCGGCCAGGACGATACGGAGGCTGCCCAGCGCGGCTTCCCAATGGGGGGCAAGATCAAGATCTTCGAAGATCGCCCGCGCAAAGAAGTCTTGTTCCCGAGCGCAGAGAGCATCGTGGTCAAGCTCATCTGCCGAGAGGATGGTGCGATCCTGCGTTGCAAAGCGACCTTCAGCATCGAGCGCGGCCCGGTGGATTAGAATGGAGGCGCTCCGGGTGTGCGCATTAACGTCTGCCGAATCTGCAAGCGTTTCCTCTGCCGCTTTGATGGAGGCACTGCCAAGCGGGCCAATGACGTCTTTGATAAAGAATGCGGTCTGGCTCATCATCGGCCCCCAACCGGCTTCGTACCAGCCTACGGAGCCATCTTCAAACCGGACTTGAAGCTGTCCATAATTGGCCTTCCCGGGGGCGATCTCATCCGTGAGCCGGGCTGCAATGGCGCTTACAGAAACGGGGCGTGCCTGCGTCATACGGCACATGACTTCAACGTAGTGGACGCCGCAATCGACGATGGGCGACATCGAGGCAAGGATGCTCTTGTGAGTCTCCCACTCGCGGTCGGCACTTTGTTGGTTGAGATTCATCCGCATGACGAGCGGCTTGCCGAGGCGACGCGCTTCCTCCACAAACTGCGCCCAAGTGGGGTGATGCTGGAGGATGTACCCGATGACGAGCTTTTTACCAAAGCGCATGGCAGCTGCTACGATGGCTTCGGCATCTGCGATCTCTGGCGCGAGCGGCTTTTCCAAAAAGACATGCGCCCCCGCATCGAGCGCCGCGAGGGCATAAGGAGCATGGGTATCGGGGTACGTACTGATACAAACGGCATCCGGTTTGGTCTCTGCGAGGGCTTCCGCATAATCCGAGAAGAGCGGATAGCCCCCGCCCAGCCGCTCGTTAAGAGCCGTCCGGCTGGGGGCCATCCGGCTTACCAGACCGATGATCTGGAACGCATCGGAGACATGGTAGGCCTGAGCATGAGCCGCCCCCATATGCCCACAGCCAACGACGAGAACGCGGATCCGGGGGTTCCTGCCATTGATCGTTGCCATTTTGTGTATTGCCCTGCGTTGTATAGCTTGGGTCGTCCCCACCGCGAAGCCGAAAGAGCGGCGGGTTTGCTATCCCTAGCGAGCGCCCCCGGTGAAGAGGTTCCAGCCACCCAGAGCTCCGTTCCCTTCATCTCCTTCCAACAGCTCTGCTGCTCCGAGGGCCACCTTGCGAAAAGCTTCGGCGTACCGCGTGATCTCCTCCGGTCGGTAGTGTTTAAACCACGGGATGAGGTAAACCTCGGAGCCGATCCGCTCTGCGACGGGTAGGGACCCCGGCGGCTGGCGTAGATCGCGATCGCTATTGGCGATCCGCGTGGGGCGCCCATGTCCGTAGATGTCTGTAGCCGGTGCTAACTGTGAAGGTGCCCCCTCCCCGTAAGAGGGAGACGGTCGGAAACTTGAAGTAATCCGGTTATGCCGGTTCCTCGAAAATGGGATAGTGGGACTCCCGTTTTCCCGGTCTGCTTTTGTTGTTTCCAGCCTCTAAAAAACTCCATCGGTGACATCTACCCAAGGCGGCCATTGAAGCTCTCAATGAATACGTTCTCCACTGGCCTTCCGGGGCGGATGAAATCCGGCTCCACTTCATACCGATGTGCCCACCCATCCAGCTCCTGGCTATAAAACTCTGAGCCATTATCCACATGGGCAACTCTACGATTTCGCGCCGGGTAAGAAAAGGCGCGCTCCCTACTGGCGATGTTCTTTTTTACAGTTGTCGTCACGTGACAAATAACCTACCCTGCAATCGTTCCTTTCTGGAAACCCCATGCGTTTCGCCCCCATCGCAACGTCCGCCTCTCTTCTCATCATGCCTCTCTTTGCCGAGCCTGTGCCCAACCCTCTCTTAACCTCGTGGAAGGAGGCGAAGGTTGCCCCCGTCTGCCCGGAAAGGGAGCGGCATACGATTCACTCCTACTTCAACGTCTGCCCGGAGAGCCCCGATGGCCGCTGGATCCTCTTCTTCAGCTCCACCACCACAGACGCGCACCTCGGAGACGTGGTGATCCGCGAACGGGCAACCGGCAAGGAGACGGTCCTCGCGAAAGATGTCGAAGTGGAGGATGCCCACCGGACTGCTTGCCAACAATGGGTGTGCGGTGGCGAAGAAGTGGTCTACCACGACTTCAAGGAGGGGGAGTGGATCGTTGTCGCCGTCAACGTCGCGACACAGCAAGCACGGACGCTGGCGCGCGGGCGGCAGGTTTGCTGGGGGCAACCGCTGGGAGATGTGGTCCCCCTCTACGGCCCGCATTCCAACCCAGGCGAACATCGGAGCCTGGAGATTCTCAATGTCCGCGAAGGAACGATCCGGACGATCTTCTCTGGCGAAGAGGTGCGGCAGGCTTTTCCCGAGCAGGTTGCCAATAAGTATGGAGACCGGCCGCTCTCGATTTTTTTCCCAATTTTAAGCCCGGACCTCAAACGGGTAATCTTCAAGCTGGCTACCCCGGCAGGGGGAGAGTTCCGCAGCAAGAATGCGAGCCTCCGCCACTTTCTTTTGGCATACGATCTGGAGGAGAAGAAATTTCTCTTCCTGAATCCGCAATGGGGGCACCCGGCGTGGCACCCCGATTCCAGAACCTTGATCAACACGCCAAATGTGTTGGTGAATACCGATGATGGCTCTCAGACCTCGCTTCCCGAACTCCCCAACTTCCCCGGGGCTCACCCGTCAGTAAGCCCGGATGCCACCTTTTTCCTGACCGATACCAAAACCACCCCTTTCGGTGGTGAGAAAGGGGAATGGGGGGTAGTGGTGGGGGATCTCAAAGGGACCCACTTCGAGTTCATTCATCGCTTCGACCATCGCGCTGGCGCAGCTTCCTGGAGACCATCGCATCCTCACCCAGTTTTCAATGCGGATGGCTCGCGGATCTATTTCAACGTCAATACAGGCGGGTGGACTCGCCTCCACGTGGCGGAAAAGAACCCCACCCGGTAGGGACGCCGGGGAGGCAGCCACCCCGGCGCGTGCGGAAGGTTACATTCCCTCCGTTGCCTCGGATACTCCGAGATGGTCGAGATAGATAACCGGGTTTGGCACCTTCACCTCATCGGTCAGGTAGAGGATGTGGGGACGCATGGAGACGATCACTTTTGTCAAAGTGAGCGGGTAATCTACGGGGACTAACCCACGGTAGGCGATGCTTCTGAGCTTCGGCTTTGCCGGCTCCTTGAGGGTGAATTTCGGTTTGCGCCCCCCGGTGGCATCCGCCGTGAGGGCCTCGTGAGCGGCGAGCGCTTCCCGGTAGGTTTTCAGCTCACCCTCGTACTGCTTCAGGTCGGCGGCAAACTGCTCCTTCGCCTGCGCCTCCTGCCGGGGGATCTCTGCCAGCTCCGGCGCAGGAGAAGCCCACCAATTGTAGTTGTCTGGCCAGTAAAGGGTTTGATCCGCCCCGGGGTACATTCCCATGAGGGGGAAGCGCATGGTACGCCACCCTTCAAAGTTCACAAATGAGAACCCCTTGGGGTCTGCCGCGTTGCTGGAGCCCGCGTACTGATTTCCCGTACTGGTCCAAACCCTCCCCTTGGCATCCACCAGTTCGAACATAATCCGCGCCCACCCGGAGTTCCCTTTGACGCGGAAGACCAGCTCCGATGGGCGGCCCTCAAGGCGGATCGGCTTCGCGAGGGCAAACTCCGTGTAGCGTGGCAGCAGCTTTCTAGGGTCGTCGTCAGGCTTGAGCTCCACGCGCAGGGCAGAAGCACCATCTTCGGTGACGAACTGCGCCTCCATGTCCCCTTTGAAGCTGGGTGTGTCCCACGAGCTTTCCAGCACGGGGTTCCCCGCGGAGACTTGCCGCACCGCTTCGGGCTGGTCGAAATCAAGGAGCCGGGTATCCGCTTTGGCGGCGGCCGTTTCCACCGGGAGAGCGGAACGAACGGCTTTGACCGTGGTGCCGAGGATATAGAGCGGGGTCGGGGTGGCTTCGATCTCCGCGCCGACATTCTTGACCCGGTTACCATAAAAATCCCGAATCTCGGGGTCGCCCCCCGCGTACTCCAACACGACTTTCTGCACCCCGTTGGCCGTCCAGATCATATAAACGTGGGCGCCATCCTCCCGCTTGAAATCCACTACGTGCAGGGAATGGTTGGGCGTCTTTACGTGCCCGTTCGGCTTGGCTTGGTCAAGCACCTGCGTGAGCCAGGCATAGGCCGCGTACGAAGGTTTGGGGTTGATCTCCGGGTCCCGGTAGCAGAAGCCAGCGGAGCCCCAGTTCGACCAGTGGTAATCGCTGGATGGGTCTTTGACCACCCCGGCCGCGGCCATCCGCTCAATGCCGAGCTGGAGGGCCATAGCGGCTTCGCGAACGTAGATGGTGGCCTGCTCATGCAGCGTCAACGCCCCGGCCTGTGATGGGTGGTAGAGAGCTTCGGTCGTCCAGATTGGCTTGTCGTAGCCGTACTTCTGCATCGCTCTCTTCATCTCCTGATGATGCCCGAGGAGGCATAGCCAATCGGGCTGGCGCTCGGGTGAGCGAAGAAACATGGCCCCCTCCAGGCCGATGACGTCGAAGCTCTCCGCCGGAAACTTGCGCATCAGGTATTGGTTGACGAAGGCCGGGTAGTCATTGAAGAGGACGACTTTCGCTTTCGGGTCGGCGGCTTTCACCGCCGCTGCGTATTGGCGCACGTTCTCCATCTGTTTTTCCAGAACGGTTTCCTCGGCTTTGGGCATCTCATACGGAGCGCCGCCAAGGTATTCACTCAGCCGCCTTAGCAGGTGCAGAGAGGAGCGCGATTCGTGGAGCACTTTGAAGTAGCCGTCGGAAGTTTTGAGCCCTTTTTCAATGGCCGGAACCACGGTGTTCTGGAACTCCTGCGCGTCCCACCACCCCTCTTTCCTTTGGTAGGAATTCGGGAGATTCTGCACGGTAAAGTTGATCTTATAGCGCTCGCGGAGCCGGGCGTACTCCGCCTCAAGCTGGGCGGGCTCCAGCGGGCCCAGCGCCGGGATGCCGCCGTACGTGTGCCGCCACCCGCCTTTGTGAATCAGGCTTGCCAGCCGGTCCACCTGGTCCGGCAGGGGCCGGATGGAGTGCGCCTTCCAAAATTCCCAGACCCCGAAGGGCGATTCTTCGCCCGCCTTGCGGGTGTCTGGGGCCAGGATGGCGAAGGTCGTATCCCGCCGTTGAACGACGGCCCCCTCTGTCTCGACGCCGATCGTGCAGGAGAACCAGCCCCGCTTTCCGGGCGTGAGGTCGAGCTTCACGCTCTTCTCTTCTCCGGGGGCCAGCGTTACCTCGGCTTCACGGGTCCATTGGCCGACTTCCACTCCGCCCTCCTCCCCGGTGCCGGGCCCACGGGCTTCGGCGACGATCCGGGCGGTTCGCTCCTTGGGGGAGCGGTTCTTCACCGTGACGACGAACTCGGCCTTCTGGTCTTCGTGGAAGACGTTCCCCGGCTCGCGGGTTTCATACCGGAGCATGAGCGGAGAGGGCTCCAGGGTGGCCCCGAGGAGCACCACATCACTCGGCAACCCGGCGGGGATCTTGCCGAAGAGATTTGGGTCCGGAGGCATGACGTGGGTATTCATCTCCCGGGTGAACTCGAGGTCCAATGTGTCGAACTCCCGAAAGTTGGCACTCTTCTCCATCGGGATGCGCAGGTGGTGCACCCAACCTTCCCGGCCGTTGGCAAGCTTGACGGGCGCGCTGGCCACCACCTCCGGTGTCTTCTCTCCCTTTTGCAGAAGCGGGACCTTCACCACCGTGTCTTCGAGGATGGCGGAGCCATTTCCGTAAAAGCCGATGCGTGCCGTCACGTTTGGCACATGCTCCGGGCGGCCGGCAGAAAACGCCAGCAAGTGAAGCGCGCGATACGCATCTCCGGGGACTTTGAAGACAACCCGCCCTCTCTGCCCAAGAGACTCTGCCATATAGAAAGCCTTCTTGTTATTCAGCGGCTCCTCCGCACCCCGCATGGAGGGCGCAATATCGACCACCCCTTTCTCCGGCACGTGGAATAAGACCCCCTTGCTGCGCACCCAGCCACGGGGGATGGAGCGAGAGGCCAAGCCGACGGCGGCATCCGTTTCGTTGACCTTATCGCCCATCGCGAGGACGGGATGGTTCCCTCCGGTCTTGAGCGGGAGCACGTTGAGGCCGGAGAGCTCCGCCCCCTTGCCCCGTAGAGAAAGCTGCATCTCTTCCCCTGCAAGCGCCCTGGGGATAAAATGCTCCAGCCCGCCGATGGCGATCTCGATCCCGCTTTTCAGAACGGCAATCCGCACGGGGATCGGCTCGTTGACCGGGGGGCCATCCACCTTGGCGCGGTTCATTTTGAGGCGGACGCCTTTGGAATCCCGCGCAATCAAGACGGAGCCTTCGGCCTCGGGCTCGGATGCACCAGCGCGGGTCTCAAGCTGGAGGGAAGCTCCGTTGGGAAGCACGGCGGCCCCCGTGATGAGATACTCCGCCTCGGCAGGACGCTGGAGAGAGACGGTGTACACTCCCTTGCGGTCGTCTCCACTCCAGCGGTAGCGCCCTTCCTCGGCGTGCCCGGCCCCGGAAGCGCGCCATTCCGGCGGGGCTTTGAGCGCGGGATCTTCGGGGGCCAGAGCTGCGCTGCGGCTGGTAAGGAGTGAAAGAAGAATGACCCCGTAAATCCATTTCATGGGAGCCCGGGAGCGCGGAGGGTGGAGCGTCATAAGATCGGAACCGTTCAAAGGGAGATTAGGAAGGAAGCGAGGCGGCGTTACTCAAGCAGGAGGACATCGCCCTCCTGAAGCTCCGGAAGGTGAATCCAAATATCCCGACCCTCCGCTTTCACGGAGAGATCCTTGCCCAAGCCCACGGAGCGCGCCTTTGTCACCCCAGCCACATCCTTGACTCGGATCTTCAGGT
>JBBCKB010000102.1:0-65815 GCA_037189965.1 Chthoniobacteraceae bacterium | reverse complement strand
CGGCAAAACTCCCTTCGACGCCTTCAGTCATGGCATCCCCACAAACCCCGACATTGACTCCAAGAAGTCTGCTGCCTAACTAATCTCTCAACCCCTCTAAAACGACCCCGTCTGTCAGGTCATTACTGTCTCTGTACAGCTTGCCGTAGAATGCGGATCTTATCTTCTGTTGTATAACGTTTACCTTTCATGTCATCTCTTCGGTTGCTCCCAGACTAACACATTCCTTGGCTCGTTTTCTTGGCGTCACGTCACCTTTCCTTGCTTGCCACTTTCCTGCGGGTAGGGTTGGCTTCCCCTGAATCATCAATACAGATCGTCATGCCAGAGGACCTCATTATTCCAGTCTACTTAAATCAACGCATTGTATTTGATCTCCTCGCAATGCGTGAAGGGGGTATTTCGCATATCACCAAAGTAGTTTCGTCTCAAGAAACTTCAGATTCTGAGCAACGGCGTTACGGCTCAGAATTTGGATTAAGTAAGGCTCTTTCTTCACTCTTAAGCATCAGTGTCTCGGGAGACCGCACGAAATCCAAGGAAAATGAAGTTTCTACGAGACGAGACGAGGAGCGAGTCCATACACCTGCATCTTTATTTTACCGCCTCCGCTCACAACTTCTTCAGGATGGGGTACTTCGACAGGTTAAAGAAAATACTCAAGTTGAACTGCACCAGATCGTCGAATTTAAAGCAGAATTGAGACGTAGCCCATTGATCGAAACGATAGATTCAATGACATCCTTGTTTGAAATGGCGGTCCTTTTTGATGATCAGAAACAGCCACAGAAAGGGCAACCAAAGCCTCACGGAAAGGGTAAAAGCGAGTCAATACTAGACCAGATGAGATCGTTTGGTGAGAAGCTTCGATCTGGTGACACCGTCGATTTGGTTGCAGAAGGCATTCGTTCAGATACGAGAGCCTTAATCACGCTTGAGACAGAGTATTTGAATGACCCAACAATGGCAGATTTAGTCGATGGCAGCTTCAAAATCACGGGTAAGGTAATTCGAATGGTCGATGAAAACTCGTCGATTAGCCTTTTGCGGAAATCTGCTCTTTCCATGATGCCTCAGGGGATACTCGACCAGATGTTTGACGCCTTCGGGACACTGGCAAAGAAAGAAGGATTTAACATACCCGCAGCCGAACGGGATCTTCGAGGTCCGGCCTTCCAGGTGCTTCCCATTGCAATATTCACCTGAAGACGATTCAGCCAATCCGCTACTGTGTGCGGCAGGCCTTCCAGGTTTTGGTCCCATCGTACTTCTGGCGATCCTTGCCTGAGCAGGAGGAGAAACAGCCAAATAAAGAAAGAGGTCGAAACGGTTCAGTGTCATACATGACTGTCTCACATCCCTCCTTTTCGACTCATGCGCAGAGAACCCTGCCTCATCTGCCGGCACCGCCGATTACCGAATGGCCTACCGGAAGGAATACAATTACCATCATCGGTGTCTGGCGGAAAGCTGCGGGGGAGGAGACATCCCCCCTCAACGTCGTTCTTAAGGGACAGCCTCGCCCGTTCCACGGTGACGCAGCCACCTGGCGGGCACCCCGGCGTAGATACCCATCGGTTCGGTGTCCCGCGTCACTACCGCGTTCGCGGCGATAACGCACCCCTTCGCCAGGGTGACGTTTGCGCAGATGGTGGCATTGGCGGCAATCCAAACATCTTCAACCAACGTAATCGGCCCCGCCTTTTCTCCGGTGAGCGCCATCGGCTTTTGCGTGATCTCTTCGTGATGACCGACGGTGGCCAGCACGACATGTGCGGCTACGTTGCAGTAGGGGCCGATCTTGAGCCCGCCCCACCCATAGAGGACGCCATACGGGGCAAAATGGGAGTGGTGGCCGATCTCCACGAAGCTCGTTTCCCAGTTCCCCAGTCCGATGTAAACACCGGGGTAGAACTCGACGTGCTCGCCAACCTCCAACCGGCCGGGCGAACCGTTGAGGTAGCAGCGCGGATGAAATGTCACGCGAGAGCCGATTCGCGCCACCTTCGGCCGCCCAAGGATCTGCGTGCCGGAATGGATCGTCACGTTGTCGCCAATCTCAAACGCCTCGGGGTGTTCGATGAAGACATCCGGCGCGATGCGGACATTGCTCCCACAGGCTTTGAAGCGCCGCAGGTAGGGGGAATCCATGCCGTTCATGACTGGGCAAACGATGCATCAAAGACATGGGCTGAGGTAGGAAAATCAAGCCGTCTGAGAAATGCGCACGATTCCGCCGCGCCGAACTCGCGGTCCATCCCGCCGTCTTCCCATTCGACACTCAGTGGCCCCCGGTACCCGATTTCGTTCAGGGTTCGAATGACCCGCTGGAAGTCGATTTGCCCACGCCCGACGGAGCGGAAATCCCAGTACCGCCCCGGCTGGTGAAAATCGACGTGGCCGCCAAAGACGCCCGCTTCGCTCCCTTGCCCCCATGCCACGTCTTTCATGTGGACATGGAAGATGCGGTCGGCAAACCGGCGAAGAAAGGCGATGTAGTCCACCCCCTGGTAGGCAAGGTGGCTCGGGTCATAGTTGAACCCAAAGGCAGGGTGGCCCTTCACGGCTTCGATGGCGCGCGTGGCGGAAGCGATGTCGAAGGCAATTTCCGTCGGGTGAACCTCCAGCGCGAAGCGGATGCCGAGCCGCTCGAAGGCGTTGAGAATCGGCTTCCAACGTTCCGAAAAATCAGCGTATCCCGCTTCGATCTGCCCGGGAAGCACCGGCGGAAAGCTATAGCAAAGGTGCCAGATGGAGGAGCCGGTGAAGCCGTTGACTACCGGCACGCCGAAGCGTCGCGCTGCCTCTGCGGTACGAATCATCTCCCGTGCCGCCCGTTGGCGCACTCCCTCCGCGGAGCCGTCTCCCCAAACGTGTGGAGGCAGGATGGCGCGGTGGCGTTCGTCTATGCGGTCGCACACCGCCTGGCCGACGAGGTGGGCGGAGAGGGCTTGGCATTGGATGCCGTGCTGTTCAAGCAGGGATCGCCGGGCGCTGCAATACGCCTGGTCGGCTTTCTCCACTTCAAAATGATCTCCCCAGCAGGCCAACTCCACGCCGTCATATCCGAAGGCGCGGATTTTTGGGAGGAGTGTTTCCAAAGGTAGGTCTGCCCACTGGCCGGTGAAAAGGGTGAGAGGTCTCATGAATCGGGGTGTGTCTGTGAATGAAAGGAGAGGAGCCGCGCGGTGATCATGCCTTCACCTTGCTCCACGACTGGGAAGCGGCGCTCCGGACAATGGCGGCGATAACGGCTTCGTTGGCCAGCCCGTCTTCAAAGGTCGGCTGCACGCTTTCCCCCTTTGCCACGGCGCGGATGAAATCGGCAAACGCGTGGGTGAAGGTATGCTCATAGCCAATCAGGTGCCCCGGCGGCCACCAGGCTTCCAGATAAGGGTGGGTGCTTTCCGTCACCAGAATATCGCGGAAACCGCGCACGTGGGGCGGATCGTCTGCGCGGTAGTAGCGGAGCCGGTTCATCTCCTCAAAATTGAAAACGAGGGTGCCGCCGCTGCCGTTGATCTCCAGGCTGATCTGGTTCTTCCGGCCATAGGCGAAGCGGGTGGCCTCCATGCTGGCAATCGCACCGCAGGAGAACCGGCCGAGCCAGCTCGCCTCATCCTCCACGGTGACGCGCCCTTTCTCTCCACCCGCCGTGGCTTGCAGCCCCTCGCCCGCCTCGGCGAGCATGGGGCGCTCTTGGATGAACGTTTCCATCACCCCGCACACTTCGGCAAATTCACCGACGAGGTAACGCCCGAGGTCGATGATATGCGAGCCGATGCACCCCAGTGCGCCAAGCCCGGCGACCTCGGATTGCAACCGCCATACCATTGGGAATTGCGGGTCGGCAATCCAGTCTTGCGCGTAGCGTGCGCGGTAGTGGTAGATGCGTTCTCCGAGTTCCCCGTTCTCGATCATCCGCTTGGCAAGGGCGATGGCGGGAATGCGCCGGTAGTTGTGGCACACCATATTCACTACGCCGGTGCGTTTGACGGCGTCCACCATCTCACGGCATTGCGCAAGGTCCATCCCAAGCGGTTTCTCACACAAGATGGCCTTGCCGTTATGCGCGGCGGCGAGGGCGATGGCGTGATGGCTATCGGTGGGGGTACCGATATCGATGATGTCGATCTCCGGGTTGGTCACCACCTTGCGCCAGTCGGTCTCGACATTCCGCCATCCGTAGCGTGCGGCGGCAGCTCGCAGCTTTCCCTCATTGCGGCCGCAGAGGGTATGGAGTTCAATCTCCGCCGGGAGATCGAAGAACTTTGGGGCCTGCCGCCAGGCGTTGGAATGGGCCTTGCCCATGAAGTTGTAGCCGATCATGCCGACGTTAAGCGTTTGTTTTTTCATTGGAGTTTCTCCATGGGTCACGGTTCCGCGTCTCGTGCCTACGCCATCAACGGGGCTTTGCAGAAGGCGAAGTAAAGCTGGCCGTTCCAGGCATCTACCGGGGGCTCAGAAGGCCTTCATCAATACGGTTAGTCGAACGGGTTCCATGCGGAGGCGGTCGCGATCCCGCGTTTGCGGACCACAGCTTCCTCCCCCTAAGCCGCACTGCCGCGCATCGATGCAAAGCACGGTATTTCGGGATGCCGGTAGGTGATGAAGATGCGGCGCCCCCAAAAGGTCGGCCTGCCGGTACGGAAGCGCGGAGAAAATAAAAGGTGCTTCCAGGCTTTCCACACGGAGGCCTCCCGATAGCCCCCAAAGCTCCACCCAGTGGACGTTGGTCCGGCTGCCACAGTCACTCGGCTTGGGGTAGGGGACAAACATCTCTTCCACAGTGGTCTCATACCTGCCCATGGCGGTGCTTGCGCACCGGTCGATATAGTTTTCGTGGGGGCCACGCCCAAAGTAGGCTACGTGCCGGTAGTCGGTCGGGAGAAGCTGTTCGATACCGATGCGTGGCAGGAAAAGCCCGGCTGCGCCGTGCGGGCGGACTTCGGTGGTAACCTTTAGCGCCCCTTCGGCATCAACCGTGTAGCAGGTTTCTACCCAAAACGCGGCCGCTTCCGAAGGCAGCGCTTTGGGATGGAGAGGGCGTTGCCCCCGCCGGAAGTGGACCCCCAGTTCCGCGCCCATCGCAGCTTTCCATTCGACGATGCTTTTGAAGCCGCCTCCGGGGCCATCTTCATACCGGACTTCAACCACGGTCGGCTCAAGCAGGTGAAGCCCATGAGCAAACCAGCTCTCCATAAAGGCGCGGTCATTGTCATGGAAGGCCCGGAATACGTTAAGACGCGGCGGGGTTTCGAGCACGGCCCGCCCCTTGGCCGCCCAGCGTTCCAGCGCGCCGCTCGCGCGGCTCCAGAAAAACTCGTTCCCCCCGGGGCCGACACCCTTCCAGCCCGTGGCGGTTTCAGTGATGATGAGATCCCGAGCGGGCTCCTGGCCTCGCTGACGCACATCGAGATCCCAATTTCGAAGCGTGAGCGGCAACGCTTCCCAAGCGATCTCATGGCCCGCATCCGCCCACCATTCCGGTTCCTTGAGTTGCACGGAGAGCCGGAGGTACGCCTCCCGCGCGGAACCGGGAAGCGCCGCTTCGGGCGGGAGGGAAAGCGCGAGGCTCTCGCCGGGTGCGAGGTCCACCCCCTCCCAACACCCTTCTGCGTGGGGCTGGCCTCCGATTTCCACCTTCCAGGAGATCTGGTACCGCGAGAGATTGGTGAAAGCGAAACGGTTCTGCACCTTCACCGCCCGCCCTCCGGGCGTCAAAGAATCTCCCCAGAAGAAGTGGACATTCTGGTAGATTTTCCGGACCTCCCAGTAGGCAGGTTTTGGCCTCCGGTCAAAAAAGAGAAGTCCGTCGGTGATGAAAAGGCCGTCGTTGGGCTCGTCGCCAAAGTCTCCACCGTATGCCGGATATTCGCGCCCCTGAGGGTCGAACGCGGGGAGGCCGTGGTCCATCCATTCCCAGATGCACCCGCCCATAAGGTGGGGGCTGGAGTCAATGGCTGCCCAGTAATCTGCGAGATTTCCGACGGCGTTCCCCATCGAGTGGGCATACTCGCAAAGATAAAACGGCTTGGAGCGGATACCGGCAGCCTCCCGTTCGACGTACTCGACGCTCGGGTACATTATGCTATCGATTTCCGCCAGAGAGTTGTTGCGCTCGTAGTGAACCGGCCGGGAATCGATCGCGCGGACTGCTTGTGCGGCATGCCGGAAGTTTTCCCCCGGGCCTGCCTCGTTTCCGAGGGACCAGAAAAGGATGCAGGGGTGGTTCTTGTTTTGGTGAACCATCGCCGTGACGCGGGCGACATGCGCTTCCCGCCAGGAAGGGACGTGCGAGAGAGACGCCCCGCCGTTGCCGGTGCCGTGGCTTTCAAGATTCGCCTCGTCCACGACGTAGAAGCCGTATTCGTCGCAAAGATCATACCACTCCGGCACGTTGGGGTAATGCGCGGCACGGATGTGGTTGATGTTGGCGCGCTTCATCAGGAGCAGGTCGGCCAGCATTCCTTCCCGAGTGACGGTATGGCCCGTCCGGTATTCGTGTTCGTGACGGTTGACCCCCTTGAGTTTTACCGGGATACCGTTGAGAAGAAAAACGCCGTCGCGGATCTCCACCCGCCGGAAGCCAATCCGGGCTGAAACCGTGTCGAGCACTTCGCCGGTTGCGGTGGTTTTGAGCGTGAGCACCGCGGTGTAAAGCCACGGCGTTTCCGCGCTCCAGAGCCGGGGGGAGGGGAGTGCCAGCTCTAGAGTCGTGCCGTTTACCTCTGCCCTTGCCACCGGCTTGCCGGTAGGATCATGGAGAGTGGCCTCTACGGTGGCGGGGCCAAGCAGGGCGGGGTCGCCCCGCCGCTCCAGCTTGATCTGGAGGAGGCCGCGGGAGAGGGTTTCATCCACCCGCGGATCGAGGTGAAAATCCCGGATGCCTTGCGGAGCTTGTGCGACGAGCGTGACATTCCGGTAGATCCCGCTCAAGCGCCAGAAATCCTGGTCTTCGAGGTAGCTGGCATCCGAATAGCGGTACACCTCCACGGCCACCTCATTCTCCCCGGGGAGAAGAACGTCGGTGATCTCAAACGATGCGAGTGTACGGCTGTCTTTGCTGAAGCCGACGTAGCTTCCATTAACCCAAAGGTAGAAAAAGGAGTCCACCCCGTCGAACTCGATGAAGATCTGCCGCCCTGCCCACTCCGGCGGTACGGTAAACCGCCGCCGGTACGCGCCTACGGGGTTGCGATCGCGGTAAGTGGTGAAGTGTTCCGGTGGCTCGTCCATCACCCTCGGCGGGGCCAACCGGAAGGGGTAAGTCACGTTTGTGTAAACCGGCGTGTCGTACCCGTGCACCTGCCAGTTGGAGGGGACGGGGATTTCTTTCCACCCGGAATCGTCAAAGCCCCGGGCGGAAAAGCCCGCTGCCCGTTTTTCGGGGTGGTTGACCCAATGAAACTTCCAAAAACCGTTGAGGGAGCGCACGAAGGGAGAACGCCTCCGGTCCCCGGAAAGCGCTTCCTCGCGGTTCGAGAATGGCACGGAGGTGGCCCGGGGCGCTTCCTTGCCGAGCGAAAGGCGCGTTTCGTCCTGCCATTCACCGCCATCGGGTTGAGCTGCCGGGTAACTCATGGATTTGGAGAAGGGGGGCTTCCAGCCCAGAGGGAGTGGATCAGCCGCGCGGTTGCATCCACCAGCTTCTCTCCGGCCTCCGGGCCGAAAGGGTTGCTCGGCGCAGCCGAACCATAGCCCCCTCCACTCACGGAACGCGCACTCGGGAGGTAGGTGCCGCTCCCCGCAAGCTGGACCAGAAACGTCTGGATTGCCGGGCTGCGGACTTTGATCTGGATGCCGTAATCGAGATAAAGCTCAAACGGGTTGGTGGCGAAGGCGATCTCCCCCAGCCTTACCGCGTGCACCTCGACATCCTGGACGGGCGTGGTCTGCATCAGTTCATGGCGGCGGACGACGCCGAGGTGCCAGGCTCTCTGCCGGTAGTACCCGGTGGCGTTGAGATACCAGCGCGGCTGGCCGCGCGCGGCGGGGTCGGCCTCCAGACGGCGGAGTTCTTCCTGATACTGGAGATCCAGCTCGCGGCCCGCGCGCACGGCTTCATCCCGCGCTTCGTTCGTCAGCGGGTTCAAGGGTAGGGAGAGCGTTTCCACGCGGTGCTGGAGGGCCGGGGCGGAATCGGCGCTTTCCCGGATCACCGGGAGAATACGTCCCACGGCATCGGCGATCCGGTGGGCGATCTCCTCTCTCACTGTACGCCCGCGCAGCCCGCGCATCCGCTCTTCGGCAGCCTGGCCGTAAAGCAGGTGCGAGGTCAGCTCTCCCGCGGCGCTCACCTGCGGTAAAATATACAGGTGCTCCCCAAAGCGGCGGCGCAGTTCTCCGCGCGTCTCATGCCAGAAATCTGCGCTCAGAAGGAACGACATCCCGTCTGCCTGCGAGGGGCACGGGAGGTTGACGACCAGACCGGTGAGCCGTCCGGCGGCATCGTACACGGCGAGGAGGTTCAGGGAGTGGTCCTCATATCCTTCCACATACCGGAACGCTTCCGGCTTGAGCCCGTACATGGCGCTGCGCCCACCGGCATCTCCCCAGCGGCGGTTGCGGCCGATGACCGCGTAATCCAACCCGAAGGCGATGACGGCATCCGCGCGGCTCTCCCACGCCGTTCGCACCGCCCGCGCCAGCCGTTGCGCGGCAAGGGCGCTATACTCCTGCGTGGGCCGCGCCCCAAGCTCCACGCCGTACCCCCCGGCCTGGGTGCTTCCCCCGACCGGGGAGACGCCACGGCATTCCGGCCCCGCATGGGTGTGGGTGGCGTGAAAGATGACTTTGCGGGGGTCAAGCCCCGGCACGTCGGCGAGCTGGGCGCGCGTGGCGTCGCGCAGTTCCTCGCTAATACAGATAAGATCACAGGCGACGAAGACTACGGCCTCGCCCCCGCGCTCCAAAGCCAGGGCGGTGGCCACGAGAGGATCTCCCACGCCTTCGGAAAGCCGGGCTGGAAATTGGCCTGCAATCACAACCGGCAGGGTAGTAGGAAGGATGTCGACCTCGGCCCAGCCTGCTTGAATGGATTCGGTGGTGTTCATCGGAAAGGGGGCAGCCATCAGGCCGGCCGCGTGGGGTGGGGTGGAAGCTGGAGAGGAGCTTGCCGCGCCCACTTCATCATCGGGGATTTCTCAAACCGGGAGTGAATGGCGACGCGCGTGCTCGTTTCCCAGGAACGCTGGAGCCCTTCCATCACTTCAATCACATGGGTTGCCTGTTCGGCAGAAGTGCGGTGAGGGCGCCCATCCGCTATCGCACGATGTAGCTCCACCAGACCCACGGCCCGGTCCATCCGGCCTGAGGGCTCTCGCAGGAGGGGGATATCCAGCCCTGGCTCCTGGTAGGGATGCCACTGGCAACGTGCGTCAAAGAAATGGAAATCGCTTAGGCTCAGGGAACCATCGTCTCCGTGAAATTCAAACCCTCGCAGGTGGGGCATCTCCCGGGGGGGGACATAATAGTTGGTGGTCAGTCGTGCAGTCACGCCATTGGCAAACTCCATCATCCCCACCGTGAGGTCCGGCGCGTTCACCGGGAAGGGTTGTTGGTCCGGTCCCACGCGATCCTTTTGCAAAATCGTGGAGTACCCCCAGACGGAACGCACCGGCCCAAGCAGGTAAACGAGCGAAGTGATGGCGTACACCCCGACGTCGAGAAGCGGTCCCACCGAAAAGTAGGCACGTGGAGAGCCGATCCACCGGTTGATCTGCCCCCAGTTTGCCTCCGCGTAGACGAGGCGGAGGGGGCCGATGAGGTCTGCCTCCAGCATTCGCGCGGCAGTCTGCACCCCCTCTCCCAAAAATGTGGAAGGCGCGGCAGCCAGGCGGCAACCCGCTTCGCAGGCAACGCGGGTTAGCTCCTGAGCCTCCCCATAGGTGAGCGCCATCGGTTTTTCGCTATAGACGTGTTTGCCCGCTTTCAGCGCCCGAAGGTTGAGGTCATAATGCTGGTGGTGCACCGCGAGGTTCACCACCGTGTGCACGGAAGGATCTTCGAGGATCGCCTCCAGATTAGGGTAAACCCTTCCCCCATATTTCCCGCAGAACCCGGTGGCTCGCGAGGCATCGAGATCCATCGCTCCGGCGATCTCCAGCTCATCCGGGTAGAGGGTGATGTGTTCTCCATACTGGTCGCAGATCTGTCCGCAACCGATGATTGCTAGCCGAGTCTTTTTCATCGCGCGCCTCCGGCTGGCACCTCTTCGAGCCATGCCTCCACCTGCTTGCGGCATGCAGAGCAGCTCTCGCCCGGATCATGATCGGTCGGTTCGTATTCAATGCTGATCGGTCCTTCAAAACCGACCTCTCGCAGCTTCCGTACGATGGGCCCAAAATCGAGGTACCCCTTGTCCCATGCCTGAGCCGTATGCCCGCCTGGTGCCTCCACATTCTTGAGGTGGACAAGAAGAAGGTGCTCGCGTAGCGCCTCGATGGCCGCTTCCACCGGGTAGCCGTGTGTGCAGAACCAGCCGGTGTCGAGAGTGGCGCCGATGCGCGGGTGGCCTCCGTGGCGGATCTGCTCGAGCACGTCGAGGGGGGTCTTTTCGGCGGGGTGGTTTTCGAACCCAAGCCGCAGGTCGTACCGCTCCAGAAGGGCCGCGGCCTCCCCAAAGTGCGTTTGGAGCAGCTGGCCGCCGCAGCCAAGAAGATCCGTCCCCACGCCACGCGCGAGGATGCAGAGTTCCTCCAACGTGGCAAGGTTGCCCCCCAGCGTCCCGGCGACGCTGGTGACCTTCACGCCCGTCACTTTCGATGCATGGCGCACGGCTTCATAGTGAACCCCTGTCGCCCAGGCGGGGCTACAATGCGCTGTCCAAAGGTCTACCCCGTGGAAACCGAGCCGGGAGATATCCTGGAACATCGCGAGGATTTTTTCTCCGTACGACTCCACGGGTGAGAAGGCGTCGGCAATGCTCAGGTGGGCCTCCGAGAACCCGGCGACATCCCGGTATCCCTTCTCCCTCCCGAGATAATTGGCGGACATGAATGAAATCATCTGGATGACAAGCTTGGCGTGCTCCCGGTTCAGGTATAGTGGAACTGTGCGCTTACCCGGCAGGCCCGGCTCGCGGTGACACGGACCCAATGCGCACTAAACCCGGTCGGAAAAACGTGGGGGGCATACCCACCGGCGGGCAGCTCAAGGGTGAGGTACGGTTTCCAGATCCCGTTGCCCAGAAAGTCGACCTCCACGAGGAAGGAGACCGGCTCTGGGGCGTCATGGCTGAGGTGAAGTACTTTGTGCTCAAAGCCCGTCATGAGATACGGGTCGGAAGGGGTCTCCGCCGCCACCGGCTCCTCCCACCACGGGCCGCCCCACCCTTGCGGTTTTCCGAAACTCCAGAGATCGTCCGTTTTGCCAAACCAGAGGCCAGATTGCGGCTCCGCGCAGAGTTCGTTCTCTGCGCCGCCCGGGGAAGCATTGTCCGCGCCGAGGACCAACATCCCCCGCCAGGAACAAAAATCTCCTAGAACCCAGAGATGCTGGGAGATCGGTTTGACACCCCACACCTGGCCCCCATACGCGAAGGGGGAGAGCTCGTAGAACATCCCGTGGAGGTCCATGAGGAAGCGTTCGTGTTCCACCTCGCGGATCCGGGGCCACTCGGTGAGCCATTTATGGTCATGGGTGTGGCTTGCCTTGGGGAGCCGGTAGGTGCGCCATGCCTGGTCTTTGCGGGTGAAGACTTTGAGGATCGCCGAGGCGCGGTCCCAGCCGGTGGCAAAGATGGTATCCGAAAAGCGCCCGCGCCCGCGTACGCAGACAAACGGCTTGCGCTCCAGAACTCTCCATTCCTTGCCGTCGTACTCCGCCAGCGTGCCCTCGCTTTGGTGGCCGAGAAAATCAGGCTCGCTGTAGTCGTTGTTCACCACCACGAGGCGGCCGAATTCGCTGTAGCAATCCTTGAAGTGACACTTCATCACTCCCGGGGTTTCCAGCTCCTTGGTGAGGTCAAACCGCAACACCAGCTCCAGCGTGTGGACGTTGAGTTCGAAGAGCTCCCCCTCCATCCCGAGAATGTAGACAAGGTTCTCCGGGTCGGAAAGGTGCCTTGCTGTGCCACAGATGCGGATGTCGACGAGGTCGGGCACGGTGCGGACCCGGTGTTCGGTATCGATGACGTGCGGGCCGATGATCAGCTGGCTGGAAGGAAAATGGATGAACCGGTTGGCATAGGTGCCGTCTACCGCGGCCGGGTGGTGGGTCATTTGGAAGTTCTCATCAATGACGCGCAGGCCTGTTCCCGTCCCGCTTTTGCGGCGGTGCGAGACATAGTTTAGGACATAGAGCCGCCCGTTCCATGGCATCAGGCAGCCGATGCCGCATTCGGAACGAGGGGGGCCAAAGTCCGCCACTTGGGCGAGTGAGGGAATGACGCCGGAATACGATTGGGGAGTTGCGGGATTCACGTGATCTTCCTTCTCCACCCAAACCCGCCGGAAGCCAACCCCTTCAAAATGTTCACAACAACACGTCTTTGCTTTGCCCCGGATTTCCCCTTACATTGCCTCTCAGTATGCCCCCTGAGAACGCGCGCCGCCCCACGCTCATGGATGTGGCCCGGCTGGCCGGCGTGAGCCATATGACCGTATCCCGGGTGGTGCAGGGGAGCAAACAGGTCAAACCGGAGACGGCTCGCAAAGTAAGGCAGGCTCTGGAGGAATCTGGCTACCGGCCAGATCCGGCGCTCTCCGCCCTCGCTGCCTACCGGACGCGGCATGAACCCCCCGCCCACCACGGCGTGCTCGCTTTTCTTGATTGTGACAACTCCTCCTTCAGCAAAAGGGTGATCGAGGGTGCGGCCCGGGAGGCCCGCCTCTTCGGCTACGAGGTTGAGCGTTTCTCTTTCCTGCCCAGTCAGGATGCCTCCTCAAAATCGCTCAGCCGGATGCTTTTTCACCGTGGAATCCGCGGGCTCCTCTTTGGCCCGACCGGGAAGCCGCGGATTTTTCATGATTGGGATTGGGATGAGTTTGCCGCCGTCTCACTCGGGCCCTTGGAGCACCAGCCCCTCATGCATGCAGTGGCCATGGATTATTTCCAAAGTGCCTTCTCCGGCTGTGAACGGCTGCGGCAGGCCGGATGTCGGCGCGTCGGCCTGGCTGTCGGCTCCGGGTATGACGGGCGGACAGGGCACCGGTGGCTTGGCGGTTACCTTTCCGGGGTTCACGAATACCATGAGCCGTTGATCTTTCGGGGCGAAGGCTGGAGTATGGCGTCCATCCGCGCCTGGGCTCGAAAGGCAAAGATTGATGGCGTTCTTACCATTCACCTCCCCATTCAGCAAAGCCTTCAACCCTTGGGTAAGCGGGTCTTCTTCCTCAATGAGTGGGAATGCGGCCCGGGTGCTCCCCGCCTGGTGCTCGACCCCGCCTCGATCGGCGGGGAGGGTGTCCGCTTCCTGCACAATCTTCTGCTCCGGCGGGAGTTTGGCCTGCTGCGCCAGCCGAGCGTCCTTTCAATGCAGGGCGAATGGGTGGATACGTAGAAACGTATCAGTTTTCGGGCCCCCAGGCCCTCGGGGGGGGGGGGCTAGGGCGTGTTAAAGTGAACATCGCGCGGCATTTGCAGCTACAAACCGGGTGCGCCATAGTTTGGCGAGCGTGTCATTTACCCCCTCCAGATGGCTTTGCCTCGCACCGAACCATGTGGTGACGGGAACGGACTTTCGCGCTCCCTTCCCCCGGCAAACGGGTGGACACCTCCGGGTGAGGCCCGCTCCAGCGAGCAGGGGACTTACCTTGGTTGAACTGCTCCTTGCCATCGCGCTGGTGGTGGTTTTTGTCACTCTCGCATTTCCCATTTCCCATCAGATGCGGACACGGTTTCAGACCGTGGGTTGCCTCTCCAACATGCGCCAGCTTTACGGAGCCTTTATGGCCTATGCCGGAGATAACGGCGGAATGCTGCCCCCCGGGCATCTAATGAAGTATTTTAACCCCAACGAACTGCACTCGGATTTCAACTGGGCCGATCATCTCGTGCCCAACTATATCGGCGCTTCGCCCTATTGCCCAGCCATGCGCCTCACGCCGGAGGGAAGAAAGAAGTACCCGAAGGAAAAAGTCCGCCTTGCGACCCTGGCAGGCTACAGCGTCAATTTCTACCTCCTCCAGGTAAAGATGGCGCAGCTTCCCGGGCCGCACTTTACCTCCCGCGCCTATCCCGGGAACCACCGGATGCTTTTCCTCACGGAGTCCACCTCATCCGGAGCCACCTGGAGTCTGGAGCACGCGAGTTTCGCGCTCGATGGCTACTCCCCGCGGTACCTTGAGCCCCGCTCCCACCTTCTGCCCAACGCCCTGAATTTCTTCTTCCTCGACGGGCACGCCGCGACGCTCACGCGCAAGGCGGGCACGGAGACCACCGCGCCATCCTGGAGCACCAACTTTGATTCATGGGGCCGCGATCAACGCTACATCAGCCCCAATGGCAGCAAAAATTTTGATCCCTGACGCCGTCGCCCCAATGGGAAGACGCACCTTGTCATCGCCTACTCCAACTATGCTCCGCACCCTCTTCCTTTTTCGTCCCGGAATTCCGCTAGTTATCGCCGTCCTGTCCGCGTTCTCGTGGGGAGGGGCGAGCGTGGCGCAAGCAGCCTCCCCTTGGGAGATGCCACGTAAAAAACTGATCGAGTCCGGCTGGGATTCTCCCTCCAGCGCGGCGGAGTTCAAGCGGCTCCTTCCCGACATGGAGGCGACGCCGTACGACGGGGTGGTCATCAATCTCGAAATCACCGATGAATCCGGCAAGCCGCGTCTCGACGAAGCGGGCAAGCCGATCGCCTTTTCCAACGTCCTGAGCAAGACCCCGTGGAGGCGGGAATGGTTCCTCGAAGAGATCAAAGTGCTCCAGTCCGCCCGCTCCACGAAGCTGACAGACAACTTCATCCGCATCTGTGCCGGGCCCAGCACGGTAGATTGGTTTGACGACGAAGGGTGGAAACACGCCGTGGAACACTTTCGCATTGCCGCGTGGATTTCCCGGGAAGGCGGCTTCAAAGGCGTCCTACTGGACCCGGAGAACTATGTCAGGGCTCTCGCCGATGGCCGTCGTGCTCCGTTCAATTACAACCGCCAGGAACAGCAGGCGAAGTACACCTTTACTGAATACAGCGCCAAAGTCCGCCAGCGTGGCAGAGAAGTGATGGAGGCGATGGCGGCGGAATACCCGGGCATGACGTTCTTCACCTACTTCATGCAGGGCGGGCTCGCCATGGGCCCGATGGGGGGAGACCCGTGGGAAGGGATGGAGGAGAAGCGCTACAACCTTTACCCTGCCTTTATCAATGGCTGGTTGGACGCCGTGCCGCCCGGCATCACGATCGTGGACGGCAACGAGCATGCTTACCCTCATTCCAGCGAGCTCCAGTACCTCAAACGCGCCAATGCCACGCGCAACGCAGCCATCTCGCTTGTCGCGCCGGAGAACCGTGCCAAATACCGGGCACAGGTGCAGGTAAGCATTGCCATTTACCTCGACGCTTTTGTCAGCTTTCCGACAAGCGATCCCCATACCGACGTCATCACCGACCCGCCGCTTGAGCACCTCACCGTGGCGGACCGCCTAAGGGAAGCCGTCGGCTTTGCTCGGGAGGCCTCTGACGAATATGTCTGGACCTGGAGCGAGCAGTATCGCTGGTGGCCCACGAAGTTCTGGAGAGTCAAACCGCAGACATGGGAGGATATTCTCCCCGGCACCTCCGCCGCGTTGCGCGACGGCATGGACCCGGAAAAGGCGGCCCTCGCTCGCGCTGCCCATGAATTCGTGATTCAGGAGCGCAAGGCCGGTACGCGCGGTGTGCGGATTCCCAATCTTTTGAAGAATGGAGACTTTAATAACGGAGCCTCCAGCACCACCCGCCCAGCCGCTTTTTACAAGAGGGATCTTCTTACGATTGCGAAAGCGCCCGCCGAGGAATGGACGCCGGTGCAAGCCGGGACTTCTCGAGGCGAATTGAACCGCGACGTAAATGGCGCGAGCGGGCACGGTTCCGCGCGGTTGGAAGGATGTAGCGAAGCGGCGTTTGTGCAGGAGGCTGCCGTTTCGCCCCGCCGGTTCTACCGGTTCCGCGTGCGGGCACGACAGATGGGCGAGGGGGCGGCGAGCGTCCGCCTTCGCTGGGCGGACGCCAACGGGGAGGTACTGGGTGAAACGCTCACCCTAGCCCCCACCGCCCCACCCAAAGGAGCTTGGGGAGTGATCTCCGGCGTCCTCAAAGCTCCGGACCGCGCCGCGAGGCTCGGCGTGGAGCTGCGCGCCGAAGGGCAGGCCTCTTCCAACGACGTCATCTGGTATGACGACGCGGAACTTTACGTGATCTCTGTCAACTAGCCATTCTTCATGCGACAACCCGTCAAACTCCCACCGTGCGGCATCTTCATCGGTTCCGGTATCTATGCCAACACCTGCGCGGACTACATCACCAACTCCGGCCGGGTCCATACCGTCTGGGTGCCTCAGAGTGATTCACCTATCGACATGCTCGACCGAATCCTCGAAGAAAACCAGGGCAACCTTGCCCAGTACTGGGGGTATAATGGGGGGAAATCCGCACTGACCGTTTCCCGCTACCACGCCCTGGAGGACCTTGGCATTACTCCACCGGAGCCCGATTGGGAGAATGGCAAATTCCTTACCGCCGAGGATTGGCCGGAAAGCAAACAGTATCCCGAACGCTTTGGGGCGGGTGTTTTTAAATTCATCAAGACCGCGGCCGAGAAGGGCATTTACACCGCCATCCTTTACACGCAGGCGGCTCCGCAATGGTCGCAACGTTTTGGCGAAGCGGGTGAATACTATCTTGGCTACGACCTGGGCGAGATCTTCAGCTTCCGCCTCCATGAGTCGCAGATTGAGGGGCTTGATCCCTCGCAAATCACCCTCACGTTTCTCGCCGATGACTTGATCGACCGCGTGCGGCGACATGTCGAAGAGCGGCACACAACGGGGTGGGGGAATGTCATGGCCACCAGCGCGAACTTCTATGTTGATTACGAAATTGCGGCCGGAGCGGACATTCCCGTCATTGAAGACTTCGCCTTCAGCGATCTGAACGCTGCCTCCGCCCTTTCGCGTGGGCTTTACCGGCAGTATGGTCTTCCACTCTGGGGCACACATCTTGCCCACGAACATTACTCATGGATTCCGTATAGCCACCCCCACAAGTTCCCCCTTCTTCGCGCGGCGATGTACCTCAAGTACATGGCGGGGAGCAAGATGATCGTTAATGAAAGCGGAAACTGGTTTCTCCAGGCCACCCTGGCCACAGACTCCCCGATGTTCGATACGCCGCGCGTGGAGCTGGAAAGGATCGGCAACAACGCCCCCCACCTGAGCGCGCCCTATGTTGAGGAGGCGCGCAAGAGCTATTGCGGGATCAATTACCATTCTCCCATCGCCCGGCGTTACCGCAGGGTCATCTCCGACTTTTACGATTTCGTCAAAGCAAACGGCACCCCTGAAGGGCAGCCGGAGAGCACCATCGCCATCGCCAAGGGAAACAACGACCTCTCCAGCCACGAGTATACGCCCAACGGTGCGATCGCCGGGATGTACAATCTCGCCGATCGGAACCCCGCCTGGCGCCACGGCGCGCCGGAACGCGGGTGGAACATTGTCAAAAAAATCTTCTTCCCGAGACCCCCCGTCCTTGCCCCGTATCTCAACCGGTTTCTCTCGGGCACGCCGTACGGCATGGTGGATATTGTCAGCTTCGTGCGTGACCAGATCACCGCCGGGTTTCTCTCCGACCATTACCGCGCGCTCCTCTTCGCCGGTTGGAACACCGCCTCCGAGCGGCAGTATGATGAGCTGTGCGGCTACGTGGAGGCGGGTGGCACCCTCTTTATCTCCATTCCCCATCTCTCCACGAACGATACCCGCGATGCCTCCAACTACACCGTGGATGAACTCGTCCATGGGGGTGATTTTTCGCACCTTTGCGGTGTCCGCATCAAAGGGCGGGGCCGCCGTTATTACTGGGCCACTGCGCCGGATCGGAAAGGGGAGCTTGGTTTCGGGCTCCCACGGCGTTTCGGTATCCTGACGACCTGCATGGGCGACCTCGAAGTGCTCGACCCCACGGCGGAAGCGCTGGTCGTGGATGACGAAGGGATGGAGCCTGTTCTTCTGCGGCGGCGTTGCGGAAAGGGGAGCGTCTATTTCCTCAACTCATGGTCCTACCCCGGTGCGATGGACATCGACGAAGGCCCCGGGGCGACGATTGGATCTCCCGGCCTCATCGGAATGATCTACCGCCACATTGCCCGCAATGCGCGAGGGCACGTCTGGATCACCGATGACCGCGAGGACGCCGGGCCGGAGTGCCAGTACATCGCGTGCTCCTACTTTCCCCAGGCCGGTAAAATTTGCCTTCTGAACATCGATTTTGAAACCCCACGCCGCTGCTTCGTTCACCACTTCGGAGTGAGCGACGCCGTCGAGCTTCAACCCGGCGAGTTTCGCACCATGGAAACCGTCCGTAACGCCTAACCCCGCACCTCCCGCACCTCCCAATGAAAACCTCCCATCCCGCTTCCTCGTTTGTTCTCGCCGCCCTGTTTTGCGTTTCGTCCCTTTCCCCCGTTTTGGCCGCCAACCAGACCTGGAACGGCGGCGGCACGGATAACCTCTGGAATACTGCTGCGAACTGGGGCGGCGCCTCACTGGCCGCCTCAGACAGCCTCTTCTTTTCCGGCACCACCCGCCTTGCCACGGTCAACCCGTACACGGCGGGCACCTCTTTCCTCGGGATCACGTTCACGCAGGATGCCGGTGCCTTCGTCTTGGGCGGAAATTCCGTCACGCTGGAAGGGAACGTCACTAACGAGAGCGGGAACAAACAAACGATCGACCTGGCGATGGTGCTTGTCGGCAATCGGACTTTTACTGTTCATGGAGGAGAGCTTCTGGTAAAGGGGAACCTCAGCGAAAGCACCTCTGCGGTGCTGGTGAAAGGCGGCCTCGGCACGCTCACCCTTGCGGGTGCCAATACGTACACCGGAGACACGCGGATCAATGCGGGAACCCTCCGCCTTGACCTCGCTTCAGGAGGGAGCCTCAACGCGGCCACGCCGGTCTCATTCGGCCTCGCCACCAACTATTTTACGGCGAATACCGGGACGCTCGAAATCAAAGGCGCCAGCAGCGGGAGTTCCTCCACCTCGGTGGGGGCATTGCGGATGTACACCAACGCCGCCGCAAAGGTTGTGGTTAGCGCAAGCACCACGCTGACGGCGTCAAGCCTCAGCCGCGTGGCCTATGGGACGCTCCACTTCGACCTATCGGCAGCAGATTCATCTGCGGCCTTCACCTCCGCGCCCTCCATGGTCAACGGTCTCATGAAATACGCTACCGTCACCGATGCAAGTGGCACCACCGGGTTTGTGGCCATTGATGGGAGTAACCGGGTCACACGCTTCATCCCGACGGAAGTGCTGAAAACCAGCGCCAACCTTTCAACGGCCAACTATAAGGCGGAAGGCGTCATCTCCCTGGTTAACTCACAGCAGACCATCAACTCCCTGACGATCACCGGAGCGGGGGCGATCAACAGCGCCGCAGGGTCCGTCAACACCAACGCCATCCTGATGCAGGAAGGCGCGGGAGACTTCGCCATCAATAGCACCACACAAGTCCGCGCCAGCACCGCAGGCGGCCTGACGATCCACCAGTACAGCACCGATGGCGTTCTAACGCTGGAGGGAGCGCTCGTTCCCGCAAGTGGAAACTCGGTGGTGAAAACCGGCCCCGGCAAGCTTCTCCTCTCCGGTACCAGCAACTACACGGGGGGCACCTATCTCCAAGGCGGAGAGCTGCAACTCGACGGCGCGTTGACAAGTTCGGGAAGCGTCATTGTCAACGACGGGGGGATCTTGAGCGGCACCGGGGCGCTGGGCGCGTCTGCCGCATCCAGCGTGCTGATCCGTTCCGGCGGCACGATCCGGGGGGGGCAGAGCGGCGCGTTGGAGATCACCGGCTCCTTGACGCTGGAAGACGGCGCCCACTTTGCCATGGCCCTGGGGGCCTCCGGCTCCGGGACGCTGGAGATCAGCGGCGCGGTGACTCTCGGCAACGCGGACTTCGCCCTGAGCCTGGAGAGCGCACCTCTCCTCAACCAGGAGTTTACGATTCTTACAGGGACGATTTCCGGCGTGTTCGGCACGGTCAACGGCGTGGAGTTGCCCCCGGAGCAGGCGTTTAGCCTTAACTACGGCGGAACAAACTACAGCTTCCAGTTCTTCTACGGTGCGAGCGACGTGCGGCTGGTGACCACCGCCATTCCCGAACCGGGCTCCACAGTGTGGCTCGCGCTTGGCGCGGCGGGCGCGGCCTTGACCTTCCGCCGCCGGAAGGTTTCTCCGTTTGCCTCCTGAGCAATATTCCCGACTATTCTCGCTGGTCGTCTGGCTCCTCTTTCTTCTCTCATTCATGGCTTCACGATTTCTCTCCTTCTCCCTGCGCCTCTGGTTAGGCGTCACTTGGCTTTTTCTCCACGGCACTCCGGTTTGCCATGCGGCCTCCGAGGCGCGGGAGGTGGCTGGGGAATCGGTGCTCTGCGAGCTTGAGGTGGATGCCTCCGGGGCTCTGGTAGATTCACGTGCCTCCCAGCCCCCCCTCGTCAGCGGCGGCACCGCCGTCCATGACGAGCGGTTCGGGCAGGTCCTGGAATTTGGCGACGCCGGGAGCAATGAGATCCGCATCAAGGATGGGGGCAGGTTTGACTTTACCCCCGGCTTCACCTTCGAGTGCTGGCTCCACTTCGACGCGGCTTCTGCGGCGGAGATCCAGGGCGGCTTCTTTTCCAAACCCCAGACGGCCGTCACGGAAATCAAGAACGGGCAGATCGACGTGAAATGGATGATCTTTCCCAGGAGCAAAGTCTTCGCCACCGGAAAGCAACTCGGCTATTATCCGACCGCCACCGAAAACTTCAACGGTGCGCGGGAGCTTCCCACCGGCCAATGGGTCCACGTGGCGCTTACTTATGACCCTGGCTTGAGAGTCATCCGCACCTGGCTGGACCGCGCCGTGGACCGTACCCGCTACATCGTCCGGGAAGAGCCGCTGCCGCTCCAGAGCAACCCGGGCTCGCCAGTCTCCCTCTTCAAAGGGATGAAGAACTTCAAAGTGGCGGGCGTGAAGATCGCCTCCGCCCCTCGGGAATACAGCCCGCTTCCCAGCATGGAGGTTTACATCCACGAACTCCCCTACCACGGCAAGGGAGAGGCGGGTTTGGTGATCGACCATATCCGCCCCGATCTCCCGTTTCCGGTGGAGGTGACGGTCTACTGGGAAAACCATACGGGCAAAGGCTCCACCATCCAACGCCTCCGCCTGGAGGACGCCCGGAGAAAGACTTTTACCTTTCCGCTCCCCGGGTGGAAGAACGCCCCGTACACGATGATCGTGCAGGCTTTCAGCGAAAACCGGCCCATCTTCTCAAAGGAAGTGAGGATGGCCAATACGGAGCCGGGCAAGGAAGCGCCGGTAACGCTCCTGCCCGATGGCGGGCTTACAATCCATGGGAAGCGCCGTTTCCCCCTATTGCTCTACCACGTCCTTCCGGAAGATTTTGAGACCGTCAAAGGCCTCGGTTTTAACGCGGTCAAACCGCGGGACCCGAAGCTGCGGTTTGTCCTCAACCCGGATGAAAAATGGGAGAAGATGAACGCCTGGTTCAAAGCGGCCGAAAAGGCGGACCTGATGCTGATGCCCGCCGCAAACTACCAGTCTAAATGGTTTCTCACCCGGTCTGCCCAGGAGCGGCGGCTTCTGGCCTGGGCCGCTGCTGATGAACCGTGGGGCGCTTCTTTGGAACGCCTGCGGGAAAGTTACGTGGCCTGCAAACTAATGGCGCGCGACGTCCCGGTATACATCGTGCAGAACAACTCCAGCCGGGTGCAAGAGACCGCGGAGGGGTGCGACATCATTGCGCGCGATCCCTATCCCATCCCGCTCGTTTCGCTGCGCCTCGTTGCAGACCAGACCCGCCAGACGATCCGCGATACCGGCGGGCTTAAACCGGTCTGGATTATCCTCCCACAGTATCGCTCAAAGCTGCCAAGCTATGAGGAACTCCGCTGCATGGCGTACCTGGCCATCGTCGCAGGGGCCAACGGCTTGGGCATTTACGCTTGGGATGACCGCGTTGCCAGCAGCTCCGAAGCCGCCTCCGGGTGGTACACCGGGGAGCATCCGGAACAGGTTGAAATCCTCGGAAAGGTAATGAAAGAACTCGCCTCCATCGAAGAAGAGATTCTCATCACCCCCAACTCGGAAGAAGCCGTTCGTTTTGAGCCGCCCAACGAGGCGTTGCACGGCGCGATCAAAAGCACGCCCGGCGGGCGGTACCTTCTTTTGGTGAGCGATTCACGCCAGAACGAAGAAGCCCGCGTCTCCCTCCCGGGCATTGGGAACGCCCGCCTCAAAAGCCGCTTTGAGCCCGGTGAAACGCTGGAGATCCACGGCGGCTCCGCCCCGATGGAATTCGCACCCTATGCCGTGAAAGTCTTCCGCATCGAGCCCTGAAGAAGCCCCATCTGCAAACCGAAGGATGATCTTCCTTCACACCAACGACCCTCGCTTCCTCAAAGGGTTGGGCCAACACGGCTTCTCGAACCGCCACGGCCACCGCATTGTTAGCCCGCGTTTCTGCGAGACTCCGTTTTCCCGATGCTTTCCGGAGATCGAATATTGCCGGAAAAAGGACGCGCCTTTTCATGTGGACTGGTGTTTCCGGCGAAGTACCGAAGGGCGGTTTTTGACGAGGACGTGGATAGTGTTCTCAAGGAGGTTTGCATCGAGATTTCAGATCGCTACCAAGTGAGCTTTCTGGAAATTGGCACGGACAAAGATCCTGTGCACTTTTTGGTGCAGTCAGTACCGAGGTAGAGCGTGACGAAGATTGTGACCTTGATCAAAAGTTCGACGGCGAGAGAGATATTCAGACGCTGCCCCCAAGTGAAAAAGAAGCTATGGGGAGGGGAGTTTTGGAGGGATGGCTATTTTGCGAACACCGAAACGAAAGCACGATAGGCAATGACGTGAAGAACCAAGCGACTGGGTACAAGAAACTTCATGAAGACCCACAGCTTGGGTTGCTCTGAGCGGGTTCCTCTAAAATACCCCGCTGCTTGCGGCGGGGCTGTTTATTTTGTTCCGGCACCCTCCTGGAGAAGAGGTGGAGGTCGTAGCTTATCGCGGCCGGGGCTCGATAGCTCCCCCTTCCACCACGGTAAAGCGCGGGTGGTAGCCAATGGCCTCGGCATCGCTTAGATCCACCATTGGTATGGGGGTCCAGGAAGTGACCGGGTAAACCCCCCATTCCGGCGTTGGGTGGTTCAAAGCGCGGGTAATCGCCTCCGTTAAATCCTCAAAAACCGTGAACCCGGCGCGAGTCCGAGGGGTGGCCACCCATTCCGGCTCGCGGGCGAGATGGAGCGGGTACGGCTGCCCGATGCGTAGCGAAAGCACCGACATCCCGAACGTTCGTGAGAAGACCTCCCCAAGCTGCTCCCCGCAGAGCTTCGTACAGGCATAGACATTCACAGGGGCGGGCCGGGGGTGGGGCGGCAGCGGGCGCTCGGGCTGGCCGAATACGGTCGTCAGGCTGCTTAAAAAAACCACTCGCCGGATGCCGTGCCGCCGTGCCGCTTCCAGGACGTTGTAAGTTCCCTTCACATTTACATCGAAGGAAACATGGTCAAACTCCAACTTCTCTTCCTGAGGATGGAAGCGCTCATCCACGATGCCGAAGGCCCGGCTGGAGGCGATGGCCGCGTGCACCACGGCGTCCACCCCTTCACAGGCTTGCATCACTTGGTCAAAATCCCGCACATCCACCTCTCGGAAGCGGGGCGTGGGCGGGTCGGTATTGCGAATGTCCGCGGGGATCATTTCATACCCGCGCCCTTCAAGTAGAGAGATTACCTGGTTGCCTACCCGGCCACCGGAACCAGTGTATAAAACCGTGCGTGGAGGCGAGAGCGGAGCAGAAGCTGCGTCTATCATTTGATGGGGGGAATGCATGCCTTATCGTCTCCCAAAAGTCGATCTTCTTTCACATCCTTATTCCGATCAGCCGGCTTTCTCTTTAAGCTCCAGAGCTGTTCGCTATTAAGTCATTCATAGCGGAAGCGTCTGTGAAAACTCTCGACGAAGCCATTCTGCCAAGGGCTGCCGGGTTCGTTGTAGATCGTCTTGGTTCCATGCATCTTGAGCCATTACCTCACCTCCTTGGCGATAAGCTCGGGGCCGTTATCACTACGAAGTTAGGCCGGTGCTCCATGTTCCTTCAACGCCCAGCCCAGCCATTCAAGCACGTTACTACTACGCAGGGCACAGTCGGCCCGAAACACATGGCATTTACGCGTATACTCATCAAGGATCGTCAGCATCCGAAGGCTTTCGCCTCGGGTAGTTGAATCTGAGATGAAATCCCACGCTCCAGACATGCCCCCGGTGCAGTGCCGCCATCGGCAGCCCAGTGGACGCTTCCCGACGACTACGGTGTCGTTTGCGCGGCGGTACACACTCGACGAAGCCGTTGGATCGTACATACTCCCTCCGACGACCCTTCTCGTTGGAGCAGTGCGGAAATCCGGCGACAGCCGTACCGGACGTACTTGAGGGATAGCCCTAATTTTTAGGGACTTGCGAGCGGTGGCTAGGGAGGGAATCGAACCCCCGACACGAGGATTTTCAGTCCTCTGCTCTACCGACTGAGCTACCTAGCCGCTCGTAAAAGAGAGGCAGATTCTGCCTGATGTTTCTCTGAAGGCAAGCGGGTTTTTTGTTTTTTTTGCTCCCGGCCTGAAGGGCACCACTGGAAACCGAAGGCACGCCATCCCCTTTGTCTTCTTGCGCCATTTTGCGCCAATTTTTGGGTCAAGATTCCCAGTATTGCCCCAAAAAATCGCCGCAAAATGGCATCAAAGATCCTTCGTGGTTGTCATGCCCTCGGTTTCCAGAAGTGCCCTGAAACGAAAAAAGGCACCCTGCATGGATGCGGGGTGCCTTTTTTGAAAGGGGGCTTGCTTAGGCTTGGCCAGCGTACCGAAGCTCGTAGGTGAAGAGCTCGCCCGGGGCGAAGAAGCGCTTCAGCTCGATCTGCGCGTTCTCTTCGGAGTCTGAGGCGTGGACAATGTTGACCATGACATCCACCCCGAAGTCGCCACGGATGGTGCCTTTGTCTGCCTTCTTCGAATCCGTCGGCCCGATAAGGTTGCGCACGCGCTCGACGGCGTTTTCGCCCTCCAAGGCCAGCGCAACGATGGGAGTGGACTGCATGAACTCCGCCACTTCGGGGAAGAAGGGCTTCTCAAGGAGGTGGGCGTAGTGCTCTTCGAGCAGCTCTTTGGAGAGCTGGAACATTTTGATACCGCGAATCTTGAAGCCATCTTCTTCAAAACGCCGCACGACTTCGCCCACTTTGCGCGTGGCGATGCTGTCCGGCTTCAACAAAATCAGTGTGGTTTGCATTGGGCGTTAGGGATATATCGAACCCGGCCTGCGTTTGAAGCAGATTTTCTCTAAAAAAAAGGCCTGCCCAAGTAAAGGGCAGGCCGTAAAGGTGGGCGTGGGAGGCGGGGCTCAAGGACGCAGGAAGCGCAACTCCCGGCGCGCGTCTTGTGCAAACGCGGTTTCAGGGAAGCGGGCGACGACATCCTGCAAGACCTGGCGCGCCTCGTTTTTCTTACCCTGCGCCGCGAGCAGGCGGGCCTGCGAGTTGAGGGCGATGGGGGCGGTGTACGCCTCCGGGTATTTGGCGGCTGTTTCTTGATAGGCCGTGAGGGCTTCCTCGGTCTTGCCTTCCAGCTCGTAGGTGATGCCGATGCTATTCCAGGCTGCGGAGATGAGGGGGTGCTGCGGCTCTTTGGCGATAAAGGCGTTCAACGTGGCGATGGCGTCGGCATAGCGGCCTTCGCGGCGCAGCTCTTCGGCGAGGCGCAGGGAGGCATTTCCGGCGACGATGGTGCCCGGGTGGTCTTTGATGACGGACTCAAACCCGGCAACATCTGTCGCTGTGGCGTAGCTTTCGCGAGCGGCAGCGGCCTTGCGTTGCGAGATCAACGCGTAAGAGCCGTACCCGAGGATGAGAAGCAGGACGGCCACGGTGTAGCCGATGATCTTGTTTTTGTGCTCGTCCCAGAAGTCGTCCGGTTCGATCGCTTCCGGGTATACGGGTTCGTTCGCCATAAGTGGGAGAGAAGATTTCAGAGGGTGGAAGAAAACGCAAGAGCTTCCGGCCTGCTAATAGGCTGTCTGCGGGGGGCGGATGAGTTGGGTGGCTGTGAGCCAGAGGATGCGGATGTCGAGCATCGGCTCCCATTTCTCGATATACTCGATATCGCAGGCCACGCGTAGGATGACGTCTTCGGGCCCGATGGCTTCTCCCCGGAAGCCACGGATCTGTGCCAACCCGGTGATGCCCGGCTTCACAAAGCTGCGGATGCGGTAGCTGGCCATTTGCTCGGCAAAGAGGGCATCATGCTGGAGCATGTGTGGCCGTGGGCCTACGAGGCTCATGTGGCCCAGGAGGACGTTGAGAAACTGCGGAAACTCATCAAGGCTAAAACGCCGGAGAAGGCGGCCAATGGGGAAGATGCGCTCGTCGGCCACGGTGGCTTGGGCGGAGGATTCGCACAAGTCGGCATACATGGTGCGAAATTTCAGGATGGTAAAGCGTTGGTTCCCCAACCCGGAGCGGACCTGCCGGAAAAAGAGCGGCCCGGGGGCCTGAATGCGCTGGCAAAGCCAGACAAAGACCATCAACGGTGGGAGGATAAACAACACCACGGGGAGGCTCAGGATGATGTCGTAAGTCCGCTTGATCGCCCGGTTGAGCATGTTTTGCAGCGGTTCCTGCCGTAGCTCGATGAGGTCGATATTATCACACCGAAAGTAGGAGAGGCGGCGCTGGAGAAAGAGGTCAAGGTCGTTGACGAGCGAAACACGGCACCCGCGTGTCTCGGCCAGCCGCAGCCAGCCGCCGAGCATCCGCCGGTCTCTCGGGCTGCCGATGATGAAGATGTTGCCGATCTGGTGGGTGTCGAGAATCTCCGCAAGGTTCTCCGGGCTCCCAAGGTGGGGGATGCCGGGGGGGAGCATTTCCGACGAGGCTTCTGTGGCCATGCCCACGGTCTCAAACCCGAAGAGGCGCGCTTTTTCCAGCAACGAGTCGATGTTGATCAACTCATGCGGCTGGCCGATGATGAGGAGCCGGTGCTTGTGCCTGCCGAAAAAGAAGCGCAGCAAGTCGAGCGCGAGGTAGCGGGTAAAGGCGAGGAGGACGATATAGGAGCTGCCAAAGTAGAGCAGCAGAAAGAGGCGCGACATCTCGCTCTCCCGCGTCATCACCAGGTAGATGAGGCTGACGCTGGCGGAAAACAACAGGTGCGGGGAGATAAACCGGTGGCTCTCCGTCACCCCCGAAGAGACGGAGAAGATATCGTACTGCCGCCCCCGAAGGAAGGAGACCTGGAAGGTGAGCACCAGAAAGAAGTAGAAACGGAGATACTCGGAAAAAATCTCGGGCATGGTGCCGCCTCCGAGCCTGCCGAGCAGGAAGTACCAACCCCAGTAGAGCAGCGTCATCAACAGGGTGGCCCCAAGCTGGTAGGTCTGGATCAGACCAAGTTCGCGATGCTGAAACATTTGTGGGGAAGGCGGTGTCGGTTCTCCAATGTCAGAAGCGGAGGTTGATGGCAAGCCCCACCGTGTTGGCGGTGTAGCGGTTTGAGTGAGAGGCGGCAAAGCGCCGTTGGAGGTTGTCGAACAGGATGACCTCCACATTGCGGGATAGTTCGTAGGAAAGGGCCAGCGCCCCTTCGAGGTACCCCAAGTCGCTCTCATACGGCTCCATGCTCGACCAAAGCTCCATCTGCCCCACGCCCACGCGCAGCGAAAGTTCTGCCTTGCGGTAGAAGCGCGAAAGGAAGGTAAGCTCCGCCCCCGTGCGCAGGCTCAAGGCCACTTCGGCAAAGCCATCGGTGGTGACTTCGCGAAACGCCCGGAGCACCACGCCGAGGTTGGCGGTGCGGTGGTAGGCGGCGGTGAATTTGAAGACGGGTGTCTGTAGCTCACCGAGCGTGGGCAGTGCGGGGGAGATCTCGCGCTGGTGTTGCCCGGCTTGAAGGATGAAGCGCCAGTGGTAGTCGGGGCGGTACTGGAGCCGCACGCCTGCGGTGCCGTAGGCTTGCTCCCACTCGGGGGCGTTGGAGCGGCCAACCTCGAGGTACGAGCCGAAGGTCCACTTGGGGCTATAGGTGTGGTCGAGGTAGCCGGAGAGGAGGTGGTCGGTACGGCGGCCGCCGGGGCTGCGGTCGTTAAAGGTGACGCGGTAGCCGAGTGTGGCTTCCGTTTTGTGGGTAATGGGGTAGCGCAGGAAGGTGTTGGAGAGCCAGGTGCGCTGCTGTGCCACGCCGGGGCTGTTGATGAAGAGGCCGCTCTGGGTTTGGTAAGAGAGGTCGCTCCCTACTTCCAGCTTCGAGAAGGGGTAGCGGAGCGCGAGGGTGGTGTTTTCATTGCCCGCATTCATCTCCTTGTACTTGTGGTAGCGGACGAAGGAGGGCGAGTAGCTCAGCGAGAGGAGCCCCCGGTTGCCGGTTTCTACATAGATGCGCGGGTTGAGGGCGAAGTAGACGTCGGAAAGGTGGTCTTTCTGGGTGCCAAAGACGTTATTGGCAAAGGCGAAGGTGTGCCCCACATCCACCATGTAGCGGAAGAGCCCAAGCGTGCGAAGGTAGGGGCGCTGCTTTTCGAAGATGAGGCTGGGGTCGGGGATGGCGGGCATCACCTTGCTCACCGAGCTTTCCTCGATCATGAAGAGGGCCGCCGTTTTGCTGAGGCTGAAGTAGACGGGGTGCCCGGCATCAAGGAGGACGACTTCCCGGTCGGTGGCGATGGGGTAGTCTACCCCGGCTTGCAGGGCGGCTTCGTTGGCGAAGCGGGTCTGGAGGAAGATGCTCTCGGGGTTATAGTCTGCCGGAGTCTGCGGAGGGGTGGGCAGGCCGGTGCGGGAGATGTCGTCAAAAAGCGCCTGCGGGTCGGAGCGGGTATCGACGGGGAAGGGGGGGCTTTGGTCGAAGTCGTTGAGCGGCTCTTCGGGTGGTAGAAGCGGGAAGTCGAGCTGGTAGGAGCTCGGGTCCATCGTATCGAAGGCCCGAGGGTCTCCCGAGCGGAGGTCTTCCCGGCTGGTCTGCCCAAAAGCGGTGGCGGCACCTGCCACGAGGCAGAGGCCGAAGGTTAGGGTGCGCCCCGCCATGCTTCGATGATCTCCAGCAGCTTGGTGCGGGCGCTCTCTTCCGCAAACCCCGCTTTGCGTAAACCCGCCAGCAACTCTTCGAAGAGTTGCCGCCGCCGAAGGCCCGCTTCGGATTCTTCGCCCGGCAGGGCTCCGCCGATTTCGTTGCGCCAGGTTTTCAGTGTCAGCAAAAGCTGTGTGCGTGCTTCTTCCCGGGGGAGCCCGGCTTGCTGGAGCGCATCGAGCAGCTCGCTAAAAAGCTGCCGCCGCCGCTGGCCTTCGTGGGAGAGGTCGCGCCGCATCACCGGTGGCAGGGAGAGCAGGGTGCCGCAAGCGCACCGCCGCAGGTACTGTTGGCTTTGCTGGTACTCCGCGTTGCCGCGGTATGGCAGAGGGGGGGCTTCCTCTTCGGGTGGGGTGGTGGTGGCGAGGTATTCTTCCAGCGTTTCGTAGTGGCGGCCGCAGGTGGTGCAGGTTTTGGGAAAGTCGGACTCCTCTTCGCCCGTTGCCAGTGCTGCGGCAGTGGGGGGAGGCCCGGGCCTCACCTGTTGGCGAGCGGCGCGGTTGAGGATCACCCCGGAAACCCGCGCGCCCGAGCGCGCCAGCAGGTCGATCGTACGGCGCGCTGCCGCCTTCGTTGTCTGCCCCGCGCGGATGACAAGGCAGATCTGTTGGAGGTAACGGGCAAAGCAAAGGGTATCGCTGACGGAGTCGACCGCTGAGGAATCGACAATCACCCGGTCGTAAAGCGGCTGCACGCCATCGAGCAGTACCCGCAGGCGGCTCCGCGAAAGCAGCTCCACCGGGTGCTGGGAGGGGCTGCCTGCGGTGACGATGTCGAGATTGGCCACCCCCGAGGCGAGGATGATGCTGGAGAGCGGTGCACGCCCTTGCAAAAAATCTGCCAGCCCGTAGTGGCCCCGCGAGCCAAAGACGCGCTCTTCCAGCGCGGGGGTGCGCAGGTTGGCATCAATGAGCAAGGTGCGCAGGCCGCTTTGTGCCAGCGCAACGCCGAGGTTGAGCGTGGAGAAGGTGATGCCATCGCCCCCTGCTGCCGCGGTGATGAGGATGAAGCGCCCTTGCCCGGCCTCCATCATCATGTGCAGGGAGGTGCGCAAGGTGCGGAAGGCTTCGGCTGCGGGGGAGTGTGGGTCGCGAAGGAGGGCGCACTCGTTCCAGCGGGGGGCGGCGGGGTCGTACCCGGTGGTTTCGGGGGTGACGGTGAGCACGGGCAGCCCGAGCGCGCGCTCGGCGGCTTCAGGGGTTTTGAGAGTCGAGTCGAGCTGCACCATGAGCCCGATGATTCCGAGCCCGAGCAGGAGCCCGCCAAAGAGCGCCGAAGTCAACGCCCGCTGGGGGGGCACGGTGGTCGGGTAAGCGCCGGTGGCCAGCGCGGAGAGCTGGAGGAGCACGGGCTCGCTGCGGGTTTGCGAAAGCTCTTCGTTGAGCCGTTTGAGGGTGGCTTCGTAGGAAAGCTGGTCTACCTCGATCTGCCCGCGCAGCATCTGCGAGTGGATGGCGAGGTCGCGCGTATTGATGACCTTTTGCTCCTGCTCCTCGGTCTCTTTGAGGAGTGTTTCTTCGCTGTGGCGCGCGGCGGCAAGCGCTGCGGCCACGCCATTGGCGGCCTCGCGCACCCGTTCGTGGAACGATTTTTCCAGATCCTTCAACTCCGTGTCGGCCTGAACGACAAACGGGTGTTGCGCCCGGTAGCGTCGCTCCAGCTTGGCGAGGTTGCCTTTGATGTCGTTGATCCGGTTGGCCAGCGCGGCGACGCCCGGCGCGGCACGGATGATCTCCAGGTTTGCCAGCTTCTCCGGGTCGCCATTGCAGCGCTGGACTTCCTGGTAAGCGGCCTCCACCTTCACCCGCTCGGCGCGGGCTTCGGTGGCGCGGATATTGAGGTCGCGCAGCTTCTCGGCCACGATGTTCATCTCCGCATCTACCGAGATACTCCCTTGCGAGCGGGTATAAGCATTGAGCTCTTTGCGGGATTGGGTGAGCTTCGAGTTGATCTTCTCGGCCTCGGCCTTGAGATACTCCACATTGGCTTGGACGGCGGCGGCCAGCCGCTCCCGGTCGAGCGCCACGCCTTCTTCGGCCAGCGCATTTGCCACTTCGCGGGCGGTATCGGGGTTGCGGTGGTCAAACCATACGGAGATGAGCCGCGTATCGGTAATGAGCGAGACGCCCGCGCTACCCAGGAGGAAGCCGGTGAGCTCGCCCTCGGTGGCGGTTCGCCGGTTGGGGGAAATGAACCCCTCGCGCGCGGTGAGGTTGAGCTTCGAGATGACGCGCTGCACGAGTGTGGTCGTCAAAAACGTACGCTCTACCGTTTTGAGGTCTTCGGGCAAAAGGGTGGTCTCGCGGGAGAGTTGGTCCCCCGAGATCGAGACGCCCGAGGTGGCAGCGCGGCGTTGGGCTTTGATCTCCGCCTGCGCTCGGTAGACGGGGGTGGAGAAGTGATTAAACGCCAGCCCGCCCAGGAGCCCTGCGAGCAGCCCGAGCAGGACGATCCAGTAATGCCGGCGCAGCATGTCAAGGAAGGCCTTGAAGTCAAACGCCGCCGCAGCGGGTGCCGCCCCCGCCTGGGGGGGGAGAAAGTCGCCCGGGATGCCTTCGGGAGGTGGGTTCATTTAAAAAGCAGTTTCGGGAACGTGGATCACATCTCCCTCGGTGACAAGGAAGCGTTGGGCCTCGGGAGCCGTGGCATCCACTCGGAGCTGCTCTACCGATTCCCCCACATTACGGCTCACCACCGTGCGGCGGCTGTTGCCGATGACGGTATTGCCCCCCGCCATGGCAATGGCTTCGGGCAGCGAGACGACTTCTTCGGGGGGGATCACATACGTGCCGGGTGTTTTCACTTGCCCCCAAACGGTGAAGCGCCGGGGGGCATAGGCGAGGATGGTGATCGTTACCTGAGGGTTCACGAGCTGCTTCTTATCCAGCACGGCGGCGATGGAGGCCGCCGCCTGCTCCACCGTGCGCCCGGCCACGGAGAGCCTGCCGATGAGGGCGACGGAGATGGTGCCATCTGCCAAGACCCGCTGGCGCATCGTCATGAGAGGCTCCTGAAAGACGTCGACCTGGATGACATCTCCCACGCGGATGCGGTAGTTCACCCCCGGGGTGGGGGCATGGACCATGGGGAAGCGGGGGTTTTCGCGAGGCACCGTCTGCCCGCACCCGGCCAAAGCCAGTACGGCCAGAAGGAGTAAGGCGGCGTAACGCATGGTGGAGGATGAGGGGTAAGACATGGGGGCTGGTGAAAGGGTTCAAAAAATCTCGCCAAGAGAGCCTATACAGAAGGAGGCTGGTTGGCTTCCTGCATGATCTCTGCCGCACGGTGCCAAACGTCCTGAGGGAGCACGCCATCGGCAGCGGGGGAGGCATCGAGATGCCGTGCCGCCTTCACACCGAGGATTGCGCAGCTCACGCCCGGGTGGGTAAGCACCCAGCGCAGGGTAAACTGTGCGATGGTCAACCCGCACTCCGCCGCCAGCGGGCGCAGCTGCTCCAGCCCGGCCAGCAGGGATTCAAAGCGTTTGCCTTGGAACTGCGGGTTTTTCCCGCGCGAATCCGCAAAGGTTTGCCCTGGGGTGTAGAGCCCGCCGAGTAGCCCGCGCTCCAGCGGGGAGTAAACGAGTGTGCCGATGTTGTGCTCCTGGCAGTAGGGGAAGATCTCTTTTTCCACTTCGCGGTGCAGGAGGTTGTACTTGGGCTGGAGGGTGGCCAGCGGGAAGTGCCGCCGCCCGAGCGCCATTTGCCGGGCATTCCAGTTGCTTACGCCAAACCAGCGCACCTTGCCCGCTTTGTGGAGTTTGGCAAATGCCTCGGCCACTTCGTCCGGGCGGATGAGGGCATCCCAGGCGTGGATCTGGTAGAGGTCGATCCGGTCAGTCCCCAAGCGGCGCAGCGAGGCTTCGCAGGCGCGGGTAAGGTAGTCGGCCCGGGTGTTGGGGTAGCGCTCGGGGCCTTCGAGATTCCAGAAAAACTTGGTGGCCAGGACAACGCGATCGCGCGAGCCGGTTTCATTAAGCACTTTGCCAAGCTGCTCTTCGGAGAAGCCGTCTCCATAAGCATCTGCCGTGTCGAAGAAATTGATGCCGAGGCCGAGCGCGGTCTGCACGGCTTCGCGCCATTCGTTGAGGGGGATGTCGCCCCAAAACCGGGGCGAAAGCTGCCAGGTACCAAAGCAGATGCGCGAGACGGTGAGGTCTGTATTACCAAGCCGGGTGGTTTGCATGAGGTGGAGTATAGCGGCTGGAGTGCCCGCCTTTCAAACTAATGCGCTGGGGGGGTACCCGGGGCGCGCCAGGCTTCGCTGTGCCGCATGCCGGGGATGGCGGTGCGGCGGCTCACCCCCGCGCCGTAGGCTTCCAGAAAGCGCTTCTCGGCATCCACCGTGGCGGCAAAGATGAGGCGCGCCCCGGCCGGGATCGGAGTGGCTGCCGAGGGGTTGAGACTGAAGCCTTCCTTCGTTCGCAGCGCGACCACGTTGCACCCGGTGGTGTGGGCGATGTCGGCCTCGCCCAGCGTCTTGCCTGCAAGGGTGGGAGGGACTTCGGTTTCGCTGATATGGAGCCCCTCGGTCAACATCATCCCGCTGCTGCCGTGCAGAAGCTCCAGGATCGACTCCGCCCCCATGGAGGCGTACGAAAGCACGAAGTCTGCCCCTGCGCGGTAGAGGGTGGAGATGTTGCGCTCCGCCGTGGCCCGGCTGATGATCTGGATATCCGGCTGGAGGCGGCGGCAGTAGATCGTCAGGTAAATGCTGATGTCATCATCATGTGCGGTGACGACGACGGCGGGGGCCGAGCCAATGCCCGCGCGCTCGAGGGTGGCGGCGTCTGCTGCGCTGCCGAGGATGTACTTCTCCGGGTCGCGAATGCGGGTGGGATCGCGCTCGATGATCCGGTAATCCACCTCCCGCTTCTCCAGAGCGCGCGCGGTGGCGCGGCCCACGCGCCCGCCGCCGATGATGATGACGGCCCCGCTGCTCACGTTGTAGATGCAGAAAAGCTCGTCATACCGCGTGAGCTGCTCGCGCGAGCCCGCCAGCAGGAGCACGGTGTGGGCATCCACCTGGCTCTGGCCGGTGGCGGGCTCGAAACGGCCTCGCTTCCAGAGGCCGACGACGCTCACCCCCGCGAGCTCGCGCAGGCGGATCTCCGCAAGGGTGCGGCCGACGAGCGGGGTGCCCGTGGCCGTCGATTCCGCAATGAGCAGCTCGCCAAACTGGCCGACGATGTGGGCCCGCGCATCCACCCCGCTGATGCGGCGCGCATTGGCCTCGCCCATCAGCTCCGGCAGGCGCAGCACGTGGGAGCTGCCCGCAAGGGTGAGGATCTCCACCGAGTCGGCCATGTCAGCCGTGGTGACGATGGGGACTTCCGCGCTGATCTCTCGTACGGTAAAGGCGATGTTGGTATTGACCATATCGCCCCCCGTGGCGGCCACGAGCGCTGCCTTGCCCGCGCGGACGGCGCGGTAGGTTTCCGGCCGGTCGATCGCGCCGAAAACGACGCGGATGCCCAGATCATAAAGCCGGAGCGCTTCGGGCAGGTTGCCCACCAGCAGGGCGTACTGGTAGCCGCGCTGCTCGAGCCGCTGGATCAGCAGCGCGGAGACGGCGTCATAACTGGTGAGCAACACGTGCCCCTCCGTCTCCGGGGGGAGGCGGCGTGGGGCGCGTGCTTCGTTTTGCGCCTGCATCCACGGGGCGTAGAAGAACTCGATAAAGGTAAACGGCAGGAGGATCAGCAAGAGCACCATCCCTGAAAGGAGGACGATGATGGAGAAGACCCGCCCCACATCGCTCTGGAAGGTGATATCGCCAAAGCCGAGCGTGCTCATGACGGTGAGCGTCCAGTAAAGCCCCGTCAGCCAGCTGTGGTCGCGCCCTTCGGCTTCCATGATGATATGGAAGAGGATGCTGTAAACCGCCACCAGCCCCGCCAGGAAGCCCAGAAAGCGCATGAGCAACGCCACGTTGCGCCGGTTGGGCGCGGCGGGTAGCAGCGCCGTTAGCTGCGAGGGAAAGATTTTCATTTTACGCTTTGGGGGCCGAGTCTCACCAAGATTTACCGCAGGCGCAAGCTTCCCAAAAGGGGTGCGGCTTGGCTATGAAAAGAGGCAGACCATGAAGATTGCCGCGATCACTACCGAATACCGCCTCCACTCGCATGCCGATGTCATTGTCTCGCGCTGGCTGGAGCCGCGCCCGACGGACCCTCAATACGGCTGGGGCCCGGTGCGCACGGAGATTGCCTCTCTCTACGTAGCGCAGATCCCGGAGAACGACCTTTCCGCCTCGGTGGGGGAGAAATACGGTATCCCCCGGTACGGGAGCATCCGCGAGGCGCTCACGCTTGGGGGCGAGCAACTCGCGGTCGATGCGGTGCTCCTCATCGCGGAGCATGGCAACTACCCGGAAAACGAGTACGGCCAGAAGCTCTACCCGCGCAAAGAGATCTTTGATGAGGTGGTGGCCGTCTTCCGCGAAAGCGGGCGGGTGGTGCCGCTTTTTTTCGACAAACACTTCTCATGGAACCCCGTCTGGGCGCACGAGATGTACTGGAACGTGCGCGACCTCGGGGTGCCCTTCTTCGGAGGCTCCTCGATCCCGCACTTGCCGCTCTCGCGGGAGGTCGATTTTTCCGAAGCCCGCGAGCTGGTGGCCGGCTACTACGATTCGCTGGAGGCGTACCTTTTCCACAGCTTGGAGCTGGTGCAGGCGCTGATTGAGAACCGCCCTGGAGCTGCCGGGCCCGAGAGCATCATGGCTTGGCGGGGCGAGGGGGTCTGGAAGGCGTTGGACGAGGGGGCCTTCCCCGTGGAGCTGCTGGAAGCCGTCGTCGCCGAGCGGACGCCGGAGGGGGGAGTGGAGGCGCTGCGTGCCCTGCGCGCTGCTCGGGATGAGGCGGTGTGCGCCTTCCGCATCCGCTACCGCGATGGGTTGGCCGTTACCCATTTCTGGCATAAAACGCTCTCCCGTGGGTGGGCTGTGGCGGGGCATTGTAAACGGGCGGGCGGCATGGCGGCCACCCGTGCCGTGATGGACGGTGGTGCGGACCATTTCTTCCCCAATTTTGCCGCGCTCAACCGGCAGATTGAGGATTTCTTCCTAAGCGGCAAGCCGCCCATTGCCGCCGAGCGGCTTTACTTGACCACGCAGGAGACAGCCGCCTGCATGCATGCGCTCGCCGAGCCCGCGCGCGAGCACGGCGCACGGTGGATCCGCCTCCCTGTAGAGCGCGAGTTGGAGGCACCGTAGAGCGGGCGAGGGGAGTTTGGCGCGGGAGCGCGTCTGGAGGGCGGACCTCCGTGTCCGCCGCCGCGTAAAGGAGGGGCGCGGTGGGAGATAAAGTTTGGGCCGTACCCCAAAAGCACAATGCGCACCCCACGCCGCGGTCGGCACGGAGGCCAACCCTCCATGCGCTGCCGCGCCTTGGCGCTACTTCTTTACGTTGAGGTCTTCGTCGTAGACGGTGACTTTGCCGAGCTTCTCCAACTGCGGGCGCACTTCCTCGGCCTTGCCGACGACGATGGTGAGCATCTCGCCCGGGGCCAGATACTTCTGCGCGAGCTTCTCGGCCACGTCGGGCGTTACGGCCATGAGCCGTTTGGCGTAGGTTTCGTAATACCCGTCGGGGAGGCCAAAGAGGTCTGCCTCCTGCAAGCGCTGGGCGACTCGGGCGTTATTCTCGAAGCTAAGCAGGTAGTTCCCCGCGAGGTAGGTTTTCTGGAGGTTCAACTCCGTGGTCGGCACCGGCTCGGAGGTGATGCGGGTGATTTCCTTCATCATCTCGGTAATGGCGGCTGCGGTGACTTCGTTGCGCACTTGCGCGCTGGCGAAGAAGCTGCCCCCTTCCTTCTTGGGCAGGAAGTGGGAGTACGCGCCGTAGGTGTAACCGTTCTTTTCGCGCAGGTTGGCGAAAAGCCGCCCCGAGAAGCCGCCACCGAGTACGGAGTTGACGACGCTGGCTTCCGGCAGATCCGGGTTATTGCGGGGGAAGCCTTTACCGACGACGAGGACGTTGCTCTGCACGGAGGCGGGCCGGTCTACGAGGTGGAAGCTGGCCTTCTCAATCTGGGGGAAGGAGGCGGCTTCTTCCTTGGGAGCCTCGCCTTTCTTCCAGTCGCCAAAGGCAGCTTGCACCAGCTTCAGGACCTCCTTGGGCTCCACATCGCCCACAATGGCGAGCGTGGCGTTATTGGGTAGGAAGTGGGCGCTGTGGAAGGCGGCCAAATCTTCCCGAGTGAGGCTGCGGACGCTCTCCGGGGTGGGCGATGCTCCGTACGGGTGCTTACCGTAGAGAAGCTGGTCGCGCAGGCGGGCGGCGAGGTCGGAAGGGTTGGCGCGCTTTTGCGCGAGGTCGGCAAGGGTGCGGGTTTTCTCTTTTTCCACCTCTTCGGCACGGAAGGCGGGGTCGAGCGCGGCTCCTTTGAGGAAGCCGAGCAGCGCCCCGGCATCGCGCGAGAGGCCGGAGGCGGTGAGGTCGAGCGAGTCGTCCGCCGCGTCGGCCTCTACACGGGCTCCGAGGAAGTCCGTCTGGCTGGCAAACTCGTCGGCAGAGAGGGTGCTCGTGCCTTTGTTGAGCAGCTCGGCGGTGAGGTCGGCAAGGCCGGGTTTGGCACCGTCAAAATACGCGCCAGACTTGATGAGGAGCCGGAAGGTGACCGTCGGCTGTCGGTGGTCCGGCAGGATGAAGACGCGCAACCCGTTGGCGAGCGTTTCGGTAACCGGGGTGGGGATTTTGACTTCCGGGAGCGGCCCGGCCTCGGGGGCGCGGGTGCGGTCTACCCCGTCGGCAAAGGCGGCGGTGGAGGCGGCGAGGGTCATGGCCAGGAAAAGCGGGAAAGGTTTCATTTGGCAGGGGTGGCAGCAGCTTCGGCCACCGGGTAGTGGAGGAGGTTTTTGCCTTCGGGGGTGAGGTATTTGCGGGCGACGTTGCGGATGGCCTCGGGCGTGACGGCGCGGATCTTCTCAAACTGGTGGTTGATCTCGCCCGCCCCACCGTAAAAGAGGTGGAACTGCGCGAGGTTCTCCGCCCGGCTGTTCATGGAGTTGTAGGCCGAGGCGAGCCGAGCAAGCTTCTGGTTCTTGGCTTTTTGCAGCTCTTCATCGGTAACGCCTTTTTCCTGTATGGAGGCGATCTCTTCATTCACTGCGGTGTCGAGCTTCTCAAGGTCAGCACCCGGGTTGCCGGCTACAAAGATGCCGATGACGCCGCCGTTCTCCAACAGGTAGGGGAAGACATCCACATCTGCCGCAAGATCGCCCTTGCGCACGAGCTTGTTGTAGAGGCGCGAGCTGCGCCCGGTGGCGAGGATGTCGCCCAGCAGCTCCACGGCGGGGGCGTCGGCATCCGTCTCCTTGGGCCCGCGCCACGAGTGGATGGTTGCGGGGATGGGGGTCGTCGGCAGGGTGATGATCTGCTTCTGCGGCTCTTTCTGCGGCGGGAGGGTGAAGTCCGGCCGCTCGATCGGCTTGCCTTTGGGGATCGGCCCGAAATACTCGGCGATCCACTTCTTGGCCTCCTCGACATCGAAATCTCCCGCGACAGCGAGCGTGGCGTTATTGGGGATGTAGAAGCGTTTGTAGAAATCGCGGAATTCTTCGATCTTCGCCTCATCAATATACTGGGCGGAGCCGATCGGTGTCCACGCATACGGGGTGCCTTTGAAGACTTGCGCGGCGAGGTTTTCAAACACGGTGCCGAAGGCGCGGTTATCGACCGATAGGCGGCGCTCTTCCTTGACGACTTGGCGCTGCGTTTCCACCCCCGTGTCATCCACCTTGGCGTGGAGCATGCGCTCGCTTTCGATCCAAAGGGCGAGCTTGAGCTGGTTGGCCGGGAGGTTGAAGTAATAGTCCGTCCGGTCAAACGAAGTGGAGGCGTTGAGGTTGCCCCCGGCGGCGGAGATGTATTTGTCAATCTGGCCGCGTGGGATGTTTTCGCTCCCCTCAAACATCAGGTGCTCAAAAAAGTGGGCAAAGCCGGTGCGGTCGGGGCGCTCGTTCTTGCTCCCCACATGGTAGAGGACGTAGGTGGAGACGACCGGGACGGTGCGGTCCTGATGCAGGATGACGTGCAGCCCATTGGGCAGGTCGTACTCGATAAATTCGATCTTCGGCATTGCCACTTCGCCGGAGGGGGCGGGGGCCTTCGCAGAGTCTGCCACTGCCGCCGAAGAGGCGATTCCCAAGAGTGCGGCAAAGGTAACCAGTCGTTGTTTCATAAAAATGGGTGGGGGAGCAGAGATAGACGGCCCGGAGGGGCTTTCCGTTCAAATAATTCCATAACGCAGGAGCCGGGGTAAAATAAGGGAACTTTTTTAATCCGGGAAACGAAAAGGGAATAACATTTGCTCAAGTATCCACCTTGAATTACTCTCATCTCTCCCTAAGTCCCCCCATGTCTGAAGACGAGCTTTCCGCCCGGCGTAAAAAGCGTAAGCGGGTCACAAAAATTTTTGTTTGTAGCAAGGGCGAGAAGCATGGGCCCTTTTCCCGGCAGGAAGTCTCCCGCCAGTTGGTGGATGGGGTCTTCAAGCTTACCGATCTCGGTTGGTTTAACCGGCTCAACCAATGGGTGCCGCTGGAGCAGATCGCCTCTGCCTCCAGTAGTGAGGAGGGGCCGCTTTACCCCATGCCAGCAGTGCCCCGCGGGGTGGTGGAGGCGGCTTTGGCCGACCAAGCCGTTACTCAGACTGAAAGACGCCGCCGTAGTTCCCAGGCTAAAGGATGGCTCCGGCGGCTCTTGGGGCGGTAAGCCCTACTTAAGCTTCAGCAGGGGGCGAAGCCCTTCGATGACGGCGCGCGCGTAGTGCCGGTTTCCGGAGGTGTTGAGGTGGATGCCATCTTCAACCAGCAGCTCCTCCAGCGGCACATTGGCCAGCGCCTTTTCCAGGTCAATCAACGGAGTACGTGTTTGGGCCGCGAGTTCGCGGATAGCGGGCTGGTAGGGCTTGAAGTTGGTGTGGTAGGGGCGGCGGTTACCTTGGGGCGCTTCTTTGACGGTGCGCTGGCGGATCGGGTGGTTGGTAAGCAGCACCGGCTTGCCCTTTTCTTTGCGTACCATGCGGATGATCTCCTCCAGATACGGCGTAAACACGGTTATCGGGCAACGGTTGATCGAGCGCTTGGGCGGCACGCTCGCATCATTGAGACCAAACTCGATCAAAACCCAGCCGCCTTCGAGCGGGGTAAGGACATCAGCATCAATCCGCAGCAGGCCGTCATAGGTCGTTTGGCCGCCGATACCCCGGTTGAGAACCTCAAAGCGGCTGGGGGCTACGGTATCGAGCGCGTTTTGCAGCAGGCTCGTCCAACGGTGGCCATCTGCCGTATTGCGCCCGGCGGTGATGGAGTCTCCAAAGCAGATAATGCGTTCCATAAGAGAGAAACGGCGTGCTTACCAACTACTCCATGGAGTCGCAATGAAAAAGGAGGCCAGCCCCGCCCCTTTGTACCTTTCCTCCGTGCGATGGCACCCGCCTTTTGCGGGGCTGGCCCTTTCTCATACCCGTGCAAAATGCCACATGGGGGTAGACATCCGCTGTCCGAGGCTTGCTTTTGTTGCCGAAAGTGGGATAACCGTGGCGCTGCATGAAACGCAAGGATGAGCCCCGGCCCCGCGCCCCGCGCGGTTTCTCGCGCCCCCCGCTGGAGCGGATGCTCCGCCTCCACGAGCGGATGAAGGCGGGGGCATTCCCCAACTGCCGCACGTTGGCCGGGGAGTTTGAGGTTTCGACCAAGACGATCCAGCGCGACATCGAGTTTATGCGCGACCGCCTGCGCCTTCCGATCGAGTACCATGCGCTGCGCTTCGGGTTTTACTACACGCAGCCGGTGGAGGCCTTCCCAAGCGTGGAAGTCTCCGAAGGCGAGCTGGTGGCGTTATTGGTGGCGCAGAAGGCGCTGGAGCAATACCGGGGCACTTCGTTTGAAAAACCGTTGGCGGCGGCGTTTGGCAAGATCACTGCCGGGCTCCGGGGCGGCGTGGTGTTTGATGGGGGTGCCCCGGGGGAGGCGTTCTCCTTTCGCAACATCGGCGCGTCGGTGGCGGATCTGGAGTTGTTTGATCTTCTAAGCCAAGCGGTGCTCCGCTCTCGCGAAGTCCGGTTTGAGTACCGCAAGCTTGCGCCCGCAGCGCAGCCCGAGTGGCGTACGGTTTGCCCCTACCACCTGACGTGTGTGGAAAATCTCTGGTACCTCGTGGGGCTCGACCGTGGGCGTGGGCAGATCCGCACCTTCGCCCTGCCGCGCTTTGGCCGCGCGGAGGAGACAGGGTGCGAATTTACCCGCCCGGCAGATTTTGACCCCGAGGCGTACTTCAGCAATAGCTTCGGCATCTTCCGGGGGGAGGGCCGCTACCGGGTGCGCATCCGCTTTACCGGTGTTGCCGCGCGGCTGGTGGCCGAGCGCGAGTGGCACCCGACGCAGAAGCTTGCCACGAGCGGGGATGGGCAGGAAGCCGAGCTGGAGCTGGAGGTCAACAGCCTTACCGAAGTGGAGCGCTGGGTGCTTGGCTGGGGTCGCAATGCCACCGTGCTGGAGCCCCCGGAGCTGGTGGCTCGCTTGCGCGCTACCGCCAAGGCGCTTGCCGAGGCGTACCCGTCTACTTGAGCCACTCAGCAATTAACCCCTCAGCGAACCCTTCGGAGGCGTTACCGAGGTAGGTCTTGCCAGTAGGGATTTCCGTGCGAATGCCCGCTAGCAGGAGCCGCTCGACGATCTCGCGCTTGCTCGCTCCGTGCCCGGCCTCCAGCTCGCGGCGAATGAAGTAGGCGATGCCGGTGTTGAGCTCCACCTGCAAAAGCTCGCGCTTCGACTTCATCCGGTGGCGAAAGGTGGCCATGCGGAGCTGCTCTTTGCGCGGGGTTTTGCCCGGGGGGCGGCCCCGGCGCTTGGGCTCCCCACTATCGGGTGGGGAAGAGGGTTCTGCTTTCATGTCATCAGAAACAAAGGCGTATTTTCCCTTGGATAGAAGCAAAAACAAACGGGCGCACCTTCGGTCAGGAACCGGGTGCGCCCGCTTGGGGGAAAAGTGCAGCTTCCTACAAGCTATCCGCTTCGAGGAACCCCTCCAACTGGCGGATGCGGGTGGGGTGGCGCATTTTGCGCAAGGCCTTGGCCTCGATCTGCCGGATGCGCTCGCGGGTGACTTTAAACTGGCGGCCCACTTCTTCGAGGGTGCGGCTGTAGCCATCTACCAGGCCGAAGCGCTGCTCGAGCACCTGGCGCTCGCGCTCGGTGAGGGTTTCGAGGACGTCTTTGATCTTCTCCTTGAGGAGAGTGATCGCGGTCATGTCGCTCGGGTTTTCAGCACCCTTGTCTTCGATGAAGTCGCCGAAGCTGGTGTCATCGCTATCGCCAACGGGGGATTGGAGGGAGATTGGCTGTTGCGCCATCTTGAGGACGGCGCGCACGCGCTCCACGGGGAGCTGGATCTCCTCGGCAACCTCTTCGGGGGAGGGCTCGCGCCCGTACTCCTGCACGAGCTGCTTTTGCACGCGCATGAGTTTGTTGATCGTCTCGATCATATGCACGGGGATGCGGATCGTCCGTGCCTGGTCGGCGATAGAGCGGGTGATGGCCTGCCGGATCCACCAAGTGGCGTAGGTGGAGAATTTGTAGCCGCGCCGGTACTCAAACTTTTCCACCGCTTTCATGAGGCCCATGTTGCCTTCCTGAATGAGGTCGAGGAAGGAGAGGCCGCGGTTGGTGTATTTCTTGGCGATGGAGATGACGAGGCGCAGGTTGGCCTCCACCATCTCGGTCTTGGCTTTGAGGGCTTTGCGCAGCCAGCTCTTGAGGGAGTGGTACTCGTCTACAAACTCGTCGGCAGAAAGCCACGTGCGCGATTGGATCTCCTTCTGCTTGGTCTCGTAGGGCGCGGCGCTCTCGGGCTTGGAGGAGCTGACGCGCTTTTGGATCTCATCCCGCAGAAAGGAGACAGTGCGGTACTGTTCGTCGGCAATGTTGACGAACTCTTCGGTGACTTTCTGTTTGAAGTAGAACTTCGGGTAAAGCTTCTGGAGGCCGGCGTGCGCTTTGCTGAACTCCTGGTGCGCCTTGGTGGTGGTGCTCTTGGAGTTCTGCGAAAGGACCGTCTTATAGGCCTTGGCGGCTTCGGTGGAGGCTTTCTCGACCTGCTCGCAAAGCTTGGGCAGCGCCTTCATGTAGCGCTCGCGGCTCTCGATCTTTTTATCGAGGATGACTCGGTCAAACCGCTCGCGGCCTTCGTTGAGCTTGGCGGCGAGGTCGAGGTATGCCCGGGCAATGAAGCCGAAGCGGTTGACGAATTTCTGCACGCTCAGCTCGGCTTCTTCAATGCGTTTGGAAATCTCCACCTCCTGCTCGCGGGTGAGGAGGGGGACCTGGCCCATCTGCTTGAGGTACATCCGTACCGGGTCGTCGAGGATGTCGAGCTTGTTGTCGGTCTTGTCTTCCTCTTCGTCTTCCTCGGAGTCTTTCTTGCCGTCTTTGTAGCTGTCGACCTGCGAGGCGTCGATGATGTCGATCTCCAGGCCGCGAAGGCGGTTGAGGATCGCCTCCATCTCGTCAGGCTCGTTGACGCTTTCGGGGAGGGCTTCGTTAAGATCGTCAAACGTCAGGTAGCCTTGCTCTTTGGCGAGCTTGATGAGCTCGCGGATCTTCTCGGCGATCTCGGGCGAATCGACCGAGAGAGCCTGAGGGGCCGGGGCGGCTGCTACCGGGGCGGCAGGGGCCTCCTTGGCGGCAGGGCGTTTGCCATTTGGGGTGGCGGCAGGCTTGGAAATTTTTGCGGGCGCGGCGGCTTTGGTCTTCGGCTCGGCAGCAGCCTTGGCGGGCTTCGCAGCCGCTTTGGGGGCGGCTTTCGGCGCCGGCTTTTTGGCGGCGGGCTTGGCCTCCGCCTTTCGCGATGGTGCCGCTTTGCTGGGCTTTGCGGCGGGGGTCGATTTTTTGGAAGAGGAGGATTTCTTGGTCACTTTGGTCATACCCACGCGAGTTTGGTCCCCCCAATCTCCTCTAGGGAGAAGGGGATAGGGGCCGCGTAATATGAGTATGGCGCTGCGTGAGGTCAAGGACTTGTTTCTGCAAACGCAACACTTCTGCTTCGGAGAGGCCCGGCTGCCGCATCCGCGCGGTGAGGGCGGCGCGTTCCTGGGCGATGACGCGGCGCTCCAAATCGCGCCAGCACTCAAGGGCGATGGCGCCAGGGTTGGCGGGCAGGGGGCTGGTATCGAGCACGCCGGCAAGGGTGGCTTGGTCTTCCGGCGACAAGGCGGCGAGAGAGACGGTGCCCTCGGGGGTAATGTGGTTGCCGCGCAGGAGGCGGGCGGGCAGCTCGCCATCGGGGAGGCGGGAGAGCACTTCCTCCCAAGGTTGGGCGAGGAAGTGGGCTCGCGCCTCGGGGCAGGAGACGATAAGCTGGCACAAAAGCCGGATGGCGGGGGAAAGCGGTGGTGCTTTCTGCAACGGCTCGGGGTCTTCTTCGGTGCGGGGGGCGCTGCGCTGGCGTTTGAGGAGGGCGGCGATCTGCTCCTGCGGTACCTCCAGCCGCCCGGAGACGGTGTTAACCACAGCGCTGCGGAGCACGGGGTCGGTGATCAAAACAATGGACTCCGCAATCTTGCGCGCAAAGGCGGCTTTGGCCCGGGGGGCGGAGGCATCGGGCGAGCGGGTGAAGTGGTCGATCTGGAAATCAAAATAATCGGGCGCGGCGGAGATGACTTGCCGGAACGCCTCGGCCCCTTCCTGGCGGATGAGGGAGTCTGGATCATGCCCGGCGGGCATCTCGGCCACGCGCACAGCGATGCCCATGTCCAACAGCGCGGGTAGGGAGCGCTCGGCGGCTTTGAGCCCGGCGGCGTCGGCATCAAAGCAAAGGACGACTTCCTCCATCCCCCATTGCTTGAGGAGCCGCGCTTGGTCTGGCGTGAAGGCGGTGCCCTGCGGGGCGGTGACGTTGCAGACCCCGGCTTCAAACGCGGTGATCAGGTCGAGCTGGCCTTCGCAGACGATGGCGGAGCGCGCGTCGATCATCGGGCGCTTGGTCTTGTGCATGCCAAAGAGGACGCGCCCTTTGGAGAAGAGGGGTGTCTCCGGGGAGTTCACATACTTGCCGCCAAAAGCCTCTGCGCTGAGGACGCGGCCGCTGAAGGCGATCGTCTCGCCCTGCCCGTTGCAGATGGGGAACATGAGTCGGTCGCGAAAGCGGTCATAAACGCGCTCGGGGGTCTCCTCCTTCCACGTGACGAGGCCGCTGGCGGCCAGCTCCCGGGCGCTGTATTTGTTTTCGCGGGCAAAGGCGCAGAAGGCGGAAAAAGAGTCTGGTGCGTAGCCGAGCTTCCACGAGCGGGCCGTCTCGGCGGAGATGCCGCGGTTTTTAAGATAATCCCGCGCGTGCTGGGCAGCGCGGGTGCGCAGGAGGTTGCGGTGGAACCACTCTGTCGCCTCGGCATGGAGGGAGAGCAGGCGGCGGCGGAGCTTGAGCTTGGCGTCTTCCTCCGCGGAGAGCGGCTCATCCTCCACGCGGATGCCCGCGCGTGCCGCCATGCGCCGGAAAGCATCAGGGAAGCTTAGGCTTTCGTACATCTCCACAAAGCGGATGACGCTGCCGCCCGCGCCGCACCCAAAGCATTTGAAGATCTGCCGCCCGGGGTTGACGGTGAAGGAGGGGCTTTTCTCCCGGTGGAAGGGGCAGAGCGCTTTATAGACTGTCCCCGCTCGTTTAAGGGGGAAATAGGAGCCGATGACGTCAACAATATCGTTGGCGGCGGCGACTTTTTCGATCTCCTCCTGTGGAATCATTTCAGCGGGGCGGGGGTGGGTGCAGTCTCCAGAAATTCGACCTTATAGCCGCTTTTGCCAAGAAGATCCTCAAGCTGGCGGTGCAGCTCGGCGCGGGTGGCTTCCAGGATCGTGGTATCTCCCTCCAAGGCGGTGCGGGCATCGGCGGTAAAGGCGCTTAATACTTCCGAGCGGTCGGCATCGGTAATGCCGTTCCACCATCCTTCGGCTTCGGTGGCGCGGAGCGTCTCTGTTTGCACCGAGAGCACCCGGGGCCGGGGGTGGGCGACGCGGATCGTCTGCGTGTGCGAATCGACATCAATGGAAAAGGGCTCTTTGAGGTCAAACCCCGTGCGGGCGGTAAACTCCCCCTCCAGCGCGATCTCCTTCGTGCTGCCAAGCCGCTTGGAGCGCCATTGCATCTGGTGGCGGAACTCGCGCTTGGCCGTCACCAGCTCCAACAGCGGCGCGTGCTGGCGGAGGTAGACGGTTTGGTTGATGGTCACCTCCGGGGTAAAGTGGAGCGCCTGCCGCACCTGCTCGACAAGGCGGTGCAGGGTCGACTCCACCTCCCGCTTCCCCTCGCGGGCAAGGAACCAGAAGCACCCCGTGGCTGTGATGAGCAGCAGGCAAAGGGCGACGGCCCAACGGATGGAGCGCGAGGAGTGCATGAGCCCCCCACCGTAGCGCCCCCCCGGCTAAAAAGCGATGCGGCTCTTCCGGTTTTTCTGGGGAAGGCAGGCTTTGGGCCCCTTGCGATGGGAGGGAAACATTTTGTGGTTGCCCCCCTCCTGGATGGGCTTTGTGCCCTCACTGGGGCAGATTCCTGGGCTTGGAGCCTCGGCTGCGGGCTGGAGGCCGGGAAGCGGCCGACGTATTTGGCCATGGCTCATGGTGGGGGTGATGACGAACGGTTCCAGATACCAGTAGTCTCGCGGTGCGGGCGGTCCTTTCCAACCTCACCGAAGACCTGCTTTGGGATACCAGCCTTCTGGCTTCGGAAGGGGTTGTGAGCGTGGTGCCGGAGCCATCTGGCACCGCCTTGTTCATCGGAGGGGGGCATGCTCGCCTTTGCCTTGGCGCGGAGACGATTGGCGAGGAAGCAAAGAGTCTTCAAAGGCGGACGTGATAAAACTCGCGCTCACGATCCTTCTCGCGGCATGGTGATGCCGTTGTTCAAGCACCATGGACTTTCTTCGCAACAAGGCGGAACACCTCGCGGCGCACTTGCGGGAGGCGATCGCGCATGGGGAGATGCACAACCCTCTCCCCTCCCTGCGCCAGTGGAGCTCAGCCCTCTCTGTCTCCACCTCCACGCTCCAGGCGGCGCTGGCGATCCTCAAGCACGAAGGGCTTTTAACCTCCCGCCCGCGGAGCGGCTACGTGCTCTCTCAAAAAAGAGCAAAGCCCCAGGCCGCCGCGTTGGTGGTCCGGTGGATCTGGCATGACCCGGGGCATGGGGGGCAGCCGCCCTCTCCGGAGATCCTGACGCACTTGGGGCAAAAGCTCGCAGCCCAGGGGATCGGGCTGCGCGTGGAACGGTGTGATGCCAGCCGCATCCGGGCCGTCTCCCGCACCGGTGCACTGCCTCATGAGCTGCTGGTGCTCTCCACGCTCTCCCTTAGCCAGCAGCGGCTTTTTAGCAAGCTCGGTAATGCCATTCTCGCCGGCCTCCCACACTCCGGCACGCCGTTGCCCTATGTCTCCAGCGATGTCTTCCCCGCCATCCGCCACGCCGCGCTTAAGCTGCGACGCGCTGGATATGACACGATCGATCTGCTCAACATCGTCGGCCGCCGTTTGCCGGAATCCTTCCAACGCACGGAGCAGGAGTATGAGGCGATCTGCCAGAACACTCACCCGCCTATCCAGGGTAGAACTCTCTGGATTCCCAGCGCTCCGGAGGCGCAAGTCCAGGTGTTCCGGCGGATGATTCCCAAGCTCTCCAGCCGCCATGGGTTGATCATCAACGCACCCGTCCGCCCTTCGCTGATCATGATGGTGCTGGCCTACCATGGCATCCGCATCCCGGAGCAGGTCGCGCTGTTGCCGGTTAATATTCTGCCGAGCCACGTGGCGGTTTATCCCCCCATCTCATACTATCCTTTTCCCGTGGAGCGCGTCTGCTCCGCGCTCGCTCGAGCGGCGGGCCATTACTTCAAGACCGGGCGGCTCCCCCGGCTTGAGCAGAAGATCCCCCTCACGTTTGTGGAACCATAAGGGTCCGCTCATCTGCGGTAAAAAAAACCGCAGATTGGTCTGGTTGTGACGGCTGAAGGATTGGGCTTGAATGTAGAGCATGAAACGCGCGCACCTCCCCTCTGCTCCTTTTCCCACTTCCAAAACCCTCTCCTGCCTGAGCGCCGCTCTCCTCGTTTGGGCTGCGGGGACCCTCGGCGCTGCGCCGCTCCTGCATTTTGATTTCGACACCCCGGGCTCTTCGCAAACGAGCACCGGCTCGCTGGCGCTGACCTTGGCCACCCAGGAAGGCTCCACCCCTGTCAATAAAACCACCGCGTCGCCTGCCGGGCCAGATGGCAGCTCGGTACTGAATTTTTCCGGAGCCCCGCAGAATACCACCTTGGGCACCAACATCAGCTCCCAAACGGCGTTTACCACCGGGCTGGGCTCCTTCACGATCACCGCGTGGGTGCTCAACAATACCACGGCTGCCAACGAGCGTATCTTCTACCTCCGGGGTGGCACCAAGGTGGCCATTGATTTCAATATGACAGGCACGCCGGGAAACCCGGCGCAGCTGATCCTGGCGGTCAATGGTGCGACAGCCGTTGGGAGCCTGATGGGGGGCGTCGGCTCGCCCATCTCCATTCCAAATGTCAACCCAGTCTGGCAGATGGTCGCCGTTACTTATGACGCCGCTACCGGCAGCGTGGTCTTTTACTCGGGTGAGCTGGAGGGGGCGCTCAAATCCTACGCCCCCAATGCGAAGCTGACGGAAGCGGCTGTTACCAACAGCACGTTTCTCAGCATTGGCAACATCAATGGCGGGGGGCGCATCCTCGATTCCTACCTGGATGAGGTGAGCTTCTATAACTATGTTCTCACCCCGCTGGAAATGCAGCAGGTGTTTGAGGCTGTCCCCGAGCCGGGGAGCATGGCTGCGGTCCTTTTGGGCGGGCTGGTGTTGGCGGGCGCTGCGCGCCGCCGCTTCTTTTCCGCAGCCGCGGCTCCGGCTCTAATGCTGGCGGCCGCCCTTCCTGCCACCGCGAATGCGGAGGACCTCTTTACCAACGGCAACCTTGCCGCGCTGGAAAATGGCCACCCCACCGGGTGGCCTCTTGGCGGGGTGACGGACCCGGAGAACTACGAAGTCCAAACCCTTACCGACGGCCCGGCGGAGGCGCCGGTTTCCGTCCGGATGGTCTCCCACATGGCGGAAACCTCCCGCTATCTCTCCCAACAGCTTCCGGTGGAACCGGGGGCCTCCTATCAATGGCGTGCCCGGGTTTCGCAGAACGGGGGTAGGGGGTTGATGTGGGTGGCCGCCGTCGCCGATCCAACGGGGAACCCGGTGAACTGGGAGGCGCGTACCTACCTGAGCTCCTACATTGGCCACCCGCTTTACCCCCGTTTCGTCTCGGGAGACAAGATGCGCGGCTCCGACGCCAAAGGGTGGCGGGAAGAGATGGTGAGCTTCACCGTGCCGAAGAATGTGGCGCGGGTGCGCTTTTCCATCGGTATCTATTTTTCCACGGCGGACCTCCGCGTCGGCCCGATGTCTCTCACCAAGCTCTCCGGCCCCCGGCCCTTGTGATGATGTTGAGCCGCGCTTTAGTTGTCGGTTGCATGGTGCTGGCTGCCCCGCTCTACGGTGCTTCGCCCAGGTTGGAGGTATTGAGCTGGAAAGCCGATGCGCTGGAGAAAGCCGGGGAGCACCCGCTGGAGGCCGATGGTGCTCTCACTGTGGAGGGTGTGGAAGTCACTTTCCGCAAGACGCGGGTGGGCGCGTTTGATCAGTGGGAAGTCACGGCGGCCAACCGCGTTCCCCAAGTCAAACGGCTGGTCTTCCGGGTCGCCCAGCCTTTGGGGGGAGCGGGTGGCATCTTTTGGGACGGAGCCGCACTTCACCCCGGGGTGCACGAGAGCATCCACTCCCAGGATAAACGCCACCGCTTTCCCGCCGCCGCGTACCTGAAGGAAGGGCAGGCCATCGTCACCGGCTTTGCTCCGGAAAACTTGAGCAGCCGGTTTGAGTCCGCCGTGAACGTGGAGGCGGGTGAGCTTCGCTGGGACGCCTACCTGGCGCTCCACCCCGGGCAGGAAGACCGCCAGCTTCTGCTCACTGGCACGCTCCCCGGCTGTCGGGATTACACCGAAGTAGTGGAGGCCTTCTACCAAGCCTGGCCAAACCGCTTCCGCCCCGTGGAAGGTGCGGACGCCCGGCTCTATGGCGAGGGCGGCTATCTTTGGAGCAGCGACGCCACCCGCGATCTCCAGCAGGAAGAAGCCCGCCGCCTCAAGCTCGGCTGGGAATGGTATTACGCCCCCTTCCAGCGGGCTGGGGCCGTCTACCCAGACGCTGCGACATGGAAGCAGGAGATCGGCTTCAACCTTGAGGAAACTCCTGCGGTCTACGACCAACCCGGTGGCCCCGAGGCGTGGGAACGCTATAATCGGGCCCGCATCTCCAGTGCCAACGAAACTTCCGCCGTCTATTACTATTACCTCCAGCAATATGCCGATGCGGATCTCCTGCGGGAACGCTTCCCGGATGCGTACTGGCTCAATGCGGAAGGCAAACCCTACCCGAAGACCTTTGGGTGGATCAAAGCCGGGCTCTGGGTCCAGTATGCCTGGCCGGGGGAAACGAGCTACGGCCACAGGCTGCGCGAAGACCTTGCCAAAGCGTGGGAGCGCCTCCCCATTTCCGGGTTTGCGCTGGACTGCGTGATTGGCGACATCCGCTACTACGGAGAAGCGCTCCGCGCCGAGAAGGGGAAAGCGTTTGACGACCAAGGGCGTCTCTATGCCGTGGAGGGCGTGGCCCTCGCCCGGAATCTGGATTTTACCCGCAACCTCCCCGCCAGGCCCGGTGGCATGCGGGCAGCCAGCATTGCCAACGAGGCGATGACCTACCACGGGGTGATCCATAGTGACGCGCTCATGCACGAGAAGCCGCCTTACGAGCGGGCAGACCTCGTCCCCCTGCGGCGGCTCCTTCTCGGGCAGAAGCCGATGTACTGGTGGAAGGGGTTTCGCGCGGATAGTCTCTTGAACTGGGAGCAACTGGAGCCCGGCGCTTTCCGCGAAGGGTTGCAGGGGATGGTGGATTACGTTCTCCTTACCAGCCTGCGGTTTGGCGCGGTGCCCGCGATGTTTTTTGTCCATGGCTATCCTTCCGTCGGCGGGTGGGTGGAGCCATTGGCGCACTTGCAAAAGGCGGGGTGGCGGGCGGCGCTTTACACTCGGCTGCCGGAAGCCGTACAACCCGCGAATGTCAACCCATATGGGGAGGATGCCCCCATCTGGCAAGCGCGCTATGGCACCGCGCCGGAGAGCTGGATCACCCTCTCTTCCCCTACGCGGGAGCGCCAAAGCTTCCCGCTGACGATTGAAACCGGGCGCTTTGGTTGTGGTGGCGCGGTGTACGTGGATGCCGTTAGCGGGAAGGCGCAAGGAACAGTCTCGCCGCAAGAGAGCGTGGTGGAGGTGACTCTCGAAAACCACCGCCCCATGGTGCTGGAAAAGGTGGCAGAGATCGATGCGCCTGCCCCCGTCAAAGTGCGGGTGGAACGCCGCGCGCCCTCCAATAGAGAAGGGGAGATCGCCCTCCATTTTCCCGAGGGGTTTCCGAAAGGCACCCGGTTCCGCTTCACGGGGGAGACCGCATGGCGGGAGAGGGAGGCTCAAGCACGCCTCCCGCTGCCGCCTCGGGTGCGCCTTCAGCCCGATTCGGATTGGGTTGCCCAAGTTAACCTCGGGGATGCGAAGGAAGGCCGCGCCGCCATCCTGCTTCTGCCGGAAGACCGCCCGCTTCTTGGCGCCCGTGCCACCCAGCTTGCGCATTATCTGGAGTACTACGACATTCGCAAGAAGGCCCCGGTGGGTCGGCTTTACGGGCTAGCCAAACTTCGGAAACCCGCCTTGGTTTTCCCGATTGTGGAGAGCCTGGATGCCCCGGAGCTATCCAAGGCCGAGACGGTCTTCATCATGGGTCCCGCCGCCCGGCGGCTTGCGGGTGAGCGCGTGGCCCGCCCGGCAAAGGAAGGGGAGACGCTTGTCTGTACCCGGCAGGAAGATGGGCAGGCCTGGGTCGCCGCCCTACCCGGCCCACGAGGGGAAAACGCGGCGTGGGGAGAGCTGCTTTCCCTGCTGGACCAACGCTTCCCCTACCATGGCGGCCTGGAGCCGGGGCCAATGTTCCAGCGCTTCCAGATGGTCGGGCAAACGTTTGAAGGCACATCTGCCGCGCCTCCCTCCGTGCCATGAGAACGCCGCCCCAACCTTCGCACGGCCTCTCCCTGCTGGAGCTGCTGGTATCCATTGCGCTGTTGGCGACGTTGTTTGTCCTGGCATTCCCGATCTACAAGGCTGCCCGGGCGCGAATGCTGGATACGCAGTGCGTCACCAACCTGCGGAAGGTAGGTGGCGCAGTGGTGCTCTACCGCGCCGAATTCAATGACCAGCTCCCCGCCGCCGTGGGGGGGTACTACCCGCTCGACTGGGGAGGCGTCTGGTACAAACCGCTGGTGCCGCAGCGGCCAGAGGGCCTTGGGCTTGCAAAGTATGTGGGCGGGGAGTCGGCATTGGCCAACATCACCTACTGCCCTTATAACCGGGACCCCGCGCCGGTGCGGCCGTGTGTCCATCCTCATGGCTACCCTTACGTGGTCAACTATTTCCTGATGCCCTCCGACCCAATGCCGCTGCGGCGCGGGGCTGAGTTTTCCCAACCCTCTCGCACGGTGCTGATGCTCGATTCTCAAAATGAGGGCACTCTCTGGGGCTTGGGGACCAAAGGCCAGCTTGACGCTCAGGGAGGCTACCGCATTCGCGATGCTCACCAGTACGGAGCCAACATCCTCTGGGCAGATGGGAGCGTCTCCGGGCTTAAACGCAGCAGACTCATCTACGCCAATTTTACAGGCATCTTTGACTAGTTATCTCCACCAATGGTTGCGGTTGCGCGCTGGCGGCTGATGTCTGGCCCGCTTTAGCGCAACCTGCGCCCTATCGGTTTTGCAACGCCTTTGCCCCTTGTAAAGCAATGGCTGGCGATTGATTCAAACTACCCCATCATGCACTCTTCCATTCCCTTTCCCGGGAAGTACGAACGCCTCCTTGCGTCTCTCTCCGAGCCGCTTCATGCCACTTCCCTTCGCCAGCCCGGGCGCGTTGCACGGCCAGGGAAAGAAGCCACGCTGGATCGCGGCTACCGGTTGGAGATCTCGGGTTTTGATGGCGAGCCCCACCTCCCTGCGCTGGTTGAGGACCTGACCGAGTTTCTCCACGGTGCCATGGAGCTTTGCCCCACCCCGCAGGGGTTCCCGATCCGGCTCGTCCAAGGCTGCGTGGGTGAAGCTCCCCCGGAGGCAGCGGAAGCGCACCGGCTTAAGATCACCCCTGAAGGCGGAGAGCTGACCGCAGAGACGCTCGACGGCTTGCGGCGCGCCGTCTTCCGCCTGGAGGATGAGATGCAACTGCGCCGCGCGCCCATCCTCCCCTTGGGGGAAGCCACGCATTGGACCCGGCTGCGCACCCGGATCAGCCGGAATCCGTTGGCTCCCTACCGTTGGCTCTCCGGGTGGGAACTGGAGAGCGATTGGGAATGCTATCCGGATGCCTACCTCAACCGCATCGCCCATGCCGGGGTGAACGCCCTCTGGGTGCCGGGGCTGTTTCGCAACCTCATTGCCTCACCCATCCTTCCGGAGCTGGGCCCGGAGAACCACCGGCTGGAGCGGCTGCGCTCTCTAGTCGCGCGGGCCGCGCGGTATGGCATACAGATCTACCTCTTCTGCATCGAGCCCCGCGCGCTGCCGGAGGGGCACCCGGTGTTGCGGCTCTACCCGGAGCTGATCGGCGCGGGGCGTTCCCTCTGCGTCATGCACCCCAAAGTGCGCGAGTATCTTTGGGATGCCAGCCGCGCTCTATCCCGGGAGGTTCCGGGCCTCGGCGGGGTGATCAACATTTTCTGCGGCGAGCGCTTTAGCAACTGCTGGACTTCCGGCACCCCCGTTCCGGAATGCCCTCGGTGCCGGGAGCACCCCGCCGCCCAAGTGCACGCCACCGTGCTCAACACCATGCTCTCCGGGCTCAAAGCGGGAAACCCGGACGCCCGGCTCTTGGCGTGGGCCTATATGATGGCCTCCTCTACCGAAAGCCTACCCATCGCCCCGATGCTGGAGGTCATTGAGGCGGCAGACCCCGGCGTCATTTGGGTAGGTAACTTTGAGCATGGAGGCACCAAGATGGCGTGTGGACGAGAGGTGCAGGTGCATGAGTACTCGCTCTCCTGCCAGGGCCCTGCAGAAAACTTTCGTCTGCTGGCGCAAGCTGCCCGGGAGATGGGGAGGGAAGTGTATGCCAAGCTGCAAATGGGGAATTCCTACGAACTCTCCAGCCTTCCCTGGGTAACGGCCCCCGGCATTGCGGCAGAAAAGATCACCACTAGCCAGGCATTGGGGGCCACGGGGGCGATGCTCGGGTGGATAGTCGGCGGTGTCCCGGGGCCGATGCTCCAGATAGCTGGCGTGGCGGCGTTCCACCCCGAAGGCTCCAACGTGGAGCTGATGACGCGGACAGCGGCGGTCACCTGGGGTGAGGTGGCTGCCTCCCTGGTTGTGGAGGCTTGGGGACACTTTGCCGAAGCGTGGAAGGCGTACCCATTTCACAATGCCATTCTATATTGGGGGCCAATCACCCGTGCGCCTGCTTACCCGCTCTACCTTCAGCAGGAAGACCGCCTGGCGAAACCTTACAACTGGGGTCTGGATCGCCAGCGGCGCCGCCAGCCTTATGAAAACGACCCTCATCGTTGGCTGGGCGGCTATGGTGTCGAGGAGGTCACCACCGCGTTCCGCGGGATGGCGACGCAGTGGGAACGGGGCTTGGAGAAACTCCGCCAAGCGGTGGAACAGACCATTCCCACCCGGGAAACCCGCCAGGAATGGCATATCGCCACCGCCACCCGGTGCCAGCTCCTTTCCACGGCAAACCTTTATGAATTCAACGCGCTGCGCCTTCGTTTGAAAGCAGGTGAAGACGCCGTGCTGGAGCGGATGCGCGCCATCGCCATTGAGGAACGCGCCAGCACCACGGCGATGCAGGCTTTGATGCGCGAAGAGCCATGGATCGGGTATCAATCCGAAATTTTTGACTATAGCTATTCCCTCCCCATGCTGAAGGAGAAGGAACGGCACCTTCTGCAGACGATCCATCTATTGGAGGAATGGGCCCGCTCCGGTGTGGACCGCTCCGTTCTTGAAAAGACGGTGGCCGAACTTGAAGATGCCCGTCCCGACGATTTCCCCGATGAATGGGGTGACTAGCCCCTTTTTTCAACCCATGCGAATGAAGACCACCACCCTCCTGGCCTTGGCCATCCTCCCTCTCGCCTGTACTGCCTTCGCGGCGGAAACCGTCTCTGTCCTTAAGACGGGGGATGAAGTGTACGTGCGAAGCAGCTTCTCCAGCCGGAATGATGTCGTTATCCAAATCGGGGATGGCGAGAACGGGCAGATCACGTTCCGCAAAGCGGGGCTGGTCTCTGTTGAAAAGCCGATGGACCTGGAGAGCTGCCGGGGGATGTTTGTCTTCCACGCCACTCCGGATGAATCCGCTCCTTGGAAGGTCAACGGGACATACATCGGCGCGGGCCATGGCTGGAGCGGCGGCGTTCTGGAGTTAACCTTGCCCGATCATGGCGTGGAGGAGGCCCAACTTGGCGGGCTCTGGAAGGACGCGGAAGGCCGCTCCTTCTACTTGCTTAAAATTGTGGACCGTGAGCGTCTCTGGCTGATCCCGGAGAACCACGGTAGCGCGGTCCGCTGGAATTTTGAGACTCGCTTCCAAAGCCCTTTTCTGGATGATCTCGGGCGCTCGCATGATACCGCGCAGATCCGGCGCGTCCAGCTTCACCCCTCCCTGCGCACCACGCGGAAGAGCTACCAGATGAATGGCGATACCCCGCTGCGTGAAGGAGAGGTGATGCAAGGGAGTTTCCTGCAAGTGACTGATGAGCATGACATCATCAACCCCGCGTCTGTCCTCGAGCACGTCAAGGCAGCGCCTGGGGGGAAGCTCGACTTGGTGGGGCCACAGCTGGCTGCATTGATTAGCAACCAGATTACCTACCGGTTTGAACCCCGGGGCCTGTGTGCCGTGCGCCAAGTCTCCACGGTCCATCAAGATCTAGCGTTGGAGACCATGGGCGTCGTGCAGACCCACCCGCTCGTCTGCCGGGAAGGGGATACTTTGCGGATGCTCATTCCGGGGACGCGGGCTTTCGAAGTCAACGGCACATCGTACGATTTTGCCACCGGAGCGGATATGACACTTCCTCCGCCCGTGCCGCTCCTCTTTGGGGAAACCCAAGGCAACCTTGCCTCCCCGGGTCGCCTCCCTCATCGATTCATCCAGTTCCTTGAAACCACCCGGGTCCGGGAGCCTGTGATCGGGTTTGCGGTCGGCTACTCGCTTTTGGAGGGAATCACCATGCCGGAACAACGCGCGGCAAATTGCCAACTAGCGGGGTTCATCCATACCTCCTCCAAAGTTTACCCGGTGGCTATTGATTCCAAAATGGGCCCGCTCCATGCCGGGACAGTTATCGACGCCACCGCTTACCGGCAGTATTTCTCCCCGCGCGAAGCTAGCGACCATGCAACCGCCCTCTATTGGCACCCTAGCGCAGGCGCGTGGGTGCTGTATGCAGACTATCACTCCGCCGTTGTAGACGAGGTCATCCGGCTGCCGGAGACCCTTGTGGGAGCAACGGTGGACGTGTTGGAGGCTACTCCTTCCGTCACGCTTCATTCCGGGGAGAATGTCCCGCCGGAGGGGCTCCGCCTCTCTGTCAACGGCGAGCAGGGGAGTCTTATCCTCAAGCTCTCTCCAAAGCCATAGTGTGGTTTCCTCTGTCCATAGGACATTTCGAAACTAAAGATTTTGGCGTTGGATTGTTTGGCTTTTTGGTGGACTGTCACTGCTTTTTCTTGTTTTAGAGAATTTTGAGAGATACTTCTCTGTCTACGTAATTTCCAACTATAACGCATGAATATTATTCGCATTGCATTGGCCATTATTTTTGCGATTTTGGGTATTGTCTGTCTTGGCTTAGTCCCACTTTCCACGTTGGGAACCGACAGCATTGCTACCCGGATGAACAAAGTTTTCTTTCAGCCAAGAGCAGATGCAGAAGTGGGTCGGCTCATGGAAAAGGGAGTCTTCACACAGGAACAAGAAGATGAAGTACGGGGATTTGTGAGGCGGCTCTATGTTTCGGATTGCTTGATTCTAAGTCTCGGGTTCGGAGCAGGTGTTATTGTTCTTGGAATATCACTATTATCCATCGCCTATTCCCTTAATACATCAGTGAAGTTATCAATTCTATCACGGCGCTTTGAGGCGGGGCAAGCGGATGCGACTGATCGCTAGGCACCGAGCTGTTGACCTCGAATGGTCATTTAAACATCAGGCTGCGATAGGGCCTAGGTTTTGGTAGTTAAGCGCCTGGTGAGGGCGGTGGTGGATGTAGGTGGCCCAACATTGATTGGGTCGAGCAGCAACGGAGTATCGACCGCGAGTCCGGCAAGACTGCCCGCGATGTGGGAGCAAGCCGGTTGAAAGCAAAGACCTCTACCAACGCCAAGCTCGCCATCTGGAAGTCTTTGGCCAAGAGAGCCGCCAGCTGATCCAATGCCGACGCCAGCGTTGTCGGGATTACAGGCGCACCTTCCTGCCGCCATCACCGGGGCTACAACCCGGCAAACACGGCACAGAGGCCTTTCGCCACCACCTTCCGCGACCTGCGCAACCACAAGGTCTTCGACATCGTGCCCGGCAAAAGCGAGAAGGACCTGGAAGGCTTCCTCTCCCGTCTGAAGGGCTGAGAAATGGCGCGCATCATCACCGCATCATCGTCGAGAAATGGTTTACGAATGCACGGATCGTGGCGGATCGCTTCCACGTCATCCGGCTCATCCAGTACCTTTTCATGAAGTTCTGCCGCCAGATGGCCCCCTAGCTGAAAGACAAAGGCTTGTCATTGGGCCTGCTGCGAAGAAAACCCGATCGCATTACGGCCCTTAAGCGGGTGACTTTAAAGAAACTCTTTGCACACCCTCCTTTCCTACAAGAGCTCTACGAAGAGATGCACCGCCTGCGAGTGATCGCTCACTGCGGGTCAACTTCAAACCCAACCCAACCACCTCAACACCAAACCATTAACCTCCTTTATGTCCTCATTCCTTGGGGGAGAGCCGTCATTCCCAGTAAACAAAAAACCCGCAGAACCTTGTGTTCATGCGGGTTTGTCAGAAATGCGCCCGTCAGGACTTGAACCTGAAACCTTCTGATTCGTAGTCAGATGCTCTATCCAATTGAGCTACGAGCGCGTTTCTTTCGCTTCACCATTTGCTTCGGGGGGTGAGCCCCGGTGCGGCGAAGGAGCGGTAATAAATCATCCCGGCTCTCCGGTGGCAACCTTTTCTCGCAAAAATTTTGATTTTTTTACGGTTGGGCTGCTGCGGTCTTCAACCAGCGCAGGGTGACGGCCCCTACGGTCTGCAAACTCGCCGCGCTGAGGGCTTCAGCGGTGTCGTCTGCGGTGTGGCGCTGCGGGTAGCGCCCGTCGATAACGCCGAGGACCGGGATGTCGAGTTTCACAAAGGAAAGGTGGTCATCCCAGATCGGGCGTGCGGAGTAGCTAAAGAGGGAGCGGGCGTCGAGCGCTTCGGCGGCGACTTCAAAGTCGTCCCCCAGGCTGCGTGTGGAGTCGTACGGGAAGGTGATGGCAAGGTCTGCGGCACCGATAAGGTTCCAGATGATGACGGCCCGGAAACGCTCTTTGGCATTTGCGGTTTCCTTCAGGTAATGGCGGCTGCCATAGAGGCCATCCACATCGCTGGGTTGTACTTGGGCTTCTTTGCCGTCGAAGAAAACGATCTCTACTTGCTGCGCCAAGGCCGGGTCGAGGGAAAGGACGCGGGCCAGCTCAATGAGCCCGGCCGGGCCGGATGCGCCATCATTAGCACCGACGTGGACAATGCTCTCCATCAACCGGGTGTCGTAGTGCGCCCCTACGAGGAAGCGCTGCTCGGGCTTGGTGTGGCCATAGCGGGCGACGAGGTTGACGAATTTGATCGGCCCTTGCGGCGTAAGCTGGGTGACGCTCTGCCGGGTGATGGACCAGCCATTCTTCTCCATCCGCTCGGCGAGCAGGGCACGTGTGGCTTCCGCCTCTTTGCTGCCGGAGGGGCGGGGCCCCAGCGCGGCAATCTCGCGCGCGGTTGCCAAGGCGTTCTCACCGGAGAACTCCTTCCAGATTTCCGCAGGGGGTGGCCCGGCGGGCTCGGGTGGGGTCACTTTAGAGCGCCCGCACGCCACCGCCAGGGTGCATACGGCCACCATGCCTACCAAACGCCCGCTATTCTTCGCCCAGCCCGAGAAGGCTGAGAAGACGGTTGAGATCATCTGCTCCATAATATTCGATTTCAATACGGCCCCGCTTTTCGTTGTGCGCCAGGACGACATGGGTGGCCAAATGGTGTTGCAGCCGGTTTTGGACATTTTGCAACGCTGGGGTAAGGGAGGCCGTAGCGGCGGGGCGCGCGGCCCCGGTGGCTCGCCCACGGTCAGCCCCTTGCTTGGCGAGGTGGGCAAGTACGAGCTTCTCGGTGGCGCGAACGGTCAGATTCTGCCGGAGGATGGCGTCGGCCAGGGCCGACTGCTCTTCATGCGTTTTTACCCCCAGCAACACTTTGGCGTGGCCCACGGTGAGCCGCCCTTGGATAAGCCAGCTTTGCACATCGGCAGCCAGCTCGGTGAGGCGCATGCTGTTGGCCACGGCGGCGCGGCTTTTGCCCACTTTTTGGGCGATATCTTCCTGCCGAAGGTTGAACTCTCGCGCGAGCCGCTGGTAGGCGAGCGCTTCTTCGATCGGGTTTAAATCTTCCCGCTGGATGTTCTCGATGAGCGCAAGTTCCAGCACTTCCTGGTCGCCCGCTTCGCGGACGATGATGGGGGCTTCCTTGAGGCCAAGCTCCCCTGCCGCGCGCCAGCGGCGTTCCCCGGCGATAAGCTCATACTTGCCGCTACGCTGGCGGACGATAAGGGGCTGGATGATCCCATGCTCGCGGATGGACTCTACCAGCTCCGAGAGCCGCTCTCCGCGAAATTCGCTCCGAGGCTGGAGCGGGCTGGCGACGATCTCCGAGAGCGCGACTTGTTGCACCCGTTCCCCGGCCTCCACAACGGGCTGGGGGGCGGCGACGCGGGGTTTGATCAATGCTCCGAGTCCTTTCCCTAATGCAACTTTCGACATAATTGGCGCGGAGTATGGCATCCCGCCGCGGCCTTGCCAATTTGATTCCGTTCCTGCGAGAATACCGGGGTGTTGTTTGAGACGCTTCGTTTTCTGGTGGACCCCGAGCCTCACGGTGCCGCGCTGAATATGGCGCTGGATGAAGCCGTGCTGGCGCTTGCCGAGGTGCCGACTCTGCGGGTCTACCGCTGGGCCGCCCCTGCGGTTTCGTTCGGGTATTTTGAGCATTGGGCGGATGGGAGCGCGGCGCACCCGGGGCGCGAGCCGGTGCGCCGGTGGACGGGTGGGGGAGTCGTCCCCCATGGGGAAGACTGGACCTACTCGCTCTGTGTGCCACAAGGGTTTGCCTTTATCCGCCAGCCTGCGGCAGAGACGTACACGGCGTTACACGCGGTGCTGGCCGGGGTGCTCTCGCAGGAGGCGGGGGCCGAGGCGGTGCTCACCCCGCAGGCTGCGCCGAAGGTCTCTGCGGCGTGTTTTGAAAATCCGGCCCGGAGTGATGTGCTTATCTCCGGGCGCAAGGTGGCTGGCGCGGCCCAGCGCCGCTCGCGCTTTGGGCTCTTACACCAAGGGAGCTTGCAGGAGGTGGTGCTCCCCGCAAGCTTTGGCGCTGCTTTTGCCACAGCGCTGGCGGGCACGGTGGAGGAGACGGCGCTACGCCCCGAAGAGCAGGAGACAGGCCGCTGCCTCGCCGAGATGAAGTACGGCACCGAGGCTTGGAACCACCGCTTTTAACTCACCCACTCCCTCGCCGAGCGCCCTGCCCGGGTGCCGGTGGCAAGGCACCCTTGCAGGAGGAAGCCGCCGGTGGGGGCTTCCCAATCCAGCATTTCGCCTGCGGCAAAGACGCCGGGCAGCTTGCGGAGCATGAGCGAAGGGGCTACCCCTTCCCAGCGCACCCCCCCGGCAGAGGAGATCGCCTCCGCAATGGGGCGCGGGCGCAGAAGGCCCACAGGGCAGGCTTTCACGGCTTGGGCCAGTTGCTGCGGTGTCTCCAGCAAAAGCCCGGAGGCCTCCACCAACGCCACTGCACCCGGCACGAGCCGCCACCGTTTACGCGCTTCCGCCCAAGCATTTCGAGGCGAGACCGGCCCGAGCCGTGCCTCAAGCTGGGCAGCCGTGTTCTCGGGTTTGAAGTCGATCTCCACCCGGGGCTCGGGCATCTGGGCGCGTAGCTCCGCACCAAGCTGGTAGAGCGCGCCCCCCTCCAGCCCATAGCGGGTGATGAGCAGTTCCCCGCGGGCCACGGCACCCCCCACACGGAGGGCGAGGTTCTTTAGCGGTGTGCCCTCCAGCGCGCTTACGGCCTCGGGCCAGTGCGCTTCCCAGCCGCAGTTGGCCGGTTGCAGCGGCGCGGGCTCCACCCCGAGTTGGCGGAGCGTCTCTTGCCAGCCGCCATCGGAGCCGGTTTGCGGCCATGAGCCACCCCCCAGTGCGAGCACCACCGCCTTGGCCTCCAGCGAGCCTCCCGCTCCCGCGTGCTCAAAGCCGACGCGCCAGCCGCCGTGTTTGCCCGGCTCCAACCCACACCAGCGGTGGTGCATAAGAAAGCGCACCCCGCGCTCGCGCAGCCGCTCCACCCAACGGCGCAGCAAAGGCGCGGCTTTCATCTCCTTGGGGTAGACGCGCCCGGTGCCTGCGGCAAACGTCTCCACCCCCAGCCCGGCGGCCCACTCGCGCGTGGCCTCGGGGGGGAACTCCTCCAGCAGCCCTGCCCAGAGCCCCTCGGGAGCCCCCGGCGCTCGGTACGCGGCGATGAAGCGCTCGCGCGAAGTCGCATGGGTAAGGTTGAGCCCGCCGCGCCCGGCGATGAGAAACTTGCGCCCTACCGAGGGCTTGGCATCCAGCAGCGTTACCGGTGTTCCGTTTTCCGAAGCGACTTCCGCCGCCCGCAGCCCCGCCGGGCCGCCTCCGATGACTACGATCATACTTTCAATAAAGGCGGGCACGCCGCCCGCAACATCGTATGCACCGCTCCTTCGGCAGCGGCCAGGTAGCCCGCCGCATCTGCCTGCCACGCGGCGCGCAGGGTATCGAGGTGGTCTTCCGGCAAAGGGTCCGCAGGGCGGGGGAGGGTGGGGGCATACGGCAGCTCGAGCGTGACCATCGCGGGGGAGGTGCCATCCGGGTACTCGACTTGGTAGCCGCACCAGCGCCCCATCGACCCCGGGCACCCTTGCGCCGTTACCTCCGGGGCATCTGGCTGGAGCCGAAGCCGATAGGGGCTCTGCTCCTTCGGGGAGAGCGCAGCCCACATGGCATGGGCGAGGGGGGTGGATTGTGGGCCATCGGCATCCAGCTCCGCGAGCGCCCAGTGGAGGCTTACGATCCGCTCGGGCCGGGTGGTGAGAATGAGGTCGCGCAGGGCACGGCTTTCGGGCTCAGACCATGGCGCATCGCCCGGGGGTTCCTCGCTGGAGGGGCTCCATTGGGCATCAAAATTCCGGTTGAGATCCACCCCGCGCGCATTGTAGCGGCTGTTGCGCTCCAGCCCGTCCGGGTTGGCCAGCGGAAGCACCCTTACCGGTGCCGCAAACCGCCGCTCCACCACCCAGGGGAGGAAGGATTCGAGCAGCGAGATGGTCCCCCACTCATCCCCATGCAGGCCGCCTACGAGCAGTGTGCCGCCCGTGGCTTCCGCTTCGAGGGAGAAAAGCCGCAAGGCACGCCCTTCTACCGAGTGGCCGTAGGTGCTTTGGAGGGGAGGCATGGTTGCCTTTCCTTTCGCGCGGAGCGCTTACTCCGGTTGGCTCTCCGCCTTTGGTGCCTGCTGCTCTTTTAAGCTTTTGGGCAGGGAGGCCAATACCCCGCGTATGAGCAACGCCGCAGCCCCGCCAATGCCGATAAAGCCAAGCAGGTTGGCCACGGCGGCCTGTGTTGTCACCGCAAGGGGGAGGGCGGCAAAGAACGCTTGGGGGAGTTGCTTGAACCAAAAATCTGCCCAAACCCCCACGACCAGAAACAGCCCCACCAGCGGGAGCACCCAACGCCAGCGTTTCCCACCAGAGAGGAGGAAAAAGACGATGGCTGAAACGGCAATCGTAAGCCCGAGGGAGAGGGAGGTCATATCTGAAGGGTTACGGGGCCGGCGGTGCCTTGGGTTTGCGGAAGAGGCCCACCAACCCGGCGGCCAAACAGCCAAAGCCAAACCCTATGGCCCCGCACAAGGGCGCGGTAAAGCAGGAGAGGATAAGGTATTCCCCCGCGAGGCGCGCGCCGCTTACTTCAATGCCCCGGTAGGCCCCCCCCATGCCGATGAAGGTGTAGGCCAGCCCGGCGATGGCCCCGGCGATGGAGAAGTATTTTGGCAACATGGCTCTTAAACCCCAAGGATTCCAGAGCCACCGGGGATGCACAACTCCAAAAAACGCTACGCAGGGTTGCCCAGCAGCAATGCCTCTGAGGCTTTGAGCTGCGGGGTGCTCCCCAGCAGGAGCACTTTGTCTCCGGTTTGCAGCTCTTCATCGCCGCCCGGGTTGATGATATTTTGCCCGCTGCGCTCGATGCCGACGATGCTGCCGCCCGTTTTAGTGCGGATTTGGAGCTCTGCGATGAGCTTGCCTACCGCAGGCGAAGTCTCAGGTACGATTACCGCCAGTAGCTCAGCCTCCTGAAGGACAGAAGGGAGTGGCTTGTGCGGCTCATCATGGCGCGGAGCAGGCGGTTGGGAGAAGGTCTCCACCAATGCAATCTGCGCCTTCGCATACACCCGCACAAAGGAGCGCCGGAGCACGATGACCAGCGCCACCAGCGCCAGCCCCACGCCGACGAGCACATTCCACGAGGGGAGGATCGCCGAGCTAAGCACCAGCGTCAGCAAAACGAGCGCCGCGCTCCCGGCGATGAGCACCGTCGTCGAGATCACATTGCGCAGGGCGGCCGTGTTCTGGCCTGCCTTGCTTTCAGTGACACTCATTTCCGAAATAAGCATCGCCATCGCTTGTAGCTTGCGGAAGACAGCGATAAACATCGGGCTGCTCAGCAGCATCGCCCCGAGCCATAGGATCGCCTTGAGCCCGTTTTCGCCACCCGGAGCATCCGGCCACCAGGCGATGAACTTCTTGCGGAACGCCGCCGCCGCGATAAAGACCGCGGTAATCAGCAGCGCGTTGATCGCCATCTGCCACGCCCACTTGCGCAGGAGGATCATCCCCAGGTTCCCCTTGCGGGTGGAAAGCTCACCAATCCACCGGGTGTACCCATCCAGCGTGCGTCGGGTAGAGGCCGGCATCACTTTCTCCAGCTGGTCCACCAGGGGGTCAGAGAGCTTGATGAGGAAGGGCGTCAGCAAGGTCGTCAGCGCCGAGACAGCCACCGCAATCGGGTAGATAAAGGCGCTCGTGAGCCCAAGGCTCAGCCCCAGCCCGGCGATGATGAAGGAGAACTCGCCGATCTGGGCCAGCGTCATCCCCACTTTAGTGGAAGTCCGCAAATCGTGCCCGGCTACAAAGGTGCCCACCGCGCAGGCAAATACCTTGCCAATAATCACCGCCGCCGTGATCACCGTGATCGGTAGCCAATGCTCCACGATCTGCGCCGGGTCGATGAGCAGGCCGATGGAGACAAAAAACACCGAGCTGAAGAGATCGCGCACCGGGTGGGTAAGCATCTCGATCTTCGCGATCTGCCGCGCCTCCGCAATGACCGCGCCGATGAGGAACGCCCCGAGCGCCACGCTGTAGCCAAGCTGTAGCGCCAGCAGCGAAATGCCGAAGCAGAGCCCGATCACCGTCATGAGCAGCATCTCGTTGCTCTTGAAACGGGAAACGTAGTCGAGCAGCCGGGGCACCACGATCAACCCCACCACCAGCACCACGCCGAGGAAGGCGCTGAGCTGCACCACCGTCATCCCCACTTCTGAGGGGGCCAGCGAGCCGGTATTGGCGTAGCCGGAAATGAGCGCGAGGATGAGGATGCCCAAAATATCCTCCACAATCAGGATGCCGAAGACCAACCCGGCAAAGACCTCGCGGGTCTTACCCAGCTCATCAAGGGCTTTGATGATGATCGTTGTCGAAGACATCGCCAGCAACGCCCCGAGAAACACGCTATCGACCTTGTTCCAGCCAAAGGCGTTGCCCATATGGTAGCCCAGCCACCCCATGAGCAAGATCTCCGTACACGCGCCGATTACCGCGGTGATGCCCACCTCCTTGAGCTTTCGAAGGCTGAACTCCAGCCCGAGCGAGAACATCAGGAAGATCACCCCCAGCTCGGAAAGGGTTTTAATCGCATGCTCATCCTTGATGAGCGAGTA
>JBBCKB010000101.1:0-5532 GCA_037189965.1 Chthoniobacteraceae bacterium | reverse complement strand
CCCCTCCAAGGGGCAGCCGATTAAGGCTGGGTGGTTTCGGGTGCTTCGGGGCCGGTGGCGGCTGCTCCGGATGATTCGCGAATCACCAGCTGGCATGGAAAGAGCGAGGTCCGGTCTTTCAGCAACGGGCGGTCGCTCTTCAATGCGTTTATCAGGTAATCAAGAGCCGCCGGGACGATCACTTCGTATGAAAGCGAGGCGGTGGTCAATCGTGGATGAAGATGCCGGCCGAGCTGCTGATTTTCGTATCCGACAACGGCGACATCCTCTGGGATTCGGATGCCATGCCGCTGGCAATAGCCATACACCCCAAGGGCCCAGCCATCATCATAGCAGACGACTGCTTCCGGGCGTGCGCCCCCCTCCCAGATTTGCGCGAAGGTGCTTTCTCCGGCATCATAAGACGATTGTCTTACCCGGTTGACGTAAGGAATAGCTTGCTCCAGAGAGAGCCCATGCTCTCTTGCGGCCTGCTGAAATCCATCGACAGCAGCGAGGGATGCCTCCTCCGTCGGGGCGGCTAGTTCACTGCCCCAGCGATAAAGGTAGATGAGCTTTCGTCGGCCCTGCTCGATCAAATGGCTGGTGAGGTCGTAGACGGCCTTTCGCCGGTCGGGGCCGAAGAAGGGGATGCCGGGAAGCTTGAGCCCCGTGATGCTGATGATGGGGATATTCGCCTCCTCAAAGCGTTTTAGCTGGGCGAGATCAAAATCATCTGCAAAGCCGGAAAGGACAAGTCCTTCAACATTCGTGTCGAGCATGACGGTGCAGGCCGAGATTTCGTCCTGCTGCGAGAGGCGCATTACCTGTGGCGCCATTGGCATTGCGAGCGGTTGGTATCCGTTGAGGTGAATGGCCTGAATGATCTCGTGCAATCGTTGGCTCTCCACATCCTTATCCCGCCCGAAATGCAGGACGCCGATGAGGCCGGTGCGCACCCCCCTTAATGCCCGGGCAGAGGCCGAAGGCCGGTAGCCCAGCTTCCGGGCGGCGGCGGTGACTCTCTCTCGCATCTCCGGAGCGAACTTTTCACTCCGTTTGTTGGAGAGAATCGCGGAAACCGTCGTTTGATGAACGCCAAGGCTTCGGGCGATCTCCGCCTGGGTAATATTTCGGGTCGGTTGCGCCATGGGCTCTTTCGTAAGAAAGACGAAGGAGTGCCCGCTTGCAAGCCCGGAGCGTATTGCGGAGTTTGGGTGGGATAGGCGATGATGCAACGGCTGCCCTCGTAGGGCACGGACGGCTCCCTCCGCTGCGTTGTGGCGCCGCCTCCCAACCCGGCTTCCCGGCAGCCCAGCGAAGGATGTCGCCGAAGTTTGCAGGAGAAGGAACGGGGATTACTACCTTGAGCTGATCCTGGTAGGACGCCTGCGAAGCGTGAACTGTAGGCCGTCTCTGTGAGACGGCAGTCCAACCTCATGGCGTTTCACAGAAACGCCCTACAATTTCCGACCCTCGCTCCGCCTCTTCAAACGATCCAACATCGTAACACTGAGCTCAAATCAGCGGGTTTCTGGACCATGCTTATGTAATATTGCTCCCTCAGGGAGAATGCAGTGGAGGTGGCGAAGTCCGAGGTGAGGGGTGCCGCCCGTTGCGCTCGGAGCGGCTACTTTGGCCGGTTGAGCAGGCGCTCGCGGGCTTCGGCGAGGCGGTGGCGCTCGGCGGGGGTGAGGCTCTTGATGCCCTCTTGGTTGATTTTGTCGAGCAGCGGATCAATGGCGCTCATTGGGTCTTCCTCCGTAGGGGTCTCGCGCGGAGGATGGTGGGGCGGGCGCTGCGGGGTTTTGCGGCGCTTGGGCAGGAAGGAGGGGATACGTGGCAGCTCGAGGGCGCCACGCAGGTGCTGCACCAGCGCCCATGCCACGGCGGTATCGACCAAAAGCGTGGTCAATGCCGTGTACCCCGCTGCCCCCCCTTGCGCGAGCGAGAAGAGGCCGAAGAAGCCAACCAGCCCAATGGCTACCCACTTGGCCCGCAGCCCAAAGAAAAACTCCACTCCGGGGTAAAGCGTGGCAAAGGCGATGAAGATGCCGAAGTGAAGATCCCGCGAGCCATAGAGGAGCGAGGGCATCAGCGGCCCCAGCAGCGTGAGCACCAGCGCGGGCACCAGCGCCAGCAACGCGTAGAGGGCGAGGAAGCGGCGCTTGCCAAGGTAGCGCTCCACCTCGCGGCCAAAGGAAAAGAAGAGAAGCAGCTCGATGGCAAAGAGGATCGGGTTGAGCTGCGACATCACCTCCAAGTGCAGAAACGGGTAGGTGACCCACTGCCAAAGCGCACCCCTCAGCGAGGCTTCGCTGGAAAAGGCAAACTCCATCAACCCCGGCCACTCGCGAAACGCCACGGCCAGCAGCGCAAAGACGAGGTGCGCGAGAACAAGGAGCGCCGTCAGCCCGAGGGGGATGCCGCGCGCCCATGCGACCGGTTCAAAATCGTCGTTGTGTCGATCAACCATCATTGCAACTTTGGGGCGGTGTGCGGGAAAAGCGCGCTCCGCCAGCATGCCAGCAGTTTCCCCCTTTAGCAAGGCGGCCCCCTTCTTTCAACCGAAACGGTGGCGCGCCTCCGGGTGGCCGCATCCCGGCAAAACAGGCTCGCTTCGGCTCTGGTGGCCCCCGTAAACTCGCGCACATCATGGAAACCTTCGGAACCCACAAGCCTGCCAACCAGGCCGTTCTCGATTTCGTCAACCAATACGCCGCCCTTTGCCAGCCAGACCAGGTTTTCTGGGTGGATGGCTCCGAGGCGGAGAAAGATTACCTCTACGCCCGTGCGGTGGAGGAAGGGGTGCTGCTCCAGCTCAACCAGGAGAAGCTCCCCGGCTGTTACTACCACCGCTCCAACCCAAACGACGTGGCGAGGGTCGAGCAGTTCACCTTCATCTGCACCCCTCACCAGGAGGAGGCCGGGCCCACGAACAACTGGGCCCCCCCCGCCGAAATGCACCGGAAGCTGCGCGGCCTGCTGGAGGGGGCGATGAAAGGGCGCACGATGTTTGTGATCCCTTACCTCATGGGCCCGGCGGGCTCGCCGCTCTCCAAGATCGGCATTGAGGTGACGGACTCGATCTACGTCGTCCTCAACATGCGTATCATGAGCCGCATGGGCAAAGTCGCCTATGATGAGCTGGGCGCGGAGGGTACCGACTTCAACCGCGGCGTCCACTCCACGCTGGATTGCAACCCGGACCGCCGCTTCATCGTCCACTTCCCGCAGGAAAACCAGATCATCTCCGTCGGCTCGGGCTACGGGGGCAACGTACTCCTCGGCAAAAAGTGCCTAGCCCTGCGCATCGGCTCCTACCTCGGGCGCGATGAGGGGTGGATGGCCGAGCACATGCTGCTCCTCGGTGTGGAATCCCCCGCTGGGGAAAAGACTTACGTGGCCGCCGCCTTCCCCAGCGCTTGCGGAAAGACGAACTTTGCCATGCTCATCCCGCCCAAACGGTTTGAAGGGTGGAAGATCACGACGATTGGCGACGACATCGCGTGGATGCGCCCGGGGGCCGATGGGCGGCTCTATGCCATCAACCCCGAGGCGGGCTACTTCGGCGTGGTGCCGGGCACCAACTTCCAGAGCAACCCCAATGCGATGCGCACCATCCAGCGCGACACCATCTACACCAACGTCGCGCTGACGGAAGACCTCGATGTCTGGTGGGAAGGCAAAGACGGCCCCGTGCCCGAGAAGCTCACGGATTGGCGTGGCAACCCGTGGACCCCCGCTTCCGGCGAGAAGGCCGCCCACCCCAACAGCCGCTTCACCGCGCCGATGGCCAACAACCCCGCGCTCGACGCCAAGGTGGATGACCCGCAGGGCGTCCCTGTCAGCGCCATCATCTTCGGGGGCCGCCGGGCCACCACGGTGCCGCTCGTCGTGCAGGCGTTTAACTGGAGCCAGGGCGTCTACCTGGGGGCCACCATGGGCTCGGAGACGACTGCCGCCGCCGCGGGCGCGGTCGGGCAAGTGCGTCGCGACCCGATGGCCATGCTCCCCTTCTGCGGCTACAACATGGCCATCTACTTCCGCCACTGGTTGAGCATGGGCAAGATGATCAAGTACCCGCCGCTCATCTTCAACGTCAACTGGTTCCGAAAAGACGCGCAAGGCGAGTTCCTCTGGCCCGGCTTTGGCGAAAACATGCGCGTGCTCAAGTGGATTGTGGACCGCTGCAACGGCGGCGCCGCCGCGTACGAGTGCCCCATCGGCTGGATGCCGCGCCCCGACCAGTTTGACCTCGAAGGGCTTGAAGGCTTCGGCCCCGAGCGGCTGGAGGCGCTCCAGCAGATCGACAAGGAGGAGTGGATTCGCGAGTTGCTGCTGCAGGATGAGCTCTTCATCAAGCTCTACGAGCGGCTCCCCAAAGAGATGGTCTACCAACGCGAGCTGCTCATCTCCCGGCTCTGATCTCTTTCCGCCACACCCGATGGACGCTCTCCCACCTCTCTCGCCCGGCCCGCTCGGGCGTTTGGAGGAGATCGCCCACCGGCTGGCGTGGCTCCAGCGGCGAGAGCGGCCGGAAGTCACCCGCAAGCGTCTCCTCCTCTTTGCCGGGAGCCATGGGGCCACCCCCGATGCCGAGGGGGTGACGCCCGGGGAGCACACGGCCCGGCGCGTGCTCAGCTTCATGGAAGGGGGCGAGGCGGTAAACATCGTTGCACGCAAAGGGGGCATCGGCCTTCGGCTGGTAGATGTGGGGGTAGATGCCGCCCTGCCCGTGTTGGATGAAACATGCTATGTGGAGCGGCGCATCCGCCCGCGTGGCTTTGGCGGCAGGCTCACCCCGGTGGAGCGCGCCGCTGCCATGGAGGCCGGGCGCGAGCAGGTGCGTGCTGCATCAGGCGATGGCATCCACCTGCTTGGGGTGGGGCGTCTCGGGGTAGGTGGGGCCGAAGTGGCCTTTACCCTGGTCGGGCAGCTCGGGCTCGTGCCCGCGAGTAAACCGGTGGCCCCGCTCGCCGCGCTGGAGAGGTCCGGCGGTCATGAGCTCGCCGCCATCGCCGGAGCAGTGCTGGAGGCCTGGGTGCAGCGCATCCCTGTCGTGTTAGACGGCTTCTCCGCCACGGCTGGCGCAGCCGCCGCCTTTGCGTTGGAGCCAAGGGCGCAGGAGGTCTGCTTCTTTGCCCACACCTCGGTGGAGCCCCGGCACGCACCGCTGCTGGAGGCCTTGCAAGCTCAAGCCCTCTTCGACCTCGCACTCGGCTCGGAAGAAGGCGTCGGCGCGGCGTTGGCCATCCACCTCATGGAGCTGGCCGCCCGGGTACGCGCCGAAGGCGGGTAAAAAATCGTGTCCATCCTGCCAATCCTGTAAATCTCGTTTTATTCCTTCTGATATTACGATGTTAGGGCGTGTCTACGAATTTAAGTGAAAGGCGATTAAAAGCCGCTTTTTGGTCCAAAACGGGTTTCCTCGGTCGGCCGAATCTCGATTCGGCCTCCCTCGGAAGCCCCTTTTTGTCCTCAAAAAATCGGTCTTTTACTCATCCTTCAAAATTCGTAGACACGCCCTAGATCGTTTGAAGGTTCGGTGCG
>JBBCKB010000100.1:0-21292 GCA_037189965.1 Chthoniobacteraceae bacterium | reverse complement strand
AATCGTCTTTTGATCCATTTTTCTCAATTCGTTAACACAACCTAATCCGGCGAGGCGACTTTGGCTCGGAGCGCGGCGGCAGTTCGCGTATCAACGCCGATTTTTTTGAAGATCATCTCCAAGTGTTTGCCCACCGTGCGGGAGCTGATACCGAGGATCTTGCCGATCTCGAAGTTGCTCTTGCTCTCGCCAACCCAGTGAAGGACTTCGGCCTCTCGCTTGCTGAGCCCCAGCTCGCGCAGCCGAAAGGCTTTGCGCTCAAGGTTGCTCTCCTGCAGGAGGATGATGAAGCGGTTATCCTCCAGCGCGGCAGACCGGATGAGCAGCAGGGAGCCTTCAGCCTCGATCTGCATTGCCTCCGCAGGCAGGGTGCTTGCCCCGTGCTGGCGGCGAAGCCAGGCTCTTACCGTCTCGGGAAGCACTGCCTTCCATGAGGAATCCTTGGCAAAAAAGCGCTGGAGTAAGTCGCCAGCCCGGGCATTTGCATGCAGGATATTGCCTTCGCCATTCACCAGAACCACCCCGTGGGAGGACTCCTCAAGCGCCCGCGTAGAGAGCAACGCCAGCGCCCGCACTTCCGTAAAGGCAGCGGCATTTTCGAAAGACGCCGTGAGGTGCTCCCTCAGGCAGGCCGCTACCTCGCGGTCGCGCTCGGTAAACGAGCGCTCCGCCCGGTTCAGCGCGATGAAGATCAACTCCTGCCCCGACGTGCGAAGGCAGAAAATCAGGCTCTCTGCGATGCCGATCGTCTCCAGCGCACTGGCGAAGGGCGTGCGGCTCCACTCCTCTTCGCCAACGAAGTCGGACACGAAGTGAGGGCTGCCATCTCCCTTTTCATAGACGTGGCGGTATACCGGATGGCTGCCCAGATGCGGAGCCATGAGCGGCATGATTTTTTCCATCGCGGGCTGCCACTCCACCGGGTGGTAAGCCACGGCCACCGCACCGGTGAAATGGTTGAGATAGTTGTAGGTGCAGAAGACGCACGGGATCAATCGGCGGATCGCCTCCAGCATGACTGCCGGTAGCGTCGCTGCGTCGCGCAGCCGATAGATTTCGGAAAGTTCGGAGTGGATCGCCTCGTAGTCGGCAAGTTCCATTTGGTGGGGGCAGCATGCCCGTTTCATGTTGAATGACAACAACGAAAAAGACGCCGTATCGATCGATGCTTTGAGCGGCCTGCCCTTTGGAGCTCTCTGCGTGCGCCGCCGCAACCGCGCGGCCTGAGGGAGGGCAGATTGCCCGGGTTCCTTCATGAGATCTGGCTCGCCCAATCCACCGCGTAGTTGTAATGGACGTGGATGACGTTGGCTTTCAACTCCAAACCGCCCTCCGGGGAGCCGGGAGGTGGAGGCGGGAAAATGAGCCACCCGATCCTCTTCACCCTTTGCGAGAAAGACTACCACTACGGCGTTGCCGCGTGGGTGAACTCCGCCATCGCTCAAGGCTACGCGGGGCCGGTGTGCGTCTTCCACCGGGGCGCGCCACCGCCGTGGGCCGCTTCGCTGGAGCGGGTGGGCGAGGGGCGCTACCGGGTGGGCCCGGTGGAGATTGCCTTTCACCAAGTCGATCCGCCCCGGCACCTCGGCTACCACAAGCCGTTCTTCGCTTTAGAGGCCCTGCGCCTCTACCCGGAGTGCGATGCCGCCCTCTACTGCGACCCGGATGTCGTCTTCATTGCTCCGTGGGCGTTCTTTGATGATTGGATTTCACGCGGCATCGCTGTGTGCCTCGATTCCCACTTTCCCCTCCTGCCAGAAGACCACCCGTGGCGTACCGAGTGGCGGCGGATGCTGGAGAAAGCCGGGCTCCCGGCTTACCCCGGGGCGCCTTATGTCAATGGTGGGTTCTTTTCCATACCGAGGTCCGAGGCGCGGTTTCTGGAGATTGCCACCGCTCTTACGGAAGTCTACGAAGCCGAGGGGAACGATACCTCCCGCTACTATATGGAGGAGCGGCATCGGGCAGTTGTCGGTTGTCAGGATATTCTCGCGGCTGCGCTTATGGGGTGGAACGGGCCGCGCACCGTCCTTGGCCCGGAGGGGATGGGGTTTACCGGCTACCACTTCCTGCTTTCGCACGATATTGATTCGCCCAAGGCGTGGCGTAGCCCCTTCATCCGCCGCGCGCTGGATGGCCGCCCCCCTTCGCGCGCGGCGGGGTTGTACCTTGAGTATGCGAATGCCCCTATTGCCCCCTACACGGCAGCGGCATTGGCGCGCAAGAAAGCGGCCTACCGGCTCGCGCAGCTCATTACCCGCGTCTGGAGAAGATGATACAGGTCGGCATGCATTTTGACGCCGCGCGCGGTGGGGTAGATCGCTACTTTCACGGCCTCCTCTCCGGCTTCGATGCCAATGCCACGCCGTACCTCGCCGCCGCCTTTGGCTCCCCGCAGGAGGCTGCGCCGCCCCCGGGGGCGCGCGTGCCACTCGGGCCTCCCGAGCTTTCGCTGCTGGCGCGCTGGGGGCTTCTGCGCCGCTTCGGGCGCGAGGCCATGGCTGCCCAACCGCGCGTGCTTGCCACTCATTTTGCGCTCTACGCCGTCCCCCTCCTGCCGTTGCGGGTGCCGCATGTCATCCACTTCCACGGCCCTTGGGCGGGCGAGGCGGCGGCAGAAGGGGCAAGCCCATGGGTCGTCGCCGCAAAGCGTGCGCTGGAGCGGCGCGTCTACCGCACGGGGGCGCGCTTCATCGTTCTCTCCGACGCCTTCCGCACGTTGCTGGAGGAGCGCTACGGCGTAGACCCGGAGCGCGTGCGCGTCATCCCCGGCGGGGTGGATGCCGAGCGCTTCCGCCCCGTGGCAGACCGTGCTCAGGCCCGCCATACACTTGGCTGGCCGGAGGGGCGGCGCATTATCCTTTGCGTGCGGCGGCTGGCCCGGCGCATGGGGCTGGAGGAGCTGCTTGAGGCGTGGGAACAAGTGACCCCGAGGCACCCCGAGGCGCTCCTTGTCATCGGCGGGCGCGGGCCGCTTGCGGGGGAGCTTGAATCAGCAGTCGCACGGATCGGCAGCAGTGTGCGGTTGCATGGCTTTATCCCCGAAGAAGTGCTCCCTCTTGCCTATGCGGCGGCAGATGCCACGCTGGTGCCGAGCCAGGTGCTGGAGGGGTTTGGGCTTGTCACCCTGGAGTCTCTCGCGTGCGGTACGCCGGTGTTGGTCACGCCCGTGGGGGGGCTCCCCGAAGCCGTCGCAGGGCTGGGCCTCACGCTGGCGGGGGGGGATGTCGAGTCGCTCGCGGGTGGGTTGGAGCGCGCCCTCTCCGGCTCCTTGCCAAGTGCGGATACGTGCCGCGCCCACGCCATGCGCTTCGCGTGGCCGGAGATCGCCCGGCGCGTTTGCGCCGTCTACCAGGAGGTGGCGGGGTAATGCTTTTTGTCGACCAGAGCGGCCAGCTTGGCGGGGCCGAGCTATGCTTGGGCGACCTCGCACGCCTCTGGCCCGGGGGCGCGCGCGTGCTTCTTCTTTCCGATGGGCCCTTTGCGCCTTGGCTGCGCGAGCGCGGGGTGCCGGTAGAAGTGCTGCACCTCCCGGCCGGGTTGGCCGGCCTCACGCGCGAGGCCGGGCTTGCGCGGGTGCTCGGTGCGGCCCCGGCAGCGTGGGGAGCTTTGCGCCAGTTGCGAGCGGCGCTTGCCGGGCAGCCGCTTTATTTGAACACCCCCAAGGCGCTCCTCGCCGGGGTGGCCGCCGGGGCAGGGGGGCACGCCGTCTTCCATCTGCACGATTTGCTGACGCCGGATCACTTCAGCCGCTCCAACTTGCGCTTGCTCGCCTTTGCGGCCAACCGCGTGCGTGGCGTCATTGCCAACTCCGCAGCCACCGCTGCCGCCTACCGCGCGGCGGGGGGAGGGCGCCCCATGGAGGTCATCCCCAATGGGTTTGACCCCACCCCCTTTACCACCGTGCCGCCGGATGCTGTTGCCTCCTTGCGCGCCGAGCTCAACCCCGGGGGAGGCCCCGTCGCCGCCATCTTCGGGCGGCTTGCCCGGTGGAAGGGGCAGGAGACGCTCCTGCGCGCCATTGGCGAGCTGCGCGAAGGGAGCGTCTGGGTCGTGGGAGATGCCCTCTTCACCGGTGAAGACCATGCCTACGCTGCCGCCCTGCGCGCCATGGCAGACCCCGCGCGTGTCCGCTTCCTCGGCTTCCGGCACGACATCCCCGCGCTCATGCAGGCGGCAGATGTCATCGTCCATTGCTCCATTGCGCCCGAGCCGTTTGGCCGTGTCCTCGTCGAGGGGATGCTCTCGGGCCGCCCCGTCATCGCCACTCAAGGGGGTGGGGCGGGGGAGATCGTAGGGGGCGTCGGCTTCCTCACTCCTCCGGGGGAAGTGGGTGCGCTGGTCACCGCGCTAAGGGAGCTTTTTGCCTCCGCAACGCTCCGCGAAGAGCTGGGGGCCCGGGGCAGGCAGCGCGCGCTGGAGCGCTACACCCTTCCTCGCGTGTTGGAAGAAACTACCCGCTTCGTGGAGGGGCTTTTATGAACGGCCTCGCCCTTGCACACGATTACCTCATCCAAATGGGGGGTGCCGAGCGCGTCGTCGCCACCATGCACCGGCGTTTTCCGCACGCGCCCATCTATACCAGCGCCATCTGCCGCCGCACGTTGTGGGACGACTTTGCCGATGCAGACTTGCGCACCACCTGGCTCCAGCACCTCCCCGGGGTGGAAGATCCGCGCCTCTTCAAACGCTACTTCCCCCTTTACCCGGCGGCCTTCCGCTCCTTCGGGAGGGTAGAAGCCCGGTGCGTCTGGATCTCTTCAAGCACCTTTGCCAAGCACCTGCGCGTCGCCCCCGGCGTGCGCACCGTCTGCTACATCCACAACCCCACCCGCTTCCTCTGGCAGCCCGAGGGGTACTTGCACCACGAAGTCGGCAACCCCGCCGTGCGCGCCGCCATCTCCACAGCCCTGCCTCTCCTGCGCCGGTGGGACCGTGCCGCCGCCCGGCGGATGGATCTGCTGGTTGCCAACTCCCGCTCCGTGCAGGCGCGCATCCGCGAGTTTTACGGGCGCGAGGCCCCTATCATCCACCCCCCGGTGCAGACCGGGCGCTTCACCATCGGGCGGGAAGATGGCGGGTATTACCTCATCCTCTCGCGGTTGATCGGGTACAAAAACATCGACCTCGCCGTGCGGGCCTTTAGCCGGGCGGGCAAGCCGCTCGTTATCATCGGTGAAGGGTCGCACCGAGCCGAGCTGGAGCGGCAGGCCGGGCCGGAAGTTCGCTTTCTCGGGCGGCTACCCGAGGCCGAAATGCGCGATTGGCTCATGCGTTGCCGCGCCCTCATCTTCCCGGGGGAGGAGGATTTTGGCATCACCCCCGTGGAGGCGATGGCGTGTGGCAAACCGGTCATCGCCCTGCGCCGGGGCGGCGCCCTGGAGACCGTGCGCGAGGGAGAGAGCGGCGTCTTCTTCGACGCACCGGAAGAGGCCGCGCTGCTCGCCGCCGTCGCCGAGTGCGAAAAGACGGCTTGGGATGCCGTCGCCATCCGCCAAAACGCCGAGCGCTTCTCCGAAGCCATCTTTCTGGAAAAGACGGAGGCGCTCCTACGTGGGTGAGGGGGGCTACCCCCGCATCTCCCGCCGCCCGTGCCAGATCGCCCACACCGCCACCAGCGCGGAGAGCAATGCTCCGGTAATAATGGTAGCCGTGGAGCCAAAGTAGTGCGCCATGCCCCCTGCGTAGAGGCTTCCCACCGGCACGGCTACGCCAAACATGAGCGACCAAAGCCCCATCACCCGTCCGCGCATCGAGTCTTCCACGAGGAGCTGCACGGTTGAGTTGGAGCTGGAGAAGACGAGCACGATCCCGTAGCCGCAAAGCATCATCAACCCCATGGCGAGAGGGAGCACCGTCGTCAGCGCAAAAAGAACCAGCGAACCTGCCAGCAGAAACACCCCCGAGAGCGCCAGCTTGCGCGGCGGGATCACCTGCCCCAGCCACGCCACCGTAAAGGCCCCCGCCAGCGCGCCTACGCCGTTGGAGGCCAGCAAGAGCCCATAGGCGCGTTCCCCCGCGTGCAGGGTATCGCGGGCAATGGCGGGCATGAGCACCGAGTACGACATCCCAAATGTGCCGACCAATACAAACACCGCAAAGATGCGGAAGAGCCGTGGCGACCCCCACACATAGCGTACTCCGCTCGCCACCCCGGCAAGGATCGACTCCTTGCGCACCGGCGGCACATGCGGAGCCAGCCGCATGAGAAGCAACCCGGTGATCGGGGCCAGAAAGCTCAACCCATCCAAGATAAAGCAGGTGGCGATCCCAAACTTGGCCATCAGCACCCCGGCCACCGAGGGGCCCACGATGCGCGCGCCGTTAAAGGCCGCGCTATTGAGCGAGATGGCGTTGACCAAATCGGCCCGGCTCGTCATCTCAATCACAAACGCCTGCCGGGCAGGCATATCGAAAGCCATCACCAACCCGCCAAAGAGCGCGCAGGCAATGATCTGCCAGGTCTGGATGGAGCCATGCCACACCAGCACCCCGAGCGTAAGGGGCGTCACCATCGCCCCCACCTGCGTCCAGAGGAGGATCGTTCGCTTTGGGTAGTGGTCTGCCAGCCAGCCGCCAAAGCTGGTAAAAAGAATCATCGGCCCCGTGGCCGCCGCCGTGACCACACCCAGCAACGCTTTCGACCCCGTGAGCTGGTAGACGAGCCATCCCTCCGCTGTCGCCGTCATCCAGGTGCCGATGAGCGAAAAGAGCTGGCCGAAAAAGAAAAGCCGGTAGTTGCGATGGCGCAGCGCGGCAAAAAGATCGCGCAGCGCGAGCTTGCGCGGGGGAGCCTCCTGGGCAAGGCCTTCGCTCGTTTCAATCGGCTCCATTGATGGGGTTGGTACGGGAAATGCTTTCTTTGGAAAAGCAAGTCTACGGATACCGATGAATAACGTGGAGATTTATATCGGAAAAAACGGGGATGTCTTCGGCAAGTACGAGATCACGGATTTGATCGAAGCCATCGCAGATGGCCGGGTCTTGCCGAGTGACGAAGCATGGTACCCCGGTCTGAAGCAGTGGGAGCCGGTAAGCGAGGTCGTCCCCCCGCTCATGCCCCCTGTTGGCATGGGGAGGGGTTCCGGGTAGCATGGGGTGGGGTTGCATCCCGAAACGCGGTAGCCTACGATCCCGCTTTCGGTAACTTCTATGAGCGCAACCCAGAAATCGAATGAGACCCCTTTGCCGGAGGGGGCGGAAGTCGTCGTCCGCAGCGAAGGGCAAGCCGGCTTTGTGCAACAGATCACCGCAGGAGCCCACTGCTGGGTGGTGGATGAGCCCACGGCCCTCGGGGGTGAGGACCGCGGCCCTTCACCGTATGATCTCCTTCTCGCCGGGCTGGGTGCCTGCACGTCGATGACGCTGCGGCTCTACGCCGGGCGCAAGGAGTGGCCGCTGGAGAACGTCACCGTCCGCCTGCGGCATATTCGCGAGGGGCAGGAGGAGCGCATCGAGCGCGAAGTGCACCTCCATGGGGCGCTGGATGCTTCCCAGCGTGAGCGCCTTTTGGAGATTGCGAATCGTTGCCCTGTGCACCGTACCCTCCTTTCCCCCTCGCTTCGGATTGAAACCCGCGCGGTGGTGTAGCACCTGGCCGCGCGGGCTTCGGGAGGCGCTTACCGCCAGCCACTATTGATCCAGCAGCCGTCGCGGGTGCTGGTGTGGCCCGGCACCCAGTAGACCTTGCGGGCAGGCATCCGCTCGGTGGTGTAGAACGTCCGCTCGGCCACTGGCTCGAGGATGACGCGCTCGCGCACCGGCTTCATGCGGATTCTCTCCCGCACCGGCTCGATCTCGATCCGCTCGGCTACCGGCTCCGCGCGAAATTGGTCGCGCAGCGGCTTAAGGGTGAGCGTATCCCCCACAGCGCCGAGGAATGTTTTCCTTTCGCCCTTGGCAAACGGGCGGAAGGTGGTGGTCTCCGTTACGCGGTATTCGCGCACCGGCTCCAGTTTACTTTTCTTCATCTTTTTGCTCCCGCAGGCCATGGCATTGGGGGCAATACCGGCGACCAGGACCAGCGCACAGAGTGTCGTGATTATCTTCATGCTTTCTCCTTTTGCTGGGTGAGGGGGGAGAAGGCGGTTTTTGCCTATTCTCACCTTCGAGAGTTTCGGGCGGCAAAGGCTTCCTGCGTGCAAAAGCTGGTATATGAGGCTGCCGGGGAGTAAAAAACTCCTCCCTTTTTCTCCATGAGTGAATCTTCAAAACCTCTTGTCTTTGTCGTTGGCGATAGCATCTCCCTCTACTACGGCCCTTCTTTGGAAGCGGGGCTTGGCAGCGCGTGTGCCTATGCGCGCAAAGGCGGTATTGAGGCCGCCTTCCGCAACCTCGATATCCCCGAAGGGGCCAACGGGGGCGACTCCGGCATGGTGCTTGATTACCTCTCTTCCCTCCTCTCGCAGCCCTCCTTCCAGGCCGATTTACTTTTGGTCAACTGCGGGCTGCACGACATCAAATTTGCCACCGAGACCAAAGAGCTACAGGTCTCCCCCGAGGCATACCGGCAAAATTTGCAGACCCTCGTAGCCCGGGTGCGAGAGCGCGGCATCCCGCTCGTCTGGGTGCGCACCACCCATAGTGTGGATGAGATTCATAACCCGCGGTCTACCCACTTCCACCGCTACGCCAAGGATAACGAGGCCTACGATGCCATTGCTCTGGAGGTCATGCAGGCAGGGGCGGTGCCCATCCTCGATCTGCGCACCTTTACCCACCATTTGGGCGAAGATGCCACGCTTTTCAGAGACCACGTCCACTTCACCCCCGAAGTAGCCGCCCGGCAGGGAGACTTTGTGGCCGGGTGGGTGCTCGGCTGTCTGGAGGCAAAGAGAAGCTAATACACCGCCTTATAGTGGAGGCTCACCGTGCGGTAGACCTGCGCGGGAGTCTCCGCGGCAAAGTAGACGAGCTTGATCTGCGTGTTCCCCCCTTCACCCCAGACATAGCCGACTAGAATCTGCACCACCCCGGCCTCGACCGAGCGCGCGCGCTGGAGCAGGCGGCCCGTGCCGTAGCGCTGCTCGAGCTTCTGCCGGAGCTGGCCGAGGTAGTCGTTGTACTCCGTGCCTGTCCACCCTGGGCTACTGTATTGCAGTTCCACCTCTGCAAGCCCTTCATTGCGGAAATAGAAGATCGTCAGCTTCAGGTTGGTCTGCACCAGCCCTTCCACAGCCCAGCGTTCGCGGCCTTCGCTATCGACCCCCTTTTCCACCACCGTCGCTTTCGAGCCGGTAAGCATCTTGCCCAGCCGCTCTTGAGAGACCCCCCAATCCAGCCCAAAAGGGGGCAAAATCTCGGCGCCAACCCCCGCCAATGGCAGGAAAAGGGTGAGAAACAGGAGCAAAAAAGGGCGAAGCATGGTGGGGAGGTGCCACTTTCGGGTATCGTGTGGGGGCGGGGATGTCAAACCCTCGGGAGAAATCGTGCCCCGGCAAGCCTGCGGGCGGGCTTGCACAAATGCCTCGGAAGGGGAACACTTGGACCCCAAGCGATGAAAGAGTACGATTTTCTGATCCTCGGTGGCGGCAGCGCGGGCTACAACGCGGCTTCTACCGCCTGCGGCCTCGGTCTCAAAGTGGGCGTGGTAGATGGCGCGGAAGAACTCGGCGGCCTTTGTATCCTGCGTGGCTGCATGCCAAGCAAAACGCTCCTGGAGTCTGCCAGCCGCTACCGCACCCTGCGCCGGGCCGGGGAGTTTGGCTTGAGCGCCGGGCAGATCAGCTACTCCATCGACGCCATGCGCGCCCGCAAAGAGGCGCTCGTGGGAGAGTTTGCCGACTACCGCGCCCGGCAGCTTGCCAGCGGCCGGTTTGATCTCCACCGGGGCCACGCCCGGTTTATTGACCCGCACACCGTGGAGGTTTCTTTACGCGAAGGGGGGGGGACTGTACAGCTACGCGCCCGCACCTTCCTGCTTGCCACCGGCTCCCGCGTCCGCAAGGTGGAGCTTCCGGGGCTCGAGGAGCTGGGGTATCTGGAGAGCGACGACGTTCTGGAGCTAAAAAGCGTGCCGGGCTCGCTCATCATCCTCGGAGGCGGGGCCACGGCGGTGGAGTTTGCCACCTTCTACGAAGCGCTGGGCACCAAAGTCACCCTCATCCAACGGAGCAAACAGCTCCTCAAGGAGATGGATGGCGACGTCGCTTGCTCGCTACAGGAGGCGCTCGTGACGCGCGGGGTGGATGTTTTTTGCCATACCCGGCTTATCAGCGCCGAGCGGGGCGAGGGGGGGCAAAAGCGCATCACCTTCGAGCACGAGGGGGCATGCCGGAGCGTCGAGGCCGAAGAGATCCTCTACACCCTCGGGCGCGAGCCCCTTACCGAAGGCCTTAACCTTGAGGCTACCGGCGCCCGCCTCACCCGGGGCCGACTGGCCATGCGCCCCACACAGCAAACCAGTGTAGACCACCTCTTTGCCGCCGGAGACGTTGCCGGGCCGTACGAGATTGTCCACATCGCCATCCAGCAAGCGGAGATCGCCGCGCGCAACGCCGCCCGCCTCCTCAAAGGCGAGGGGCAACCGCTGGAGGAGGTGGACTACCGGTTGCGCCTCTTTGTTGTCTTCAGCACGCCGGAAGTCGCCATGGTGGGGATGACCGAGCAGGAACTCCAGAGCGCCGGGCTCGCCTACGCCGTTGCCACCTACCCGTTTAACGACCACGGCAAATCGCTCGTCGCCGGGGAGACAGAGGGGTTTGTGAAGCTCCTTGTCTCCGAAGAATCGCGCGAGATCGTCGGGGCCGCCGTCGTGGGCCCACATGCTTCGGAGTTGATCCACGAGCTGGTCGTCGCCATCCGTTTCCGCGCCACCGCGAGGGATTTGCTGGAGATCCCCCACTACCACCCGACTTTGAGCGAGATCTGGACCTACCCTGCCGAAGAACTGGCATGATTTGAGCCAAAAACAGGGCTCCCGAGGGAATGCCGGTTGACATCGGTTTTTCAAGCCGTGATAGTCGCCCCAAGGTCCTACCCCCCGACCGTTTCCGGAGCCTTAAAGCATCCGGGTGGACCTTCGTTTTGACACAGCCGCAAGCACCCCTTCCCACGCACCCTTTTTTGAACCGTTGAACCTCCCGTTTCAAACCGCATTTTAACTTAAAAAACCTACTATGGCCGAACTCAATACCAACCCCGTTAAAAACACCCTTTCCTCCGACGTCGAGATCAAGGGCTCCATCAAATTCGCCAACGACCTCACCATTGATGGCAAGGTCGAGGGGGAAATCCTTTCCCCCGGCATCCTCATCATCGGCGAGAACGCCGAGGTGCGCGGCGAGATCAAGACCAAATCCGTCACCGTGCACGGCAAAGTGCAGGGCAACATCACTGTCGAAGAGCGTTGCGAGCTCAAGGGCCGCGCGCAGTTGATCGGTGATCTCAAGGCCGCCCGCCTCGTCATCGAAGAAGGCGCCACCTTCGTCGGTAAGTCCGAAGTGACGCCCAACCGCGTTGCCATGAAGCAGCCTGAGATCGTCCGCGGCCCGGAGCTTCAGAAAGCCGCCGTCCAGACCGGCCGCTAAGAGAAGCCCCTGCTTCTTACCAACTGCTTCTCGATTTGAATTAGAGATTCCCACCTCGCATTTGTGTCCGGCAAGGCTTCACCCACCGCACTGAGGACCACTGTAGAGTGCCCTCATTGCGGCTTTAAGCAGCTCGAATCGCCCCACGCGAAGAGCACCTTCTGCCGCAAATGCAGCAACCACTACGGGCTCGAGAAGCCTGAGCCGCCGCCGCGTGAGGCACGCCCCTCGTTCCTCGCGCGGCTCGGCGCGCTGCTGGGCCGCAAGAAAACGCGGGAGATTCGCTGCTTCCACTGCGAAGGGCGGCAGACGGTCAGCACCTCTGCCACTTCCAGCCTTTGCCCCCATTGCAGCACGTATATTGATCTTACCAACTTTAAGATCAAGACGGCCTTCAGCCGCTCGCTGGAGACGCAGGGCGTCGTCCACGTCACCGCCAAGGGAGATCTTACCAGTACCCGCGTCGCTTGTGGCGAGGCGTATATCCAGGGTAAAATGCGCGGCACCCTCGTCTGCACGGGTGAAGCGCGCATCAAGCTCAAAGGGAAGCTCCACGGTGCGTTGGAGGTTGCCCAGCTCATTGTTGAAAAGCGCTCCGATGTCGAGGCCGTGCGCCCCATCCATGCCGAGAGCGCCCAGATTTCCGGCAAAATTTCCGCCCGCTTGCATGTAGACGGCACCGTCACCATCAAAAAGAAAGGATGGCTGGAGGGGACCGTCTACGCCAAAGGCATCGTCGTCGAAAAAGGGGGCATCTTCTTGGGGGAACTCGTAATCGGGCAGCGGGAGCTCTCCCAGCCCGATTTGCTCCCTCTCGACCCTCTCGACCCGCCGCCCCCTTCCAAAGACGGCCATGAGCCCACCGGAGGTGAGCCCGCAGACGAGAATGCGGATGACGGTGGGCCGATGCTCAAGTTTGGCGTCGGGTAGAGCCATAAAGCCATGGTGGGCTCGCAGCCTCGGAGCGCCATTCCTTCCCTCTTTTCCCCGATGAAACGCGCGGAATACCCCCTTCCTCTTCGCGAGCTGGTGGCCCAGCTCAAGCGGATGCCCGGCATCGGCCCGCGCAGCGCCGAGCGCATCGCGCTTTGGATGGTGAGCGCCCGTAACGCAAGGGCAGGGGAGATCGCCGCCGCCATTGCTACCGTGGGTGAGCAGGTGCGGCCCTGCCCGCGCTGCGGCTTCTTTACCAGCGAACCATTGTGCGAACTGTGTGCCGATGCAGGTCGCAACGCCGGATTGCTCTGCGTTGTCGAACAAGCCACCGATATTCTTCCGCTGGAGCGCAGCGGGGCCTTCCGAGGGCGCTACCACGCATTGGGCGGGCGGATTTCTCCTCTAGACCACGTGGGCCCGGAAGATCTGCGGGTTGATTCGCTTATCGAACGCATCCGCACCGAAGCACCGGAAGAGGTGATCCTCGCCCTCGGGGCCGATGTGGAAGGCGAAGCCACGGCCAGCTACCTTGCTTCGCTCTTACGTGAGCACCCCGTGCGCATCACCCGGATTGCCCAGGGCCTCCCCGCCGGGGGTGGGCTGGAGCATGCGGATGAGCTGACGCTGAGCCGCGCCCTCAATGGCCGGGTGGAAGTGGGGAGCAGGCCGGAGCGCGAGGGGTGAGATGAGTGTGGCGTCTCTGCGAGACGCCATGAGGTTGGACCGCCGTCTCACAGAGACGGCCTACAATTGCCGCTGCGTGCTGGCGCGAGAAAAGGGGGGCCTTAGCGGCGCGTTCTGTACGGCTCGTGCTCCACGCCATTCCCGTTTCGGTGGCCATTGAGGCCGGTGGCGTAGGTTGCGAGCTTGCGGGTGAGAAAAGTCGTCACCACAGGCTTGAGCAAGCTGGCTACGATGCCCAGGATGGCCAGCAGCAAGCCGCCCTTAGCTTTTTCCTGCACTGGATCCGCGCGGCGGCTGAAGAAGGGGAGGCTGAAGGCGGGCTCCTTCTTTTTCTTCTTTTTAAGGAAAGGAAGGGCGGAAAGCACCATCCCTGTGACGGCGGCCCCCGTCAACCAACCGGTGCGGCTGCGCGTGAACGACTGGCGCAGGTGCCGGCCGACATCAAGATCTCCCCGCAGCCCGCCGATGCTCTCGGAAAGAGCCTGGCGGGAGCGGTGAAGCTCGGCCATCAGTTCGGCCTTGCGGTTTGCCGGGGCGTCTCCAGCCATTGCTGATCCTTTCGTAATTCGTTCACCGTTTCTTCAAAAACCGGGGTGCCCCACAGGGTTCGCGCACCGAGCAGCGCAAAGAGCGCGCCCGCGGCGTGGAGGCCCGCTGCCGCAATCGCCAGCCAGCCCCAATGCGCCCCGCTATAGTGGGCTACTACCGCGACTAGCCCCACCCAAAAGAGGAGGTAGCCGAAAAGAAGGCAGAAGACTCCCACCGCCAGAAGCGCAGCCACCTTGCCATAGGCCAGCGCTGCCTCCCGGCCCTCCAGGCCCGCCAGTTCAAGGCGAGCACGGAGGTAGCCGGTGGCAGAAGCAAGGATGCCCCGCAGATGCTCCGCCAGCCCGGGGTCTGCCGGGTCGGCGGTCGCTTCGCGAGGCTGCTGGGTGCTCCAAGCCATGGGGCAGGGGTTAGCGACGGATGAGCAGGCCGAGGATGAACCCGATACCTACCGCCGTGAGGACGCCACGCAGCGGGTTTTCCCGTACGTATTGCTCGCCATCCTCCTGCCACGAACGGGCGCGTTTGCGCGCTTCGCCGTAGGCGTTTTCGGCACGGCCACGCAGCTCGGTGGCTTTGGCCTCGGCGGCGGAACGAATATCGTGCGCGGCCTGTTTGACGTGGGTTTTGCCGCTTTCAAATTTGTCAGCAGCTTCCTGTTTGGGGTCAATGGCTGGTTCGCTCATAAGAGAAACAATCGATTTTGATGGTTTGCCCGCTTTGCTTGGGAAATAAGGCGGGTGCTTCGCACTGGGAAGGATGTTCCCGGAGGTTCCTTCTGGCAAGGGTTTTTACCAGTAGCACCCGACTCTCTCTTCTTGAAACGCACGCACTGTGGGTGGCGCGTGTTCTATTTTTCCCGGAAGATGATGCGCGCTTTACTCAAGTCGTAAGCGGAGAGCTCGATCGTCACTTTATCTCCCGGGACAATGCGGATGAAGTTTTTGCGCATCTTGCCCGATATATGGGCGAGGACGGTGTTGCCGTTGGGGAGCTTGACGCGAAACATCGTCCCCGGGAGCACATCAACGACGGTCCCTTCCGTTTGGATACCCTCTTCTTTATTGGCCATAGCGAACGGTGCTGCATCATGCCACGGGGCTGGGGGAAGCTCAAGGCGATTCCGGGGGGAGGAGATCGGGGCGGCGCAGGCGCGTTTTCTCCAGTGCGCGGGCTTGCCGCCAGCGGGCGATCTCGCCGTGGTGGCCGCCGAGCAGGATATCGGGCACGCGCCACCCGCGAAACTCAACGGGCCGGGTGTACTGAGGGTATTCCAGCAGGCCGGTGGAGAAGGAATCTTCCACGGCGGAGGCTTCATCTCCCAATACCCCGGGGATGAGGCGCACCACGGCATCGGTGACGATGGTCGCGGCGATGGCCCCGTTGGTCAGCACGTAGTCGCCGATGGAGAGCTCCTCATCCACCAGATGGTCGAGCACCCGTTGGTCCACCCCTTCGTAGTGGCCGCAGATAAAGATCAGGTGTGGCAGGCGGGCGTACCCCTCGGCAATCGGCTGGCGAAACGGGGTGCCGCCGGGAGAGAGGAGGATGACGCGGCTCTCCTCCCGCCGAAGCGCTTCCACAGCGGCAAAGATCGGCTCGCATTTCATGACCATCCCTTGCCCGCCGCCGTAGGGGGCGTCATCCGTGATGGCGTGGCGGCCGGTGGCCCAATCGCGCAGGTTGTGGACGCGAAGGGTGGCGAGCCCTTTCTCCTGTGCGCGCTTCATCATGCTTTCGCCAAGGGGGCCTTCGCAGAGTTTGGGGAAGAGGGTCAGAATATCGATTTCCACAATGCGGGAGACGATAGACTGCTTGCGCCCCGGCGTGCAGCGGTTTTTTTGAGGAGTTGCCGCTGGTTGCGCGGCCCGCTACCTTGCCCGCTCACCATGGCCCGCCGTAAAGAACCACCCACCCGCCGCAAGGCCGCCTCTCGCAAGAGTGGCGGGGCCTCCGCTCCTGCCGGGAGGCGCAAGTGGCTGCGGAGGTTGGTGCTCTTGTGCGTCGTGGCGGGGGTGGTGGTTTGCGCGCTTTATGCGGGGTGGGCGGCGTTTTACGATCTTGGGCAGCTTAAATCGATGCCGCAGCGTACGCTGGTCTACGATTTCCGGGGCAAGGCCTTCAGTCGCCTGGCGGGGGAAGACCGCATTACCGCGCCGATTGCGCAGATCTCGCCCCTCTTCATCAACGCTCTGCTCGCGCGGGAGGATTCGCGTTTTTACAAACACCCCGGGGTGGACCCGATCGGCATCGGCCGCGCCGTGGTGCGCAACCTCATGCACCTGAGCGCGCGGGAAGGAGCCAGCACGCTCACTCAGCAGCTCGCGCGCAATTCCTTCCCTCTAGGGGGTAAAAACCTCCACCGCAAGGCGCTGGAGGCGTTTGTGGCGCTGCGCATCGAGCGGAACTTTACCAAAGCCGAGATCCTCGAAAGCTATGCAAACCGCATCTACTTCGGCTCCGGCTTTTGGGGGGTGGAGACGGCGAGCCGCGCCTACTTCGGCAAGCCCTCGGCCAAGCTGACGCTCTCGGAGGCGGCGGTGCTCGCGGGGCTCATCCGCAGCCCCCAGCGCTTTTCCCCCTTCCGCAACCCGGAGGGAGCCTTGCGCGAGCGCGATACGGTGCTAGGCCGCATGGCTGCGCTGGGTATGGTCTCCGAGGCGCAGGCGGAAGCCGCAAAGAATGAGCCGCTCCACGTAAACCCCGAGCGCCCTCCCACGGCAGAGCAAAACTACGCTGTGGAGCTGGTGGAGCAGGAGCTGGGGTTGATTATCGATGACGACCAGCTCGCCCAAGGGGGCTTGCGCGTCTATACCGCGATCGACCCCGACCTCCAAGCCGCCGCGCAGGCCGCGCTGGATGAGGAGCTGGCGAAGATCGAGGCGCGCCCTGGCTTTCCGCACCCGCCGCGTGCGGCTTTCGAGCCGGGTACTTCCGGGGGCACTCCATATTTGCAGGGGGCGGTGGTGGTGGTTGATAACGCCACCGGCGGCATCCGCGCCGTGGTGGGTGGGCGCGACTACCTACAGAGCCGCTACAACCGTGCCTACCTTGCTTCGCGGCAGGTCGGCTCCACCTTCAAGCCGTTTGTCTACGGCGTGGCGTACGAGCGGGGGGCGGTGACCCCGCGCACGGGGATCAGCGATGGCCCGCTGCGGCGTGGCGAGATCCGCCTCGCGCCGAACTGGAAGCCGGGTAACTCAGACGGCACGTTTCGCGGCGTCCTCCCGGCGGAAGATGGGCTGGTCCTCTCGCGCAATACGATGAGCGTGCGCGTGGGCGACCTTGCCGGGCTGGAGAACGTGCGCCGTGTGGGTGCGCAAGCCGGGCTGGGGGAGTTGCCAAGCCTCCCTGCCATCTACCTCGGCTCGTTTGAGGCGACGCTCAAAAACCTTACCGCCGCGTACACGGTGTTTCCCAACGGGGGGGTGAGGCGGCAGTCGTTTGTGATCGACCGCGTGGTCAACGCCTCGGGCAAGACGGTCTACCGCTCGGCGCGTATCCAGACGCGTGTGCTCCACCCGCGTGCGAGCGCCGAAGTCACCTCCGCATTGCGGCAGGCGCTCCAACGGGGTACCGGGGCGGGCTCCCCCTTTAAAGGAAACGGCGCGGGCAAAACGGGGACGACGAATGATTATCGCGACGCCTGGTTTATCGGCTACACCCCGGCGCTGACGTGCGGGGTTTGGGTGGGGCTCGATAAGCCAGCCCAGATCATGCCGCGTGGTTACGGCGCCACGCTGGCGCTGCCGGTGTGGAGCCGGGTCATGGCCGCCGCCGGGCCTCAGGAAGTACGCCGCGCCGAGCCGGTGCGAGCCGAGCGCGCCCGCCCCGCGCAGGAAGACGCCCTGCCCAAGCGCGTCTTCCGCTCCTTCCAGAATTTCTTCGGAAGGTAACCCGCATTCCGAGCGGGCTACCTTTCAAATCCTGTCTTCCTACCGTTCCCCTTACCGAGGCAGGGGGAAGCGGCGGGTCAGCTCGCGCACTTTGCCGCGCACGCGCTCCAGCACGGCGTCGTCGGTGACATTGGAGAGGACTTCGTGGATCAGGTCGCCGATCTCCATCATCTGCTCTTCCTTCATGCCGCGGGTGGTGACCGCCGGGGTGCCGACGCGGATGCCGCCGCCGAGGGTGATCTTCTCGGTATCAAAGGGGATGCCGTTTTTGTTGACGGTGATACCCGCCTTATCCAGCGTCTCCTGCGCGAGCTTGCCGTTGAGGCCTGCGGGGCGGAGGTCCACCAGCATGAGGTGGTTATCCGTACCGCCCGAGGAGAGGCGGTAGCCGTGCCGGGTAAGCTGGGCTGCCAACGCGCGGGCGTTGCTGACGATCTGTGCCGTGTACGTCTTGAAGGAAGGCTGCAACGCTTCGTGGAAGCAGACCGCCTTCGCCGCGATGACGTGCATGAGCGGCCCGCCCTGAATGCCGGGGAAGGTTTGCGAATCGATCCCTTTGCCGTACTGCTCTTTGCAGATGATGATGCCGCCGCGCGGGCCACGCAGGCTCTTGTGGGTGGTGGTGGTGGTAAAGTCGGCAAGCTCCACGGGGCTTGGGTGCTGGCCACCGGCCACGAGCCCGGCGATGTGGGCCATATCCACAAAGAGAAGCGCGCCCACGGAGTCGGCGATCTCGCGCATCCGCTTGAAGTCGATGATGCGCGGGTAGGCCGAGGCCCCGGCGGTGATCATCCGGGGCTGGAACTCCGCCGCCTGCTTGGCAAGGGCGTCGTAATCGAGCTGCTGGGTTTCGGGGCTGACTCCGTAGTGGCTTACCTCGAAGAAGCGGCCCGAGAAGTTGGCCCGGTTCCCATGGGTGAGGTGGCCGCCGTGGGAGAGGTCCATCGTCAAAATCCGGTCGCCCGGTTTGAGCACGGAAAAGTAGACGGCCATGTTGGCCTGGCTGCCGGAGTGCGGCTGCACGTTGATGTGCTCGCCACCAAAAAGGGCGCGCGCACGGTCGATGGCGAGCTGCTCGACGACATCGACATGCTCGCACCCGCCGTACCAGCGGCGGCCGGGGTACCCCTCGGCGTACTTGTTGGTGAGGCAGGAGCCTTGGGCCTCCATCACGGCGCGGCTGGTGAAGTTCTCCGAAGCGATGAGCTCGATATTCTCAAACTGGCGCGCTTCTTCTTCAGAGATGGCTTTGGCGATCTCCGGGTCGGTCGCTTCCAGCGAGCCGCCGGTGTGGAATTCTTCGCCAATATGCTCCAGCTTTTCGACGCGGCGCTCGTGCCGCCCGCCCTCAAACGGTGCGGAGAGGAAGGCGTCCACAATCTGCCGGGCCAGCTCGGGGCTTACTTCCTTGGCCGCGAGGCAGAGGACGTTGGCGTTATTGTGCTGGCGGGTGACGGTGGCGTCCTCAAGGTTGGTGACCAGCGCGGCGCGGATCTGCGGGTAGCGGTTGGCGGCGATGCTCATGCCGATGCCGCTTTTGCAAAAGAGAATGCCGAAGTCGGCCTTGCCGTCGATGACTTCTTTGCTCACCAGCTCGGCAAAGTCCGGGTAATCCACCGAGTCTGCTGTGAACGCGCCAAAATCCGTCACCACATCGCCTTTGGCGGAGAGGTGGTTGTGGACAAGTTTCTTGAGGTCCACCCCGCCGTGGTCTGCCCCGAGGGCGATGCGAAGTGGGCGGGTGGCAGAAGAAGAGGTGCTGCTCATGGGCTGTGTGGTAATCGGTTGGATGGCTTTGAGGATGCCTGGGAGGGTGGTTGAAATGCGGTTGCGACAGCGGATGTAAACCTCCACGCTTTGGCCAAAGGGGTCCGGCAAGTCGCGCCCCGGGGTGTCGGGGAAGAAATCTCCCAAAAGGCGCGCTTTATCGGCCGCTTCGGGGAAGAAGGTCAAAATCAGGTCGAGATGTGTGCGCGTCATCGCATAGATATCCGTGGCGCGGGAGATGACGGCTCCGGTGAGAGGCTGGCTGCGCTGGCGGGTGATATCCAACCCAAGCGCGCGCATGGCGGCGATGGCTTGCGGGCTGGGCGGCTGGCCCTGTGCAGCACTTACCCCGGCAGAGGAAACGGTGATGTGGGGGTGCTTTTCGACCAGTTTGCGAAAGAGCCCCTCTGCCATCGGGCTGCGGCAGACGTTTCCAGTACAGACAAAGAGGATATGTTTGGTTGGCTCTCCCACGGGCATTTCGAAGGGAAGGGGGAGAATTTCATGGAAATGGGCCTCTGTCGAGGGTGGATATGCCGGAAAAACCGGCCCCCGTTTCGGGGCAACTATCTGTTGCCATTTGCCCCGCCCAGCTACTACCTTCGGGGAGTTTGGACACTCCCTCCCCAGAACGGCCCCGCGCGACGCCCTACCCGGTTGCTTACCGGTTGGCGCTTTTGTTGACGGGGGAGCCCGAGCGCGCCGCACTTGTCTTGCGGGAGGTGGCCTCGGCCATCGCCCCTCATGTGGCGGGCCTGCGAGATCCTGCCCGCAAGCGCGCGTGGCTGCTGCGGCAGGTGCGCGAAAAGGCGGTGGGTATGGACGTGGGTGAGGGGGGCGAGTTCCTCCCCATCGCCCGGCTGCCGGAGCCTGCCCGGAGTGCTTACGCTCTTTTTTTGACGACGCAGGAGCCGCCCGAGGAGCTTGCCGAGTGGCTCGGGCTGCGCCCGGCTGCTTTTGGCGAGGCGCTCGTAGCCGCGCGCTCCGCGCTGGAGCCCGGGGCAGCTTTACCCGCAGAGGCCCCGGCGTTTCGCCCCTGGGGTGAGAACCCGCCCCGCCTTGCCCTCACCGCACAAAAGGCCCGGGAAAAGGCCAAGGAGAGCGCGCCCCACTGGCCAGTCCGCGATGCGTTGGACAACCGCTGGCACACGGCGGCCCAAGCCGTGGAGCTGCCCGAGGGAGTCGTGCTGCCCGAGTGGGCGGAGGGTGGGGCGCAATCCATCGGCGCGGCGCTGCGGCACCCGGCGGTGTTGGCCATCGCGGCGGCGGCGTTGGTGGTGGTGGGCGTCGTCGTCATCACCGCCATGCGGCGGATGGACCATTTCCCCGGGCGCGATGTGGTGGATGAGCTGGTGGAGACCCGCTCCTACCACTCCAACCAGCAGTTGGAGCCTGTCGAGGCCGTACCCGTGGGCCAGTTGGCAGACTGGTTCATGCTCAAAGGTTTTGACGATTTTTCCGCTCCGCCCGAGTTGGTAAACGAGAAAGCCGTGGGCGGCCGTGTCTACAAGACAGAGGGCGGCCTCGTGGCCGAAGTCCTGCTGGAGCGCTCCAACGCCATCCTCACGGTGTTTCGCCGGAACGACTCCGCCGAGCAGCCGCGCGGGCAGGCGTGGTATATCTACCAGCTTGGAGATTGGGCCGTGGCCACACGGGGAGATGAGGGTAACGCCTATATCATCGCCTTTGAGGGCGACTCCGACGACATGCCGCAGTTTTTGCGCAGCGGCACTGCTCCGTAACCACAGAAAACGCGAATTGTAGGCCGTCTCTGTGAGACGGCGGCCCAACGCCCCGGCGTCTCACAGAGACGCCCTACAGTTCCACATCCTGGCCGTCGCGCCAACACGTCGCTGCGACTGTAGGCCGTCTCTGTGAGACGGCAGTCCAACCCCATGGCGTCTCACAGAGACGCCCTACAGTTGCCCCTTCTTG
>JBBCKB010000099.1:0-14179 GCA_037189965.1 Chthoniobacteraceae bacterium | reverse complement strand
GAAAACGCCATGTTGGACTGCCCGCCCCCGAGCCAGACCTCGCCGACAAGGACGTCGCGCACGGTCAGCTCATTCTTCCCGCGCACCTTCATTTCAAAGGGTCCGGGGGAGGAGTTTGCCAGATCAAGCCGTACCTGCCAGCGGCCATCTGCCCCGGTGGTAGCCGTGGCGGTGGCTTCGCCCACGGCAACGGTGACTTGCTCCCCCGGCTCGGCCCGGCCCCATACCGGAGTCTGGGCGTCTTTAAGCAGGACAAGGTGGTCCGAAAAAACCGACGGCAGGGAGACTTCCGCCCTCAGAAGCCCCCCAACGCAGCAAAGCAGGCTGATGAGAGTGTACTTCATAAAGTGGAGAGACCCTTCGCTTACAGCAAATGCCCCATCTTGAGCCGCTTGGTCTCCAGATAGCGGGCATTGTGCGGGTTGGGAGGCATGCGAATCGGCACGATCTCCACGATCTCCAGGCCGTAGGCTTCCAGGCCGATGACTTTCTTGGGGTTATTGGTCAGGAAACGCATCTTGCGCACGCCGAGGTCCGCCAGAATCTGCGCGCCGAGCCCGTACTCGCGCAGCTCCGCGGGGAAGCCGAGCTTTTCATTGGCCTCCACGGTGTCGAGCCCTTCTTCCTGAAGCTTGTAGGCGTGGATCTTCGCAGGCAGCCCGATGCCCCGCCCCTCTTGCCGCATGTAGACGAGGATGCCTTTCCCCGCTTCCTCAATCTGGCTGAGCGCGGTATGGAGCTGGGGCCCACAATCGCACCGGCGCGAGCCAAAGACATCGCCTGTGAGGCATTCGCTATGCACCCGCACGAGCACCGGCTCTTCGGGGTTGATCTCCCCCTTTACCAGCGCGAGGTGGTGCGAACCATCGACAACGGCACGGTAAAGATGGAGCCGGAAGTCGCCATAATCAGTCGGCATGTCGATCTCCTGCTCGCGCTCGATGAGCCGCTCTTCCTTCCGGCGGTAGGAGATGAGGTCTGCAATGGTGGCGATTTTAAGGCCGTGCTTTTCGCGGAATTTAAGCAGCTCGGGGAGCCGGGCCATGGAGCCGTCATCATGCAAAATTTCGCAGATGACGCCCGCAGCCTCCAACCCGGCAAGCCGGGCGAGATCGACAGCGGCTTCCGTATGCCCCGCCCGCTGGAGGACGCCGCCGCCCTTTGCTTTAAGCGGGAAGATGTGGCCCGGCTGGGCCAAGTCTGCCGGGGTGGCATGCGGGTCTGCCAAAATGCGGAGCGTGGCGGCGCGGTCTGCCGCGCTGATGCCGGTGGTAATACCTTGGGCGGCATCTACGGAGACGGTAAAATCGGTCTTCTGGCTTTCGCGGTTCTCCACCACCATGCGCTGGAGGCCCAGCTGCTCGGCACGCCCGGCGGTGATGGGGGCGCAGATAAGCCCCCGCCCGTGCATGGCCATGAAGTTGACGGCCTCCGGGGTGACTTTCTCGGCGGCCATGAGGAGGTCGCCCTCGTTTTCGCGGTCGGCATCATCGGTGATGATGACCATTTTCCCCGCGCGGATGTCGTCGAGGACTTCTTCGATGGTGTTAAACTCGATCACGTTTTTCTGATTCCAAAAAATAGATACGGCCTGCTCGGCAGGACTTCAAGGCTTCTCACCCCCCGGCGGCAATGCGTAGGATCTCCAGTGAATCGCCCTCCTTCACCTGCCGCCCCTCCCACTCGGCCCGGTGGAGGGCGGTGCCGTTGTGCTCGATGAGGAGCGTCTCCGGGGCAAGGCCAAGGGCGGCCACGATCTCGGGGAGGGTGCGCACACCGGGGAGCTCGGTCTCTTCGCCATTGAGTCGCAACTTCATAGCGCGGGGGCGAGGAGGGCTTGGTCCCAATCTTTCCAGACCGGCTCGTAGCCGCGCTCGGCGAGGAGGGTGGCGATCTCGGCGGGCGAGCGGTCATCGGAAATTTCAAACTGCCCGGTGGCTCCCTGCCCGGCCAAGGAGGCGTCCAACGCGACCTGACGGCCCCGGATCGTTTGGTGCACGGCCTGCAACCCTTGGCCGGTGTACCCTCCAGGCTCGGTGTGGCTGCCGGCGCTCATCATCGTCACCCCGAGGGGGATGAGGGCATCGCGTAGCGGCGCGGGCTCCCGCGTGCTCAAGACAATGCCCACCTGCGGGAAGCAGATGCGCATGGCGCAAAGGAGCTGGACGAACTCGCGATCCGGCAGCGGGTGGCGCGGCTCAAACTCGCCCGCTGCCGGGCGCAGCCGGGGGAAGGAGACGGTAAACTGCGCCTTCCAGCAATGCCGTTGCAAATGCTCCAGATGTGCGGCGCAGGCGAGTGCCTCCTCCTGCCAATGCCAGAGGCCGTAGAGCGCGCCGATGCCGATGCGGCGGAACCCGGCCTCATACGCCCGCTCCGGGCAGGCGAGCCGCCAGTGGAAATCTTTCTTAGGGCCGGTGACGTGCATCTCCTGGTACGTGGGGAGGTGGTAGGTCTCCTGATAGACAATGAGCCCCTCTGCCCCCGCGCGCACCAGCGGCTCGTACTCGTGCGTCTCCATCGGCGCGACTTCCAGCGCGACGGCGGGCACCTCGGGCACCATTGCTTTTACGCACGCCTCAAGGTAGCCGTTGGAGACAAACTTGGGGTGCTCGCCCGCGACGAGGAGGAGATTGCGGAACCCTTGCTCGCTCAGGTGGCGGGCTTCCTTGCGCAGCTCTTCCACCTCCAGCGTAACGCGCAGGATGGCGTTCTCCCGCGAGAAGCCGCAGTATTTGCAGGAGTTAATGCATTCGTTGGAAAGGTAGATCGGCGCGAAGAGACGCATGGCCCGGCCAAAGTGGGCGAGGGTGATTTCGTGCGCCTCCTGAGCCATCGCCTCAAGCGCGGCATCGCTCACGGGCTCCAGCAGCCGGGCAAAGCGGCGCAACAGGGGCGAGGGCTCGGCGAGAGGGAAGCGGTTTGCAAACGTCATGGCGGTCTTTCTATTCATAGAGCGCTCTGCCGGGAAAACAAGACCCCCTTTCTTTGACACGGTGGCTCCCCTCGCCTACCCTCTGCTGCGCATGCCCGCGCTGCATCTCTTTATACTCCTCTCGCTCTCGGGCGCGTGTGCGATGCTGCGGTGGAATTTGCGCGCTTTCCACACGGTCGCCCCCGCCGCGCCACCCGCATCGGAGGAGGCTCCGCTTATCTCAATCCTCATTCCCGCGCGCAACGAGGCGCTACGGGTGACGCCTTGCGCCGTATCGCTGGCCAAGCAGGAGTACCCCCACTACGAGGTGCTTTTTCTGGATGACCAATCCGATGACGGCACCAGCGAGGTCTTGCGCCAGCTCGGCTACAGCGAGGCGCAGGGGGCGCGCCTGCGTCTGCTCCACGGCACCCCTTTGCCCGAGGGGTGGACAGGGAAGGGCTGGGCCTGCCACCAGCTCGCTGCGGCTGCCCGGGGCGAGTACCTTCTATTTCTGGATGCCGATACCGAGCACACCCCGCAAATGCTGGCTTCGCTGCTGGCCCATGCGAGGGCGACGCGGGCGAGCCTCCTTTCAGCCTGGCCGCACCTCATTACCCGGAGTTGGAGTGAACGGCTCATCCTCCCGCTCTTGCCGATGGCGCTTACCAGCTACCCGCACGCGTGGCTCCAGCGGCTGCAGGCAGACCCGGCTCGCGCAGCCCGCTTTCCGCGCTGGCTACGGCGTGGCTTGGGGGCTGCCAATGGCCAGTGCCTTTTCTTTGAGCGCGCCGCGTACGACAAAATCGGCGGGCATGCGGCGGTAAAGCACCACTTGGTCGAAGACGTGGCGCTAGGCCGGGAAGTAACGCTCCGCATCGGCGAGGGGCTACGGCTTATCAATGCCAATGGCCGCCGCATCAGCCGGGTGCGGATGTACACCCGCTTTTCCGAAGTGTGGGAGGGGTTTACCAAAAACATCCGCGCCGCGTTTGAGAATTCGCTCTGGCTTTACCTCTGCGGCGGGGTGTGGACGGTACTCGTCTACCTCCTCCCCTTTGCTCTGGCAATTACGGCTTTCTCCGGCTGGGTGGCGATGGAAGTGGGGCTGATCTACCTGCTGCGCGCCATGCTGGCCCGCGCCTTCCGCACCTCCTGGGTGGGGGCGCTTTTCCACCCGGTGGCGCTGGGGTTGATGGTACTCATCGCGCTCAACTCCTGGCGCCGCAGCGCAGGCAGCGGGGTATTCTGGAAGGGCCGGCGCTACGCGGTAACGCACTCCGCCAACGACTGAGGAAGCGGACCATGGCCTCTGTTTGAGCCCTCCGCCCCAGCCCCCTCTCTACGAGGGGGTGCACTGAAGCGCGCTTTAAGCCGCTTTGCGACGGCGGCGCAGGGCGTAAGCGATGGCCCCGCCCCCAAGCATCAAAGCCCAGGTTCCGGGCTCGGGAACTGCGGCATAGTAGTTCAGGTAAAGGCTGCCACCGCTCTCCTCGAGCGAGAAGATACCGATGTCGGGAACCAGAGCAAAGAAGCCAAGATCCAGCTCAAAGGCTGATGAGCTAAACCCGGTGATGGTATCCGCCGTCAAGATCAACCACTGGTCGTCTGCGAAAACATCAAAATCAGTGGGGAGCCCAGGGGTTCCGCCGATATTGAGCGCATTGAGCTGAAGCTGAAAACGGTCTGAACCTGTGGCGGTGATGTTGAGGGTGCCGTCGATCTCGATGGAGCTCCACCCGATCCCCGCGCCCGCATCCGCATCTGCAATGCTCCAAAGGTAAGCACCGCCACCTTCCCACGTTTGGCTAACGGTGTGAAGCGTTCCGGGGCTGTTACCCGGAGCCACAGTTGCCCCGTTGCCGACCGTAAATACCCGCTCCACCGTCCCCGTGCCGCTCAATACACTCCCCCCTTCGAGGAGCAGCGAACCAGCGCCAGCCAGTGTGCCATTTACGGCAAGGCGGGCTCCGGTTTTCACGGTCATGTTACCATTTCCAGTGAAGTCAGTCGCAATCTCCAGGATGCCACTATCTACAACGGTGTTGCTCCGGTACGTCTTCTCCTGCCCGGTGAAGCGGACGGTGCCGGGGCCGGAAACCGTGAGCGTATGGCCCGCCGTGCCCCCGGTGATGGCGCCGGAATAAATCGCAACATCAGTAGAGGAACCCGTGGTTAGAAAGACGTTGTTGGCGGCAGTCTCCTCATATGGGGAGAGATAGATATCCCCCGAAAAGACGGCCCCTTCATCAGCATTTACAACCGAAAGGGTCTTCCGAAGGTTGCCATTCCCAAGCTCAATATCCCGGCCCATCGTGTGGTTGCCGTCGATGATAAAGGTGGTGGAGTAATCGCCCGTCTTATTTTCGTAAGACGCCTCATTCGGCCCAAGGTAAATTCGCGAAGAGCTATTCCCCAATGCTCCCGCCTGCCCTGCGAGAGCATCCGTACCAATGATCAAGGTACCCGAGATGACGATGGTATCGCCATTGTACTCGTTCTTGCCATCAAAACGAAGGACACCTCCCTCAAGGCCCACGACATTGTTGTCGCGCCCGAAAGTATTGTCGGCTTTGAAGTGGAGTGTGCCCGCACCCATCTTATAGATGCCGTAATCTCCCGAAACGCTTTGGTTAAACTCTACGGTGCCCCCATCAATCTGCATGAGGTTGAGGGCATCTAGGGCGACCTCGGTATCAAAAGTGTAAGTCCCCGTGGCTCCCACGTTGGTGGTTACACCGGTAACCAGAGTCAACGTGCTGTCGTTATCGCTGGAAATCGTGACGTCGCTATTGGTGTCAAACTGAACTTCAGCCACGGTCCGGTTTGTGTCGAGGTTCACCTCGGCATTCGTCGTATTGACGAAGTGGACGTTGCCGTTCTGCACCGAAGACTGCCCACCCACCCAGTTGGCCCCATTGCTCCAGCTTCCCGAAGCAGCATCCCACTTCCGCGTGGCGGGGACAATAGATTCTACAGCATACCCTGTCTTGCCAACATCGAGCGACGCCTGCAGAAAGCTCATGTGGGGGCCGAGGGCTTTCCACTTGATGGTGTAATCAGTCACCCCGCTAATCCCCAGGGCTTCCAGATCCCACTGGATGGCATTGCGGTTTGCCGCACCAAAGCCTTGGGGGGCCGAAGCCTCCCGGTACTCGCGGATGTACTCGCTATACTCCAGGGCGGAGAGCTGGTGCGTCCCCGTTCCATCGGTGTACTCGAGGTAGATGGACGAAAAATCAACCAACGAACCCACGGTGGCAAACTGGAAAAGAAGCGTCGTGAGCGGGGCTGCGGAAGTGCCAGCAAGCGAAAAATCGAGGGTCTGGGTGACACTGTAGATCCCTCCGGAACTAGTGATAATTACACTTCCAGGCCCACCCCATGCATGTTGGGAAATCTTTGGAACGGGTGTAGGGCCTGCAACAATGGTCGGCTCGTTTCCCGTAATGCTTCCCGTATTACGAGGATAGAAAAACCTCCCCCACCCGTAATAGTTCGTCGAGTTAAGATCCGTAGGCTCGAGATACCCGTTAAAGAGATACTCGCTTCGGGCCTCGAAAGGGGTAATCGCCAAAGAGGCCAGAGTTGCCAACAGAATAGAACGTCTCATGCAGGAAAAGGAGGAATGCTTTATAAAACCGGGGCAAGATTACAGGCGCCCGCTGCCCACGCCCCCACTATCGGGCTGAAGCCGGTAGTCGGGGTTATTCTCCGAGAGGGCGTTACGGCTCCAGAGCCGCATATCATTGAGATCCTGCGCAGACTGCAAGACCACACGACCATCAAGAAACGCACAGACGGCTTTGCCATCGTAGCGGAAATCAATGTTACCGTACTGGGAGGGGTTGGCCTCTTTGGTCCACTGCCCGGCGCGGGCGCTCCAGTTCGGCTTATCAAGGTTGGGCGGGAGGAGCTGTTCGTAGCCGTTGACCCGCTTTTCCCCCGCATCCTGCGCGGCGGAAGCAAAGACCAACAGCGCGGCCCCCTGCGAGACTTGGGTAAGAACGTCTTCGGCGCAGTTGAGCTGCCGTTTGTTCCCGTTGGCGGTGTAGTGCCCACCCACAAGCTTGAAGTTGATTCCCAAGCTGGGATAGAGGCTGGCCCCGTAAAGACGGCTGGGGAAGCTGAGCCCTTTGAGCTGCTTCTCGATGTTGTTGACGAGAATGATCTCGCGAACCTGATAGTTGAAATAAGGAGCCAACCGCATCGGGTAGCGATGCGCTTCGATGTCCGAAACGCGCGTCGACCCATCGTACATCGTTTTGCCGTCGGGCAAGGTGTACCCACGCGCCGTAGCATCATGCGCGGCCATGTACTTGCCGTTGTTCTCCAGCGTGTAGGATGTGAAAGCTCCCACCAATGTCTTGGCGGCGTGAACTTCCCGAACCTGCGCCGCTTTCTGCGCCATCCCCCCGTAGATACTCCCGCCAATCGTTCCAAGGACGAGGAGGATCGCCACGCAAACGAGCAACTCCACCAGAGTAAAGCCGGAACAACCGACAGGACTGGTGGGAACACCTTGGCTCCGGGGGGAAGCTTCAGGATTAGTGGCGATCTTCATGTTTTGGTGAATAAGAAGCGGCAGGATTTTGGCTTTCGTAGCTTCAACCTACAACTTTTTTAGGGGAAAAATTAAAATTTCTTCTAGCTGACTTATTTCAAGCAAATCGAGTTTAGCAGAAACAGCCTCTGCCCCACCCTCTCGGCATTGACATCCATCTTCTCCGAATTGCTCTCCGGTTTGCCCAAATTGCGCTACTGAGGAAGATGACCTGCCGGGCCCTTTGCGACTCTCTTTGCCCAAGGAGCCCGGCAGGTGAAACCTGCAAACAGCCCTAGGCGGCTGCGGCACTACGCCGGCCGGCGCGGCGGCTATAGAGAACGAGCCCACCCACACCAAAGGCAATAAATGCCCAGGTGGAAGGCTCGGGCACCACGGTCAATTTCGGACCAAATGCCCCATTGCCACCCTCGAAGGCGACCCCGGTGAAGGTAGGACTCCCCACATAGAGGTGGAAACCGAAATTGTCTTCCGGGTTATCAATCCAGTTCTGGACGATGGAGGTGACATCCACCGATAGCCAATAACTGACATAATCGTCATTCCCATCAGGAGTGTAGGTGAAGATACCTTGAGAAACCGGGCCACTGCTGGTGGGGCGACCAGCCCAAGTCAACGTGTTGTAATCAGAATCTGCCGCAGCGACGCTGAAGCTGAAGCTCTGTCCGGAGAGAGACGCGTAGGTGTAGCCACCAAAACCGATCAGAAACCCGGCCGCAACCGAGCTGGTACGAAGCTCAAGCGTCGCGGAGGTGATGGTCGTGCCTGTAACAAAGGAGCTAAGGTCAAATGCAACATAGGCCTCCCACTGGTGCGTGTGGTTGGGCGACGGTGCGGCATTGGCCACGTAGAGGGGATTCTGCGAAACGCTCCCATACGCCTGGTAAATGCTGCCGGTTTTTTCGGCGCTGAAGGTTTCTGCTTGAAGGGGATGGATGGCAGAAAGAGCCAAGGCGGCCGTGGCGGATAGGAGAGATAGAGGCTTCATTGATTTGGAATGGGAGGCAAATAATGCCGCGAAATTGATCAATTTCGCTATCGCGAGATTGCCTTTTATCCTCTCCAAATTGCGCACCTCTCTATACCTTCACCCGTTCGATATGAGCGCCGAGGGCGTTGAGCTTCTCATCGATCGACTCATAACCACGATCAATATGGTAAACACGGTTTACCTCCGTAATCCCGTCTGCCGTCAACCCCGCGAGCACGAGAGCGGCCGAAGCGCGCAGGTCGCTGGCCATGACAGGGGCCCCACTCAGGCGCTCGACACCCTGGATGATGGCGGTGGGCCCTTCGAGGGTGATCTGCGCGCCCATGCGCTTGAGCTCGGCAACGTGCATAAAGCGCTGGGTGAAAATCGTTTCCGTGACAACACTGATGCCGTTGGTCCGGCTGCACAGGAGGGCGCACATCTGCGCTTGCATGTCGGTGGGGAAGCCGGGGTAGGTCTCGGTGACCAGCTCCAGCGGAGTGGGTGCGCCGTTACCAATGACAGTGATGGCGTTGGCCTCCTGCTCGATGCCAAACCCGGCCCGGGCTAGGGCGTCGGTGACGGCGGTGAGGTGGTCTGGAACGACGCGCTGGAGGGTAACGCGCTTGCCCGCGAGCGCGGCGGCGACAAGGAAGGTGCCCGCTTCGATCCGGTCCGGAATGACGGAGTGCTCGGCCCCGTGCAGCTCTTTGACGCCCTCAATCGTAATGCGCCGGGTGCCCGCGCCTTCGATCTTCGCGCCCATGGCGATGAGGAAGTTGGCAAGGTCTACCACTTCGGGCTCGGTGGCGGCTCCTTCGATCACGGTGGTCCCTTCCGCGAGGACGGCGGCCATCATGACGTTATCGGTCCCCAAAACGGTGGAGCCAAATTTGCCCTGTAGATTGACGTGGCACCCTTTAAGCCCGGCGGCGAAGACTTTGACGTCGCCCCCCTCTACGCGGACGGCGGCTCCCAGCGCCTCGAAGCCACGCAGGTGGAGATCAATCGGCCGGTCCCCGATGACGCAGCCCCCCGGAAGGGAGACGGTGGCCTCCTTCTCCCGCCCCAGAAGCGGCCCGATGACACAGACGGAGGCGCGCATTTTGCGCACGATCTCATACGGAGCGATGCTCTTGATTTTCTCAGCCCGGATGGTGACAACACCGCTGGCCCGCTCGACTTCTGCGCCAAGATGGCTCAGAATTTGCAGCATGTAATGGACGTCGGAGAGATCCGGCACCTGCCGGATGATGCACGGCTCTTTGGTCAAGAGGCAGGCGGCCAAAATGGGCAGGGCGGAGTTCTTCGACCCGCTGATGCGGACGCTACCGTTGAGGGCGCACCCTCCGTGAACGAGAATTTTATCCATACGTGGCAAAAAGAAAGCGGAGCGCGCCTTGATAGTCGGCCACGGCCCGGATGTCGCGATAATTCTGTCGCTCCAGTTCCGCAGCTAGGGGGGCAGATTGGTCGTGCCCAATCTCCAAAACCAGCAACCCGCCAGGGTGAAGGTGCCCGCGAGCTTGCTCGATGAGGCGGATGACGATTTCGGTACCGACCTCGCCGCCGTCCAGCGCCAAAAGAGGGTCGTGCTGCACTTCGCGCGCAAGCCTGGGGATTTCCCCCCGGGCGATGTAAGGGAGGTTGGCAATGATGGCGTGGAAGCGGGCTTCCTCCCCCACTCCGCCAAGCAAGTCGCTCTGGAGGAAGCGGACGCGCTCTTCCCCCAGCTCGAGGCGGGCGGCGTTTTCCCGCGCAAGCGCGAGCGCGTCTTCCGAAAGATCGACCGCCAGCACGGTGGCGGCGGGGCGCTCGGCGGCCAACGTGAGCCCAATGACTCCGCTCCCAGTGCCAATATCCGCCAGTGTCGAGGCTTCGGGTAACGGTTCTTTGAGGATGAGCTCCACCAAATACTCCGTTTCGGGCCGGGGGATGAGGGCACGTGCGTCGCACTGGAAAACCCGCTTGTGGAACTCGACATTCCCAAGGAGATGCTGGAGCGGCACGCCGGTGGCGCGGCGGCGCACTTTCTCGCGCAGGGGCTCAAGCTCTTTTTCCGCCAGGGGGCGGTCAAAGTTCATATAAAGATCAAGCCGCTTCATACCGAGGGCTTCGGCAAGGAGCAGGTCGGCATTGAGCCGGGGGCTTTCCACCCCATGGCGGCCAAAATAGGCCGCCGTGGCTTCCAGCACCTCTAGGACGGATTTCATCCGCAGATGGGAGCAGGTTTCCCCCCCGTTGGCAACCGGGGGGGAGAGCAAACGTTTAGAAGCTCACTTTCACCCCGGCGCTCACGCTGTGGCTGAAGGTATCTCCCCGGCCAAGGTCGGCGTCGTAGTTGAGGTTTACATCCCACCGCTCGCCAAAGCGGGCGTTGAGGCCGATGCCGGTAAAGAGCGCATCCCGCGAGGGAGCCCCTGTCTGGTAGCTGAAGCCGGGGCCGCTGCCGCCCGCGAGCGCCGCGCCAAAGCGATACGGGTCTTGCAGGTACTCGTGCTGCCAGAAGGCGCGAGCCTCGGGCGTAAGGCTGAAGCCCTCGCACACCTGCCACTGGTAGCTCACCCGCGCGCCCAGGTAGCTGCGCAGGCTATCGGTGCGCTGGCGATCTACCCGGAGGTTGAGGCTGCTGGCCCCGCGCTCGGTGAAGCCGTTCACACTCAGGTGGGTGTACTGGGCGCTCAGGCTCGGGCCAAAGCTAAGGTGGCCGACCTTCCAGTCGTACCCGCCACCGAGGATGCCGAAGAACTCGTTCCCATGCGTATCGGCGCGGGCGTTGCGGTCCACCGACCCGAAGCGGATGGGCCGCTTGGTCTGGTAGTGGGTGCTGCCGCCTCCGGCAATGGCGTCGGCATAGAGACCGCCACCGCCGCCCCATGTAGCGTAGCCGCCAAAGCGGGCGCTATCGAGGAAGGTGTTGCCGCCGGGGTTGTAGCGCGCAAACGCCCCTTGGTAGCCACCAAAGAGGCCGGTGACGAAGCGGTCGCTCCAGGCATAATCAGTTCCCAGCAGGAAGCCGCCGCTCTGGTAACCGGTGCGCGGGAGGTCGCCGGGGGATTTGAGCTTGGCCATGACGCCGTTGGCCTGTGTCCAGACGCCCCAGCGGTTGGTGTCGGTGGGGATAAGGATGTCTTCCTTCACCGCTTGCTTGCCCGAGGTGTAGACGGGGAGCTGGGCTTCATTGCGGAAGCCGCGCGGCCCGTTGCGCACGCCATAGAGCTGCTGGCCGAGCATCCGCCCCTGGGTCTGGCTCAGCTCGAGCGCCATGCCGGTGGCGACTTCATAATAAGCGGGCGAGATCGCCTCAAACGCTTGCGGGTATTGGTCGGCCCGAAGCTCATCAAGCGCGAGGGTGACTTTGCCGACATCACCCTTCTCCGTGCCGATCCACCGATCCAGCGCGCGGGCGGTGCGCTTCTGGTTGGGGGTGCGGGCGAGGTCGGAGTAACGTTCGGGAGCGACAAGGAGCGTCAGCGCCCCGCTCTTCTCTAAAATGCGCCCGCGTAGGCCAGAGGGCATCTCCACTTTATCAAAGCCGCCGCGCACCTCCGCCGCGGTGATGAAGCGTTTGAACTTCTGCCCCAGCTCCAGCCGGTAGCCCGCCCACTGGACGACCTGCAAGCGCCCGCCCACCGTGGCGATGCCGCTGACTTCAAGCCGGTCATACCAGGAAGAGGAGCCGATCTCCATGACGAACACCCCCGATTGGGTATGGTTCCCCACGACGGTCAGCGTGCCCGGGCTGTTGCCGGGGTTGAGCGTGCCGTCGATGACGACGTTGCCCTCCACCACGCCGCTACCGCCGAGGTACGCCTGCGGGCCGACGTAGAGGGTGCCCGCCTCAAAGGTGGTGTTGTTAACAAGCCCGCCTTGGGTGATGAAGGCATCTCCATGGACTCGGATGAGGCGGTTCTCCGCATGGAGGAAGCCAGCCCCGGTCTTCGTAAAGTTGCCCGGGGTCTCCACCTCCTCGCCCGCGAGCACGGCGTGGCCGGGGGCAACGTGGAAGCTGCCGCTGGTGACGGAGAGGGTGTTGTGCACGTGCAAGTGGCCGCCATCCTCAAACACGAGCGCGGCGACGGTGTTGCTCTCGGTGGCGGTGCCGGTCTGCGCGGTGCCCGAGACGGTAAAGGTGGCCGTGGGCGGGGTGTAGTAGGGCCCGCTGTTTTGCAGGAAGGGGCCGCTCTTGGCTGTACCTTCGTAGAGGACCACGAGGCGGTTGCCTTCAATAGAGAAGGTAGGCGCGAGGCCAAACCAGGTATCTGCCGTAAAATCCTCCACCTCAAACCCGATGAGGCTGCCAAAGGTGGCCAGCGTGTAGGAGGCGTTGGGGACGATGCCCAAAGCCGCCAGCTCAAAGGCGAAGAGCCCGGCGCTCCCCATCTCCAACGCACCCGCGATATCGAGCCAACCGCCGTTGGCCACCGCGATGCTCCCACCACCATCCCACAAGAGGGAGGCGAGGGCGAGCTGCCCGTTGGCTTCGAGGGTGGCCCCGCTTTGGAGGTGTACAGCTCCGGCACCAAGCGCCCCAGCATGGTAGGTGGCCAGGGTGCCCTCCCCGATCACGGTGCCGCCGGTGTAGGTGTTGGCCGAGTGCAGCTCCAGCCTCCCCTCGCCCGCCTTGGTGAGGGAGCGGCTGCCGCCTTCCTCCACCACCTGCCCCCGCCACGAGAGCGTACCGGGCTGGGTGCTGATGTGCAGGGTGGCGTCGCCAAGCAAGGTGAGCAACCGCTCGGAGACGATGTAGCCGGAGGTGCGCAGGGTGGCGTCGGCGATGGAGACGCCACCCGTGCCGAACGCCGTATCGGAGGCGACCATGAGTGTGCCTTCCTCGATGAAGGTGGCGCTCTGGTTGCTCGCGGCAAGCAGCCCCAGCAGGCCGGAGCCTGTTTTGTGGAGCGTGCCCGAGAGGCTCACCTCGCTCATGACGACGAGCGAGCCCTCCACGTCAAACTCGAAGTCGCCGGGCGCGACGAGGGAGTCCCCCACGATGGCTGAATTGCCACCCCCCTCCACAGCGATGAACCCGCCCTGCAGGGTGAGGCTCTTGTGGATCGTCAACGCGCCGTCATTACGGAAGATGAGGGAGTTGACGGTGTTGGTCTCATCCACCGTGCCGGTGGCAACGCTCTCGGAGACGACGAAGTTCGCATCGGTGGGGGTGAAGTACGGCCCGCTGTTTTGCAGGACCGGCCCGGTGACGGCTCCCAGAAAGATCACCTGCATGGTGTTGCCGACCTGGTGGAGCATCGGCGTAAGCATCGGGTGCGTGGACAGGGAATTGACGCTCAGGGCCCCAAGCGGGAAATTGCTGATATCCGAAGTCTCCGACCACGCAAGCAGGGTGTACGCCGTATTGCCCGCAAACCCGGCCCCGGCGGAAACGGTAAAGGCGTTGGACTCCACCATGGTGGCGCTAACGAGGTCTCCGGCAACGAAGAGGGAGGTATCCGCCGTCCCCAACGTTTGCGTGAGCGCCCCGCCAAACCAGAAAAAATGGCCCCCGATGTGAAGCGAGGTATGAGGGTTCAACTCACCCCCGGTGGAAAAGACGAGGTTGCCGTTGCCAAACGCATTGGCGCGGGAGGTATGCACGATGCCTTTCGTGATGAAGGTCCCTCCGGTATAGCTATTTGAGCCAGAACCGGTGGTCGTCCCTGCGTGGAAGGTGAGCCAACCCGCCCCGTCCACAGTTGCGGCAAATTGGTAGTCGGTATCGGTGTGGTTA
>JBBCKB010000098.1:0-46414 GCA_037189965.1 Chthoniobacteraceae bacterium | reverse complement strand
AGGGTAACGCCTATATCATCGCCTTTGAGGGCGACTCCGACGACATGCCGCAGTTTTTGCGCAGCGGCACTGCTCCGTAACCACAGAACACGCGAATTGTAGGCCGTCTCTGTGAGACGGCAGTCCAACCCCATGGCGTCTCACAGAGACGCCCTACAGTTGCCCCTTCTTGCACCGAGCCGGCAAATCATCTCACGATGTAAAACTAGACTTTGTTGAACACCAGCGCGTCGTTGGCGATCTCCACGCGGATGCCGTCTCCCTCCTTGAAGCGGCCTTCCAGCAACTCAAGGCTCAGCGGATCGAGGAGCGAACGCTGGATCGCACGCTTGAGCGGGCGCGCGCCATACACCGGGTCGTACCCCTCACGGGCGAGGAAGGTCTCCGCCTCGGGGGTGACTTCAAGGCGCATGTTGCGCTCCTCTAGCCGCCCCACCACGCGCTGGAGCTGGATCTTGACGATCTCGCGCAGGTTGTCCTCGGTAAGCCGGTCAAACGAAATGATCTCGTCCACCCGGTTGAGGAACTCGGGGCGGAAGTGGGCGCGCAGGGCGTCCATCACCTTCGCTTCGCGCTGCTCGGCGTTGCCATCTTCAAGCAGGTATTGGCTGCCAATGTTGGAGGTGAGGATGAGCACGGTGTTTTTGAAATCGACCGTGCGCCCCTGCCCGTCGGTGATGCGCCCATCATCCAGCACTTGCAGCAGCACGTTGAAGACATCCTGATGCGCCTTCTCGATTTCGTCGAAAAGCACCACCGAGTACGGCTTGCGGCGCACGGCTTCGGAGAGCTGCCCCCCCTCCTCGTAGCCGACGTAGCCGGGAGGCGCGCCGATGAGCCGGGCCACGGTGTGCTTCTCCATGTATTCGCTCATGTCGATGCGGATGAGGTTGTTCTCATCATCAAAGAGGAACTCCGCCAGCGCGCGCGCCAGCTCCGTCTTGCCGACGCCGGTGGGCCCCAGGAAGATGAAGGAGCCAATGGGCCGGTTGGGGTCCGCAAGGCCGCTGCGGGAGCGGCGTACGGCATTGGAGACGGCGGCGATCGCTTTCTTCTGGTCGATCACCCGCGCGCCGAGCCGCTCTTCCATATGGACAAGCTTCTCGCGCTCGCCCTCTTGCAGCCGGGAAACGGGGATGCCCGTCCAGCTTGAGACGACCTCGGCAATATCCTCCTCCGTGACTTCCTCCTTGAGCATTTGCCGCCCTTCCACCTGCGCTTCGCCGATCTTGCGGTTGTGGTCTTCGAGCTGCTTGGTCAAGTCGGGGATGCTGCCGTACTGGATCTCGCTGGCCTTCTGCAAATCGCCCCGGCGCTGGGCTTGCTCCAGCGCGGTGCGCAGGGCTTCAAGCTCTTCCTGAAGCTTGCGCGATTTATCGATCTCCGATTTCTCCGCCTGCCAGTGCGCCTTCATGCGGGCGCTTTCCTCGCGGTGGTCGGCCAGCTCGCGCTCGATCTTCGCAAGGCGGTCGCGGGAGGCGTCGTCCTTCTCTTTTTTGAGGGCTTGGCGTTCCATCTCAAGCTGCATGATCTGGCGCTCCACGCGGTCGATCTCCTCGGGCATCGAGTCGAGCTCGATCTTGAGGCGCGAGCCCGCTTCATCCACAAGGTCCACCGCCTTATCGGGCAGGAAGCGGTCGGAAATGTAACGGTGCGAGAGGGTGGCAGCGGCCACGAGCGCGGCATCCTGAATGCGCACCCCGTGGTGGACTTCGTAGCGCTCCTTGAGGCCGCGTAGAATGGCGATGGTGTCCTCCACGCTCGGCTCATCCACCATCACGGGCTGGAAGCGGCGCTCCAGCGCGGCGTCCTTCTCGATGTACTTGCGGTACTCATCCAGCGTCGTCGCGCCGATGGTGCGCAGCTCTCCGCGCGCGAGCTGGGGCTTGAGCATGTTTGACGCATCTACCGCGCCTTCGCTCGCGCCCGCGCCGACGATGGTATGCAACTCGTCGATAAAAAGGATGATCTCGCCCTGCGAATCCGTCACTTCCTTGAGGAAGGCTTTGAGCCGGTCTTCAAACTCCCCGCGAAACTTGGCCCCCGCGAGCATGGAGCCGATATCCATGGAGATGATCCGCTTGTTTTTGAGGGATTCGGGCACATCCCCACTCACGATGCGGCGTGCGAGCCCTTCGACAATGGCCGTCTTACCCGTGCCCGGCTCGCCGATGAGGACGGGGTTATTCTTCGTGCGCCGCGAGAGGACTTGCATGACGCGGCGGATCTCCGAGTCTCGCCCGATGACCGGGTCGATCTTGCCTTTGCGGGCAGATTCGGTGAGGTCTTTGCCGTATTTCTCCAGCGTCTGGTATTTGCCCTCGGGGTTCTGGTCCGTCACCCGTTGGGAGCCGCGCACCTGCAAGAGTGCCTGCATGAGTTTATCGCGCGTGAGGCCCGCGTCCTTGAGCAGCTTGCCGGTGGCGGAGCTGCCGTCCACAAGTGCGAGCAGGAAGTGCTCTCCGCTGAGGAACTCGTCCTTCATCTTCGTCATCTCGCGCTCGGCGGCTTCCAGCGTGGCGCGCAACTCGTTGCCGATGTAGATCTGGTTGCTCCCCTGCACGCGCGGCTTGCGGGCAAACTCGGCGGCCACCTTTTCGCGCAGCGGTGCTACGGCGATGCCGAGCTTCTCCAGAAGAGGGCGAGCCACTCCGTCGGGCTGGTCGAGCAGGGCGAGGAGTACGCTTTCGTTACCCAGCTCCTGGATTCCGTTTTTCGAAGCCTCGTCCTGCGCGGCAGCGAGTGCTTCCTGCATTTTAGCCGTCAATTTATCGAGTCTCATAGAGGTGCTTCCATTCTATCGTGCAGGTGGGCGAAAAGTCAAAAAAACGCCCCATTTTGCCATGGAGGTCGTGCAGGGTTATCCCGGTGGGGGAAACCGGGCATCCAAATCGGCGGCGGTTACGATCAGGCGACGGCTTTCCTGGGGGGAAACAAGCTGGCATTGGGGGAGGGATCGCCGGTTTTGGGAGATAAACCGGTAGGCGCTATCGCGTACCGGCGCGGGGATAATGCGCAGCCCCACCGCCAGCCGCCACGGGAAGGGGAGGTGGCGGGCGATTTGCAGAAAAGCTTCCGACTCCGAAGCCGCCCCGTGTGGGCTGATAACGTAGAGGCTGCGGCCCACGGCTTCGGAGGTGAGGTGGTGGCGCGCCATCACCCGCGCCCCGGCTTCGGAGCGGCTGGGGACAAAGAAAAGGCGGCCCCTGCGGTCGCGCCGTAGCAAAAAGCGCACGACGCGGTTGCAGAGACCGCAATCTCCATCAAACAAGACGAGGCAATACTCTACCACCCCGCAGAGTCTACCACACTACGCCTGCGGGGGGAGGACGATTTCTGTGAGCCCATGCCCCCCGAGCGGGAGGGTAAGCACCGTGCCGCCCCCTTCTTTGCGCACGCCGGGGGCGATCTCGCCCCAACCGGCTTCGAGGAACTGGCGGCACTCGGTGGGAGCGGCTGTTTCCTCATCCAGAAAGACCTCCACTTCGCTGGCCGTGGCGTTGAGGTGGGCAATGCCGACGCGGATGCCTCCGGCGGCGTCCCGCGCGGCAAGGGCCGTGACGCGGTCGGCCTCGCCTCCTTCCACCGGGAGGCGTTGGCTATCCAGGAAGCGGGCGAAGAGCTCCATCCCCTCGGCTTTCGGGTGGGGGTGGCCGTACCGCGAGAAGAGGCCAAGCGCCCCTCCGGCACTGGAAATGCCGGTGTAGAGGTGCGTCATATCCACCGGCTCGGGCTGGAGCCGGGCCAGTGCGCCAAAGACGTAGGCCGCGCCCTGCACCCCCGTCATCACGCCTTCCACACGGGCAAGCCGCTCCGGTTCGCTACCGCTCCGGACGTTAAACCAGGTGAACGCTCCCTTTTCATCTTCGAGGCGGGGGTTGTAGTTCCACTCGGTGATGTGGCTCTCTGCATGGCCGAGGCCGTGCGCATCGAGCTTGTCGCGCAACATGTTGGCGCTACGGACAAGGTCTTCCCACGAAGCCCCGTATTGGTGCCACGAGATGGAGTCGATCGGCCCGGCGTTGACGACATCTTCAATATGGCGCCACGGGCAATCTTTGTGGAAGAGCGGGTGCCCTTCGGGGAAGATGAAGTCGGGCCGCCCATACCCGGCGAGGCCGATCTTCCACTCCGGGCGGTGGGCTTTGAAGGCGCGGGCGACCGCTCCGTAGAGCTGGTAGAACTCGGCGGTGGTGCCTGTCCAGCAAGGGCGGCGGTGCGGCGGGAGGATCCAGGAATTCTGCGGCTCGTTCCAGAACTGCCAGTCGGCGACGTTCCAGGTGAAGCCGTTGTTCCACCCTTCATTGTAGTGGCGGGCAATGTTGAGGCAGACTTTGGCGAGCGTCTCGGGTTTCCAAGTCCCGCCGTTGACGAAGCGCTTCCGCGGGTTGCGCCCTTCGATGCTTTCGCCCAGCCGGTAGTAGATTTTGCACCCGGCTTCGTGGATCTTGGCGAGGTAGTCGTCGGTGAGAAGGAAATCGTAGTTGGCCGGGTCATCCGGGTCGGCATTGGGGTCGCGGAAGATGTAGTGGAGATCGACAACATCCGCTGCAGAGAAGCGGCAATCATGCGTGCGCACGGAGGGGATGCGTACGCGCCGGTAGAACTCGGAGTAGTCGCACGCCCAGTAGCGGTCAATCGGGCCGAGGTTGACGCCGTGGATGGCCCGTATCGGGGCGGGTGAGGGGGCTTGGAGGCTGATTTTGAACATGAGGTTGCGTTGTGGGTAGAGAAGCTAGTCCGCGTCGACATCTGCTGCGGTGCCCGGGCTTTTCTTGCCAAGGGTGGCTTCGAGCGCGGCGGGGGACCAGAGGTTGTGCTCTTCGGCGGAGACGCCGGAGATATTTTGCGGTTGGGTGCGGCTGCGTTCTTTGCGCGCGGTGTCGAGGGTTGCCACGGCGCGGTCGAGCGCGAGGCGGTTGGAGAGGGAGCGTTCGTGGAGGTAAGTATCGTAATAGCGTACCGCTTGCAACGTTTGCTCGGCGTCGAGGAAGGCGGCTTCGAGGACTGCGACGCGAGTCGCCACTTCGGGGTCGTCGACGGGAGTCGCCTTGATCTTATCGAGCAGCCCTCGGCCCTTGGCCATTGCCTCCGGGGTGAAGAGGGTCGCGGCGATTCGCACCCGGCTGATCCGGGGGGAGCCGAATTGCTCCCACTCTTGTCGAAACCGGTCGCGCTCGGTCTGGCGGTCGGCCTCCGTCCAGTTGGCGCAGAGGTTTTCCCAATGGGTGAAGTAGGCTTCCACGGCCTCCTTTGCCGGGCCAAAGGCGCTGTAGAACTCATCGAGGATGCTTTCCACCGGCTGCTCGGGGTGGGAGTGGAGGCGGCCAATCGTATAAAGCGTGGGGCCTTGTGCACCCCATTGGCCGGTAAGCGAATCGATATCCGTCCCCAGCAGGCCATTCCTTGCAGCGTGGGCAAAGGCGGCGGCAAACGGGCGGGCGTAGAAGGCGGGCAGGTTGTGCCCGGTAAGGGTGGTATTGGGGCGCAGCAGGAGAGAGGCCCCCGTGGCGCGCCATTGGTCCCACTCCTGGTTGAGGCGCACCTCCTCCCCCTTGGGCCAACCAAGGTAGGGCCACCCGACCAGCCCGACGATCACCCCTTCGTTGAGCTTCGTTTCCACGGGGGGGTGGCGGTAGTTGAGGTAGGCGTAAGTCCAAAGGCGGGCGTGGGGGTCTTCCTGCCGGGCAGTCTCCAGTGCGGCGAGCCAGAATTTGGCGTACCGATCGGTAAGGGAGGGGGCCCCCGGGTCGCTCACGCTGAGCGTCTGCCACATACCCGGCACGGTGGTGGGGGTGCCAGCCCTGCCATTCCAGTATGGGTGGGTGGCAAAGCGCGGGTCCTTGGCATCCCAGGCACGGCACCCTTCGCAAATGCAGTAGGCGGGGATGTCGGCCTCCATCATCCCGACGACGTGGGTGTTGGCCCACTTGCCGTTCTGAGGAATGCGCGATTTCCAGAAATCGTAATACGCCACCGGGGTTTGGGGGTTGGAGACGCACATGGCTACCCGGCTCCAGCCGAAGCCTTTCACGGCTCGAGCTTCGGTTTCGTAGTAGCGGCCTCGCTTGCCATCGGGAGTCATGGCAACGATCTCGGGGTAGCGTGCCCGGTAGCCGCCGTAGTTGAAAAACCCTTCAGACCCCGCCAAGGGCGAAAGCCGCCGAAAGCGTTGCCTCGTGAGCCACTGGCGTTGTTCGCGAAGGTAGCAGTCGCGGTCTTCGGCGGCGGCCCAGCCATGGAGCCTGCCATTGTAGGCGCTCCAGACCCGCCAGTTGGCATTGATGAAGCGGGGCTGCCCGTTTTTGGCATACCCTTCGGGAGCCTCGATCGTGGCGCGAGGGGGGATCACTTCGCCCGTCTTTCCCGGCCAGATCCACCGCACTCCGCACTCGCGTTCCAGAAAGTCGTAGACGGCAAAGAGGGTGCCCAGCGGTTCGCTATCATGCGTGGCGCGGGAGGTCTCCGGCCCGGTGGGGGAGCCTTCGCCATCCACCCCGCAGAAGTAGAGTGCCCCTCCGATCTCGCGACCGGCCCAAGGGTAGCTGGCGGGGTCCCAGGCGAAGCGTTCGGGCTGGGGGAAGTGAAGCCCCGCCGCCCGGGCGGCACGGGTGTTGCCGAGGTAGACGCGGGCACCCGGGTGGCGCGCGGCATCCTTTTCGGCGATGATGGGCAACGCCGCTCCCGAGGCTTCCCGAAGGTGGTAGCGAAGCTCTTCGGCAGCGAGGGTTTCTGCCGGCTTGGGGTTGTCGGGGATGACGAGGACCGCCCGGGGCGCGCCTTCCTCCACGAGGGTAACGCCCGCGAGAAGGGTGGGGAAGAGAAGGAGAAGAACGAACAATTTCATCTACAACGGGGGGCGCGTAAAGAAGTGGACCCACTCGGGTTCTTCAAGCAGGTCGGGGTTCTCTTCAAAACCGGGGTTGCGCACCGTGCCGACATGCCCATCCATGTAGACGACGTTCATGCGGTTGCGATGCGGGAAGAGGAGGGTGTTGCTGCTGGTGGGGGCTTTGGCGACTTCCGGGGTGAATGCGCCCGTGCCATCCGCCAGTAGCGCCGTCCTGCTGATGCCGCCCGGGAGGACGTAGGGCCTCCAGGCAGAGAGCGTCCCGAAGTCGGTCTTCTGGTAGGTTTCCGCCACTGCCTGCCCCATGCGAAGGTAGGCATGCAGCGTGTTGTTTTTGGGGTCGGAAGGGTTGGACCACCCGCAGGCACGGTTGATCGCATAGAGCTTTCCGGAAGAGGGGCAGTAGAACGGGGGAAGCTGGGGATCGCGGATGGAGGTGTAGAAGTCTTTGAAGGGCGCCGCGGGAGTCAGGTAATGGTAGAGGATGGCATACCAGAAGTAGTTGACGTATTTGCTGGTTACAAAGGGTTGGCGCAGGGCGTAGGGGAGAAGTGCGTTATTATTATCTGCCGAAAAGGCGAGGGATGCCGCCCCCAGCTGCCGCAGGTTATTGAGGCATTGAACCGAACGGGTGCGCTCCCGAACGGCGCTGTGAATGGGAAATGCCAGGGCCAAAAGGACCAGGAGGATGGCCATAACGACCAGCAGCTCCGTGAGCGAGAAGCCGCTGCCAGATTTACGAGGGGGAGAGATCACGGCGAAGGAAGCTTGACGTGGAGTTGATCAATATAAACCTGGCTGCCGCTGCTGCCCACCAGGCGGAGCAAGTTGTAGCCCGCTTCGGCGACCACCTGCTCGGCCCGGATGGCGCCGTCTTCGGCAACCCCTAGCTGGGTGCCATCTGTATCGAAGGTGCGGAGGGAGAAGCGGTTCTCTTCCGGGTAGACCGTTGCCTCCAGGCGGTAGAAGGTGCTCGCCTTCAACTCGGGCCCAAACGGTTCATTGAGCCGCTTGGGGCCGTTGCTGGTATTGCGGAAGAAGCGGTGGGTGCCCGATTCTTCCATGATGCCGAATTGCGCGCCGCCGAAAAGGGCTCGGGGGGTCCCATAAGTCAGGTAGGTCTGGAAGAGGGCCTGCCCCTCGGGTGTGCCATTGAAGGCCACCAGAAACGAGACGGAAAACGGCTCTTTGAAAACGTGGGGCGAGGGGAGGAGGACGCGGCTGAGGTATCCGTTCTCCAGCAGGAGGAGCTGGCGGCCATCTGGCGCGGGCGGGGCTCCGGCTTCGCCTCCGGCAAGGAGGGTGGCCTGGCCGGAGAGGATCGACCACCCCCGGTAGACCTTCTCGGGGGTGATGCGTGCCCCGGCCTCATAGGGCGGGGTCTCCCGCGCTTCAAAGGAGGTGGAGTAGACCCCCTCTTCGGCAGGAAGCAGGAGCGGCATCGCCAGCACCAGAAATAGCGCACGCATCGCGGGTTAGCCTCGCTTCCTCCGGAGGATGGCGCACCCCGCCGCCGCTGCACCGAGCAGGAAGAGGGCGGACGGCTCGGGAACCGCGGTTACCGAAACCCAGCCCGTGGTATTGAGCTCGGAAAGATCCCACTCCAGCCCAAGGCCGTTGAAGCTTTCGGCAAATTCGTAACCGGTAAACGCCCCTTCCAAATCTCCCGCGACGCTGAAGAGCTGGAAGTCGAGCGTTTCGTTCTCCGCAATGGAGAAGCCGCCCAGAAGCTCTACCGCCACCGTGCCTCCAAGGGTAAGGTTGCCGCTGACAGAGAGGCTGCTGTAGCTGACATCGCGGGTAGCGCCATTGAGGGCCAGCTCGAGCCGGGCGGTCGATTCGAGGGTGAGGTTGGAGCGAAATTTGAGGGAGTTGAAGCGAGCCGTCTCGGCTTCGTAGTCGTAATCTCCGGGCTTGAGGATGCCGGAGACCGTGGTCTCTCCGTTGATCCAACCGATGCCTCCCAGCGTGCCGCCTGCCTCTACGGTGACATTGCCCTGCCCGGTGGAGCTCCAGTTGACATTGCTGGTGGCGTAGTTGGCCAGCAGCACCGCTCCGTTGGAGAGGGTGGTGCCGCGGGTGTAGGTATTGGCCCCCTCAAGCACCGTCACCCCCGCCTTGAGGTTGACCTTCAGGTCCCGTTGGAGCGCGATGGCGCTGTTATTGGGCCTCCGGAAGTGGTAACGCCCGGAGGTGTGGTTGAAGTTGACGGTATTGGTGTTGGTATTGATGCCGCTATCGTAGCCGGTGACGGAGCCGACATCGACCGTACCCGCGCCTTCGGCCGAGGTCTGGCCGCCAATGTTGAGCGTGGCGGTGACTCCGGTGTACTGGGTGGCTGCATTCAGCCCCCCGAGGGCGATGGCGGGGCTGTTGGAGGAGGTGAGCAGACCGCCATTTTTGACCGTCAGCTCTGCGGTGGTGTTATTGGCTCCACCCACCCGTAGCGTGCGGTGGACGGCGAGGGTGCCGCTATTGATGACGGCAATGCCGTGCCCATTTTCCAACCGGGCCAGTGTAAAGTTGCTGGCGACGCCGGAGCTCGGACCTGTGACGCTCATATAGCCACCGGCGTTGACTAGCAACGTGCCTGTTGCCGCGTTGCCGACATCAAAGAGCGAGGCGCTGGTGAACGTGCCCGAAACCGAAAGCGTGCCGCCGGTGGAGATGTACGAATCCGCGCTGACGGCGAGGGCTCCTCCGGCATTGATCTGGAGGAGGCCGCCGCCCGCTCCCCCCCCGACACGGATGCGGTAGATCGTCCCCTGGTTGGCGGATAGGGTGGCCGTGCCGCCGTTGACGATTCGCGCTTCGGAGTTGGTTCCCGGTACACTGCCGTCGGTCCAGAAACCGGGGGTGTTCCAGTCGCCGGAGGAGGGGCTCCAGGAAGTCTGGGTCACCTGTGCGTGGAGCAGGGAGGAGCAGCCGAGGGTGAGGGCAAGGGTGAGGAGTTTTGGGAGGTTCATGGGTTGGGGGCGGTGCGCTGGGTTGAGTCGCGAAGCAGGAGTTCGCAGGGGAAGTAATGGTGTTTGGCGCGTTGTTTGGGCTTCTCGATCAGCTCCACGATCCGCGAGATGACCCATTGCGCCATTTGCTCGGAGGGTTGGCTCAGGGTGGTGAGGGGGATGCCGCAGAACGGCGAGAAAGTGGCGTTATCCGTACCCGAAATGCAGACCCGGCCCGGCACGGGGATCTGCTTGCGGATACAGGCGGTAAGAGCCCCGGCGGCAATTTCGTCGTTCGAACAGATGAGCGAATCGGGCAGGTTGCCCTCTTCGATCATCCGGGTCGTGATGGCGTTGCCCAGCTCGAAGACGTTGTGGATGCCCTTTTCGCGCAAGGGGTGCATGACGCGGCCCACAATGCCGGAGCGGGCTTTGGGGGCGCGTAGCGGCAGGTCGAAGAGGTGGTGGCAATCTTTGCTTACCTCCACCGAGCCACCGGCTGCCTCAATGGCCCTGCAAAAGCCCTCGATGCGCGAGGCGAGTACACTGGGGACGGCCTTTGAGTAATCGGCCCCCTCATCATGGTAGCTCAGCAACAGCACGAGGTTGCGGCTTTGCTGCGCGAGGTGGTGGCGCGTCATCAGCTCATAGGCTTGCAGCAGGTCCGACGCGGCAAAATTCCCGATTTCCAGCCCGCCGATGGAGACCACCGGCAGGCGGTTGCTCTCTTCCTCCACGAGCGACCAGACCGGGTGGGTGGGGTTGACGTTGCACATCACCAACCCCTCCAGCGCGTTATCCAACAAATAGCGGCGCAGCCGTTCGGTATCGGAGGCAAACCAATCCAGATCCACAGCCACGAGGTCGTACCCGACCTCCATGGCGCTCTTGGCCAGGCAGCGGACGCGCTCCTGCGGGGCGTGGTAGAGCGCCGAGCCGAAGATCACGCCGATGGTATGGCTTTGGCCGCCGCGCAGGAGCTGGGCAAACCGTTTGGGGTGGTAGCGTAGCTCGCGGGCCTTGCTCTCCACCAGGCAGACCGTCTCCGGCTGAAGCTTGGCCCGGTGCTTCGGGTTGAGCGCGAAGGCCACCGTGGAGCGCGAAAGGTTCAACGCGGCGGCGATGTCTTGCTGGGTGGCGCTTCGGAGGAGCTTGCGGGAGGGGGGAGGCATGATTCAAATAATCACGTGTTAATTGACGGGACTATACGGCCTCAAATGAGGGATGCAAGGATTTTTATCACGTGTTAATTCGCCTCCGTGGTTTGGCCTCTTTTTCCGGTGTGCTTTTGGGTGGGGTGAGGCTACCGTGCCTCCCGATTTGAAACCGAACGAACCTCCTCTCTCACCCTGGCGTCTGGGGCTTGCGGCGGCGCGGGCAAACCTGGTGCCGGGGTTGCTGGTGCAGGCGCTGCTGCTGGCGGTGGTGGTGTCGTACTACACCGTGGAGTCGGCGCGCGGGGCGTGGGGGCAGGTTGCCGGGTGGAAGGCGCAGAGCGGCTATTTCTTCGCATTTTGCTCCGGGGTATTGGCGGGTGGGGTGTTGCCGGAGGTGTTGAAAGTGGTGGCCTTCCAGAAGGGGCGTTTCCTTCGGGCAAACTTGGCCAACCTTTGTATTTACCCATTTTTTTGGGGTATGCAGGCGATCATGGTGGATGCCCTTTACCGCGCGCAGGCGTGGTGGTTTGGCGACCGGGCCGATGTGGCCACGGTGCTCAAAAAGGTGCTGGTGGACCAGTTGCTCTACAGCCCAGCGGTGGCGCTGCCCACGGCGCTTTTCTTCGTAGCTTGGTGGGAAAATGGCCGCTCCTGGAGCGCGGCGCGTGCGGTCTTTACCCGGCGCGGGCTGCAGGAGAAGGCGTTCCCTTCGCTCATGGCCAACTGGGCCGTCTGGTGCCCGACGGTGGCACTCGTCTACTCGCTACCGGCGGGGTTGCAGGTGCCGGTGTATGCGCTGGCGCTGGCGTTTTGGGTGGTGTTGTTTACGTGGATCAACGCAGGCCCATCAAGACGGCGATCATAATCCCCGTGGGCGCCAGCGCGGCGAGGAAGAGCCGCAGCGGGGAGACGCCGTTGGCAAAGTAGCGCGAGAGGATGGACTGCCCGGCGGGGTTCGGGGCATTGGCGATCACCGTCAACCCGCCCCCGGCCACGGCTCCGGCGACGACAGCGTACTTGAGGGCGTCGGTAAGGTTGGGCACCAGCGTGGCGAGGTAGGTGATGGCGGCATTATCATTAAACGCCGTGAGCACCGTGGCCCCGAGCATGAGCGGCCACTCGCCGAGGCCGCCAAGGACCGGCGCGATCCACCATTGCTGGCCGCTGCCGTGGAGGACGAGCGAGGCGAGGAAAAAGCAGACCAGCAGCGGAGAGCGGAGGCTGATGGCCGATTGGTGCCGCCCGGTCACCTGCGTAAACGCCAGGAAGAACAGAAACCCGAGGCCGACCAGCGCCGGGTGGTGCGCGGTAAGGACCGTCCATACCATCAAGGCGAGGTGGATGAGGGTGATCCAAAGCGGCACCGGGCGGGGGAGAGAGGCATCCCGAGCCGGGGCAAGGGCACGGAGTTGCTTTTGGAAGGCGAGGTAGTAAAGCGCATTGGCCGCGAGAATGCCGATGCAGACCTTCCAGCCGAAGTGGGAGATCATAAACGCAAGATCCCACCCCCACTTGCCTGCGACCATGACGACCGGCGGCGCGGCAAACGGCGTGAGCAGCCCACCCACGGAAATATTGACGAAGAGGAGCCCCAGCGTGGCGTACTTGAGCGGCTCCCCCGGGTTGCAGGCGTAGAACTGCGCCCCAAGCAGCAGGGCGCAGATCGTCATAGCCGCAGGCTCGGTGATGAAGGAGCCCAGGAGAGGGCCGAGTGTGAGGATTGCCAGCCACCACGCGGCAGGGGTGCCTCGCCCGAGCGCCGCCACCCGGCGGAGGAACGATTCCGCCAGCGCGAGGATCGGCCGGGAGGCGGAGATCGCCATGATCACCCCGACAAAGATCGGCTCCGCAAAGTGGGCGCGATCCACATAATCGACCATAGTGGGCACCCCTTTGGAGAAGGCCATCCATGCCAGAAGCGGGATGAGCCAGATGCCGAAGATCGCCTCCACCTCGCCCAGCAGGTGGAAGATCTGGGAGCGGAACTTCAAGCGCTCACGTTCGGCTTCGGCGCCTTCAGAGTCAGGGTTGAGGGCCTCGTACCGGTGTTGGTAGCGGTGGGCGAGGGCGGTGAACCGCGCCGCCAGAAAGGTGTGGATAATGGCCGCAAGGAACAGCCCCGTGGCCACGAGGTTAAACGGGTCCACCGCGATCCGGTGGCTCAGCTTGCCTGCAAGGGAGAGGAGGTGTGCATCTCCATACTCCCCCGTGGGAATAGGGAAGGTGCCCGCAATTGCGGGTGTGCCAGATAGGCCGAGGGCGAGGAGGCTTCGCCACATACGGCGTTACCGGAAGAGCATCAGGAACATCAGCATGATGATCGTGGGCACAAGCGCCGCGAGGAAGAGGCGGCTCGGGGCCACCCCGTCGGCAAAGTAGCGCGAGAGGATGGCCTGGCCAGCCGGGTTGGGGGCGTTGGCAATCACCGTCAACCCACCGCCTGCAACGGCCCCGGCGACGACGGCGTATTTCAGCGGGTCTGCCAGGTTGGGCACGAGCGTGGCGAGGTAGGTGATGGCGGCATTGTCATTAAACGGCGAGAGCGCCAGCGCCCCCAGCGCCATCGGCCATTCGCCTAGGCTGGAGAGGATCGGCGCGATCCACCATTGCTGGCCACCGCCATGCAGGATGAGCGAGGCGAGGAAGAAGCCAACCAGCAACGGCGAGCGGATGCTCACTTCCGACTGGTGCCGCCCGGTTGCCTCGGTAAAGGCGAGGAAGAAGAGGAAGCTCAGGACGACCAGCGCCGGGTAGTGGGCGATGACGACCGTCCACGCAAGAAAGGCGACATGGCCGATGGTGATCCACATGGGAATGGGGCGCGTCTTCCGGGGCTCGCGGCACGGCGTCAGCGAGCGGAGCTGTTTGCGGAAGATGAGGAAGTAGAGCGTATTGGCAATGATGATGCCGAGCACCACCTTCCACCCGAAGTTGGAAGCCATGAACGCAAAATCCCACCCCCACTTCCCTGCAACCATGATGACGGGCGGCGCGGCAAACGGCGTGAGCAGCCCACCCACCGAGACGTTCACAAAAAGGAGCCCCAGCGTGGCGTACTTGAGCGTCTCCCCCGGTTTGCGGGAGTAGAACTGGCGGCAGAGGAGCAGCGCGCAGAGCGTCATGGCTGCTGGCTCGGTAATGAAGGAGCCCAGCAACGGCCCGAGCGTGAGGATGGTGACCCACCACGCCGCTGGCGAGCCCCCGCCGATGGAGGCGATGCGGCGTAGCGAATTCTCCGCAAGCGCGAGGATCGGCCGGGAGGCGGAGATCGCCATGATCACCCCCACAAACACCGGCTCGGCAAACTGGGTGTTGTGAACGTAGCTGACCAAGGTGGGCATCCCCTTAAAGAAGATCATCAACCCAAAGAGCGGCACTAGCCAGAGACCAAAGACGGCCTCCACCTCGCCCATGAAGTGGAAGAGCTGGGCGCGGAATTTAGCGCGGTCGCACTCGCGCTCATTGGTATCGCAGCTTCCCTCCAGCTCTTCGTAGCGGCGCTCGTAGTAGTGGGAGATGGCCGTAAATCGGGAGACGAGGAAGGTATGGACAATGGCCGCGAGGAAGAGCCCCGTGGCTATGAGGTTAAATGGGTCTACCTTGATGCGGTGCTTGAGCTGCGCCATGACTCCGGAGATATCGTCATCTCCATAAGCCGTTGTGGGTATCGGGAAGGTGGCGGAATGCTCTGCCGCAGATGCGCAGGTGAGGCCCAGCAGGAGGAATAAGAGACAAAAACGCCACATGGCGCACAATTTAGAAACTGAGGCAAGATGCGCCAACCGAAATCGACAAAAATGTCGCTCTAAGGTCTTGCCTGTGTGGCAGTAGCAGCTACCGCGGGGGGGATGAGGCAGTTTCGGTGTCGGGTCGTGTGTGCCCTTTATGGGGGCGAGGTGGTGTTGGAGGTGGAAGTCTACCCCCCACGGAGAGGGGCGCGCAATGCAGAGGGGCTCGCGCTGGAGCCAGACGAGGCGGCGGAAATTTTCGTGCGGGCTGCGTGGGGTGCCCGAGGTGAGCCACTCCCTCTCGCGGCGTGGGAGGAAGCGCTCCTCCCGCTGGCGCAGGCCGAGGCCGCCCGCAGAATGTAGCGCAAGAAAAGGTGCATCGAGCGCAAATTCGAGCTTGGCCAAAATCGCATGCTGCTGTTGATTAGACCCCTTTTTCCAAGTCTTTGGTATTGAACTTATGACTGCATCTTCAGACTCCCCCCTCCAGACGATCGTCATCGGCCACCGCAACCCGGATATGGACTCCATTTGCGCGGCCATCGGCTACGCGGAGCTCAAGCGCCTTTCCGGCGTGCCCAACGTCATTCCCGCCCGCGCGGGGGGCACCAATGAGCGCATCGACTTCGTGCTCGGTAAGTTTGGCGTGGAGGCACCTCTCTTTATCAGCGACCTGAACCCCCGGGTGCGCGATGTGATGGGGCGGGAGATTGTTTCCGTCACCGCACAGGCCCCCGTCTGCGAAGCCGTGCGGCTGATCGAGCAGAACCGCATGCGCGGCCTCCCCGTGGTGGATGAAGAGGGGCGCTGCCTGGGGCTGCTCTCCGCCTTCAAGGCCTTGCAGCACCTTTTCCCGGGAGACAACGATGCAGAGGGGACTCGCCGCGTCGAGGCGTCGCTCGCCGCCATTGTCAGCACCTTTGGGGGCAAGGCGCTCCTCGGTGCACCGGATACCGCGCTTCGCCAGTACCGACTCGTCGTCGCCGCCATGGCCCACGAGACGTACTGCCGCCGGGTAGGGCGCTTCCCCGCGCAGGAGATTGTCGTCATTGTCGGAGACCGCGAGGAGATCCAGCTCGCTGCGATTCGCGGCGGTGTCTGCGCCGTGGTTGTTACCGGAGGGTTGCCTGTCAGCCAAGGGGTACTCGCCGAGGCAAAAGAGCGCGGCGTGTTGCTCGTCTCTTCGCCGACCGATTCGGCCACCACCGTCCTCCTTGCCCGGGGGGCTTCGCGCGTGGAGGAAAAGGTGGACCGCGACTACCTCTCCTTTACCCCCGAAACGTTGCTCGACCACGCCCGCGAAGCCGCCTCCGCCAGCAGCCAGACGCTGTTTCCCGTGCTGGAGGGCGAGCACCTCGTGGGGGTCCTCACCAAGAGCGACCTCATCAAGGCCATCCCCCGGCAGCTCATCCTGGTGGATCATAATGAACTCTCCCAGGCCGTCCCGGGTGCGGAGAAGGTGCCGATTGTCGAAGTCCTCGACCACCACCGCATTGGCGGCTTCTCCACCGACACGCCGATCCTTTTCTGGAATAACCCGGTCGGCTCCACCTCCAGCATCGTCACCATGTGCTACCGGCAGGCGGGCATCCCGGTGCCCAAGCCGGTGGCAGGGTTGCTGATGGCGGGGCTCATTTCCGACACGCTCAACCTCACCTCTCCCACTACCACCCCGGCAGATGCGGAGATCATGAAGGAGCTTTCCTCCATCACCGGGGTCGACCCGGCGGTGCTTGCCTCGGAGATTTTCTCCGTCGGCTCGCCCCTGCTGACGATGACGCCCGAGCAGGCGGTCCGCACGGATAGCAAGGAGTACGAAGAAGGCGGGGCAAAGTTTGTCGTCGCGCAGATCGAGGAGCTGAGCTTCACCCACTTCTACGACCGGCAGGAGGCGCTCATCAAAGCCCTTGGCGAGCAGCAGAAGGCGGGCGGCTACCTCTTTGCCGCTTTGTTGGTAACGGATATCAACACCCAAACCTCCATCCTCCTCTGCTGCGGAGAAGAGCGCTTCCTCAACCAGATCGACTACCCGGCCCTTGGGGCAAACCAGTGGGAGCTGGCGGGCGTCGTCTCGCGCAAGAAGCAGCTCCTGCCCTACTTGCTCAATTGCCTGAGCAGCATGCCCTAGTACGGTAAACGGAAAACGTGAATTGTAGGCCGTCTCTGTGAGGCGGCGGCCCAACCCCAAGGCGTCTCACCGAGACGCCCTGCAATTGCCAGCTTTCGTTAGAAAAACGGGAATGCCATCGGTGGGTATGGCCCGGTGAGGTCCGGGGTGCGGCCCTCCTTCACCTCTTTGCGCAAGTAGTCGAGCTTCTCAGAGTCTTTCCAAAAGCGGGAGATCTCATCGAGAAATGCGAGCACGGCTTCCCGCTCGCCTTGGGCGAGCAGGCGGTTGGCTAGCGTCAAGTCTGGGCCACCGTGGTTGAGGTGGGGGGAGCCGGGTGTTTTGGCCGATTCCCGCAGGTGCTCCAGCGCCAACGGGAGGTTGCCCTCATCAAGCGCCACTTCGCCAAGGATCGAGTGCCCTTCGTAAATGGCGTTCCCGTAGTTCCAGTTTTTGCGGTAGCGGGGGGCGGTATCCAACAGCTCCTGCGCATAGGCGCTTGCGGCAGTAGGCTCCCCGGCGCGCAGCGAGAGGAGGGCGGCATCGCCAAGTTTGTAGAAACGCATTTCCGCATTGGCCACCGAGAGCGTTTCGATGCGGTAGCGCAGGGCGATCCGGCTTTGCTCTTTGCGATAGGCGGGCGTTTGAAAAGGGGAGGGGCGGCTCTCAAGCTGGTGCAGGTTGGCCAACCGGTCGGGCCAATCAGGGTTCTTGGGCTCCAGGGCGTAGGCCTTTTCGAGCAGCTCGCGGGCTCGGTTTCGTTTGTGGATGATGTAGAAACCTGCCGCGTTACCAAGGATGGCAAGGTTGCGCGGTTGCCGCGAGATCTGCGCTTCCCACGCGGCAGAGGCAGTTCGGTAGAACTCGGGGTTCCGAATCGGGTCTGCCCAGCATTCAGCTTGCCCCGCGGCTTCCGCCTCAGGTTCATTTTCAATAAACCAGAGGACGAGTGCATTCCGCTTGGCGCTCTCGTTGCCAAAGTAGTAGCCCAGCAGCTTCTGCCGGAGGGCGAGGGCATCTGGGGCTCCTTGTGCGATGGCTTGCTCCAGCTCTGCGGCCTGGGCCGGGGTGAGCTTGCGCCCTTCAAGAAAGAAGTCGGTGGCATCTGGCCGCTTGGAGGATGAGGCGGGGGCTTGCGCATGCTGAGCCACGGCCACCGCTCCCATAAGCAGCAGCGCCGCCACTCCCGCAGGCAACCAGCGGGAAGCCGGGGTCTCCAACGCCCGCAGGTGGAGCAGGCGTTGGCGCAGGGTGTGGGCGGTGTTCACCACCCCGGCCAGCCGGTAAGCCGCAGGTTGGGGAGTGGCCCCTTCGGCAAGGTGGATGAGGGCTTCGCCATACGGGCGGCGCAATGCCGCGCGGCTGCCCGACAGGACGGCGGCATCCGTCGCCAGCTCCATATCGTGCCGCATGCAGGCAAAGGCATACCGGAGCAGGGGGTTAAACCAATGAAGCGTCTGGAGTGCAAAGAGGAGGGTGCTGGTGAAAAGATCTCCCCGGCGCAGGTGCGTAAACTCGTGGAGAAACACACACCGCCACTCCTCCTTCGTAAGCTGGAGCCCCGGGGGTAACAGAAGCCGGGGCCGCAGGAAGCCGTAAAGCGCAGGGGTGGTGACGCACGCCGTCTCGTAAATTGGCGGGAGCCGTTTGAGCCCCACCTCTCTGGCGCATGCTGCGGCGAGGTTGGTATCCTCCACTAACAGGCTCCCATGCAACCTCCGGCGGAAGCGGAGGTTTGCCCAGAACGCCCAGCCACTGATGGCTGCTGCTCCAAGAGCCCAGCCACCCGCTGCCATTTGCATGAGCGTGGGGCGTAGAGAGCGCGCTCGCGGCGTGGGTGGCGCTAGCACAGGCGCAGGCAGCGGCGCGGAGAGCGCGAGGCGCACCGGCTCCGGTGGCGGGGGGATTGCCTGGGAAAACGAGGCGCTCTTTCCGGGGAGGACCGGTAGCACCAGCCGCGCCAGTAGTAGGAGCCAGAGCGCCGCACGCCAATGCGGCCTGAGGTAGAAGCCAAAGAGCCGCCGTAAAAGAAGAATGCCCAGCGCCAGCACCGCCGCTTGCCAAGAGGCCCGCAGCACCCAGTCGAAAAGGGGCTCAAGGAAGCTCATGGTTGCTCCTCAAGAAGGCTGTGGAGCTGGCGAGCCTGCTCGGGGGTGAGCTTGCGGCGCTCGACAAAGTGGACGAGCAGCGGTTGCAGCGAGCCATCGAAAAGGCGTTTGAGCAAGGAGTCGACCTCCTCTTTCACGCACGCCTCCCGCTCGATCAGCGGGTGGTATTCGTGCACTCCTTTGCGCGATTCATGGCGCAGCACCCCTTTGCCTACTAACCGGGTAAGGAGGGTACGGATGGTGTTAGGAGCCCACTGCCGTGTCGCCGCAAAGGCGGTACAGAGCTTGGCGACGGTGGCGGGCGGGGCTTGCCAGATCTGCTCCATCACCTCCCACTCCGCTTCGGAGATGCGCGGCGGCTTTTTCATAGAAAGCCGAGGAGAAACTACAAACGTAGTTTCGTCAACTACAAATGTAGTTTTTGGTGTCGCCTTTCAGGCTGACTTTGTAGTCCTTCGGTAAATGCATTTCGGAGGCGTTTCGCTGTCCACGATTTTTACCAACGCTCCAGAAGCCATCTGCTGGCTCCCGACGCCAGGAAACCCCACGCTGCTCCTGCTAAAATCGAGATGCCATTGGCGGGTACGGCCCGGTAAGGTCTGGGGTGCGCCCTTGCTGTATCTCTTTGCGGAAGTAATCGAGCTTTTCGGAGTCCTGCCAGAAGCGGGAGATTTCGTCGAGGAAGGCGTGCACGGCATCCCGCTCGCCTTGGGCGAGCAGGCGGTTCGCAAGCGTCATGTCCGGGGCGCCATGGTTGAGGTGGGGGGAGCCGGGTGTGTTGGCAGACGCTCGCAGGTGCTCCAGCGCCAAGGGGAGGTTGCCTTCATCGAGCGCCAATTCGCCAAGGATCGAGTGCCCTTCGAAAATGGCGTTCCCATAGTTCCAGTTTTGGTGGTAGCGGGGTGCGGTATCCAATAGCTCCCGCGCATACGCGCTTGCGGCAACAGGCTCCCCGGCGCGGAGCGCAAGGAGGGCGGCGTTGCCCAGCTCGGAGAAGCGCATTTCCGCATCGGCCACGGCGAGCGTTTCGCGCCGGTAGCGTAGGGCGATCCGATATTGTTCTTTTGGATCGACAGGAGGCTCACTTCCCGTGGGCTGGCTTTTGAGTTGGTGGAGGTGGGCTAAACGGTCTGCCCAGTCAGGGTTGTCAGACTCCAAAGCGTAGGCGTTTTCGAGTAGCTCGCGGGCACGCTCAAGTTTGTCGACGGTGTAGAAACTTGCGGCGTTGCGGAGAATAGCGAGATTACGCGGCTGGCGGGAAATCTGTGCCTCCCAAGCTGCTGCTGCGGCTTGGTAGAACTCGGGGTTCTGCATGAAATCCTCCCAGCATTCAGGTCTGCCGGCGGTTTCTGAGTCCGGCTCATTTTCGATAAACCAGAGGACTAAAGCATGCCGCTTTGCGCTTTCTTTGCCAAAGTAGTAGCCCAGTAGCTTCTGCCGGAGGGTAAGAGCATCTGCAGCCCCTTGTGCAATCGCTTCTTCCAGCTCGACGACTTGGGCTTGGTTTAGCTTGCGTCCTTCACGAAGAATAATGGATGGCATTTGGCCGGTTGAGCGGAGGGGTGGAGGTGCGGCTGGCCGACCAGCGCCAAAGGATGCGCAGCAGGCAGACGGCGAGGGTGGCTCCAAGAAGGTCGAGGCCGACGTCGTAAACTGAAGAGCCCCGCGAGGGGTAGAAACTTTGGTGAAATTCATCTCCCGCCGCATAAAGCGCGCAGAGCAGGAGCACCCACCGGGTACGCACTCCAAGGGTAAGCCGGCTAAAGCCTCCCAAAGCAAACCAGAATGCCCAGGCGAGGGCTCCGTATACCGTAACATGCCCCATCTTGCGGATGAAGATATGGGCAAACCCAAGCATCTCCCCATCTATGGAGGGGAAGAGCCAGCGTAACAAAGGCTCCAAAAAGCCGGATGTCTGACAAACAGAACCCGACTCCGTGGAGCCTCTGAAAATCGCTGTGGTTAATATAACAACAGGCACCCAGCGGAGTACTTTGCTGAACCTAAAGTACGCCCGCCGGGATTCCATCACTACCGTAAACTTACTTTACAGCGAGTTTGAAGGAGGCCTTCGCTCCCGTTGAGCGGATACCGGCGGCTTTGCCTTCGGTCTCTACTTTCTTTGCAACGGTAATGGGCGAGCACCCAAGCTCATTGGCAACGGTGCGGTAGTTGGTAGCCCCATTGCGGATGGCGCCAACCACTTGCTCTATGGTAATGGAGGTGCGAGTCCGTTTCTGAGGAGCTGCTGTGGTGGCGGCCTTGCCGGTCAGCTCTTCGATTTGTTTTTCAAGCGCCACGACCGTGTGCCGCGCTTCTGCGAGTTTAACCCGGAGTTCCTGAACGGAGCGATGCCGAAGCTGCTCGATCTGGCGTTGGAGTTCCTCGATTTGTTCACTTGCTGAGGTTTGAGTGGTCATGGATAACAAGTAACTCTTAATATAGGATAGTGGCTGGGGCACAACCCTTTATTATCATTTTATCCATCAACCAAGAACGACACGCAAGGGAGCTGGGTAGCCAATGCCAATGCCGGTCTTGCCATTGGCGGGCTCTTCCCCCGTGCTGGCGCCAAACTCGGCGGCAAAGGCAGCGCCGATAGGGGTAACGGCATCTGGCGCAAGGTTGGGGTCTTCGATTACAGATGCCTCTTTGAGGATCTCTCGCGAAAGCGGCGCATGCTGCGAAACGGCGAGGGGGGCAAATACCACTTTATCGACCCCAAGCTGCTCCAGCCCGGCGCAAATACCGACGACTTGCGCCACCGCATTGAGGCGCTCGCTTTGGGGGAGGGTGATGGCCTCCGCCGGTTGGCCATGGAGCTGCCCCGCTGCCTCGGCAATACGCCGGAAGATGGCTGCGGCGTGGGTCTTCACAAAGTCCGAAAGCTCGCTGGCGGCAAGCTGGGCTTCCACTTCGGCCAAAGAGGGCTGCTCTTCGTGGTGGTGGTGATGATGGTGATGCCCGTGCTCGCCACCGCAGCCGCACGGCTTGGTATCGTGACCATGCTGGTGAGTCGCCCCGGCGTGGATGGAGAAGGCGATGCCCTCCGCACCCGGCTGGCGCTCGAAGTGCATGTGGAAATCTCCCAGCTCCAGCTTGGAAAGCTCCCACTCGAGGGTGGAGGGGGCGACGCCGAGGTGGCAAAGGGCGCCCACGAGCCGGTCTCCACTGAGGCCGTTGGCAGTGTTATCGATATAAAGGGTGCTCATAAACTAGGCGGTTTGTGATTTGAGGGAGGCCACAAGGGCAGGGAGGTCGATGCGCCCATCGTAAAGCGCTTTACCGATAATCGTGCCATAAAGCCCGGACATCCGGTTGAGGCGCAACACATCTTCGGCACACGAGACGCCGCCGCTGGCGATGAGCTGGCAGCGAAGCTGGCCGAGCAGCGCCTCCATCTCGGCAAAGTTGGGGCCTTCAAGCATGCCGTCGGTGGCGATGTCGGTGTAGATAATCGTCCCCGCGCCAGCTTCTTCGACTTGCCGGGCAAGCTCCACGGCGCGCACGCCGGAAGACTCTGTCCACCCTTTGACGGAGACGACGCCGTCGCGAGCATCGATCCCCACGGCGATGCGCTCGCCACCGAAGCGGGTGGCCATCTGTGCGACAAAATCGACCGACTCCGCCGCACGCGTGCCGATGACGATGCGGGCGACCCCGGCCTCAAACGCGCGGGAGATGGCTTCCTCATTGCGCATGCCGCCGCCGAGCTCGCACGGGATGCCCGCCGTTTCGGTGATGGCGCGCACGGCATCGAGGTTCTGCGAGACGCCGGTGAAGGCGGCATCGAGATCGACGATGTGCAGGAAGTCGCCCCCTTGTTCGGCCCACTGGCGGGCAAAGGCGGCGGGGTTGTCGGAGTAGACGGTCTTGTCGTCGGCCTTGCCTTGGCGAAGGCGGACGACCTGGCCGCCCATGAGATCAATGGCAGGCAGGAGGATCATGAATCGGTTATTCCAGTTCGAGGTCGAGCACGCCGTTACTGGCGATGATCGAGATTTTCTCGGCGGTGGTGGGGTGGGGCTTTACCTCTACGCGGCCCCCGGCGGCTTCTACAAGCATGCGCCCGGCGGCGATGTCCCAAAGGGAGACGGAGCTTTCGATATACGCATCAAGCCGCCCGGAGGCGATATAGGCCAGGTCGAGTGCAGCGCTCCCCATGAGGCGGCACTTCCGCGCGCGGTGGACCATTTTTTCAAACAACGGCAGCCCGGCATTGATGGTCTGCGTGTTTTTGGAGAAGCCGACGGAGAGAACGGCGTCTGCCAGTTTGGTGCGCCCGCTGACGGCGCAGGGCTGCCCATTGAGGTGCGGGGCCTCGCCTTTGGCGATGCTCCAGAGCTCGTCGCGCATCGGGTCGTAGACGACTCCGGCGAGCCACTCCTCTCCATCGCGCAGGGCGATGGAGATGCAGAAGTGGGGCAGGCCGTAGAAGAAGTTTACGGTGCCGTCAATCGGGTCCACAATCCAATGGCAGGAGCTGGCGGTGTTTCCGCTGATGCCCTCTTCTCCATAGATGGCGTGGTCCGGAAAATGGCGCAGGAGGATGCCCTCGATGAGCCCTTGGCTGCGGACATCGAGCTCCAGCTTGATGTCGTGCGCTTCAAAGGCGTTGACATCGTGGGCACGGCCAAATTCTTCGCGCAGCAAGGCTCCCGCGGCGCGGGCGGCTTCGGTGGCGGCGGCAAGGGCGCTTTGGGGCAGGGGGGCGCTCATGCCAGAGCCGGGTTCTTCCAAGCGGTGATGCAGACGACTTCGGCCGGGCGGTCCCCATGTTCGGAGGGGATGTCGAGCTTCTCGCCGGGTTTGCGGCCCAGCAGCGCTTGGGCGATGGCGGCTTTGTAGGAGATGATGCCGTTGGCGGGGTCGGAATCCCAAGCGCCGAGGATCGTGTAGGTCTTCTCGGTGCCGGTGGCCAGCTCGCGGACGGTGACGACCGTGCCGATAGAGACTTGTGCGGTATCCGGGTTGGCAAAATCCGTCCCCCGGGCGGAGGAGAGGTCGCGCTCGGCTTCGGCCTTGCGGCGCATGAGGACGCGCTGCATCTCCTTGGCGGCTTTGAACTCGAAGTTCTCCCGCAAGTCGCCATACGAGCGGGCGACGGAGATCTCCTTGGTGTTTTCGGGGATCTTTTTGTTTACGAGTTCTTCGTACTCGTTTTTGCGTTTCTCAAGGCTTTCCCACGAGACAATGAGGGCTTCCTGCTTCTCTTCGGAGTCGGCAGCGCCGGTGAGCATCCCCTCCATCTGCGGGAAGACGCGGATGATGCGCCCGAGGATGGAGCGTTTGTTCAACTCCTCGAAAACGCCGGAAAGCATGATCTTGCGGATCGTATCGCGGACGATCTCGGCCTCGGCGCTCGAAAGCATGTCGGGGACAAGCTCGCGGTCTTCAAGCAGGATGTCGTGGAGGCGGCCCCCGCGTTTGATTTCGTTAAACTGGTCGCGCTCCAGGGCGGAGAGGATGGCGCTGAGGACGCGCGCATCCACCAGATCCGCGAAGGCACCCTCGCGCTCTTTGCAGAGCCAGGTGAGGACTTCGGTGGAGATGGTGTGGTCGCTGATCCAGCGCTCCAGCTCGCGGCGCAGCTCGGCCGTCTTCTCGTGCTCCTGAAGGAGCCGGGCGGCTTCACTGACGATGCGGGTGCTCGAGCGGCTCATGAGCGTCAGCGTCTTGGGGGCCCATGCCTCCTGCCCCCAGCTCTCGGGGAGGGCTGCGAGGACGCGGCGCTGCTTGGCTGCGGGGATGGCGTCGAGAAACTCGTGGAGCTGGCGCTCTTCTTCACGCAGGATGTCGGCAAGCACGAGGGCGGCGGCTCCGGCGGGGAGGCCGGTGGCTTCGCTAAGCTCATCGCGCTGGAGCGTCAACTCAATGGCGTGGGCGGTGTTGAGGCGGCGGTTTTTCTGCGCTGCGTCTTCCACTGCGGCGAGCACGGGGGCCAGCAAGTCGGCGGAAAATTCCCCCACATGGCGGAGGATCTGGTCCAACGCGGCGATCTGCGCTTTCGTCTGCCGGGAGGTGGTAAAGGCTTCGAGCAGCTCGTCGGTGTGGGAGATCGCCTCTTCACGCAGCAGGAGCGGCTCGGTCTTTTTGGTGGGGAGGGCGATGTGGCCATCCTTCTTGAGGAGCTTCTTGGTGGCGTCCCACCATTTTTTGAACTCGGCCGCGTTAAAAATCTCCCCCTCAAGGGCGGTGCCGATCTGGTCTTGGGTGGCGCGGCCCCCGTGGCTTTGGAGGATGAGGCGTACGAGCGCGGCGGGGTCTTCCTTCGCCATGGCTTTGATGACGGCCGTCTCCGTTACCTTGCGGACGAGGATATGGTTGGCAGCCAGTGGGGCGAGCGATTCTGCCGCATACTGCGGCTGCATGGTGTGGCCTTTCTTGGATTTGAAGTCGATCACCACTTGGTTGAGCGGCAAGTCCACCAACGCAATCTGGCCAAAACCCCAGCTTTTGTGAAGGCAGTAGGCGCCCTGTGGCAGCTGCTCCAGTGCGGCGGCGGCCTCCGCAGTCAATTTTCCGGCCTGGAGTGCTTTCTCGATCTCTTCTTGCATATGAAAAAAAAGATAGGGAAGCACGGGCCGCTTGGCTAACGAAAATTCCGGTTCCTGCCGATTTGGCTTGGTTTGGGGGTGGTTTTCCCCCTTACATTCGCGCCCGGCGCGTGGCGCGTGGCGTTACGGGCCGCTTTTACCAAATACGATGACACCCACCTTCTGGTTCGTTGCCTTCACCCTAGGCGTCCTTTTTCTACTGGCGCTTGATCTGTTTGTCTTCCACCGCCGTGCCCATGCGGTTTCCCTCAAGGAAGCCTCGGCGTGGAGTATTTTTTGGGTATCCCTCTCGCTCATCTTTGCCGCTGTTGTTTGGAATGTGAAGGGGCGCACTTCGGGGATCGAGTTCCTCACCGGGTATTTGATCGAGTACTCGTTGAGTATGGACAATATCTTCATATTTGTCCTGATCTTCTCCTACTTCAAAGTCCGCCCCGAGCATCAGCACCGGGTGCTTTTCTGGGGGATCATGGGGGCGCTTGTCATGCGCGGCATTATGATCGCCATCGGGGTGGCGATGGTTACGCGCTTCGAGTGGCTGCTCTATGTCTTCGGCGCGTTCCTGCTCTTCACCGGCATTAAGATGCTCTTCTCCGGGGATGAGGAGATGCAGCTTGAGGACAACCCGCTGCTCAAGTTCTGCCGGAAGTGGCTCCCGATTTCCCCCTCTTATGATGGGGAGAAGTTTACCGTCAATATCGACGGTAAACGGATGCTCACCCCGCTGGCGCTGGTGCTCATCCTCATCGAGGCGATGGACCTTGTTTTTGCGGTGGATTCGATCCCCGCCATCTTCGCCGTCACGCGCGATCCTTTCGTAGTGTACAGCTCGAATATCTGCGCGATCCTCGGCCTCCGGTCGATGTACTTCGTCCTTGCCCACGGGGTGACGAAGATGGCCTACCTGCGCTACGGGCTGGCCGGGGTGCTTACGTTTATCGGCATCAAGATGATCATCAGCAAGTGGTTTCACATGCCGGTGCTCGTCTCGCTCGGGGTCGTGGGGACGATGCTTGGCGCAGCGGTGCTGGCTTCGATCATCTGGCCGCCAAAGCCCAAGCAGCCTAACGACCGATGAACCCGCCCCCTCCGCTGCGGGGTACCCGGCTTTCTGAAGACCTGCAAGGGCTTCTCGCCGAGGTCGCCAGCGGAGGGAGGCTGACGCTACGGGAGGTGGAGGCCCGGCTGCGGGGGAGGGGGTTTGCCCTCTTCATCATGCTCTTTGCGGCCCCATTCCTGATGCCCATCCCCGGGCTTTCCACGCCGTTTGGGCTCGCCATTTGCCTGCTGGGGGTGCGCCTGCTCTTCGGGCGCAAGCCGTGGCTGCCCGCCTTCGTGCTCGACCGCGAGCTGGCCCCCGCGACGATGGAGAAGATCCTGCGGATGCTGCGGCGCATCGCCCTTTGGATGGAGCGTGCCATCCGCCCCCGGCTCCACTTCCTGCGGGTGGCCCCGGGCATGCTCAACCTCATCGGCCTCGGGCTTGTCTCGGGTGGGCTCTTCCTGCTGCTGCCACTGCCGCTCCCCTTTACCAATACGCTGCCGGCGCTTTCCATCATCCTCCTCGCGGCAGGGATGATGGAGCGCGACGGCGTGGCCCTGCTCTGTGGGTATGTGGTGGGTGCGGTGGCGTGGGTCTACCTTGGTTTGTGGGTCTTCCTCGGTAAAGCGGGGGCAAGCTGGATGCGCGAAATCTGGTAATACAGCCACGGCTCCCCGGCGTTGCGAACCGGCTCTTGTAAGTCCAAAAGGAAACGTCAGCAGCTTCCCCCGGGTTGCGGTTTTCTCCCCCCACTTGCAGGAGGAACATGGAGAACCCTATTCACAACGGGGCACCACAGCCCACCGGGGCAGATGCCATCATCATCGGAGCCGGGCCTGCCGGATTGACGGCGGCTTGCCGCCTCGCCGCGCAAGGCCGAAAAGTCGTCGTGCTGGAAGCGGAAGCGGGCACCCCTGGCGGGAAGGCTCGTACCCAACGGCTCGATGGTTGTCGGGTAGACCCTGGGGCTCGCCCCTTCCTCTCTGCCGACCCGGAGGTGGAGCGCTTCTGGAGCACGCTTTTGCTGGAGCGCGACTTTCCGCTCACTCCTTTTTCCGCGCGCATTTACCGTAAGGGGCGCTTCTATACCGAGCCGTTTCGCCCGCTGGAGGCGCTGCGCAAGCTCGGCCCGGGCGAGGCGGCGCTGGCCGTGCTCTCCTGGCTTGGCGAGCGCAACGACGGGGCGGAGGAGGACTTCGAGGCCCGTGCCATCCACCGCCATGGCCGCCGCCTCTACCACCATTTCTTTTCCAGCCTTGTAGAGAAGACCTACGGTGTGGGGGGCGATGAGCTCCCTGCCAATACCCGCGAGGTGGGCCCCTCGCTCGGGCAGGCGCTGCGCACCCGGGGCCCGGCATTGCCGGAGGGGCCGCGCTTTCGCTACCCCCGCCTCGGCGCGGGGATGGTGTGGAAAGCCGCCGCGCAAGCCTTCGCCCGGCTGGGCGGCACGCTGGAGCTGGAAGCCACGACCACGCATTGTGTGTTCGACGCCGAGTCGGGCTGTTGGGGGGTGGAGTACCGCCGCCCCAATGGGGAGAAAGGGCGCGCTATTGCCCGGTGGCTATTCTCCTCGATGCCGCTTTCCGGGCTGGCCGAGCTGCTGGCACCCGCCCTTTCCGAAGAAGCCACCCATTCCGCCCGGATGCTGCGCCACCGCGACCGGGTGACGGTGGCCCTTCGCGTGAGCACCGGGGCCGAGCGCCCCTTTCACGACCAATGGCTCGACCTTGCCGACCCCGAGGTGGCTGCCGCGCGGCTGGTGCAGTACCGGGCGTGGTCGCCCGAGATGACGCCCGGCCCCGAGACGGCCTGCTACGGGCTCGAGTATTATGGCTTTGCGGGCGACGAGATCACCGGAGTTGAGGATGGGGCGCTGCTCAAGCGGGCAGTGCGCGATCTCGAGACGCTCGGCATCGCCCAACCGGCGGCGGTGCACGGGGGGCGCGTCTTTCGTCAGCCCCGGGCCTTCCCGCTGGATGATGCGGAGGGGGTGCGCCATGCCACGCGGCTCAAGCACGAGCTGGAAGATCGCTACCCAGGCCTCCACCTCATCGGTCGTAACGGCACCCACCAGGAGGGCGGGCCAGACCACGCTGTCGCCACTGCGCTGCATGCCGTCGCGGCGGCGGCTTCACAAACAATCACCGTATGAAAAACACCATGAAAACAAAACGCATTATTAGTATGTCGGTGCTTCCGGCATTGATCGCGTCGGGGTTCCTGGTCGGTTGCGCTTCGCAGCCGGTCGGCGAGTTGACGACGCGCCGTATCAGCTACGAGAAAGAGCCCGGCCTCACCCGCACGCGGGAGGTTCGCCGGACGATCTCGCCCGTGCGGCTGGAGCGTATCTCCGAGAACCAGGCTTACCGCACTCGTGCTTATGCCGAGCCGGTGGCCGAGCGGACCTTCTACCGCACCGAGCCTCGCACGTTGACCAGTTGCGACGCGCCCGTGGTGCCGTATAGCGGCAACTCCCCGAGCAGCCCTTCGCAGTGGTGGTAAGCTAGGGAGATCAACGGACGGCGGTTGCTCCCCCGCCGCCGCACCGTTGTGCAGTAAACGATTTGAAAATTGGGGGGAGAAATCATGAAAAGAGGTATGGTTGGGCTGTCTTTGGCAGCCGTTGTGGCAAGTGTGGCATTCACGGCATGTGAGAGCACCGACCCGGTGCGCGAGCGTGTCTACATCTCACCATCGGGAGAGCGCATCACCGTGCTCGAGCCGGTGGCCGAGCGGACGAATGAAAACCCGAATGGGATTTTCTACAACCCTCTAACGCAGAACTGGCAAGTCCCGCCGCCTTATGGCCCACGGGGGCCAAACGACGGGGTTGATTAAGGCCCTTTCTTTTTGCAGGAAAAGGGGAGAAGCCACGGGGTGGAGAAGGGAAGGCCCTTTTCCGCCCCGTGGTTATTTCTTTGCCGCTTCAAACAGGGCGCGCCAATACTCCAGCCGCTCCTTCACGCGCCGCTCGGCGCCATTCTCCGTGGGGTGGTAGTAGGTGCGCCCTTCGGGCAGGTAAGCTTGGGGTACGTAGCCGCCCTCGTGGTCGTGCGCGTATTGGTACCCTTCGCCATGGCCGAGGCGGGCCGCTCCTTTATAGTGCGAATCCCGAAGATGCGCAGGCACGGGGAGCGTGAGCCCTTTTTTGACATCCTCCAGCGCGAGGTTGATCCCCTCATACGCGCGGTTGCTCTTCGGGGCCGTGGCGATGTAGACGGCCGCGTGGGCGAGGGGGATGCGCGCCTCCGGCATCCCCAAAAACTCCACTGCCTGCTGTGCCGCCACCGCCACGCCAAGCGCCTGCGAATCGGCCAGCCCCACGTCTTCGCTCGCGGCGATGACGATGCGCCTGGCGATGAAGCGGATATCCTCCCCCGCATGGAGCATCTTGGCCAGCCAGTAGAGGGCGGCATCCGGGTCGCTGCCGCGCATGCTTTTGATGAAGGCGCTGATGGTGTCGTAATGCTGATCGCCATCCCCATCATAGACAACGGCTTTCTGCTGGATGCTCTCTTCCGCTGCCGCGAGGGTGAGGTGGATGACGCCCTCCGCATCCGGCGGAGTCGTCAGTACGCCCAGCTCCAGCGCGTTGAGCGCCTTGCGTGCATCCCCATCCGCAGTGATGGCAAGGTGTTGCAACGCTACCTCCTGCGCTTCCACCTTCACGTGGGCGAGCCCGCGTGGGTCTGCCAGCGCGCGGCGCAAGAGAGCCACCAGCTCTTCCGGCGCGATCGGCTGGAGCTGGAAAACCTGCGAGCGCGAGACGAGCGGGCTATTGACGTAAAAAAACGGGTTGTGTGTCGTCGCCCCGATGAGCCGCAGCGTGCCGCTCTCCACATCGGGCAGGAGGACGTCTTGCTGCGCTTTGTTGAAGCGGTGGATCTCATCCACAAACAGGATGGTGCGCTGGCCGGAGGTTTGCAGCCGGTTGGCCGCCGAAGCGACGACACGGCGGATATCGGCGACGCTGCTTTCCACCCCGGAGAGCCGCTCGAAGCGCGACTGTGTGGTGCGTGCGATGATCTGGGCGAGGCTCGTCTTCCCCACTCCGGGCGGGCCGTAGAGGAGGATGGAGGAGATGCGGTCTGCCTCGATGGCGCGGCGCAGTAGCTTGCCCGGGCCAAGGATGTGGCTCTGGCCCACGTAGTCGGCAAGCGCCTCGGGGCGCATCCGCGCGGCCAGCGGGGCCGAGGCGGGTGGCTCGGGCGCGGCGGCGGCAGCAGGGTCGGGCTGGGAATCGAAGAGGTCGGCCATGGCGTCGGGGCAAAGACGGTAAACCAGAACCTGCCGCAATGAAGGAAATATTTTAAGGCAACCCGCTTCGGGATGCGCTAAAGGTGGGAGGATGAATCCCCACCTTGCCCAGCTTGTGGAGCGCGCCCCCGCGCTTGCCTCGTGTATTGACGACGTGGCCCGCGTTTATGAGGCGATGCGCGCATGCGTGGCAGGAGGAGGCAAGCTCCTCTTTTGTGGCAATGGCGGCAGCGGCGCGGATGCCGAGCACTGGGCGGGGGAGCTCCTCAAAGGGTTCCTTACCAAACGGCCGCTACCCCGCGAGGCGCGTGAGCGGCTCGGCGAGACGCTGGCCTCGAACCTGCAAGGCGGCATCCCCGCGGTGCCGCTCACGGGGTTTCTCTCACTACGTACCGCCTGGCAGAATGATTGCGACCCGGACTATGTGTACGCGCAGTTGGTCTACGCGCTCGGCAAGCCGGGGGATCTGCTGGTGGGTATCAGCACCTCGGGCAACGCCAAAAACGTGGGCCACGCGCTGGAGTGCGCGCGCCGCATGGGGTTGCAGACGGTGGCGCTTACGGGCGCGGGCGGGGGGCGTGCTGCCGAGCTGGCGGAGCTGGCTGTGCGGGTGCCCTCCACCACGGTGCACCTCATTCAGGAGCTGCACCTTCCCATTTACCACACCCTCTGCATCATGCTGGAGGAGGCGTTTTTCGGAGCTGCGGAATGATACCTTAAGGCGCGGAGATACCGGAAAACGTGAACGGTAGGCCGTTTCGGTGAAACGGCGGTCCAACCCCATGGCGTCTCACAGAGACGCCCTACAGTTCCACATCCCCCTGGTGCGCCAAATTGTAGGCCGTCTCTGTGAGACGGCAGTCCAACCTCATGGCGTTTCACAGAAACGCCCTACAACTGCCGACCCTCGCACCGAGCTGGCAAATCATCCAACGATGAAATATTAGAGACGCGGCCTACCCGAGCCGCCGCTCCAGGTCGCTCTTCAGCGCGGCCCAAAGCCGGTCGAGCGCGGCCCCGGTTTCGGCCTTGGCAGCGGCAAGCTCCTCCTCGGAGAAGCGCCCGCCCGCTACCGGGTCTTTACGGCCAAAGAGGTAATACTTGATCTTCGGCTCCGTGCCCGAGGGGCGCACCGCCACGCGCCGGCCATCGGCCAGCTCGACCATGAGCATCGCCTCTTTGGGGATGAGGTCGCCCTCGATGTCGTGGATCGTCTCGGTGGCAAAGTTCGTTACCTTGCGTACGGGCGTGCCGTCGATTTCCGTAGGCGGCTCGGCGGCGTAGGAATCGACCAGGCGCCGGATCTTTGCCGCCCCCTCGGCTCCTTCAAAAGTAAGGCTCTGGTTCTGCTCCCGGTAGTAGCCGTACTCGGCGTAGATCTCGTCGAGCAAGGCATCCAGCGTAAGCCCGCGCGACTTCGCATAAGCCGCCACTTCGGCAAACATGAGGACGGCGCCGTTGCCATCCTTATCCCGCGTAAAGTCTGCCCCGCTGTAGCCGTAGCTCTCTTCTCCACCAAAGACATAGAAGCTGGAGTGGGCAAGGCGAAGGGCGCGCGTTTCCCCCTCGGGCAGCTCGCGGTAGCGCTCGCGAGTAGCCTCGGGCAGCGCGGTTTCGTATTTGGTAAGCTTCGCGCCGATGTATTTGAACCCGGTGAGCGTCTCCACACAGCGGATGCCGTGCTTCTCTGCGATGGCGCGTTGCAGATCCGTCGTCACAAAGGTTTTGATGATGACGGCGCGGTGCAAGTTCTCCGCCGTAAGCACCCCTTGCTGAAGGAGCGTGCGGGTGCGGTACCACGCCAGCAGCGAGCCGATCTGGTTGCCGCTCAGAAGCGAGAGCTTGCCCTCGCGGTCGCGGAAGGCGACGCCCATGCGGTCGCAATCCGGGTCTGTCGCGAGCACGAGGTCGGCCCCTTCCTTTTCCGCAAGCGCCATTGCCATCGCGAGCGCTTCGGCATTCTCTGGGTTGGGGCTCTTTACCGTGGGGAAGCGGCCATCAAACGCGGCCTGTTCCGGCACCTCCAGCACGTGGAAGCCAAGCCGCCGCAGCGCGGGGAGGCTGATCTCGCCGCCCGTGCCGTGGATCGGGGTGAAAACGATGCGCGGGGCTGAGACGATGACGCCGGGCTCCAAAATCAGCGTCTCCAGCCGCGCAAGGTATGCTTCATCCAGCGCCTCGCCCAATGTCTCCACCCACCCTTGCTCGGGCTCGGGCAGGGGGGTGTAGGCATCGCTCTCCACGGCGTTGACTTCGGCGATAATGCCGCTCGCATGGGGCTCGATCACCTGCGCTCCGTCGTTAAAGTAAACTTTGTAGCCGTTATCGTGCGGCGGGTTATGGCTCGCGGTGATGACGATGCCTGCATCTGCCCCGGTATAGCGAACGGCAAAGGAAAGCTCCGGCGTGGAGCGCGGCTGGCCGAAGAGGGCGACATCGGCCCCGTTTTCGCTGGCGACGCGCGCGGTCAGCTCCGCAAACTCGCGGGAGAAGTGGCGGCTATCATACGCGATGGCGATCTTGGGCCGCCCGGTGCGCCCTTCTTTGGCAAACCAAGCCCGCAAATAGGCGACAAGCCCCTGAGTCGCGCGCGAGATATTGTAGTGGTTGAGCGCATTGGTCCCCACGCAGGGATGCTGCGGTGCGCCAAGTGCTTGTGGGGTGCCTTGCTCGGCGGTGGTGACGACCTTGCCGATCGTGCGCCCGCGCAGCCCCCCGGTGCCAAAGGCGAGGGTCTTGAAGAAGCGGTCGTTCAATTCCGCCCACTCCCCGCGCTCCACCAGCTCGGCCACGCTGGCCGGGGCGATGGGCGAGCGGCTGGTGGCCAGGAGGTGGGCAATGTTGCGGGCGCTCGATTCCAGAAGGTCTCCCGCGGCGACTGCGGCTTCAATGCGTGGGGTCAGATTCGTCATTGGCTGCGGATTGTAATGCCCTCGGGCGCGGAAATCCAGCCGATCGCGATGCCTTGGTGGAAACCCTTGGAACGTGCACCTCTCATTGCCTGAATCGTCTTGCAGGGGCACCGAGGGGGAATCTATCTTTCGAGCCTTATGCAAAAGGGGTTTATCGGCTGGGCGGGGGCCTCATTGGCCTTGAGCCTTTTGGCATTCTGGCCGGTTGCCATGGCTTCGCCTCAAAGCGGGCTTTGGAAATCCGAAGCCTCCCGCTCCTCGAAGGAAGCGAAATATCCGGAGGTGCAAATCAAAGTCGCCGATTGCGCCGGGGGAGGAATCGACTATCTAAATCTCAAAACCCAGAAACGCCAAGCGGGTACTCTTTCCGGCCAGAGGAATGGCGAGAGCTACACGATCACCAAGGAATACCGGATTTTAAACGGAAGCCGCCAGGAGGTCGAGGTCGGTATCCGCTTGGGTTGGCAGTTCCCCAAACGGCGGGATGTGGAGGAATTTTATCGGAAAGTAACTCTCAAATTAGGGGAACGGAAGAAAGTGGGGGAGTTCATGGGCAAAGAGATCGAAGTCTCTTATGGAGATGCCCGGTAATGGTTGGCCGCGCGCTTCCAAGTGCCTGGATTGGGCGATGACTGATGAGGTCGTATTGCTACGTTAAGCAGATCCCGGCAGGATACCTGCGAAGCGTGATAGGTTACCCTTGCGTGCGTAACTGCCGCCGCAGGGCAAAGTGGACGCCCGCAAGCGAGGCGAAGGAGAAGATGAGAAGCACCCCGGTGTTAAACGTCGTGACCGAAAAGCGCAGGATGTACTGTTTGGTGCCGAGGTTGAGGTAGAAGAATTTCTCCGGGCCGAAGAAGACGTTAATGCGTTGGTCGCGCCGGTAGTCGCGCTGCTCGCTCTCGGCTTTGGAGACGAGGTCGGAGACTTTCTGGTTGATGTAGAGCCGCTCGGTGGAGACTTCCTTCTTCCGCGCGCGGAAGAGGGCCATATCCAACGGTGCGCCGGCGATAACGGCATCCACCCCCTCCAATGTACGCATGATGTCTTTGGGGGTGCGTGCTTCCAGCCCGGTGAGGAGGGCGAGGGTATCCTTCAGGTCGTCCAGCCGCTCCTTCTCTTCGTCGGTAAGCGGTTTGCGCTCGGTGGGTGCTTTTTCGGGGAGGGTGGGGGTGCCTGCCTGTTGCGGAAGGGCGCGTTCGCGGATGGCGAGCATCGGCGTGGCGCTCTTGTTGTCGCCCAGCAGGCGGTCGATCTCGCGCTGGAGCTTCTCCTGCCGCGAGGTCATCGGGTTGAGCTTGCTTTGCGCCACCACCAGCGCCTCGTAGCTCCAGCGCATCGGCATGAACTCGCAGATGAAGGGGACTTGCAGCTCGCTTTCCTTCTTGTCCTCTGCCCGGTCGGGGTGGACGGAGAACCACCGGTTGACGGTATAGATAAAGTCGAGGTTGCGGTTCATCTCCTCGTACTTGATGAGCGCCCCGCCGAGGATGATCTGCGGGATGAGGATGAGCGGCACGATGTTGGCCGCCGTCTTCCCATCGGCCACGAGGCACGAGATGAGCAAGCCAAAGGCGATGCCGGTAAAGGAGGTGATGAAGTTGAAGAAGAAGTACGTCCAGAACATCCCGCGTACTTCCAGAATGGCGTTGCCAATGACGGTAAAGAGCGCGCACTGGAGCGCCGCAAAGAGCCCGAGGGTGAGCGCCTTGGCGATGATGTAGTAGGGCAGCCGTACGTGCAGGTTGCGCTCGCGCTGGAGGACGGTGCGGTCGCGAATAATGTCGTCTGCCGAGTTCGTCAACCCCAGGAACATCGCCACGATCAGCGAGAGGAAGAGGTAGGTGGGGATGTGGTAGGCGCTGGCGAAGTCGTACTTGCCGCTCTCGGAATAGAGGAGGACGCTGCCGATCAGCGCGGCGAGCACGGGGGCTTCGACAATGGTCGTCAGCAAGTTGGCGCGGTTGCGCATTTTGCTGATGAAGGCGCGGCGCAGGAGGGTTTGGAACTGCGTCCACTCATCCCGAAAACGCAGCGGGGGCCGCTTTTTCTGCTCGGGCAGAAGGGTGGGGGAGGCAGCCGGAGCGGGTGCGGGCGCAGGCACGGTGCGCACGCCGACTTGCCGCACATCCTGCAAAAGCCGGAAGGCTTCGTATTTATCCCGCCAGTACTCGGGCGAGTAGCGCCGCGCGGGCACAAGCTGGCCAAGCTGGTTCTCTTCGTAAATGATGTCGCCCGAAAGGTCGCGCAGCGGGGTCTCCAGCACGTCAAAGACAAACTCGGGCCGCGTGGTGCCGCACGCGGGGCAGCCGCCCAGCTCGGTGCCGAAGTGTTGCTTGTGCTCGGCCTCGGCAAAGTACTCCAGCATTTCGTGCGGAGTGCCAAAGAAAACGAGCTTGCCCCCTTTATCCAGCAACATCGCTTTGCTGAACATCTGGAAAATCTTCGAAGTCGGCTGGTGGATGGTGACGAAGACGATCTTGTTGTGCGCCATGGCGCGGATGATCTCCATCACATGCTCGGCGTCTTTGGAGGAGAGGCCGCTGGTCGGTTCATCGAAGAGGAAAACGTCGGCCCCGCCGATCATATCAAGGCCGATGTTGAGCCGCTTACGCTCGCCGCCGGAGAGGATTTTCTTGCCCGGAGAGCCGACGATGGAGTCCCTCCGTTCGCTCAGGCCGAGCTCGGCGAGCTTCGTATCAATCCGCCGGATGCGGTCGCGCGCGGAGAGGTGGGGCGAGCGGATGGCGGCGGCAAAGTCGAGGTTTTCGCCAATGGTGAGGTGTTCGTCAAACGCATCATCCTGCGGGATGTAGGCGAGGTGCTCCTTTAGCTCCTCTACGGAGGTAAAGAGGGCGGTGTTGTTGAGGTAAACCTCCCCCTGCGAGGGGCGCAGTTGCCCGGCCAGCACGCGCAGCAGCGTCGATTTGCCCGAGCCGCTCGGGCCCATCACGCAGATCATCTCGCCGCGCTGCGCGGTAAAGGAGATGCCGTCGAGCCCGATATTGCTCGGCCCGAAGCGGTGGGTAAGGTCGCGCGCTTCCAACGAGGAGATGATGTAGCGCTCTTCTTCGATGATGCGCTCGGAAAAGTCGCACCGCAGCACTTGGCCCGTATCAATGCGGATGATGTCGCCATCCCGCAGGCGCGCGGTATTGCGCACGGGGGTCTCGCCGACGAGGATCGGCCGGTCTGCCTTGAGCACCTCGACCTCGCCGACGCGGTTTTCATAATCGCACCGGATGCGCAGGAGCAAATCCCCCGAGGAGCCGGGGGAGAGGAGGATGTCGTCTTCCCCCAGTAACCCCGAGTCGTTGGAGACGAGGTATTCGTTTTTATGCGCCTTGAGCTGGAAGCGGCTCCCCATGGCGCGCGCCTTGCGGCGCAGCTCGAGAAGGGGCAGGTCCGACCCATTGTGAAAGAGGATGCTGTCCTCCAGACTGCCTTCGGCCTCGGCTCCGGCGAGGAGGCGCACGCCGTTGAGGGTGGCATCCACATTACGCAGTGCGCGCACTTGCACTTTGAGGCCAAAGCGGACTTCCAGCCGGGAATCTCGCGAGCGGCGTGTCTCCAGCTCCACGGCCCCGTTTTCTCCCAGCGAGACGAAGAACTGGGTGACGACGACGTTCTTCTTCGCATCAAAATACCAGACGATGTCCTGGTACGTGAGCACCTGCTCGCCAAGAACGATCCGCTGGCCCGAGTAAACGCGGCAGAACTCCCCCGGTTGGAGCGGCCGCCCCCGCACAAAGACGGGGCGCTGGGTCTGGTTCTTGAAAAGGAGGAGATCCTGGTAGCGGAAGGCCATCAGCCGTTCCCGCGCCTGCAACCCTTTGAGGGAGACATCGCAATCTCCCCCCGAACCGAAGCAGAGCGCCTCCAGCGGGGAGGCCCCTTTCTGATAGATGGAGGGGTCTGCCTTATCGGAGGCATTAAGCTGGTAGACAATGTCGATCGCCTGGGCCGCCATGCCAAGCTGCGACATGAAGGCGTAGAAATTAACGAGCTGCTCGGAGTTATCGAGATCCGACTTGGCGATCAGATCATACAACTGCACGCCGAGCATGATCTTGCGGTCGGCACTGAGCTGCGTGGAGAGCTTCTGTGCCATCGCCATGAGGTCTTGCTGCTCATTGAGCGCCTGGCGGAAGAGCTTGCGAAGCTCGGAGTAGACGGCCTCCGGGTAGTCGTAGCGCAGGAAGCCGAGGGATGAGTCGATCTCTTCCTCCAGAATCTTGCCATCCACCTTCGAGAAGGCGGCCAGCACCTGAATGAGCAGCGGCAGCAGGTTGGGGCTCTCCGTCATCGTGCGCGGCTTGCGCAGGGCGCGGCGCGCGATCGTCCGCCCGCTGCTGTGCAGCCGATGGAAGAGGGGCTGAAGCGTCGGCGTCCACTCCCGAAGGCGGTTACCGAGTTTTTCCACTAGGTCATTCATTCAAAAAGAGGGTCGGGCTTTCCCCGACCTGTAAAAGCCGGTGGAGAGGCTCCGGGAAGGGGAATGTAGAGAAAGCTGGCACAATTACCAGCCCTTGCGTATCGGGGTTTACCTACAAAAAGAGCGCTTTTTCGAAAAAATGACGCTCCCCCCCCAGATAAGTGGGTTGACCAATCTTCAGGAATGCCTAACTTTGGCAACCACCCGTGAAGGCTTATCAGAGAAAATTCGCTCTGAACAACCTCCCCGGACAGGCACCCGATTTCCATGGCTCAGCTTGATTCACGCCCACCGAAAGACCGGCCTTCGCGCAATAACGGCAATGGCCCCAACGGACCCAACGGCCCTGGCGGCCCCAATGGTTCTGACCCCAACTTCAACTGGCGCAGCGGTTTACTCATCGCTGCGGCCATCCTGCTGATCGGGTTTTCCTTCTTCGTCCACCCGTATGGCTCTAATGAGCCGATGCCGTGGTTCCAGTTTAACAAACTGCTCGAGGAGAAGCAGATCGTCCCCGAGCGCCCGGTGCAGATCGTTATCGAAGAGGGCAAAGCCGTCAACTCGGTGCGCGGCTTCTACTACGCAGACCCGGCTAATAAACAGCCGCTTCCCTTCCGCGTGGTGGTCGACCCCCGTACCCAGCCCGACCTTGCCAAGCGCATTACCGACGCGGGGCTCAATGTCGAGTATGTTTCGGACTCCAACGTCCTCCTCTCCACCGTGCTGGCGTTCCTGCCGATCGCCCTCTTCATCCTCATCATCTACTTCTTTTTCCGCCAGCAACTGCGCATGGCGGGCAAGGGAGCGCTCAACTTTGGCAAAAGCAAGGCACGCATGCTCTCGCGCGAGCGCAATAAGATCACCTTCAAGGATGTTGCCGGTGTAGAGGAAGCCAAAGACGAAGTGCAGGAGCTGGTGGAGTTCCTCAAAGACCCCAAGAAATTCCAGAAGCTCGGCGGGCGTATCCCCAAAGGGGTGCTCCTCGTCGGTCCTCCCGGCACCGGCAAGACGCTTCTTGCCCGGGCCATCGCGGGCGAGGCAGACGTGCCGTTCTTCTCCATCAGCGGCTCTGACTTTGTGGAGATGTTTGTCGGCGTTGGCGCGAGCCGCGTGCGCGACATGTTTGAGCAGGGCAAGAAAAGCGCCCCGTGTATCATCTTTATTGACGAGATCGACGCCGTGGGCCGCCACCGCGGGCATGGCCTCGGCGGCGGGCACGATGAGCGCGAGCAAACGCTCAACGCCCTCCTTGTTGAGATGGATGGGTTTGATACCCAGGAAGGCGTCATCATCATCGCCGCGACCAACCGCCCCGATGTTCTTGACCCCGCACTCTTGCGCCCCGGCCGTTTTGACCGGCAGATCACCGTCAACCTTCCCGACGTCAAAGGCCGCGAAGAGATCCTCCGTGTCCACGCCAAGCGCGTGAAGATGGCTGAGGATGTCGATCTTGGCGTCGTTGCCCGGGGCACCCCCGGCTACTCTGGTGCTGAGCTGGCCAACGTCATCAACGAAGCCGCCCTGATGGCTGCGCGCCGTGGCAAGAAAGCGATTTCGCAGCACGACCTTGAGGAAGCCCGCGACAAAGTGCGCTGGGGCCGCGAACGCCGCAGCCTCGCCATGAGCGACAAGGAAAAAGAGCTGACCGCCTACCACGAAGCCGGGCACGCCCTTCTTTGCGAAGTCGTCGACCACATGGACCCGCTTCATAAGGTCACCATCATCCCGCGGGGCCCCGCCCTGGGGTTGACGATGTACCTGCCCGAGAGCGACAAGTACACCAACCACAAGAACGAATTGCTCGACCGCCTCGTCGTCATCATGGGCGGGCGCGTTGCGGAAGAGATCGTCTTCGGAGATGTTACCAATGGCGCCTCCAGCGACATCCGCCACGCCACCAGTATCGCCCGCCGCATGGTGTGCGAGTGGGGCATGAGCGAGAAGATGGGCATGGTTGAGTATGGCCAGCACGAAGACTACGTCTTCCTCGGCCGCGACTTGAACAAGAGCCGCGACTACTCCGAAGCCACTGCTCAGGAGATCGACAAGGAAGTGCGCCGCCTTTGCGACGAAGCCTACGCCCGCGCCACCGACCTGCTTACCAAGTACCGCGACAAACTCGAAGCCATCGCCAAAGCCCTCCTCGAGTACGAGACGCTGGATGGCCCGCAGATTCGCGATCTCATTAAAACCGGCACCATGTCCAACCCGCCCCCACCGCCCGGTACCCCGGGCACTCCGGCGCGGGTCGAGCCACCGCCTCACCCCGGTGAGAGCACCACGGTTGCTCCGGACTATCCGCCTGGCCTCACTGAATCGCCTGCGTAAAAAAGAAGCTTCTTTTTGCGGGTTCGCCTAAAAACCCGCCACAACCATGGGGAAGGACGAACCGGAGAATGAAGAGTCTGCTGAAGGGCAATGGCGAGTCATGCACTCCCTGCCCCTGCCGGTAGCTGTTGTAGACAGCGAGGGGAAGATCATCTTTGCCAACCAGGCTTGGCTGCGCGCTCCCTTCGGTAAGCGTACCGATGCTTCCCCCGAAGGGAAACGGTACCTTCGGCTTTGCGGCCACCACCCGCTGCTCCCGGAAGTGGGTGATGTGGCAGATGGCCTCGCAGCCGTTCTCGACGGCGTCCGCCCGCGCTTCGAAGTCGAGTACCCGGCGCGCCAGCCCGGGCGCGCTCCAGAGTGCTACCGCCTTTCCATCACCTCGCTCTCTGGAAAGAAGGGAGCCCTCCTTACCCATACCCGCCTTGGGCCCATGGAGCCCGGGGTCTTTCGTGCCGAGCCCACTCTTTCGGATAACCTCCTTAACGAAACGACCGATGCCGTCTTCCTCTGCGACACCTCCGGGCGGCTTGCCATGGCCAACAACGTCACCGGTGCATGGTTTGGCTGCGAGGTTGGCGAGCTGGTAGGCACACTGGCCTCCCGCATCGTCCCGGCAGAACTTGGCCGCCTGCTATTGGAGCAAAACGCCGCCTGTCTGGAGACGGGAGAGCCCCGCAACTTTGAGCTAACGTGCAGCACCAGCCGGGGGCAACGCACCTTCCTGCTCACCAAAGGCGTCCACCGAAGCCGGGGTGGCAGGCTCAAGGGGGTCTTTGGCATCGCTCGTGACATCTCAGCCATCAAAGCCATGGAGCGTGAGATCATCGACATGAGCGACAAGGAGAAGCAGCGGCTCGGGCAAGAGTTGCACGAAAACCTCTGCCAATACCTCGTCGGCATCTCCCTATTGGGGAACGTCTTGCATGAAGATCTGCTCAAACTTCGGCTCAAACAGGCGGATGACGCGCGGCAGATCACCCGGTTGGTGAAGGAGTCGATCACCGAAGTGCGGGCGCTTGTCAAAGGGCTCTCGCCGATGCCGGTGGAGCAGGAGGAAGGGTTGCTTACCGCCTTTCAGGAGCTTACTGAGCAGGCCCGCTCCATCGGGCGCATCCGCTGCACCCTGCAATTTCCCCGCAACGCAGAGTTGTTGGATGCGACCACCTCCATCCACCTCATTCGCATCGCGCAAGAGGCGGTGCACAACGCCATCAAGCATTCGCAAGCCAGCCGCCTGCGTATCCGGCTTTCCGACCAGCGCCGGGCCATCATCCTCACGGTAGAGGATAACGGCGTCGGCTTTTCGCCCGATCACCCCTCGCGCTCCGGCTTTGGGTTGGGCCTCGGGCTCCACATCATGCAATACCGCAGCCGCGCCATCGGCGGGGAGTTGGAGATCACCAACCTTGAGCCAAGAGGCACCCGCGTGAGGTGCACCGTGCCGAAGCCTCCGGTAAAGAAGGCTCCCGCCCGCCCACGGCGGCTCGCTGCCGCCTGAGGCACTGGGCAGTGGATGTCGAGTTATTCCTTGAGAGGGAGATTACCCCACTGCTTTGGCGGATCTTTGCCGCCGCAAGGCTTCAAACAATCCGGCTCCTCCCAATGCTAAAACGACTACTGTGGAGGGTTCGGGGACAGCTTCGGCATCAATAGCGAAGGCGATGTTGCCGCCAAAATAGGCGGAATCGTAGGAATCGCCTGTTGCAAAACCATCTGAAGAGAATAGGAGGCTACCGGTCTCGCTTACCGACCAGCCTGGCAATGCGGTGTTGAAGCCTTCTGCCGCCCGGAAGTCGTAGCCAAAATCTTCGCCATAGTTTGGCACAGAGGTAACAATCCAATACTGGACACCGGAAGTCAGCAAAACCCCATCAGTTGCTGTATAAGTATACAAGCCGGCTGCATATGGGTTGGAATTGCCAACCAAGGTGGCAAGTTTTACCGAAGGGAGGCCACTGATGGCACCCGAATAGATCGAAATCGAAAACTCACCGGCGGGCTCGGTGCCCGAGGTATTGCTGCCAACCAGCCCTAAGGTTACCGAGGCCAAGCGCCAGTCTCCACTAACCGTGAAGGCCTGCCCGAGGGATGAGCCGTAAAAACTCAGCCCCACGGGGATGATCCATCCATCATCCGTCTGATCGAGGTTGGAAAGGGTGGTTTCACCCATCAAAAACTGAGTGCTCAACGCGAGAGCCACGGTGGAAGCTGCAGCGGTTTTAACGAAATGCCGGATATTCATAAATGTGCGAAAACGCGGATGAATTTTGTCTCACTTACCAGTTTGAGTACAATCGAAAAACGATAGAGTCAGATGCTAAATAAATTAACTTTAGCTGCGAGCGGGCCATTATGGTGTCTTTTCGAGCCGCTCTATATTGGGGCCACACAAGGTTGCGGGAAGGTATTTCAAAATCCATTGAAGCAGGTTGCATCGATTCAACCAGCGATTCCTCGATGGTATCTGGATTTAGCGAACTCCGCCCTCTTCGCGGCCTTGGGGAGTGCCTCTACTTTCTTTATCCGGGCATGAAGGGAGCTGGCCGCTATTCCGCTTGCCAACCCAGAGCCCGGCGTAGGAGATCCAAGGCGGCGTTGGTGGCCAGAAGCTTGAAGCCTTCGCGGTCGCGGTTGCGGAAGCGGTGGGGCTCGACATGGGTGGCCCCGCTGCGGTGGGCGAGGGCGATGTAAAGAGTGCCCACCGGTTTTGCCTCGGTGCCGCCGCCGGGCCCGGCGATGCCGGTGGTGGCCAGCGCCCAGTCTGCACCGGAGCGCCGCAGCGCGCCTTCGGCCATTTCGGTGGCGACTTCGCTGCTGACAGCCCCGTGGGCTTCAATCTTAAGAGGGTTGACCCCAAGGTCGGTGCTTTTGGCCTCGTTGGAGTAGCAGACGTAGCCGCCCAGTAGCACGGCCGATGCTCCGGCGATGTTGGTGATGCGGTTGGCCAGCAACCCGCCGGTGCACGATTCTGCGGTGGCAAGGGTTTCCCCCCGGGTGGTGAGCGCTTCGACGAGGACGCCTTCGAGGTTGCGCCCGTCTTCGGAGACAATGCGGTCTCCCAATGTTTCAGTGAGGATGGCGCGCGCTTTGGCAAGGGTGGGGGCGCTGCCGATGCAGCGGACATCCACCTCTCCGGGCCGGGCGCAATACCCCAGCTCCAGCCCTGGCAAGGCGAGCAGCTTCTCTCCGACCAAGGCTTCGACGTTGGACTCCCCAATGCCGATAATATGGTAGACATGGCACTCCTGCACCGCCCGCTGGGGGATGAGCCCGCACAGGATGGGGATGAGGCTCTCCTCGATCATCGGCCCCAGCTCGCGAGGCGGCCCGGGGAGCAGGAAGAGGTGGACGGGGTGGCCCGCCACGCTTTCAGCAGGGATCTCAAGGTAAAGCCCCGGGGCGGTTCCATTGGCATTGGGGAGGACACGCGCGCCTTGCGGCACCTCGGCCTGCCGGGCTACGCGGGGCGTCATCTCCACGCCGCGCGCGGCGAACCGGGCGCGGATCGTCTCCAACACCGTAGGGTCTACGGAGAGGGGGCGGTCCAGCAGATCCGCGGCGATGTCGCGGGTGATGTCGTCTGTCGTGGGGCCAAGCCCCCCGGTGACGAGGATGATCTCGGCGCGCCCCAGCGCTTCGGCAAGGGCGGAGCGGATCGGCTCGCCATCGGGCACGGAGACTTGCCTCCCAATGCGCAGCCCCAGCGGGAAGAGGGCATGCGCAAAGGTGGCGACATGAACGTTGATGACGCTGCCGAGCAGAAGCTCGCTGCCGGTGTTGAGGACTTCAACGTTCATAACGCGCAGAGAGGTGGGGGCGCTGGCTTACGCTTCGGTCTCCTCGTCTTCCTTGGCGTCGTCCTCGTCGTCATCCTCTTCGCGGACGACGGGGGCCACGGCGGAGAGCTTCTCGCTCCCGCGCAGGTCGATGAGCTTGACGCCCATGGTGTTGCGCCCCGTCTCACGGATCTCTTTGACGCGGGTGCGCACCATCTGCCCTTTATTGGTGAGGAGCATGATCTCGTCGGCATCCGTCACCGCGAGGGCTCCGACGACTTCGCCGGTTTTATCCCCCGTTTTCATGGTGATGATGCCTTTGCCGCCACGGGCCTGGAGCCGGTAGTCGTCAAACGGAGTCCGCTTGCCGATGCCGTTTTCCCCCGCGACGAGGAGTTGCGAGGTGGCGTTGACGAGTGCCATACCGATGACAACGTCGCCCTTCTCGGGGCGGATGCCCCAGACGCCCACGGTGTCGCGGCCTTGGTCGCGTAGCTCTTCTTCGCTGAAGCGCAGGCTCATGCCATTTTGGGTGATGAGAACGATTTCGTCGTGCCCGGTCGTCAGGTGCGCTTCGATCAGGCGGTTGCCCTCTTCGATCTTGATGGCAATGATGCCGCCCTTGCGGATGTTCTTGAAGTCCGCCAGGTTCGACTTTTTGACAACGCCGGATTGCGTGACGAAAACGACGTGGAGCTGGTCGTCCCACGTATTGTCGAGGGTGACAGGGCCGCTGCCGCTGCTCTTGGCCTGGATGCGGATGGTCGCGGCGATCTTCTCGTCGCTCCGGAGTTGCAGGAGGTTGGCGATGGAGCGTCCCTTGGCCGCGCGCCCCATTTCGGGGATCTCGTACACACGCTCGATGTAGCAGCGCCCGGTCTGGGTGAAGAACATGAGGTAATCGTGCGTGGTGGCGGTAAAGAGGTGGGCCACGAAATCACCTTCTTCCTCTTCGGTGGCGCCATCGCGAGTGATCATTCCCTTCACCCCCTTGCCGCCCCGGCGTTGGGCGCGGTAGGCGCTCACGGCGGTGCGTTTGATGAAGCCGTTGTGAGTGATGGTGATGATGGTGCCTTCGTTGGTGATCAGGTCTTCAAGGCTGATCTCGCCTTCGTCCGGCACGATCTGCGTGAGGCGCGGGGTGGCGTACTTGGCCTGGATGGCGCGCAGCTCGTCTTTGATGATCTGGAGGACGCGGGCTTCGCGGGCCAGAATATCGAGGAGGTCTTTGATGCGCTCGACGAGTTCCTTATACTCGTTGGAGATTTTGTCGTGCTCCAGCCCGGTGAGCTGGTAGAGGCGAAGCTCCAGGATGGCGTTGATCTGCTGCTCGCTGAAGAGGTAGAGGCCGCTGGCATTGAGCCGCGCGTCGCTGCGGATGAGGATGCCGAGCCCCTCGACGGTGGCGCGGGTAAACTCGTACGCCATGAGGCGCACCTTGGCTTCATCGCGGTTGCGCGAGCTGCGGATGATCTGGATGAAATCATCCATATTGGCCAGCGCGATGAGGTACCCCTCGAGGGTCTCCGCACGTTCCTCGGCCTTGCGCAGCTCGTAGCGGGTACGCCGCAGGATGACTTCCCGCCGGTGCTCGATGTAGGCGTGGTTGGCATCCCGGATGGTGAGGAGCTTCGGGCGCCCATGGTCGATCGCCAGCATCGTCACGGAGAAGGAGGACTCCAGCGCCGTGTACTTATAAAGGTTGTTGATGACGACGCGCGGGTTGGCATCGCGCTTGAGCTCGATGACGACGCGCGTTTTTTCGTCGGACTCATCGCGGATGGCGGTGATGTCGGTGAGCGTCTTTTCGTTAACCAGCTCGGCCACGCGGGAGACGAGGGTGGCCCGGTTGACGTTATACGGAATCTCCGTGATAACGATCTGCTCCTTGCCGTTCTTGATCTCTTCGACACCTGCCTTGCCGCGCACGCGGATGCTGCCGCGCCCGGTCTCGGTGTAGTTCTTGATGCCTGCGGTGCCGCAAATATTACACCCGGTGGGGAAGTCGGGCCCTTTGACGAACTGGCGCAGTTGCTCGTTGGTGATGTCGGGCTCATCAATCTGCGCGCAGATGCCGTCGATCACTTCGCCGAGGTTGTGCGGCGGGATATTGGTGGCCATGCCGACGGCGATGCCGGTGCCGCCGTTGACAAGGAGGTTGGGCCACGCGGCGGGGAGGACGGTTGGCTCGGTGGAGGTTTCGTCGTAG
>JBBCKB010000097.1:0-71129 GCA_037189965.1 Chthoniobacteraceae bacterium | reverse complement strand
TACCGCGACACTCTCTGTTGGAGGAGGAGCGCGGAGGCATCGCGCTGCGCTGCGGCGACGAGTTCGGGAGGGAGGGCCGGGCGGATCTCCTGCAAGGTTTTGATCGCCGTGACCTCGCGTTTCGACTCCGCTACCAGTAACCACCGGATCGCCTCCTGCTGGCGCTTCGGGTCGCTCCCGTCGGTTGGGCCCAGGAGGTGCCCGAGGTTGCTCTGGGCCTTGGTGTTACCCGCGTTCGCTGCTTTCCGAAGCCATTGCTCGGCGGCGGCTTTGTCCTTCTTCACCCCCCGCCCCCGGCTTAAAAGGTAGCCGACAAGATTTTGTGCGTCGGCATCATCGGCATCGGCGGCTTTCACCCCCCACGTGTAGGCCAGCTTGTCATCCTGCGGAGCATTCATGCCGTGGAAGTAAAATTGGGCAAGCTCCCGCATCGCTACGGGCAGCCCGGTCTCCGCTGCTTTACGGACCCATGCCACGCCATCTTCTTCCGGAGTGATCGGTTGTGTCTGCCCGGCAATCAGCGCGCGGCCAAGGTTATACATCGCCCGGGCGCTTCCAAGCTCCGCGCCTTTGCGAAACTGCGCTATGGCCTGGGCTTCATCTTTGGGAGCGCCCCCGGCCCCGGTGGAGTAGAAGTAGCCGAGCGTGCCGATGGCGTCCGCATTTCCAAGGGCTGCTGCGGCTTTCATCTTCTCGTAGGCGGCCTGCGGGTCTTTTGGTGCGCCCTCGCCAGCCAAGGTGCGGCGGGCTTCCTGGTAGATTTCTTCTCCGGGGGGGGAGGCTTTTGCAGGAAGTGGGCTCGTGCAGAGCGCAAGGCTAAGGAACGCAAAGTAGGGCAGGAGTGGTTTCATCGCCCATGCAATAGCAGCGTGGATGGGGGGGATCACGTTACGTTTCAGTGACGGGCGGAAGGCAAAAAAAATGCAATGAATATGACCGAAAACCGAATGCGCATATTGAGCGAAGATTTGGTGTTATTACGGTTTCATTTCGTGAAATCTATGTTTGGTAACCTGCTTGAAATAAGCATGTTGCTCCATATTTTAAGGGTTCGTCTAATGGCGGTTTTGTCGTCATGGGAATGTCACCAACCGGGCATTGAAACCTCTTCGCTGCCATCGCTAGTTTCATCGCGTTCGCTCGGCGGACGTCAAATTTATGCCAAGTCGTATTCGAGGATTCCTTTTTTACTGCGCCTGCTGCACCAGCTTGCTGGGGCCGCTGGTGGGCCATGCGCAGGAGGAGGCAGAGCGGAAGCTATACATCCGCGAGTTTCGCCTTTTGAGTGTACGCGAGGTGCCCGCTTTGGATGTGCAGGAGGCGGTTTACCCATTCCTCGGCCCGGCGCGGACGCTGGAGGATATCGAGAAGGCCCGGCTTGCCGTCGAGCGGCTCTACCACGCACGCGGGTTTGAGGCCGCCTCGGTGGAGGTGCCCGCCCAGCGGGGGCGCGGTGGGGTTATCGTCCTCAAAGTGCATGAAGGGCGGATTGGCAAGCTTCGGGTGACGGGGGCGCGCTACTTCTCGCCCGAAGATATCAAGCGGCAGGCAAGCTCGCTGGCTGAAGGGCGCGCGATCAATTTCAACGACGTCAACCGCGACATCGTCGCCCTTAACCAGCTTGCTGACCGACGCATCACCCCCAAGCTCAAGGCGGGTGAAGTGCCGGGTACGGTGGATGTCGATCTGGAGGTTAAAGACACCTTTCCGCTGCACGGTAGCCTGGAGCTGAACAACCGCTACAGCATGGATACCTCGCCGTTGCGGCTCAACGCTTCGCTGAGCTATGGGAACCTCTGGCAGCTTGGCCACACCATCGGTGCGAGTTTGCAAGTCTCTCCCGAGAAACAGGATGAAGTGCAAGTCTTCTCCGGCTTTTACCTGATGCGCTACCCCTCGTGGGGGAACCTGAGCCTCCTGCTCCAAGGGAGCAAGCAGGATAGCAACGTTTCCACACTGGGGAGCGTGGCTGTTGCAGGTAAGGGCGAGACGCTCGGCGCACGGCTCATCCTTGGGCTACCTCCGCTCAAAGGGTTTGTTCACAATCTTTCCTTCGGGATCGACTACAAGCACTACAACAACGGCGTCACCATGGCCGGAGTGCTGAGCGAGGCCCCGCTTACCTACTACCCGTTTGCTCTCTCGTATAACGCAATGAAGCTGGATGAGGGCGGAACGATGGAGTTCAACGCCAGCCTCATTTGGAGCATTCGCGACTTTGGCAGCCGCGCCGACAAGTACGAGCTCAACCGCTATGGCTCGGATGGCAACTTCATCTACCTTCGCGCCGATGCCTCGCGCAACCAGAAGCTCCCTTATGGCTTTGAGCTCCATGGTAAAGTGCAGGGGCAGCTCTCCGGGCAGCCGCTGGTGAGCAACGAGCAATACGGCGGTGGCGGCCTTGGAACGGTGCGCGGCTATCTGGAGGCAGAAGTGGTAGGCGACAACGCCGCCTTCGCGAGTTTGGAACTTCGCTCGCCGCAGCTTCTTGGCTGGCTTCCCGGGCAGGGGAACTCTCTCCAGCTCTACCTCTTTGGCGAGGGGGGCATGGTTTCGCTCCACAACCCGCTGCCCGAGCAGCAGGGGCGGTTTGAACTCGCCAGCATCGGCATCGGTGGGCGCATCCAGCTTTTGGACTACCTCAACGGCTCGGTGGATGCCGCGATCCCGCTTACCGACCAGGTCGAGACACGCTCCGGACACCCATTCCTGACCTTCCGGGTCTGGGCCGATTTCTAATTCTCAAATTCCCACTTGTTGCATGAACCTCAACTACACACGCCTGCTACTAGCCGCATTGGCCACTCTTTTCTTCTGTTCCCTGCCCGCCGAGGCGTGGTGGAACCGGGACTGGGCCTTGCGAAAGGAGATCACCGTGGATGGTGCTTCCAAGGATGCCCGCTTCTCCGGCCCGGTGGAGCGGCCCGCGCTATTACTCCGCCTCCACGAGGGGAACTTCGATTTTGGAAGCGCTGCGGAGGATGGTTCGGACCTGCGGTTCGTCTCTGCGGACGACAAAACGGAGCTGCCCTTCTATATCGAGAAGTACGACCCGCTCTTTAACGAAGCGTTTGTGTGGGTTGGCCTGCCAGAGGTGAAGCCGGGGGAGAAGCTCTCCATCTGGCTCTACTTCAGCAGCCAGAAAGCAGGCGGTGCGGCAGCGGAGACGAAGGAGCCGCTGTATAGCGATGCCGTGCAGGGAGTCTACCACTTCTCGGAGCAGGGGACAGCGCCCAACGATGCTTCTGGCAAAGGCAACCATGCGGAAAACCCGGGTACGGCGGCGAATGGCGCGATCATCGGCGGTGGCTTGCGTTTGCCGGGTGCGGCACCTGTGAAGGTGGCGGGCACCCCCTCCAACGCTTGGAAGCGCGGCGGTTCGCTAACCTTCTCTGCGTGGGTAAAGGCGAGTGCGTTGGCTCCCAATGCAGTGTTCTTCACGCGCCGGGATGGTGCGGAAGCGTTCGTGGTGGGGCTCAATAACGAGCTGCCCTATGTAGAGACGGTTTCGCAGGGAACGCCACAACGCGCGGTTGCCTCGAAAGGGGTTACGCAGGATGCATGGCACCACCTCGCTATTGTTTTCGAAGGAGGGAATGCAACGTTCTGGATCGACGGTGAAGAAGCGGGAAGCGCCGCGGCGACGTTGCCGGAGCTAAAGAGTGAATTTCAGATCGGTGCTGGGGGAGAGGTGGCTGGAACCAGTTCTGCCATGGTTGGTGAGCTGGACGAGATGCAGCTCGTCCGGCTGCCTCTCTCTGCCGACGCGATCCGGTTTGCTGCGATTGTGCAAGGCGCAGACCGCGCCGCTGCTCTGGTGAGCCTGGGAGAAGATGCCGCGCCCGAGGGGCTCTTCGACTTCATGCATGGCGGCTTTATGGGGATTATCATGGAGTCGCTGACGATCGATGGTTGGATCGTCATCATCATCCTCGTCATCATGATGTTTGTCAGCTGGTGGATCATGTACGACAAGGCGCGCTACCTCAATGGCATCGCCCGTGCGAACACGGCATTTCTGGATGAGTGGCGCCACGTTTCGGGAGACTTTGCGGTTCTCGATGAAGGGGATGACAACCACGCCCGCAACCTCGGCGGCCGGGTGGATGACGGCAAACGCCACGCGATTCGCCAATCTTCGATCTACCGCATCTACCACATTGGTGTGCAGGAAGTGCGCAATCGCGTGGTGCGCGACCGCGAGCGCGGCTCCCGCAAGGGACTCTCCGGGCGCTCCATGGCGGCGATCCGCGCCAGCCTGGAGGGCGGCTTCATTCATGAGCTTCAGAAGCTCAATGCCCGCATGGTGTTGCTTACCATTGCCATCTCGGGTGGCCCCTTCCTTGGGCTGCTTGGAACGGTGGTAGGCGTCATGATCACCTTCGCCGCAGTGGCGGAGGCGGGGGATGTCAACGTCAACGCCATCGCTCCCGGCATCGCCGCGGCGCTTGCCGCCACCGTGGCGGGGCTGGCCGTCGCGATTCCGGCGCTCTTTGGCTACAACTACCTGCTCGCGCGGGTGAAGGAAGCCTCTGCCCATATGCAGATCTTTATCGACGAGTTTATCACCAAGGCGGGTGAGTTCTACGACAGCGCCAACTAAACGCTAACTACCCCGCACCCTATGCAAGCCCCGGGAGAAGATAAACCGTACGACGATATCAACATCACCCCGATGTTGGACCTGGCCTACGTGCTGCTCGTCATTTTCATCCTGATGTGTACCGCTTCGGTGCAGGGGATGAAGGTCGATCTGCCAAAGGCCGGGACGACCGCGCCCAGCCTCGCCAAGCCGAAGACAAAGGCGATCACGATCAACAACGAAGGGAAGGTCTTTCTCGACACCATCCCCGTCAGCATGACCGAACTGGAGCAGCGCCTCAAGGCACAGCAATCGTTGACGCCCGACTTCCCCATCGTCGTGCGGGGAGACAGCGGCACGCAATACCAGGCGGTGATGAACGTCCTCGATGTGGTGGGTCGCCTCGGGATTTCGCAGGTCGGCCTTGCGACCAAACCGCAGAAGTAAAATGACCGATCTTCCGGAAGAGAAACGCTCGCGTGGCGGACGCCTTTGGCTTGGTGTGCTTGTCGCCGCCGTACTGGTGGGGGGCGGGTTCTTCGTCAAGAAGGCGATGGATAGCAAGCCGAAGCCCCGGCGCGACACTGGCTTTACCATGGTGAGCCTCCCGCCGCCGCCGCCCCCGCGCGTGGCACCTACGCCGCCGCCGGTGGCCACGCCGCCCCCGGCGCAGCAGCAGATTGTCGAAGAGCAAACGCAGATGATCGAGCAGGCCCCGGTTACCGAGGCCGATACGCAGAAGAGCGACCCCGAGCCTGCTCAGGAGTCGCTTGGCACCGGCATCACCGGAGAGGGGCCAGGAGATGGCTTTGGCCTTTCGGGCCGGGGAGATGGCGTGATCGGCGGCAGGGGCACCGGGGGCGGAGATCGCAGCCGCTGGGGGTGGTACGCCGCCGAAGTGCAAGGGGCGATCACCAACGCTTTGCGGCGCAACCGCTCGCTGCGCACCGCGTCGCTGCGCGTGACGGTGCGGGTCTGGCCGGATGCCAATGGCCGCATCACCCGGGCCGCGCTTGCCGAAAGCTCGGGCGACACGCGGCTCGACGACATCCTCACCCGGGAGGTGCTCAACGGTCTCCAGCTTCAGTCTCCTCCGCCTCCCGGAATGCCATCGCCCATTGTCCTGCGTGTTTCGGCGCGCCGTCCCAACTGATTTCCCGAACACTTATGTCCCGACCTTCCACCCTTCTGCCGCTGGCGTTGTGCGCCTTGCTGCCATGCCACGGCCTTTTAGCCCAGGAGCCAGCCACTCCGTTGCCAGAGGCTGCCCTCACGCCCAGCACCGTGGAGGCACCGCCTTCGGATGCCGTGAAGCTCGATCCGCCGCCCGCCTCCGCGCCGGCACCCGCCGCGCCGAAGTCGCAGACGGTTGTGGTCAACCTCATCAACCGGATGGTGGAGCGCGGTTTGCTCACCAAGGAGGATGCGAGCGACTTGATCAAGCAAGCGGAGGAAGATGCCGTTGTCGCCCAACAGCAGGCCGCCATGGCTCAGGCTGCGGCGGAGCAGGCTTCCACCGTGGCACTGATGTTGAGCAGCCGCGAGGCGGGGGGCGGCGCCTCCCCCTTCCCAGACCCGCTGGAGTGGGGCTCTGCGGATGATACGGTGCGCGTCACCTATATCCCGGAAAATATTCGCAACCAGATGCGCGAGGAGATCAAGGCGGATGTCATGGCGCAAGCTCGCGAGGAGAACTGGGCGGCACCCAATAGTATGCCAGCGTGGGCGCGTAAAGTGCGCCTCTTTGGGGATGTGCGCGCGCGCTACGAGTTCATCGCCTTCCCGGATGGGAACGATAACACCGGCGCGTTCCCCGACTTCAACGCAATCAACACCGGCCGCCCTTTCGATGTGGCAGGCTACGTCTTCTCGCCCCAGCTTAATACCGACCAGGACCGCCAACGCCCGCGCCTCCGCGTGCGGGTGGGTGGGGAGGTCACGCTGGCCGAAGGCTTCAGCATGGGCCTGCGCGTGGCCACGGGGAATGATAACTCGCCCGTCTCTACCAACCAATCGCTCGGAGCCGCAAGCGGGCAGGGGGGCAACTTCAGCAAATACGCCATCTGGCTTGACCGCGGCTACATCCGCTACGAAGGCGGTGACTCCGAGCGCGGCGTGCGCCTTTCCGTGGGCCGGTTTGATAACCCCTTCTTCTCCAGCGAAGTCATGTGGGATGATGATATTGGCTTCGACGGTTTCGCCGTTGAGGGGCGCTACCGGATCGGCCCAGTCACTCCGTTCATGAGTGGCGGCCTCTTCCCGGTCTTCAACACGGGCCTCAACTACGCCACAAACCAGCCCGCGAAGTTTAAGAGCAACGATAAGTGGCTCTATGGCATCCAGCTCGGGTTGGACTGGAAGATCCGCGAAGACCTGGAGGTAAAGTTTGCCGCCGCGTACTACGACTTCGATAAGATCGAAGGCAAGCTCTCGGACCCTTTCATCCCGCTTACGCCGGATGATGCGGGGAATACCGACGCCTCACGCCCCGCCTTCGCGCAGAAGGGGAATACTTACATGGCGCTGCGCGACATCATCTCCAGCCCGCTCAACAACTACGGGACGCTCTACCAATACCAATACTTCGGTCTTGCCACGCCGTTCCGTGTCCTCGCCCTCACCGGCAAGCTGACGTACAACCGCTTCGAGCCGATCCAGATCTCCCTCTCGGGTGAGTACATGCGCAACCTCGCGTTCGATCAAAACAAGATCAACGCCATCGCCGTAAACAACCGGGGGCCGATGAATGCCGTGGGCCTCGCCTCCTACGACGGCGGAGACACGGCGTGGATCGCCGGGCTCAAGGTGGGCCACACCGCGTTGCAGAAGCGGTGGGACTGGAATGTCGGTGTCAACTATCGCTATGTCGAGTCCGACGCGGTGGTCGATGGCTTCACCGACTCCGACTTCGGTGGCGGCGGCACCAACCTCAAGGGGTATACGATCTTTGCCAATGTCGCCCTCTCGCCCGATGTCTCCATGGGCATCCGCTGGATGGCCGCCGACGAAATCGCCGGGCCACCGCTCAAGATTGATGTCTTCCAGATCGACCTCTCCGCCAAGTTCTAGAGTCCCATGAAACGCACCCTTTTTCCCACATTTGCCACACTCCTGCTCCTGGTAGCGCCGCTCGGCGCGCAGGAGAAGGCCGACCCCACCGCCCGCCTCCGCGATGCCCTCCGGGGTATGGCCCAGCAAGTCCGTACGCTCCAGGGCGAGAAGGATGAGCTGGCTATCAAAGCCACGCAAGCCGAGCAGCGTGTTGCCGAGCTGGAGCCAGCGCTTAAAGAAGAGAGCCGCCGCGTGGAGGAACAGAAAGATGCGCTTGCCAAAGTGCAGGAGCAGCTTGAGCGCGAGCGCAAAGGCCACCAGCAAGTAACGCTGGAGCTGGCGCGCTGGAAGGAAGCCTGCGCCAAGGCGGAGAAGAGCGCCCGCGAGCTGGAGGGCCAGCGCCGCGCCACTGCCGAGAAGGCCGCCGTGCTGGAGCGGACTGTTGCCGACCAGCGCACCCGCAACATCGCGATGTACACCGTGGGCACCGAAATTCTGGAGCGCTACCGGAAGTTTGGCCTCGGCACGGCCCTTACCGCCCGGGAGCCGTTTGTCGGCACCACTCGGGTGAAGCTCGAAAATCTCGTCCAGGACTACTCCGACAAACTCGCCGAACAACGCATCAAGCCATGAACTACCGCCCCGCCATCCTCGCCCTTTGCCTGATGTTGCCGACACTCGCCTCGGCCACTGAGGCCAGCCCGATTGCCCGTATCGGTGGCAAAGAAGTCTCCGCCACCGAGTTGGGGGACCTTCAACGCGCCTTGAGCGCCCTTACCCCCGAGCAACAGCAGGCGTATATCTCCAACCCCGGTCTGCTGAGCCAGGCCGTGCGCAACCTTCTGGTGCGCAAGCTAGTGCTGGAGGAGGCCCGAGCCAAGAAATGGCAGGACCGCCCCGAAGTCGCCGACCAAGTCGAGCGCTTGCGGGAGACGGCCATTGTCGAAAGCTACCTTGTCTCCATCTCCACGCCGCCGGAGTCGTTCCCTTCTGAGGCAGAGCTTCAGGCAGCTTTTGAGGCAAACCAAGCTGCATTGGTGGTGCCCCGGCAGTTCCAGATTTCCCAAGTCTACATCGCGGCACCCGAAGGGGCTGCGCCGGAGGATGAAGCCAAGGCAAAGACCCGCTTGAGCGCAGCCCGCCAAGCACTAGGCAAGAAGCCGTTTGCAGAGGTTGTCGCCGAGTTTAGCGATGAGAAGTCGGGTAAGGACGAGGCAAACCTCCCCTGGGTGGGCGAGCCGCTATTGCAACCGGCCATTCGTGAAGCGCTCAAGAGCCTCAAGACCGGTACGGTGAGCGAGCCGATCCGCCTTGCCGACGGGTGGCACCTTCTCAAGGTCGTCGCCGTGCGCGACTCCCGCCCGGCCACGTTTGCCGAAGTGCGCGAAGGGTTGCGCCAGCGCGTCCGCGCCGAGCGCCAGCAGGCCGAAGGGATGAAGTACGTCAACGAACTGCTACAGAAAAACCCGGTTTCCATCAACGAACTGGAACTTGGCCGTTTGCTCCAGAGCAAGGCCCGCTAAACGACTCATGAAGCACGCACCCGTACCTGCTTGGCACGCGCTGGTTACCGGCTGGCTGTCCGTCTCTATCATCATTGGTGGAGGGCCGGCCGCTTATGCCGGGGATATTTTGCGCGGAGGCGCACGCGTCGGCCAACGCGGGGCGGGCGTCTCCCATGAGGGGGCGCTCAGTGCCGCGCAGGCTGCGGCAGCGGCGCGGCTGCGTGCCAACTCGGCGGATGCCCTCTCGCGTACGACGCAGGCGGTGCAATCCGTCCGCGCGATGCAGGCTTCGGCGCGCGCCATTGCGGCTTCCCGCACGAATCTTGGGTTTAACCCACGGGTGCCCGGGATCCAGCTTCCAGATGTCCCCGAAGGGCTTCGCGCCGGGGGGCTTGTGCCCGATAGCGGGCTCGCCTCGCCCGGGGTGGCCAATGCGGTGTCGACGTGGAAAAACGCCCTTACACCGGTGGAAACCGTCTCGGGGGATAAGACGACGGTCACCATCAAACAGACCGACCAGCAGGCGCTGCTTTACTGGAGCTCCTTCAACATCGGGCGCAAGACGAAGCTTTCCTTCGACCAAAGCGCCGGAGGGGCCGACCGCTCGAAGTGGGTTGCCTTCAACAAAGTTACCGACCCGAGCGGCGTGCCTTCGCAGATTTTGGGGACGATCGAGGCTCCGGGGCAGGTCTATGTCGTCAACCGGAATGGCGTGATTTTTGGCGGAGCTTCGCAGGTTAATACCCATGCGTTGACGGTCTCTTCCCTACCGATCAATACCAACCTCGTGGCGCAGGGGTTGCTTAATAACCCGGACGCGCAGTTCCTTTTCACCGCGCTTCCCATTCCCGGCGGTGCCGATGGCACCCCGGCGTTTGACCCCGGGCCGCTGGATGAGATGCCGGGCGACATCATCGTGCAAGCAGGAGCGCAGCTCAATAGCCCGCTCGATGGTGAGGGGAAAGGGGGGCGCATCATGCTTGTGGGTCCCAACATTATCAATGAAGGGACGATCTCCACTCCCTCCGGGCAAACGGTGCTTGCCGCCGGGTTGCAAGTCGGCATCGGCGCCCACGCCGCCGCCGAACCGAGCCTTCGCGGGCTGGATGTCTGGGTTGGCCAGGCTCCGGATGGGACGGGCAAGATCACCCACCTCGGCGAAGTGGATGCGGGAACGGGCGCGATCACCTTCGTAGGGCGCGAGATTCTTCAGCACGGCAACCTGCTGGCCACCACGTCGGTGGATCTCAATGGCAGGATCGACCTCTTGGCTAGCTATGGAGCCGTTAGCAACCCGAACTATGATAACACGGGCACGATCGGCTACGGGGCCCCGATCTTCTTCAACCAGTTTACCGGCGTTGTAGATCTTGGGGTGGGGAGCACGATTCGTATCCTCCCTTCGCTCGAGAATACAGCCACTCCGGGCACGACCCTTGCCAACGCCTCCCAGGTGAACCTTGAGGGGAAGGCGATCCATGTGGGCGAAAGGGCTACGGTGTATGCCCCCTCCGGCAATGTGACATTGCGCGCGGGAAGCTGGCCGTACAAAGACACCGATGGCAATGGCACCGTGTTTGGTAGCGATGGCTTGGTAGACCCCACCCTTCGCAGCCACTACTCCGCAGGCAAACAGAAGTTTCTGCTCTCTGAAGGGCAGGTTTATATCGAACCTTCCGCGTTGCTAAGTGTTGCGGGGCTTCCGGATGTCTTTATCCCGCTCGCCCACCATATCCTGACGGTGGAGCTGCGCGGCTCGGAGCTGGCAGATTCTCCGCTCCAGCGTCTCAGCGCGCTCGCCGCCGTTCCGCTGACGATCGATCTTCGCAAGTCCGGCGACTACTACGGCCGCTACTGGATGGGCACCCCGCTGGGAGATGCGACCGGCTTTGCCGCGCTGGTGGAGCGGACCGCCGCACAGAAGGCCGTGCAAGGCGGCAACCTCACCGTGGAGGCAGGGGAGTCGATCGTCATCCGCGAAGGGGCCACGCTCGATGTCTCCGGAGGCTACTACCGGAATGAAGGCGGCATCATCAATACGACGCGGCTCGTCCAGGGCTCCAACATTATCGACATCGCCAACGCCGACCCGGGGCAGATTTATGACGGGATTTATAACGCCGAGTTTGTCGTCAATAGCGCCAAATGGGGCATTACCAAACGCTATGTGGCGCCGCTTGCCGTCGCGGCCCGTTACGAGCCTGAGTACCTTGCCGGAGGAGCCGGAGGTACGCTGAAGCTTACTTCGCCCGCGATGGCGCTCGACGGTGCGCTGCGTGGCACCACCTTGCAGGGAGAGCGGCAGCGGAACCTCGGCGCGGATCTCTCCACTGTGAGCATTGCCTTCCGGGGTGAAAAGGCATTCTCCATCGCAGGGGGGGCACCCTCGTTCCTGCCTTACTCGCCCACGCCGCCGAAAGTTACCTTCCTCTCAGCTTCCAAGCTGGCGGCCGCCGATTCGTTCCTGCTCACCGATGGCAGCCCGGAGCCGCTGCGGGCCGACCGGGTGGCCGATGTCACCCTCACCCCGGCGTTGCTGGATGAAGATGGCTTTGGCTTCCTGAATGTCGAAAACGCGGATGGCGATATCCTCGTCCCTGCGGGGGTAAAGCTGGCCACCGCGCCGCGTGGCGGTATCACGCTGCAAGGGGCGAATGTGCGGATCGATGGCAAGCTCAGCTCGCCCGGTGGGAGCCTCCGCTTTGCGACTTACAATATTTCTCCCACCGAGGTGCTGGAGTTTGCGCTTCTCAACCCGGCAGGGGGGATCTACCCGAGCCCGAATGCCGACCGTGGCTTCTTCGAGCTAGGGGCGGGGGCTGTGTTGAGCACGGCGGGGCTGGTGCTTGATGAGCGGACCAACGCAGCTTGGGGCCAGCAGCGGGTGCTTGCGGGTGGCTCCATTGCGGTAGAGTCCTTCCACGCCGTACTGGAGCGCGGCTCGGTGCTCGATGTTTCCGGTGGCCTCGCCGTAACTCCGTTTGCACGGGTCGACTACGGAGCAGGCGGTGCAATCTCGCTGCTCGCGGGGCGCGATGCCGCGCTTCCTTCCGCTTATGACAAAGGGGTGTTTCAGCTCGTGGGTGGCTCGCTCCAGCTTGGTGCGGAGCTGCTAGGCTACTCCGGGGCGAAAGGGGGCTCGCTGACACTTCAGGCCCATCGGGTCGAGATCGCCCACACGGCGTCGGATGCCGGGGTGTTTCTCATCAATCCAAGCTTCTTCCGCGAAGGGGGCTTTGCCAGCTATGGCATCACGGGTATCGGCGCGCCTTCCACGGAGGCTCCTGTGCCGGGCCAACCCGACCCCTACCTGCCCGGTTTGCTAGTGGCTCCAGGCACGGTGATCGAGCCCCGCGCAGAGCGGTTGCTGGCGATCCCCAACGCGATTGGCGGGTTGAAGGTGGTGCGCTACCTCCCCGAGCAAGTCTTGCGGCAACCTTCGAGCCTCTCGCTGAGCGCGATTGGCTTTGATAACCCGTTCACCATCGACACCCTGGAGATCCGGGGCGACCTTGTCATGGGCGCGGGGTCCGTGGTGCGTGTCGATCCGGGGGCGAGCGTGGCGCTCAAGGGGCAGACGGTGACGGCGCTTGGCAGCATTATTGCACGCGGGGGCGGCATTACGCTCTCCGGCGCGTCCTCCTTCCCTCTGGCTTCTGCCGTGGCGGCGGCGGCCACACAGGCCCTGGCCACGGTCTATATCGGCCCGGAGGCGCGGCTCGATGCCCGTGGCATCGCCATGCAGACTCCCGATGCGTACGGGCGGCGTACCGGCGTGGTTCTTGGGGGTGGCAAGATTGCCGTCTCGGGTAACATCGTGGCCTCGGAAGGCGCGGTGCTCGATGTTTCGGGAGCACAGGGGACGTTTGATACTCCCAACTGGATGCTCGGCCTCTCCATGGTGCCGGATGCCCGCAGCGGCATCAACCAGCCGCTGGCCAGCCTTGGCACTCAACGTGTAAAGGTCGCCAGCTCCGGAGGGCAGATCGCTCTCGATGGTTCGCAGATGCTTTTCTCGGACGCGACCTTGCTGGGGAACCGCGGTGGCGCGGGAGCAGCGGGCGGTGTGCTTTCGATCTTCTCCGGGCGCTTTTATCAGAATGCCGAAGCGCGCACGGGGGCGGATATCAACCTCGTGGTGCGGCAGTCGGGCAATGTCCTTTCAGCGATTGGCAACCCGGCTCCTGGCGTGGGCATCGCCGTGTTGGATGATGCGCTCAACCCGGTCGCGGGGATGGGCTACTTCGCGGCAGACCGCTTCCTGAGTGGCGGGTTTGATTCTCTGGACCTTGGCGGGAAGTACCTGGAGTCGGCTTCGCCGATTCCGTTTGGTGGCAACATCCGCTTCGAGGGGGAAGTCTCCATCGCCGCGCGCGGCTTTCTGCGAGTGGCAGGGGGCGGTGTGGTGGAGGCAGATGCCGCCGTCAACCTCTCCGCGCCTTACCTGGGCATTGGCCAGCCGTTCCGCGCGCCGCAAAACCCGGGGGACACCCCCGTCTACTTCGAGCAGACGCTGGCCGCGAGTACCGAGTACGCCTTTGCACCCACAAACGGCAGCGGCTCCCTCGTCCTCGCGGGCCGGATGATCGACGCGGGGACGCTCGTCATGCGCAATATCGGCAGCTCCACCTGGACGGCGCAGGGCGACATTCGGGGGAATGGGGTGGTGAACATCGCGGGCGCGCTGGATCTTCAGGCAGCCCAGATCTACCCGACGACGCTTTCCACCTTCGACCTCTTTGCCTACGACCACGCGGGCGGTGCGGGCTCCATCACCATCCGCCCCGGCCAGCCGGGGGCGGTGCCGCCGCTGGCTGCGGGCGGCAAGCTCGGCCTTTATGCCTCCACCATTACCCACGCCGGGCATTTGCGTTCCACGCTCGGCACGATCCAGCTCGGTTGGGATGGCAGCGACCTGAACCCGGCAACCTCCGCCGTGGATGCGCCTTATAACCCCGTGGTTGGTACCCTGCTCGGGGCGCCGGTTACCGATACGCTCACGCTCGCCGCAGGCAGCCTGACCAGCGTGGCCGCCATTCATCCCGATGGAACGCCGATGCTGATCCCCTTCGGTATCTCGCCGGATGGCACTTCGTGGATCGCGCCCGATGGGACGAACATCACCCTCTCCGGGGTGTCCTCCAAGGAGGTCGTGCTGATGGGGGGAAATGTCATTGCGGAAGAGGGCTCCCTGATCGACCTCCGCGGAGGAGGCGACCTTGCTGCCTATCGGTGGATCTCCGGCGTCGGCGGAAGTGCTGATTTGCTAGGCAGCCCCGGTAGTGTGTGGAGCGCGGGGAGCAGCTACAAGGTGGGCGATCTGGTGAGCTTCAATGGAGCGCGCTGGTCGGCCCGCGCGGCCAGTACCGGAGTGGCTCCCTCGGTCAGCCTTTACTGGACTCGGTTGCCCGAGTCGTACGCTATCCTCCCCGGGCTCGGCAGCGAGCTGGCTCCCTACGCAGCCTATAATACCGGGGAGAACGCCTCATTGCTGCAAGGCAACCCCGGGTGGGTTTCCAACCTGGCAGCGGGAGACTCCATCTACCTGGCCGGGGGCGCGGGCCTGAAGGCCGGAAACTATACCTTGTTGCCAAGCCAGTATGCGCTCCTGCCCGGGGCTTACCTGGTGAGCCCGGCGCAATCGGGCGGCACGGCCATCGGCTATACGACACCGGAGGGAGCGGCTGTTGTCTCCGGCTATCGCTACAATACCTTTGGAGGCTCCTCGGGGGGGCAGCTCCAGAGCCGGTATGAGGTGGCTTCTCGCCCAGTCGTCATGGGGCGGGTGGCTTACGAAGGGTTCTCTGCCAATGGCTTCCTTACGTGGGCGGCGGTGGAGAATAAGTCGGAGTATCTCCAGCGGCTACCGGTCGATGCGGGCCACTTGGTCTACCAAGGAAACCTTTCCATGCAGCTTGATAACCAGCTCCTCGCGGGAGCTGGCACGGGCGGGCGCGGGGCACTGGTGGATATCAGCAGCACCGCAGACCTTTGGATCACCGATGGCACGGCAGGCCCCTCGGGGATCACGCTCGACGCGGGCCGCCTCTCCTCATGGGAGGTGGGTAGTCTTCTGGTGGGTGGCGTTCGCACGCTGGGGGCAGAGGGCATCCAGGTGAATGCCACCACCGGCTCGTTGACACTAGCCAATGGGGCCACCCTTTCTTCGCAGGATGTCGTGCTCGTCTCGCGCGGCGGGCTCAATGTCGAGTCGGGCGCCAGCATCGTGGCTCGTGAGGGGGATGGTGCTTTGGCGGATCTCCTCAACCTCAGTGGTAACGGTGTGCTCCTGCGCGTGAGTGCCGACAAGGATGCTGCCTTCCTGCGCACGGGGGTTGGCGGGCCGGGGAGTGCGTTGCTCACGGTCGCGGCCGGGGCTACCCTTACGGGGCGCAGCGTCACGCTCGACTCCAGCCACGGCTCGCAGCTAGACGCGGGGATGATCCTCAATACCGAAACCCTGGCGTTGGGTAGCGGGCAAGTGAGCCTCATCTTTGACGACACGATCACCTCGCTTTCCGGTTCGCTTGGCGACCCGCACCTGGTTCTCTCCGGCGCGTTGCTCGATGCCGTGCAGCAGGTGGATACGTTGCGCATTGTCAGCTACAGCTCCATTGATTTCTACGGAAGCGGAGTCTTTGGGAACGAGGCGCTTGGGCTCGACTTTGTTTCCTCCGGCATCCGGGGGTTTGGGCAGGGGGCGGGGAGTCTCACCCTTCAGGCTAAAGATGTGCGGTTCTCCAACCCAGGCCAAGTCGTCGCACCGGCGGTGCCTGCCGATAGCACTGGGCTGCAGGCGATCAATGCGCAGACGATCCGGGCAGGCAAGGGGAGCTTCCGTATCAGCGGGTATGCCACGCAGGATTGGGCGGCCTCCGGCGCTTACATCGGCGAAGAGGAAGGGAGCCTTACCGTTGGGGGCGACCTCACCCTGCGGACGCCGCTCATCACCGGGGCGAACGGTGCGGTCCAAGCCCTAAGTGCAAGCGGTGCACTCCGCCTTGAAGGGTTGGTGGCCAGCGGTGAATCGCCCTCCATTGCGCCGGGGCTCGGCGTTATCTTGAGCCTCACGGGGGCGAGTGTCGATGCGGGGACCACGATCGCGCTGCCGAGCGGGCGCATCCACCTGCGCGCCACTGCGGGGGATATTTTAGTCACCGGCGAGCTTTCCACCGCAGGCACGGCGCGAGCCTTTGATGACTTGCTGCGTACGACCGACGGCGGCGAGATCATCCTTGAAGCGGACCTCGGCAACGTCGTCGCGCAGGATGGCAGCCTTCTTGATGTCAGCGCTCATGAAAAGGGCGGCAACGCCGGGACCCTTCGCGTGCTCGTGCCCGGTGGGCAGTTTACCTCTGCGGGAGAGCTGCGCGCCAGCGCGGCCAAGGGCGAGAGCGGCCACTTTGTGCTCGATACGCACACCTTGCCGGAGATTTCCCCCCTCAACCTCGTGTTGGATGCCGGCGGCTTCCATGGCGCGCGGAAGGTTCGGGTGCGCACGGGAGATGTGTTGCTCGATGGGGTGACCCAAGCGCGTGAAATTCTTGTCGCTGCGGATACCGGTAGCCTTCTGGTTACCGGAGAGCTGGATGCCTCCGGGCCAACCGGCGGCACCATCGATCTGATTGCGCACGGCAGCGTGTCGCTGGCCGATACCGCCCGCCTCAGCGTGCGGGGTGAGAAGTTCAGCTCCGCAGGCAAAGGGGGAGCCATCACGCTCGAAGCAGGAGCCACTGCCGACGGCGTGGCGAACACCGCAGGGTGGCTCGATCTTTCCGCGCCCGGAGCCGTCATCGACCTCGGGGTGGATGCCTACCTTGCCGGAGGCTACCAGACACCGGGCTCCAGCGCTTTCCTCGGCCAGTATACCGGGAAGCTTCATTTGCGGGCACCCCGCTCGGTTGCGAACAGCGATCTCAACCTCTCAGCCATCGGGGCCACCATCACGGGAGCCTCTGGTATTCTGGCTGAAGGGTACGAGGTCGTCGACCTCACCTCCACGGGCGGGTTGATCACCGGTTGGCGTACGGCCTTCAACGTGCTCCCGGCTGCCGGAACGGTGCAGCGGCAAGTCTACGACCGCGCCAATGCCTTCCTCTCCACCTCCAACCACGATGCCATGGTGGGCCGCATCCTTGGCGCAGACACGCAAGACCTTGCGTCGCTCTTCGTCCTCGCGCCGGGGGTGGAGCTCGTCAACCGCAATGGCGACCTTATCCTCGGCTCCGATACCAGCACCGCCACCGCGATAGGGACTTCCACCCAACGCTCGGGCGACTGGAACCTTGCCGACTTCCGCTTCGGGCCAAAGAAAGCCCCGGGTGTGTTGACGATGCGGGCCAGCGGCAACCTCGCCTTCTACAATGCCTTGAGCGACGGCTTTGCCGGCACGCTCCCTTCGGGGACGGTGGCGGGCAATTCGCTCTGGTTGAGCCCGTTGATGACGGCGGTGGATACGTTGCCGATGCCGCTACAATCGTGGTCGTACCGGCTGGCAGCGGGGGCCGACCTTGGGGCGGCAGACTTCCGGCAGGTGCTTCCGGAGAGCGAGCTTGCGGTTGGGAAGGGCTCGCTGCTGCTGGGTAAATTCTACGCAGCAAACTTGGTCTCGGGTGCAAACGCCTCCACGGCGACGGCCACGCTCAACCGTTACCAGGTGATCCGCACCGGGGCGGGGGATATCGATATCGCCACCGCGCGCGATGTGAGGCTGCGCAACGTCTTTGCCTCCATCTATACGGCGGGTGTGGCCGTGGCGAACCCGACTTCCATCTACTCGACGGGAGACTTCGTTATCCCGATCGTCTCGGTGGCATCCGCGCAACACCCGGGCCAAGGCTCGTTCCTTGGCGGGGTGCAGCAAAACTTCGTTCCACAATGGTCCATGGCGGGTGGGGATCTGACGATCGAAGCCAAGCGCGATATCGGCCGCTACACGATGCATAATGGCGTAGAGATCACCGATACCTCTCGGCAGGTACCCACCAACTGGCTTTACCGCCGGGGTTATGTCGACCCGGAGACGGGGCTCTTTGCCGTAGGCGGGGTGAATGACGGGGTCTTGCGCACCGTGACGGACCCGAGCGCCTCCACTACCTGGTGGATCGACTTCAGCAACTTCTTCCAGGGCCTTGGTGCGCTGGGCGGTGGCGATGTGGCTGTGCGCGCCGGGCGCGATATCATCAACACCGACGCCGTTGTCCCCACCAATGCACGGATGCCCGGCCGGGTGGATGACGGTGCGGGCGGGTACACCAACATCGCCCCCGATGCCTCCGCCTTGCTGGAGCTCGGCGGCGGGAACCTGCTGGTGCAAGCGGGGCGTAATATTGATGGCGGTATCTACTATGTCGAACGCGGCACCGGCCGCCTGATCGCAGGCGGGGAGATCACTACCAACGAACGTCGCTCGCCCTCGCTGGGAATCCACGGCGCCACCACGTTCCCTGAAGGGGTCGTGCAGAGCCGCAACCCGGCGATCTTCGACTCGCTTACCTGGTTGCCGACCACCCTTTTTGTCGGCAAAAGCTCCTTTGACGTAAGCGCGCTGGGAGATGTGCTCATCGGCCCGGCGGTGAATGCCTTCCTCACCCCGCAGGGGTTAAACAACAAGTATTGGTACAAAACCTACTTCAATACCTATGCGCCGGACGCTGCCGTTTCGGTGGCATCCTACGGGGGTGGGGTGACGCATCGCAACAGCGTGACGCTCCCCGGCGAGCTGACGCCGCGCTCCGTCCTCGATGCGTGGCTGAGCACGCAGAACCTTTACTCCAACTCCGCACAACGCACTTCCAACTTCCAGCCGTGGCTGCGGCTTGCCGAGGCCGATCTGGTTTACTTCCAGACGGTCTTCACCCTCAACGCGCCAACGTTGCAGAGCACCGCGTTTAGCGGAGACATCAACCTCGTGGGGCGGATGACGCTCTTCCCCTCACCGACAGGGACGCTGGAGCTGGCCGCAGCAGGGAGCATCCAGGGGTTGAACCCTTCGGGGCGCACGACCTCGGGGAGCCAACAAGTCACCGTCTGGACCGCAGCGAACCTCAATGTCTCTGATGCCAACCCGGCCTCCGTGCCTCATGTCGCCACGCCCTTGGCCTACCAGGTGTCAAGTGGTCGCAGCGCCGCCATCTCGCGGGATAGCCGCATCGATATGTTCCGCAATATCGACCCGCTCTTTGAAGAAACCGGCTCGTATAGTGGCCGCGCGGGGACTCCCGCCTTCCAGCAGATGCTCCACATGCCGGGCCTCCTCCATGCCGGAGATACCGAGCCGCTGCGGCTCTACGCCATGGGCGGCGAGCTGGGGGGCTTCACTCTCTTTGCGCCCAAGGCAACGCGCATCCTTGCCGGGGGGGATATTGCCGACATCGCCTTCTACCTGCAAAACACCTCGGCGGACGATATCTCTCTCATCTCCGCAGGGGGAGACCTTACGGCCTACCATGAGAATAGCCCGCGCCGTGCATTGGCTAGTAACCTGACACTAGGTAACTTGGTGGGCGACCTGGAGCGCACCACCGTCTCCGGTGGAAAGACGCGCGTCCTCTCTGGCGATATCCAGATCGGTGGGCCCGGCACGTTGGAGGTGCTTGCGGGTGGCAACCTCGACCTCGGTACCGGCTCCAACCTATCCGACGGCACGGGGGTTGGTCTCACGAGCATTGGCAACTTCCGCAACCCCTACCTCCCCTTCGGCGGGGCGGACCTCGTGGTGGGCGCAGGCCTTGGCTCGGTGGGAGATCTTTCCAGTGGCAAGATCGACTTCACCGCGTTCCAGGAGCGTTTCATCCTGAACCGCCAACCGGGTGAGCCGGATTACCTTGCAGGCTTGGGGTTGACGGAAGACGAGTTCTTCGCCCTTGGGGCGCAAGAGCGGGCGCTGGTTTCCACCAAGATCTTCTACCAGATCCTGCGGGACTCGGGCCGGGCCGCTGCTCAGGCAGCCACCGGAGTGTCGGCTGCCGCCGCACCTTACGTAACCGGCCAGGAAGCGATCGCTCTTCTCTTCCCGGAGAGCGAGGCTTGGTCGGGCGATATCTTTACCCGTGCGCGGGATGTTCGTACCACCACGGGTGGGGCGATCTCCATGCTGGTTCCAGGGGGCGGCATCGCCATGGCGTCGGATATTTTCGGCAACCCGCTCACCCCTCCCGGCATTGTGACCGAGTACGGGGGCGGCATCTCGCTCTTTACCGATGGCAATGTGGATATCGGGCGGGCGCGGATCTTCACCCTGCGCGGGGGAGATGTCATCATCTGGTCTTCCCGTGGCGACATCGCAGCGGGCACTTCGCCCAAAACCGTCGTCACCGCGCCGCCTACCCGAGTGGTGATCGACATCACCAGTGCCGACGTTGCCACCGACCTTGGCGGTCTGGCCACTGGCGGCGGCATCGGCGTACTGGCTTCAGTGCCCAACGTGCAGCCGGGCGATGTGGACCTTATCGCCCCCACCGGCGTTGTGGACGCCGGAGACGCGGGCATTCGCTCCACGGGCAACCTCAGCATTGCCGCCACCACGGTGCTCAATGCAGGCAACATCCAGGCTGCGGGAGCCTCCACGGGGGTTCCCTCCACGCCGACAGTGGCCCCGCCCAATATCGCGGGGATGACGGCCGCCTCCAGCGTGGCCTCCGGCGCGAGCAGCAGCGCGCAGAGCTTCGCCCAGCAGCAACTACCCACCAACCCCACCGAAGAGGAGGAAGACGAAACGCCGTCGCTCTTCAACGTCGAGGTGATCGGCTACGGCGGGTAAGGGGGTAAGCTAGGAGACTTCGCAATGAGCGTGCCTAAGAGGGGCAAACCCACCGGAGCGCCACAAGCGTGGCCCCGTCTGCTTGTTCTCAGGGTTCGTCGGAGTCGATGAAATCCCAATCAATCTTGTCCTTGAAGATATGGATAAAGCCTTCCAGCTCCTCGAGTGGAAGTTCTTGGGAGGCAAACCATACAGTTCTCGTTCGGGCTATGATTACGACGTTAAGCCGATCTAGCCAGAACGCCTGCGAAGCGTGAATTGTAGGCCGTCTCGGTGAGACGGCAGCCCAACCCCATGGCGTTTCACAGAAACGCCCTACAATTTGTGGGTAGGGGTGAGCTTGTCGTCCTGCCCGGTGTTGCCGCGGGCTTCAAGAGGACCCGAAAAGATGGGTTGGGTGGGACTCGAACCCACAACCAACGCCTTAAAAGGGCGCTGCTCTACCATTGAGCTACCAACCCGTCTTTTTGCGAGGACTTGCTGCGTGCTTGCTGCAAGGGTCGGGTTTTTTACGCCACCGCGTGGTGGGTGGCAAGTAAAAGTGCGCTGAAAATTTCGCAAGGGCGCAATTTGCTTGCTCCACCGCCGAGGGGGGCGAAAATCCGCGCCCGGAATGAATCATCTCCAAGATCTCCTTTTTGCCGTGTTGGCCGGCTACTTTTTAGGGTCCATCCCCTTCGGGTTGCTGGTGGCCCGTAGCCGGGGGGTGGATATCCGCCAACACGGCTCGGGCAATATCGGCGCTACCAATGTGTTGCGCGTGCTGGGCAAGAAGTGGGGGATTCCCGTGTTTTTCCTCGATGCGGCGAAAGGTGTGGCTGCGGTATGGGTGGCCCAGCGGTTCTTTTCCGCAGGGCCGGGCGTGGCGGTGGCAGGTATCGCCGGGGCGATGGCGTGCATTGTGGGGCACAACTTTCCCGTTTGGCTCGGCTTTAAGGGGGGCAAGGGGATCGCGACTTCCGCCGGAGTGCTCATCGGGCTTTTGCCATGGGCTGCACTGGTGGCGGCGGCGGTGTGGGGGGTGGTGTTTTTTACCACAAGGTATGTCTCGGTGGCATCCATCGTGGCGGCGGTGGCGATCCCTCTTACCGTTTGGCTGCTGGAGGGGCGGGCAGATGCGCTTTTCTGGTTCTCGGTCGTGGTGGCGGCACTGGCGGTCTGGCGGCACCGCTCCAATATCCAGCGGCTGCTGGCAGGTACGGAGAACCGCTTTGAAAGGAAACCCAAGGTATGAACAAGGTACACATTGGCATTGTGGGTGCGGGAAGCTTTGGCACCGCGCTGGCTCAGGTGATCGCAGGGAACGATGCCCCCCGGGTGACGCTCTGGGGCCGCCCTTCGGATGGGATGGAGGTGCTCCGCGATACGCGGGAGAACCGCCGTTACCTGCCCGGGGTGAAGCTGAAGCCCAGCATCGAGCCGACGGATGATTTTGACGCGCTGGCCGAGTGCGATGTGGTGCTCGTCGTTACCCCCTCCGGGGCGGTGCGCGAGGTGGCGGCACGGCTGGCTGCGCTGGGGACACGGGCGCCGCTGGTCTCCTGCACCAAAGGGTTGGAACGCGGGAGCGATTTGCGGATGAGCGAGGTGCTTCAGAGCGTGTTGCCGCACAACCCGGTGGCCGTGCTCTCGGGGCCAAGCCATGCGGAGGAGATGGCGGGAGATGTGCCGACGGCGGTGGTGCTCGGGTGTGCCGATGCGGCGTTGGCGGGGCGTTTGCAGCAGGCTTTCAGCGGGCGTTCGTTCCGCGTCTACACGAGCGCGGATGTGGTGGGGATCGAGCTGGGGGGGGCGCTCAAAAATATCGTCGCAATCGGCGCGGGCGTGGTGGATGGGCTCGGTTTTGGAGATAACTCCAAGGCGGCGTTGCTGACGCGGGCGCTGGGGGAGATTACGCGCGTCGGTGTCGCCTTTGGCGGGCAGGCCGAGACGTTTCGCGGCCTGAGCGGGCTGGGGGATCTCATGGTCACCTGCTTCTCTCGCCACAGCCGCAACCGCGCCGTGGGCGAGCGCCTGGGGCGCGGGGAGACGCCCGAGCAGATTGCCGCCTCCATGGTCATGGTCGCCGAGGGGGTGCCGACCACCCGCAGCGCTTACGAGTGGGCCCGGCGGCATGAGATGGAGACTCCGGTGATCGATGCCGTCTACGGCTTGCTCTACGAACAACGTTCTGCCGGGGAACTGCTGCGAGATATTCTCGCGCGCGACCCGAAGCCCGAGGCAAACTGACCTCGCCCTTCTACGGGCTTTCCTTAGCCACCCGATGGGGGTGAAGGAATTTGTTGACTTCAACTTAGGGTTATAACTATATTTATGCACCCCCTCGATGTTCTCCCCTGCGTCAACCCGTTTTTGTGCCACCCCGTGCCGTGCGTTTACGGTCATGGAGACGCTGTTGGGGCTCTTGATCCTTGCGGTATTGGCGGCCCTGCTTTATCCGGCTTACCTGAGGTCGCGTGTGGCCACGGAGACGAGCATCTGTGCGGGAAACTTGCGTAAACTGGGAGCAGGCAGCTATGCCTATGCGGCTGACCACGAGGGGGAAATCCCCCCCGGTTCATTGGCCAAGGTGGGCTCTTTGGAAGACTTGCTGGAGCCGTACGTGGCCCCTTGGGTGGATAAGCAGCGGTTGATTGCGGCGGACGCTTTCTACTGCCCTACCAATGTCCGACTCGGGTCGCCCCCAAAGTGGGGGTTTGAAACCGGGGCGGATGGGAAGGGGCGCTACAAAGGGTGGTCGGGGTATATGATTGGCTACCGCATTAACGCCGGCGTCCACCGGGTGATCGGGGTGGATGACCCGACGACGCCGCTGCGCTTCAACCAAGTGCGCTCCCACTCGAAGACGTTTATGCTGGCCGATACCAACACTCGCCAAGCCGGTGGGGGGCCGCCGACTTCTCTCTTCGCCAACGGCAATTACCTGAACCCTCAGCACTCCAACTTCAGCTGGTTTGGCGATGTTCACAATGGGTGGTGCAACATCCTTTTTGTGGATGGGCATGTGGAGAAGTTTAACCGGTCGCGCCGCTTGCCGATTATCTCCGTACCGAGTCAGGAAGTACCTTGGTACCCGTAAGGGGCAAGTGGCCCTCGGCTTTTGCCGGGCTAGCAGATCGTTTGAAGGTTCGGTGCGAGGATCGGAGATTGTAGGGCGTCTCTGTGAGACGCCGTGGGGTTGGACCGCCGTCTCACCGAGACGGCCTACAATCCACGTTTTGCAGGCGCTCTAGGCAAGCTGCGCCAGCCGGTCGGCGGTGATCTCGCCGTGCATGAGCTCTCCGCGCGCAAATTCGAGCACTTGCTCCACCGCGCTGCGCCCCATCCGCAGGCACCCGTTGGCGAGTGCTCCGGAGATATGGGGGGTAAGGATCACGTTGGGAAGTTGGCGTAGCGGGTGCCCATCCACGGGCGGCTCGGGCGAGGTAACGTCCAGAAACGCCCAGATGCGCCCGCTCTGTAGTTCGCGGGTGAGGGCCTCTTCATCCACGATCATCCCTCGGGCGGTGTTGACGAAGATGGCTCCGTCTTTCATCAAAGCAAGCTGGTGGGCCCCCAGCATCCCCCGGGTGGACTCCAGCGCCGGGGCGTGAAGGCTGACGACATCGCTCTGCGACATCAGCTCTTCCAGCGGCACGAGCGTGACGCCCAGCGCCCGCGCCTCTTCGGCATCCACAAGCGGGTCGCTCAGGAGAACGTTGACTTCAAACCCCTTGAGCAGGCGGATGACATGGCGGCCCACGCGGCTCGCGCCGATGATACCGATCGTGACCTCATAAAGCTCGCGCACGCGGAAGCCCGGGTGGGCAAGCAGCTCCGATTGCCAGCCGCCAGAGCGGGTCACTTCTGCCGAGGGGAAGAATCCTTTAAGCCCGGCGATGATCATCCCGAGCGTCGTCTCGGCTACGCCGATGCCTAGTGCATCGTTGCAGGAGGCGATGCGAATCCCTCGCCGCCAGACACTTTGGGGGATAAAGGGTTTAATAGAGCCCGCCGCGTGGATAATGGCGCGCACGCCGGGCGCGGCATCGAGCATCGGGTCGGTAATGGGGGGGGAATCCCACCCGGTAAGGATGACGTCGGCCGCTCCGGCCTCGCTCCGCCACGTGTGCGATAGGAGCTCTGGCGAGTCGCCACATGGGGGTACCACTTCGTGGCGGTGGGTGCGTAGCCGCTCAAGGTCGCGCCCGGAGATGCAGTGGCGCTGCATGGCGAGCGGCTGGTGGATGAGGACGCGGAGCTGGTTGCCTGAGGCGGTTGCTCTGGTTGCCGACGGCGAATGGAGCGGGCGGATCATGATGCTTTTCAGGCCCGGCTGCGGCGGCGTAGGAGAGAGGCTACACCGAGGCCACTGAGCAGGAAGACGTAGGTCGTCGGTTCGGGCACGGCGGTCGTGGTATAGCTAAAGAGATAGTCGCGCCCGTACTCGGTATTGCTAGTCGTTGCAAAAGTGCCGTTGGTGTAGGAGAAGGCGTAACCGTCGAGCCCCTGAAAGGTGGCGGAGTTGATGGCGGTGCTGGTCGAGTCGGTATAGCTGTAGTACCAGCGGGCATTTTGGGTGCCGATGCCGGTGGAGTTTACCGCGAGGCGGTAGAATGCGCCATCCGTGAGCTCGACGCCTTCGTTTAGAGAGAAGGTGTAGTTATTTACCGAGCCGATCGAGAGGCTATCGGAGTCGATTATCGCAGTTCCAAGGACGAGGTTGGCGTCGCTAAGCAGGGTGACTTGGACGTCGCGAAGGTTTTGAGCCGTGACCGCGCCATCCACCCCGAGGCGGATGGTGATCTCGTCGAGAAACCGGTTCTCCGGTGCATCGGCGTGGAACTGGAAGCGCTGTGCATACGGTGCCGTGGGCGAAAGGTTGGAGTAGAGGTTGCCTGTATAGGCAAAGCCCATGCCGGTGCCGGTGGTGCCAACGGCAAAGACCATGGAGTCGGTGTTAACGGCGGCTCCCGGCACGCCATTGGGGATGCTGCCGCGCCCGTAGTTGGCATCTTTAATGCCGGAGGATTGGTAAGCCACCGGGGTCGCCAGCGGAATGACGCGGCGCAGATTGGCATTGCCGCCCACGGTGGGGAGCATGACGACGTGGTAGACCTGCCCGGCGAGCAACGACTGCCCGGCAAAGGAGATCGAGTTCCAACCGGCCACGGGGGTGACGGTTCCTTGCGCCAGGAAGGTACCGCTGGGCGCACCGCTGCCATTATCGGCCTGAAGGCCAAAGGTGAGCGAGGTAGCCGTGAGGCTCGCGGCGTTGATGTTGATGTGCAGGGAGTTGGCGTCGGTATCGTCCGTCGCGGTGAAGCGGAAGTACGCGCCCGTGGTGGCATTGAGCCCGAGCGAGTTGGAGGTGGTATAGATCGCGAGGTTCCCCGGCGAATACTCCGGATCGAAGGGGGCGGCAACCGCTTTGGGGAGAAAGGCGAGCGAGCAGACGACAGGAAGAAGGAGCGGGGAGATTTTCATGAGAGCGGTCGGCTTTGTTAAGGTTATAACGTTATAGTTATAGTGATAACTTTGAGTCAAGAAGTTTATGAGTTGTGGAAGGAGAGCGGGGGGTGCGATAGCTTGTTGCAACTCACCGCCCGGTGAACTGGACAACCTCTCCTTGGGCGGTGGCGGCGACGATGGTCCCGGCCGTTGCGGGGGCGGCGGCTTGCCACGCGCCTTTGGCGAGTTGCTCGAGCTCCCCGGTGGCTGTCATCCGGTAGAGGCCCTGTGGCCCGGCAAGGAGCGCGGTGCCGTTGCCTCCGTCGTGCATGGAGGTGACGGGGAAGGGGAGCTGCCGGGCGCGTTGGGTGGGGGCGGTGGTGACGCCATTTACCCACTCCAGCTCCCAGAGTAGGGAGTTGGCGCTCGCAGCCAAAAGGCGAAGCCGCCCGGGCCCTTGCTCCAAAATCGCCACGCCTTTGAGGGGGGCTTGCGCGTCCCACTCCTGGGCAAATGTTTTGGAGCTGGCATCGTAGAGGCAGATGGAGCTGCTGCGCGCCAGCAGGATGTACCGCGGTTTGCCTGCGAGGGCATCCAGCCGCTCAAAGCGGAGAATCGGGTGGCCCCCCAGCGGCGCCGAGCTGGTTTCATCTTCCTGAATGCTTTTGAGCAAGTGGTAAGTCTGCTTCCAGAACTGCGGGTCGCCCGGGGGGCGCACGCTCGGGGTGCCCTCTCCGCCAAGCTGCCAGATGCGCAGCCGCTCGGCGATGACCTGCTCCTCCTGCCCGGAGCCGAAGTCGGCCCCGTGGGCGAGTACTCCGGGGGTGGCGTAGCCGCTGGAGTTGAGCACGCCTTCAAAGGAGAGGTCGGGCTTGAGGAAGGTGAAGCCGCCATAGCGGCTGATGACGACGCGGCTCTCGCCCTCTGCATTGGGGCGCCAGAGGCCGATGCCAAACGGGAGTACAAAGCCGCCCGGCGGCTGGCGGGTGGCGCGCTCGCGGAAGGGGGCCGCAAAGTCTTGGTGGTAGGCGTAGAAGTCTACCTTCTGGCGGACTTCGCCATCTGCCAGGCTACGGATTTCCAGCGTGCCATTGCCGTAGAGGACGAAAAGTTCCTTCCCTCCGCCGCGCTTGCGCTCCAGCACACGGATGGATTGCACGGGCCCGGCGAGGTCTTTTGCAAAGAGAGGCTTGCCGGCTTCATCAAGCAGGGCGATGGAGAGATCATCCTCGCGAAGGGCGCGGGGAAATTGCGGAAAGACATCGCTAACGACAAGGGCCTGCGTGCTCCCGTTGCCAAGAAGATCGCCTGTCTCGATGCGCAGCGGGTGGCGAGCTGCCAGCCGCGAGCGGGTGAAGTACTGGAGCGCCGCGCCGCCGGTTTGGATGTAGCGGACGGCTTTCCCATTTTCGGGAAAGAAGGTTTCGTCGGTGTGCGGCTCGGGATGCGCCTCGCCGTAGTTGCCCGTGCGCAGGCCGGGCCGCCACTGACGGGAGCCCGAGGCCGGGCGCCATTCGCTGCCATCAGCAGAAAGGGCCAGTGTTTCGGGGAGCTTGCCGGGTTCGAAATACGGGGTCGTGCTTTGGGCGCGGATCTCGGCAAGATCGACGACTTCACCAAGGTCTGCCACACCGTTCGCTAGCTTGGCGTGGACAAGGGCTGGCTTGAGCATGCCGCCGTAGCGCCACGCTTCCTGCCACTGGGCGGTGCGGTCCTGCACGGTGGCTTGCAGGCCTTCTGCCTGAGGGGCGGGGGCGGGCTGAGGGGCGGCTACCGCGAGGGCACGAGCCAGCCCGGCCGAGGCTTCGGAGGAGAGGGCGAGGTTTTGGCGCGGGCCGCTTTTCCCAGCAGCCACGGCATTGTAGAGGCCGGTCTGCTGCGGGTTGTGGATGGCGAGCCCAGCGGTGTAAGGCGCACCTTCGTTGGCAGAAAGATCCCACGCCAAAACGGTGGCCTGCGGGCCGCTGCCGAGGCGAAGCCGTTGCGCCCCCTCCTGCACGACGGGGAGGGGGGCTGCCTTGTTGGAGGGCGAGCTTTGGAAGACGCTGTAGAGCGTTGCGCTCTCCCCCCGGCCCAGCGTGCGGAGCGCTTGGCCACGGAGCGCCCCGGCATCGAGCAGGGTGGAGAAGCCTTCTCCAAGAAGCCGCGCCTCCAGCTTCCCGGAGCGGGTCTGGAAGCGGTAGGCCCCTTCTTCGTTGGCGACCGGGGCTCCACTCCCTGTCGGGTGCCAGCCGACGCCAAGCAGGTAGGTGCCCGCCGTCTTTGCGGTGAAGCGGTCGCGAAAGACGAAGCGTCCGTGGCCGAGGCGGATGGCATCGCGCGTCCACTCGATCTCGTTGGAAAGGGGCTGCTGGAAGCGGAGCGCTTCTCCGGTGGGCAGCTCGCCATGCCACACCCCGCGCGAGGTATCGGTGCGCCGCATCGCGGCTTGGGGGGCATCGGTACGGGCCACGGTGGCGGTGTTGGCCTCGAAGCGGCCCCCTTTGTCGCCCGAGCCCAGCCACGCCACTCCATCGGAGAGGAGCGAGACTACAGCCCCCGAGGGGGCTACGCCTTGGACGCCATTGAAGGCAAGGTAGTCGTCCTTCGGTTCGAACCCTTCGCGGATCGCTACGAAGTAGTAATTTTCCGGCGTGGCTTTAAGAGAGGCGTTTGCGACCGGGTTGGGGGTGAACTGGATACCGAGCCCCTTCGTGGGTACCGCCTGGGGAAGCGAGGCATCTGGCGTGTAGCGGCGGATCTGCCCGAGGTACCGGTTTTGGAAATACCCCCGCACGTGGGTGTGCTCGGGCAAGTTGGCCCAGAGCCAGTGCATCTCGGGGTCGCCGGTGAGGGAGGTGAGGATGCCGAGCGGCAGCCGTAGGTCGCGCGTCCCCGAAGGGTAGGTGAGCATGCCGTTGAGGTGGTTGGTCCGCTCCAGCGCGAGCGCCTTGGTGGCGTTGCCGTTGGAGAAGAATGGCGTGTAGCGGTCTCCCTCCAACGCGAAGCGGAAGAAGGTGGAGTTCACCTCGGCGTAGACTTCGTTGAGCACGCCACCCGGGAGGCTCGGGTTGTTGCGGTTCTCCAGAAAGTCCTCAAACGCGCGCTCCTTCTCCATCCGGCGGAAGTGGACGAGATCGGCCAGCCCCCCTTCCGGCGAGAGCGTTTCGTCGATGAAGCGGGCAAACTGGTAATCCCCCATCCATGGGGCGATCTGGTGGCGGTTGACGATCCCGATCTGCCCATAGGGTGGGGCAAACAGGGTCATCCATGAAGCATCGTCGACCGTGATGATGTTGAGAAAGTTATGGAGAAACTGGGCATCCACCGCCGCGACTTGCTCCGGAGAGAGGCAACTGCTTTCGTCGAGCATGTCGAACGTGCGGACAAAGAACTCCATGATGTAGTGGTGCGTGTAAGCCCGTTCGCGGAGCACCTCGGCGAGGTAGTGGTCGGCCCGTTGGCGGTAGCTCTCCCAGCCGCTCCAGTAGTAGCCCATGGCGTTGGCGTACCAGCGGACGACGTTGCCATAGCCGGGCTCGGGCTTGGGCAGGAGCGGGTTCTCCGGTGTCTCCTTCCAGCGAGCGTCGTCGGCCTTTACCAGGGCGAGGCAGTCGCCCTGAAGGTCGCACTCCAGGAGCCAGGGGATGCGCAGCGTTCCCCCTTCGGCCTTTGCTTCCGTCACGATTTTGAGGAAGGCGGCCACCCCGCGCTCCACGCCGGTATCGCTCGTGCCGCCGATGATGAGGTGGTTCTCACCCGAGTGGAAAACATTGGCCGCCGTGTGGAGCGCGTAGCCGTTGCCACCGGGGTAGAAGCCGTCTACCGCCGTCAGGAAGCGGTTGTACGCGGGCCAAAACGCGCGGTTATTGCCAAGCCGCCCGAGGAGGAGGAGGTTGCGCCTGCGGTACTCGGGCTTGAGGATGGGGAACTCGGCCTCGGTCGCTTCGCGGTCGTTCACGACGGGAAGCTCGACTCCGGTGGCTTCCTTTACGGCGTGGGCGATGCGCTCCGCCAGCTTCGCATACGCGGGCGCGTTGGCGGGGATCACGAGCGTGGCATGGGCCTTCCCTTCGCGAACCAGCTCTGTCGCCCCGGAGCGGGCCTTGCGGGCGATCGTTGTGGGCCGTTCCACGCGGACTAACGAGAGAGATTCCACCTCGGCGCGCGCAGTTTCGCCCGGGCGCAGGGAGCGCAGCGCGATATTGATGACCGCGCGGGCGGGGTCTGTCGCCCGGTAGAGCCCGGTAACTGTTTGCCACTGCCCCAGGTCGTTATACGCCATCGAGAAGTTGCCAAGGCGGACGACCACACTATCTGCCGAGCGGATGCGTGCGCGGAAAAGGTACTCCGCCCCCGGCTCGATGGCGAGCGGCGGCGTGGCGAAGCTCCCTTCCCCCTCCAGCACCAGCGGCTGCCCCGGCTCGGCAAGCAGCGTGGCCGTCTTCCCGCTGGGGGCCAGCTCGGCTTGCTCCAGAGTCACCAGCGGGGTGGGTGCGTAGCGGAAATCGGCAGCCCCTCCGGCCGGGGCTCCGAGAAAGAGGGAGGCATTCAGGGCAAGGAGGAGTTTGGGGAGGGGGTGCATAGTTAGCGTTATAAGTCTATTTACGGCTAAGTCAATGGCATTCTCGGGCTCTCACTCTGTGTTGAGCCAGATTTCGGTTGCCAGAAAGGTGAAGTTAGGGTTATAACTAACATTCATGAAACTTTATGCCTTTGGCACGCATTCCGACTGGATCTATGGTGGGGGAAGTTGGGGGCGGCCCGGTTTGCAGCGGATTGCCGATTTTTGTCTGGAGGCCGGGATCTCGCGGCTCTACTGGCGTTCTCATAACGGCGGGCAGGCGAAGTACCCCTCCTGCGTGGCGACCAATGCCGATGGGGCGACTTACCGCGACCCGGAGTTCAAGGGGCTTGGGGCATTGCCCAAGTCGTACTTCGCTTATATGGAGGAGGTCGACTACAGCCAGTGGGACCAACTCGCCGACATGGCCGAGGTGGGAGCTTCCAAAGGGGTGGAGGTCGCTCACTGGTATACCTTTTTGGAGGACGACCACGGCGGGCACCTCGCTTCGGACTTTCTGCGCGCCCACCCGGAGTTGCGCGTCTGCACGCGCGATGGCGAGCCGGTGCCGGGGTGTCTTGATTTTTGGTTTCCGGCGGTTCGGGAGTACAAGCTCTCCATCATCCGCGAGCTGCTTTCCAAACCGGCCTCGCGGCTCCTTCTCGATCTGCTGCGGCGTAATGGCCGCCCAAGCGCGGACGTAGGCGGGCACCACCGCTACGGCTTCCACCCGGAGAAGGTGGCCGCATTCCACGCGGAAACGGGGCTTGATGCCCTTGCCCTCCAGCCCGGCACGCCGGAGTGGGCGAGGTGGATCGACTTCAACGCCGCCGCGCTCACCGGCTTCCTGCGCGAAGCCGGGGCACTGGCGCGCGCGGCAGGCCGCCCGCTCGACCTGCTGGTGTGGCCGGTAGACCAGCGGGAATGGCTCGCGCTCGACCTCCCGACGCTGGCGCGCGAGGGGGTGGTATCCGAGGTGGTGGTCGGTTCGCACACTTATTCTTATTCGCCCGATGAGGTCGATCGTCAACTCGCCGCACTGCGTCCGCAGTTGGAGGCGAGTGGCGTGCCGGTCATTCCCTCGCTCCCGGCTTACCACGAGGTGCCGCCCGAGGGGTTTGAAGGGTTTGCCCAACGCGCTTTGGAGCAGGGGTGCCCGGCGATGGCGCTTTGCGAGTCCGACGCGCTCCTGCGCACCCCGATCTCCGACCGGATGCGTGCCGTAGCCCTCGGCAAGCCGTACCACGCGCGGGCAGTAGTGGCGCAGCGGGTGCCCGGGGTGCCTGATTGGGGGCAGATCCCGCTCCATAGCGGCTTTCTGCGCACCTTCGCGACGGACGAGGGGAAGGCGGATCAGGAGACGGCCTTCCAGTTTGCCCACGATGGGCAGACGCTTTACCTCCGCGTCATCTGCCACGAGCGGAACCCGGGTGGGCTCTTGCCGGTCCCGTGTTATGACCAGGAGAACTACAACGTCCAGCAGCTCGGGTCGCGCACGTTTTGGGACCCCTACGAGAGCGTCCACCTCTTTTTGGACCACCGCCACCAGCATGAAGACTACGCCCGCTTTGGCGTGGATGCAGCCAACGACTCCTTTGCCGGGCAGCGGGTTGCCGATGGCTGGCCCCACCCGTGGGCGCATACGGCGCGCATTGGCACCGACCGGTGGGAGGCCACGATGGCGCTGCCGCTGGCGTCCTTCGGGATCGGCGAGCCTTCGGGAAAGGTGCTTGGTTTCCAGCTCGTACGTGTCCAGAATCAACCCCGGGAAGTAACCGCGTGGTTTAACACCCGTGGCCGCCGGATCACTCCCGCAGATTTCGGACACCTCTCTTTGGAGTAACCCTGTTTTTATAAGACCATGAGTTTTCGCACGCCCGCTGCCGCGCCCTCCTCCGCCGACCGTTCCGTTCGGGGGGCGCAACCGCTTTACCAGATCATGAAGGCGGATATGGAGCGTGCCATTGCTTCGGGAGAGTTTGCCCCCGGCTCGCGCGTGCCCAGCGAAAGCGAGCTGATTGCCCGCTACCGCGTCAGCAGCACGACGGCGCGCCGGTGCCTCGACGAGCTGGAGAACGAAGGGCTCCTGCGCCGTGTACGGGGCAAGGGGACGTTTGTGAGCGATCTGGCCACCGTCCTCCAAAGCCACCAGGTGGCGGTGCTGGTGCGAGATCTCTTTAGCCTCTCGCACCCGTTTATCGCGCAGGTGCTCGGAGCGATCGAGCAAGGGATGCACGGCTCCAGCGTGCACCTCACCGTGCACCGGATGCCTTCGCACGCCGACCCGGAGGCCATGGGCAAAGCGCTGCTCTCCGCGCTCCAGCATGCGCGCGCGGAGTACGCACTGGTGCTTAGTAACGTGCCGTTGCAAGCCATCGCCGCGCTGGCAGGGGCGGGGATTCATTGTCTGGGGGTGAATACCCGTTACCAGGATGAGCGCATCCCATACATCGCGGTGGATTTTGAAGCGGCGATTCTCAAAACCATCCGCGCACTGGCCCGGCTCGGGCATACGCGGTTTGCGTTTTTCAACCAGGAACCCGCGATGGTCGTTGATGGGGTGATGAACTCGGCCTCCATGCTCCCGAGTGCATGGGCCAAAGCGCGGGCCGAGTTTTCGGAGCTGCCGGAGACTCCCGCGGTGGTAACGGTGCCTTACCCGTTTGAAGAGCATCTGGGACGAAAGGTGGAAGCGTTGATGTCCGGCCCGTCGGCCCCGACGGCGATCGTGGCTTCCGATGAGATCGCGGGGCTGGAGATCGTGCGGCACCTGCGCCGGATGGGCGTGGAAGTGCCGGAGCGCGTCAGCGTCGTCGGCTCGCGGTTGCTCCCGGTGAGCGAGCTTGCGGTTGTGGAGTCTCCGTTGATCGAGATGGCAGCCGCATCTGCCCGCGCCATGCTCGATTGGGTGGATGGCCGTGCGCCCAAAAACCGGCTTTTCCCCCCGGGGGAATTTCTCCCTCGGGAGACAGCGGCGCCACCGCGCTCTCGCTAACGTTCTCCCCTTTTTATGAAACTCACCCTCTGCGTTGCCCTTTGGTCTGCATTTGCCACGTTGGCATGGCTCCCCCCAGCACGGGGGGCGGAGCCGCTTTTCGAGCTTACCTTTGAAAACGGGCTTACGCCTGGCGGCAGCGTTTCGGAGTTGGTCGTCGCCCCCACCGGTGGGGGCGAGCTGGAAACAGGCGAGGGCAAAGCATGGCAGCTGGATGGCGAGAACTTCCTGAAAGTCGCGCTCCCCACGCGCGAGGTGCTCTCGTTTAAAGCGGATGATGCGTTTACCCTGCGCCTGCGGGTGCGGCTGGAGCAGGTGGGCCGCTCGGCGGCGTTGATCTCCAAAGGCTTTGGGGCGGCATACCGCCTTTCGACGGATGGAAAAGGAGGCATCGCCCTGAGCTACTACGCGCAAGGGAAGTGGCGTTCCTATGCATCCAGCGGCTTGGCTCTGCCCATGGGCGAGTGGGCCGAGGCGGCGGTGCAATACCACGGGGCAGACCGCATCGTCACCCTGCTGGTGGATGGCAAGCTCGCCGGGCGCTTCGAAGTGGAAGCCCCCGTGCAGACGCGCGATGCCGAGCCGCTCTATATTGGCGGAACGCCGAGTGCCGGCGATGCGCCGCCGCGTGGGATCATCGGCGGGGTGGATGAAGTGCGCATCGAGTGGGGCCTTGCCTACCCGGGCGCGGCAGATGCAGCTCCGGGAAGCACCGTAGCCCCGGCCCAATAGCCTTTCTTTTTTATGGAGTCTCCTTCTTTCATGGTCGCCCTCCTTTCATTGGATCGCGAGGAACAAGCAGCCCCGTTGCGCCTTGAGCCCTTGTTGCGGCAAGCCCGGGCTTGCGGCGCGCGGCTGGTAGTGTTGCCCTTTGGCTTTCCTTCATTGGAGGAGGCGGCGCGCGACTACTATGCCGGGCTGGCGCATGAGCATGGCATCACCCTCGTCGCCGGGTTCCCGGAGGGGGGGCGGCGCGTGGCGGCTGTTTTTTCCCCAGAGGGCGAGTGCCTTGGCGAAGCCGCGCAGACACACCGGCTCCCCGGCGAAGCGGTCGAGCTCGGGGGGCAGATCCGGCCGGTGGAAACGCCGCTCGGCAAGATCGGGCTGAGCGTCGGGAGCGACCTTTACTTCCCCGAAGTCCACTGGAGCCTCGCCCAGCAAGGGGCCGACGTATTGGTGCATCTGGAGGCGGAGGCCCCGGTGGCGGACCATTTCTACTCCGTCATCAGCCCCAAGGCGCGCGCGCTCGATGTGCACCGGCCTTTCCTTGTGGCACGCCCTTCCTCCCGGGCGATCAAGCTCGTCCACAATGAGGAAATGCAGATCCTCGGTACGCCGATGGTCGGGTCTGTCATTTACGACCAGAACGGCGCGGTGCTTGCCTCTACCGGCTATTCGCAAGGGCTCGCGCTTGCCTTGCTGCGGCAAGAGCAGCACTGCGTGAGCCATGAGCGGCTGGCCAATGTGCCGATGGATCGTGGGAACGATCTCTACAAACTTTACTTTAACGACTCCCGCAGCCGCTTCTTTGGGGGGCTGCGCCTACCGTACTCGCCCGCCCCGCGCCCGGCTTACCGGAAGCGAAAAATCCGCGTGGCCGTATTGAGCCATTTCTACTCCGTGCAGGTAGGTAGCCCGGAGCTGCTGGCGCTGGTGGAAGAAGCCTGCGCCGCCCGCCCCGACATCATCGTCACTACCGAGATGGAGGCGGGCTGCGACCCGGCAGACCCCGCGATTGCCGAAGCCCTTGCACAAATGGTGGAGCGGGCTCGCGCCGTGGGGGCGTACCTTCTCGTCGGTGGCGTGCGTGCGCCGACGGAAGCGGGCCGCCCCAGCAGCAACGGTTGGCTTTGGGACCGCGAGGGAGAGCGCGTTTTTGAGTCCCGCATCATGCTCTTCGGGCAAGGGTGTGGGCAGGGCGTTTTCGATACCGATTTTGGCCGCATCGGCATTCGTCTTTGTGGGGATGTTTATGCCCCCGAGCTCTCCCGCCTCCTGGCGCTGCAAGGCGCAGAGATCGTCTTCAACCCAAGCATGTCGTGGGGTGCCAGCGGGTTGATCAATACCGAGCTCAACCAAGCCCGCGCGATGGATAACGGGCACTTCGTCGTCTCCGCGCATGTGGCATTTTCGGACCCCGGCCAACGCAGCCATGTCATTGATCCCAATGGCGCAGTGGTGGCAGCCTCCGCCTACTACACCAATAGCGTGCTTCTTTCCGATATCGACCTTGATGCCCGGCGCGGCTTCTTTATCCCCGACGGCGGGGTGTGCGAAGTGACCCCCGGTTGCTACCTGGAGGGGTGGCGTACCCCGCGCACTCACCGGCTTGCAACGCAGGAAGAGCTGCTCGCCCTCCGCCGCCCCGAGCTCTACGAAGGGCTCGATGTCGATCTGCCCGACCACCCGTTTACCACCCGGGACCGGGGAGATGGCCACGGCCCGGCTTAATATCACTACGTTTAGCCGGAACGCCCGCGAAGCATGAATGGTAGGCCGTCTCTGTGAGACGGCAGTCCAACCCCATGGCGTTTCACAAAAACGCCCTACAATTCCCGACCCCGGCGCCGAGCCTTCAAACGACCTAACGTCGTCATGCTAACGTGGGAGAAAGGATGATCAGAGGGCCGCTTCCAACGCGCGGAGGCGGCGAAGCTCATCGGCAAGGTCGAGGTCGCAATCGATCCACTCCCCACTGATGAACCCTTCATAACCGATGGAGCGCAGGGCGCGTAGCGCGCCGGAGATATCGATCTCGCCCGTTCCCATTGGCTGCAGTACCAGTGGGTCTGCAAGGGTGCCGTCGTGGATGTGCACATGCTGGAGCCATGGGCGCAGCGTCTCGAAGGCTTGCTGCATCGGCACATGGGAGGTGCGGAACGGGTGCATGACATCCCAGTTGACACCGATCGCCGGGTGGTTGACTTCGCGCATCACCCGGGCGACATCCTCCGGGTGAGTCCACGCGTCGTGCGTTTCGAGGCAAATGGTAACGCCCGCCATCTGGGCCGGGCGCGCCGCAGCTTTGAGAACGGTGGCTGCCGCTTCGCAGGCCGCCTCGCGGCTCACCGTTTTGGGGAAGGAACCGCCAAAGATGCGCAGGCGGGGGCAGCCGATATCGAAAGCCAACTCCACGTAGCGGCCAATCTCCGAAGCGGCGGCCGCACAGGTATCCGGAAGGCTCACCTTGGTGCTCAAGGCAAGGCAGCAGATCTCCACACCTGCTTCCTCTGCTTGTTCACGAATTTCACTTCGCTCTCCGGGCGTACGCTCCAGCTCGATGCCGTGGGCGTGGCCACGCTCCGTGCGCGGCTCCACCCCCTCGTAGCCGAGCTTCGTAGCCAGTGCGAAGGTCTCTTCAAGCGAAAGACGCGGGGTGGAGAAGCTCATGAAGGCGTACTTCAAAGCGGCAGCGGCGGGAGGTTCAGGATTTCTCGTTGACATTGCGAACTCAATGTAGGAACGTCCCTACATCTTTCAACCCAAAACGAAATGATCACCCAGAAAAACATCGCCGAGCACCTCGGCATTGCACTGAAGACGGTTTCCAACATCCTCAGCGGCAAGACGGGCTACCGCTATAGCGAGAAGACGCGCCAGCGGGTGCTTAGTGCTGCCGAAGAGTTGGGCTACCGTGCCAACCGCATCTCCCGCGCGGTGCGCACCGGGCGCAGTAATCTCATTGGGGTCATCAATTTCAGCCCTTCTGCGGAGGTTTCGCGGGCGGCAGAGGCGGTGCTTTCGCGCTGCATCAACGCCGAAGGGTTTGATTATCTCTCCATCGACATCAACTGGCACGGGGGCGATATCGAGCGTGTGGTGGATGAGGTGATCCAGCTCCGTGCGGAAGGGGTCATCATCTCGCACATGTCGGCCGCGTTTGATGCGCGCTACACCGCAATGCTGGAGAAGGTAGGCATCCCTGTGGTTGGTATCTATGGAGACGACAAGCTGAATATCCCCGTCGTGGCGGATGATGCCCGTTCCGGGTTTTACGCGCTCACACGGCATCTCCAGCAGGTGGGGCACCAGCGGTTGCTCCTGTTGGTCAATAACTACGATTCGCGCCCGATGCGGCACCGGGTGGCCGGGTTCGAGCTGGCGATGGCTGGTTTTGGCCCATGCCGGAACTTCTCGGAAAAGGCTTTTTTCGAACGCGGGCGCAAGAGCTGCCCTTGGGCGGGCGAGGCCAGCGGGCTCATCCTTCGGGCTGACATTACCCGTGCAAGCTATAACCCCACGCTCATGGGCTACGAGACCACCAAGCGGCTTCTTCGGATGAAGGCGCTACCCCAGGCGATCGTGTGTAGTAACGATCTCACCGCATTTGGCGTCTATACTGCCATCTTTGAAGAGGGCGCGCGCGTCCCGAAAGACATCGCATTGACCGGATGCGATAACGACCTTTACGGCTCCTTCCCGCTCTACGGGTTGACGACGCTAAAGAAGGACCTTGAGACCACTTGCGCCCAAACCGTGGAGCTTCTCGTCTCAAAACTCCGCAAACAACCTGTGGCCAATGAGACTCGGCTGGTGGCTTCCCAACAGGTGCTACGCACTTCCTGCGGGCGCTCCGGCGCAGAGGAATGCGCCTCCATCGACACGGTTTCACAGACTCTCCTCACGATCCCCTAACCGCTTCGGACTTCCTGAACCATGAAAAGACCCCCCCTTATCCACGCCCTCTTGGGCTGCGCCTGCCTTGCCGCCAGCCCGCTTTATGCCGCTTCCGTCTCATCGGAGTGGAACCTCTTCGATGCGGGTACGTACGCATGGGGTAACAACTCGAACTGGACTTCCACCACTTGGGCCTCCAGCGCTTGGCAGCCCACCACGGCGACCGCTCCGCAGAACGGGGCAAATAGCTTCGCCGCCCGGATCCGCAATGCCGGGGCGAACAACATCACGGTGGAAACGGCGGGAAATCTTACCATCAGCCGCTTTTGGCTGGAGCGTACAGGAACCGGAAGCACCACGCTCAAGCTCGGGGGGGACTTGACGGTCACCGGAGTCCTCGCCGGCCCGCCGACCTCTGGGGAAAATGCGCGCCCCACCGGCTTCTACAACTCGGTTGCCGGGACGCCCTCCGGTTTGGTGGTCGATCTTAATGGGCACACGTTTAATGCCGGTAGCGTCACAGATACGGCGCTCCAGACCTCCCGCAACTATACCCTTCGCGACACTAGCGGTTTGGGAAATGGGACGTTCATTATTTCCACGAGCAGCAATAGTGCGGGGCTCATTGGTGGCACCGTCTATGTGGAGAACAAGGTAACGGTGAAGACCACCCAGTTTGGGGGCGGCTTTCAGGACGGCACTGGAAGCTTGACCAACCCCGGCTGGGTCTTCGCACGGGACGCTACCCTCTGGTTGAGTGCCAACGGCTCGGGGAGCCGGGCCAACCTCAATGTGGGCGGGAGCATCTTTGGCAACATCATTGTCGGCAGCGAAGGCAATACCATCGCTGCGAGCTATGGCCTGACTCATAGTAACGGGACCAGCCTCACGATTCTCGGAGACCTTACCTACCATGCCGGCTCGGTCATCTCCATGAGTACAGCGGCGGGTGCTGGCAGCACACGGAGCATCTTCCTTTCCGGAAATCTCACGGATGAAGCCACTGTCGGCGAGGATTACGGTGGGCGTACGGATCGTACCGATGTCGGTTTTTACTTTTCGGGTGGCGCGGATCGGGTCCAGGAGGTGCTCGTGAAACGCCAGGGGTTGACGACCCGCTTCGTCGTCGGAAGCAAAGAGAATACCCCCGGCAACATCCGTCTATTGCATGGGTTGACGACAACCGGCCCCGTAGAGGTGCTTGAGAATTCGCGAGTGGATGCAAATACCTTCACTCTTCGGGCGGGTTCCATTTCCGTTCAGAATGACGCCCGCTTTGCCTTCACCTTTGGCGAAGGGGTTGAGAATGCGCTCATCCACGCTACCGGGCAGCTCTCCCTCGGGGTGTTCGATCTGGAGTTGAACTACAACGATGCCGGGTGGACAGATGGGGATGACCTCCTTCTCTTCCGGTATGGCTCGCTCTCCGGTACTGCGGAGCTGGGTGAAGTAAGCTTGAGCGGCTTCACCTACAACGATTTGTGGAACGATGGCGCGGGCGGGATCTGGCTGCGCGATATCGTCGCCGTGCCGGAGCCGGGGTTGGCCGTTCCGTTCTTGATCGCTTTCGGCGTGCAGATGTTGCGCCGCCGCCGCAAGCAGGAAGGGTAAGGGATGCGCTTTTCCCCCCGATACTTGCGCTTCCTGGGGTTGCTCCTTCTCCCCGGGGTGCTGGCCGCTTCGGAGCTGCCGTTAGTGGTCGATTTTGGGGGCACCTCATTGCCCGAGAGCTGCCGGGTCGATCCGCAACGCAAGCTCGCTCTGCGACGCGGGCAGGAAGTCTTGCTCGGCCCCGAGCGACTGGGTGAACGGGAGGTGAAAGCCGCCCGTCTGCCCGAAGGGGTGGGCGGCAAGTTCGGTTTCCGGCTTGTACTGCCGCGTGAAGATCCGCTTTTCGGCTCACTGGGGGCGTTGGGGGTTTCGCTCAATGTCTTGGTGGATAATGGCTCCACGCAGCCGGTCTTCTTCCAGCGCTTGCGGGGTTCTTACTCCGCGCCCGGGTATTTCGCCTTTACCGGGAGGCGCAAGCTCCCCGGCGGAGCGGTAACGCTCTCCTTTGCCACGGTGGGAGAAGGAGGCCGCCAGCAGGCCGATGCAACCGAGGCCGTGGAGCTGCCAGGTGAGGCATGGGTGCAAGTCGGCATGGGGTGGGATGGGCGGGAGGTCCGCTTCTACCACAATGGCGAGCCCGTAGGGGAGCCCGTGCCGCTGCATGGCGCGGTGCCCGGGGTCGATTCCAACCGGTGTGAGTTCGCATTTTATCAGTTCCAAGGCGGGATCGGCGAGGTGGTGATCTCGCCAAACCGGGCGTTGGAGCCCGCGCAAATCCGGAGTTTTTATCTCAAAGGGGTTGTCGAGTTTTATGAATCTTTTGCAAATCGTTAAAGTCGGGTTGGCGCTCTGGGCCACGGGAGCATGGCTGTGTGCTGGCGAAGTCGCGCTTGTCCGGGAAGGTAAACCGCAGGCGGTGATCCTGATCTCCCGTGAAGCGGAAACCAGCCCCGCCGCCCGGGGGCAAGTAGCCACCGTCGAAGGGGCTGCACGCGATCTGCAACACTACTTGCGCGAGATCAGCGGTGCGGAGGTGGCCGTTTCGGCGCTTGCGGTTGAAGAGCTTGAGAGCGCGGTGGCCAAAGCAAAGGCCAATGGGCAAACCGCGGTGGTACTTGGCAATCTGGCCACCCCACTACTGAAGGACAAGCCGGAGGCCAAGGCGGCTTTGCAGGTGCCCGATGCGTTTGCTTTGGTGGCCGAGCCGGGGTGGGTCGCCATTGCAGGAGGCAATGCCCGGGGTACGGAAATTGGGGTGCATGCTTTGTTGGAGCAGCTCGGTGTGCGGTGGTTTTTCCCCGGTAAACTTGGCACTGTGGTGCCGAAGCGGGCGACTTTGGAGCTTGCCACTCAGCAAACCGTGGAGAAGCCCGCCTTTGCCGCGCGGCAGTTCCAGCTTCGCGATGCGGAAGGGTGGGTGAAGTACCAGCGCACCGGGGGGCGCTACTTTTCCGGAGCGCACGGCATCAAGCTTCCCAAGGCGGTGACGTTCGAGACGCACCCCCAGGTCTATGCGTTGGTCAATGGAGAGCGGCGCAAGCCGCAGCTTTGCCTCTCCAACCCGGAGACCCTTCGGTTCGCGCTGGAGGCGGCGAGAAGCTATTTCAAGGAGAACCCCAATGCCGATTGGTACGGCATGGGCCCGGAGGATAAAGCGAGCTTCTGCGAATGTGCCGGGTGCCGAGCGCTCGATGGCGGCGATGAAGACCCCTTCTCCGGTGGCGCGAGTATGACGGACCGCTACCTCTGGTTCTTGAACCAGGTGCTTGCCGACCTCGAGGGCGACTACCCGAACCGCAAGATCGCCTTCTACATCTACCACTCCTACATGCGCCCGCCGGTGAAGGTGAAGCCGCACCCAAATATCGTCGGAGCACTCGCACCGATCGCCCTCTGCCGTATCCACGGGATGAACAACCCCATCTGCCCGGAGCGCAGCTATCTGCGCCCTCTTGCCGAAGCGTGGTCGGGGTTGTTGGGGGAGGTCTACGAGCGGGGGTATTGGTTTAACCTCGCCGACCCGGGGATGTGGTTTGTACAGACCAGCCGGTTGAAGGACGAGATCGCCACCGGCCACGCGCTTGGCCTGCGTGGCTATCGGACGGAGTGCCTTGGCCACTGGGCGGTGGAGGGGCCTTCGCTCTATATTGCGGGACGGCTGATGTGGGACGCCGGGGCCGATACCGATGCCTTGTTGCGCGACTACTGCGAGCACCTCTTTGGCCCCGCCGCCGGGCCGATGGAGGCGTACTTCGCGTTGATCGACCAGCGCCTGCGCGAGGGCGACCACCACGCGGGTAGCGCCTTCAACGTGCTGCAATTCTTCCCCGCCGAAGTGCGCGCCGAGCTGGATAGCTACATCGCCCAAGCAAGCAAGCTGGCCCATGCAGAGCCGTATGCAGCCCGAGTCGCCCTCTTTGCCCAGGGGCACGGCTATGCCAGTGCGTTTGCCCAGATGCTGGAGGCCCAGTACCGGCAGGAGTGGGGCGCGGCTCACCAGTCGTTGCAGAAGGTGGACCACCTTCGCGGGGAGCTGGTCGAAAAGGGGGAAACGCCGATGCTCGGGCGGACTTCATCCGGATCGTACCTACGGCGCTTTTTCCGCCTTCCGGTGGAGCAAGGGTGGGCTCGCGCTTCGCAAAACCGGGGCTTGGCTCCGCTCTCCAACCAGTGGCTTTTCCTTACCGACCCCGACCGCGTGGGCGAGGCACTTGGCTACGAACGCGAAGCCCCGCTGGGTGGCAACTGGCAGAAGCTCGATGTGAGTGAAGGCACCTGGGGGGATGCGGGGCTGCGCTACTACAAAGGGCTGGCGTGGTACCGGCAAGAGGTGGAACTGCCTGCCGACCTCGCGGCCGGGCGCGTCTTTCTCTGGTTTGGCGGTGTGGATGAGAGTGCCAAGGTGTGGGTCAATGGGAAGCTGGTGGGTAACAGCCCGCGCTCGGCTTTTACCCCCTTCGAGCTGGATGCCACCGGTGCCGTCCGCCCGGGAAAGAATACGGTGGCTGTCTGTGTGGCGAATTTGCACGTCGATGAACTTGGCAGCGGAGGCCTCACCGCCCCGGCGTTTTTCTACGCCCCGGTGAAAGGGGCCGAAGCCGCCCTTGAGAATGTGCGACCTTTGGGGGAAACGTTTCCATGATGAAGATCGCGATGCTTCTGGCGTGGCTTGCGCTTCCGTGGCTCGCGGTGGCGGAGGAGGTGCAACTCGCTCACGAGGGGCGGGCGCTCTTGCCGGTGGTGGTGGCGGCAGACGCGCCGGAGGAGGTCGCCGCGCTTGCAGATGAGTTGGCGCAAGGGTTGGGCAGGATGACTGGCGGCACGTTTGTGGTGGAGCGGGGGAAGGCGGAGCGGGGTATCTTTGTGGGGACTTCTGCTGAATGGCCTGGCCTGTTGCCCAAGCCGGAGGAGGGCGGCGAAAGTGCACCGCTTGCCCGTGAAGATTACCGGTTGCGCACCGGCAAGGAGCAGCTCTGGCTTGTCGGGCGCACCCCGCTAGCGGTGCAAAACGCCGTGTGGGATTTGCTCTACCGTCTTGGGTTTCGGCAGTACCTTCCGGGGGCGAAGTGGGAAATGTGGCCCCACCGCCCAAGCCTCTCCGTGGAGGTGGATGCCGTGGAACGCCCAGACTACTTCACCCGGCGGCTGCGCGTGGGTAACGTGGGTGCCTGGGAGCCAAACCGCTCTGCCGTGGAGGAGTGGAAGCGGCGCAACCGCATGGTTTCCGGCTTCAGCCTTTCCAGCGGGCATGTCTATGGGCGCATCGTCCAGCAAAACGCAGCTTTCTTTGCCGCCAACCCGGGTGCCTATACCGGCTCGGAGCGCGACCCCAAGCTCGATGCCAGCTACCCCGGCATGCTTGAAATCGTGGAGGCTTATGTAAACCAGACGATCAAGGCCGACCCGGGGCGCGACTCGATCTCCATGGAGCCTAGCGATGGCTCCGGCTGGCGGGAGGATTCGCCATTGGGCAGCCCTTCCAACCAGGCCGTGGTGTTGGCCAACCACGCGGCCGAGGTCTTGCGGGAGATCGCCCCTGGGCGCAAAGTCGGCATTTATGCCTACCACCTCCACTCGCCACCGCCTCAGATCCGGGTAGATCGCGATGTCGTTGCAGGGGTAGCCACCTCGTTCATCAAAGGGGGGTACACCGCAGAGGTGCTCATGGAAGGGTGGCGCAAGCAGGGCGCGGAGATCGGCGTGCGCGAGTACCTCGGGGTCTCTTCTTGGGACTATGGGTTGCCCGGGCGAGCTCGCGCGGCCGATGTGCACTACCTGGCCACCACGATCCCGCGTTTCTACGAACTTGGCGCGCGCTATTGGGATGCCGAGGCCACCGAATCGTGGGGTGTCCACGGGCTGGGCCATTTCCTCACCGCGCGCTTGTTGTGGGATACCGGGGAAGCCGCCCGGGTGGATGCGGTGCTTGAAGAGTTCTACACCCGTTCGTTTGGCAACGCGGCAGGGACGATGCGCCGCTTCTACGAAACCTGCCTGCTCAAGAGCGGCAAGCCGCTTCTTTCCGAAGACCTCATCGGGCGGATGTACCGCCTCCTCGATGAAGCGCTTGGGCTCGAAGCCAGCCCTGAGGTCTCGGCGCGGATCTTCGACCTCGTCCTCTACACTCGTTATGTGGAGTTGATGTTTCGCTACCAGAATAGCGAGCGCTCGCAGAAGGAAGCCGCCTTTCGCGAGTTGGTGCGGCTTGCCGAGGGGAACTCCGGCTCAATGATGTTTGACCGCTGGCTCTTCTTCCGCGAAATCCCGGGGCGAACCTTCCGCGTGAGCAAAAGAGAGGTTCGCAAATGGCTCGCCCCGACATTGGCCGAAGCCGAGCCGCTGGGCCCCGAGGCGCTCCGGCAGATGGCCCGGGAAGGGGGGCAGAAGTATCCGCCCCTGCCATTTGAGGTCGCCTCCTTTTCCGGTGAGCTGCGCCCCGCGCCGTTTGATGAACTGCCTGCCGGAAAGACGCGCGGCTTCACCTTGCGGGGGAATAACCGCATCGTCCTCCACCGGGAGGCGAAGGATGGCCCTGCGTTTGAATTTACCGTTAAAGGCGGCATCATCTACCGCGACCGGGGCAACGTGGAGCTACGCCTCTTTAGCGAGGCACACCCCGTGCTCGATGAGCCGGTGGCCACGGCGAGCATCCCCCCCGACCAGACGGAGCACTCCGTCCGGCTGGCCTCCCCTTACGCAGGGGCGCACCATTTGGAGATTCGCGATGGCAGTGGAGGCACCCGCGTGGAGTGGCCTGAAGGGCAGCGGGCGGTCTTTCCCGCCTCGGCGGACGAGGGGACAACATTTCACGGCACCCTCTCCATGGTCTTCTATGTGCCGGAAGGGGCAAAGGTCGTGGGGGGCTATTCTTACAACCAGTCCGGCCAGCTCCTCAACGCCGCGGGCGATCTGGTCTACGATTTCTCCCAGATGGAGGGGCCGGGCTACTTTTCCGTGGAGGTTTCGCCCGGAGAAGGGGGCGCTTGCTGGAAGCTCCAGAATTTCAAAGGAAGAAAGATCCTCCTAACCGTGCCACCTTACCTGGCGAGATCTTCCGGAGAGCTGCTACTCCCGGGTGATGTCGATTTGAAAACGCCATGACAACTGCCCCACGCCCCCACTGCAACGCGTTTACCGTCATCGAGCTGTTATGGATCGTTGCCATCTGCGCGATCCTCGCGGTTCTGCTCATGTCGGGCCTTGGGCATGTGCGCGAGGTCGTGGCCCGAACAGCCTGCCAGCAGACGCAGCGCTCGCTGCACGTCTACTTCATGGCGTATGCGCAAGATCACCAGGGGTGCCTGCCTGCCGGGTACGACTCGGGCAAGCAGCCATGGGTGGAAAGGATCAAAGTCTACTTCTCCGGCCCCGTCGATAAGAAGGTGGGCGATGCCTATTGCCCCTCCACGCGGACCAGCCACAGCGATATCCTCTTCCAACGCGACCGCGCGACCTGGCGGACAGACTACAACGTCAACAGCAACGTGCTTACCCCGGTGGAAGAGGATAACCGGGTGAGCCAGATCTCGCCAAGGCTCGTCCTTCTCTACGATGGCGGTGGAGGAGCCCGCGTTTCCGGGAGTGATGCCAAGGCGACGGCGCGGCACGGTGGGGCCTTCAACATCCTGTTTGTCGATGGCCATGTGGAAGTCGCCAAGGCATTCGACGCCAACTACCACCGCTGGAAGCGGTAAAACAGCTCTAGTGTCGTGTTAGCCTATTTCCTTTTCAAATTTCCGGGTGCTTTTCCGATTCTCCGGCGTTGCTCACAGCAGTCGGTATCTTCAGATACCGCCCTTGCTCGCGCCTTGGAGAATGCGAAAAATCACCGCGCACTTTTTCGAGGAACTAACCTAACACGACACTACCATGCAAATCCGAAAACAATGCCTGATCCCCCTCCTTTCGGAGAATGGGGCAATTTTGACGACCCGTACCGTCTACCTCGCGCCCACGGGCGGGGCACTTCTTCAGGAGTACTCGGAGTTGACGGCCAGCGACACCTTTGGGTGCTTCTACGCCCGGCGCAGCGAAGACCATGGGGCCACTTGGTCGGAGCCAAGGCAGATTGCCAAGCCTGTACGGGTGGAAGGGGGAACGCTCCGCCGGGGCGAGTTCGCCTTTTTGTTGGATGAAAAGAGCGGCCGCTTTTACCGCTTCTTCAACCTCGCGGTTTATCCCGGGGGAGATCAGCACACCACCAGTGTCGGGCAATACCTCAAAATCATGGTCGAAGTTTCGGAGGATGGGGGCGAGACGTTCTCGAGCCCCCGGCAGATCGTGGTGCGAGGGGGGGATGAGCGATGCTGGGCCCCGGGGGTCGAGTATGGGCATAATAGCCTGGCGATCTCATTCTGCCAGCCGGTCTTCGACCGCAAAGGGCGCATCCTGCTCCCCGCGCGCTGGATTCCGAGGCTTGATGAAACGACGCGCCCACCGATCCCGCTGGAAGCCGTTTGCCTCATTGGTGAAGTCGGGAGCGACGGTTCGCTGGAGTGGGGCGCCAGCGAGCGGGTGAGCGTAGGTAGGGAGCTTTCCTCCCGGGGGCTGGCCGAGCCGACGCTGGCACCGCTGGAGGATGGGCGGCTCCTGATGGTCTGCCGGGGGAGCAATGCCAGCATCCCGCAGGTGCCTGGGCGCAAATGGATCACCCTCTCGCACGATGAGGGCGAGAGCTGGGGCGCAGCTACCCCCTTCGGGTACGATACGGGGGAGCTCTTCTTTTCCCCTGCGACCGGTTCGCGGTTGATCCGCTCCTCCCGCAACGGCAAGCTCTATTGGATTGGCAATATTTTGCCCGAGAACCCGGATGGCAACAGCCCGCGCCACCCGCTTTGCATCGCAGAGGTGGATGAAACGCTGCCCGCGCTACGCAAGGCGAGTGTGCGGGAGATCGAAGGCCGCCTGCCCGAAGATACGGCGCGCGTGCAGCTCTCCAACTTCCACGTTTATGAAGACCGCGTGAGCGGCGAGTTGGTGCTCATCATGGCGCGGATTTTTGAAAGCTCCGAGACGGCGCTCCGCTCGCCGGCCTACGAATACCGGATCGCGGTTGTCTAACCTACCAGCCCGAGCGCCAGGGCCGCATCGCCCGCGTACTCGAAGCCGTGGAGCTTCGGCGGCGCGTCTTTGGCAAAGGCGAGGTAATGGAAGCCTCTCCCCATGAGCGCCGGGTGCATGAGGGAAGCGAAGGCGCGCATCTCGCGCTGGCGCTCGGGGGTAAGCGGGGCACTCGCATCCGGGAAGGCGCGCCGCCCTGCGGCCACCATGAAGCGGTGCTGGTCTGCAAACCCCGCGAGCCCAAGGCCGGAGGCGAGCGCCGCTTCGGCCAGCGAAGTAAACTCCACGTGCGCGGTGAGATCGCCCTCGCCGGGGTGTTCGAGCACATCATCCACGCGGCGGTGCGCCCGGTAGCCGGTGAGCGTGCCATCTCGCCGCTCGGGCAGGTAGTAGTCTGCCCGGGAGAAGCCGTAATCCACCACCAGCATGTAGCCGCGCTCCAGCCGGGCGGCCACGGCGGCGACCCACGCTTGGGCGGCGGGGTTAAGCTCGGTGGCATACCCCTCTACCTGTGGGAGGGGGGCGGTGAGCGGCTCCAGCTCAGGCGGCAGCGGGAGCCTTTGCCAGACAAAGCGCCCCCCGGCCCACGCCACGCCTTGCTCGTGCCAACGCCCTTCGGCAAAGACGACGCGGTGGATGGGGAAGGCATCGAGCAGTTCATTGGAAAAGTGCAGCCCGGTAAAAGCGGGTAATGCCTCCACCGAAGGCACCCATTCCACCGGCTCGCCCGCCAGCCTCGCTGCCTGACGCTCGCGGTTTTGGGAAAAGGGCTCGATAATCTGGTAGCGCAGCGCCTCGGCAAACCCGGGCCACCCGGCCCGCGCGGCGGCGAGGAAATCTGCCGCGAATGCCCCGGAGTCCGCCCCTTGCTCGACGACCGTAAACTGCGCCGGGCTGCCGAGCTGCCGCCACATCTCCTCGGCCTGCGCGGCGATGAGCTTGCCGAAGAGCGGGCCCACGCTCACGTTGGTGATGAAATCTCCCCCGCGCCCCACCCGCCCTGTGGCGGTGGCAGTGTAGTAGCCGTGGGCGGGGTCGTAGAGGGCGCGCTCCATAAAACGGCGGAAGGAGAGCGGCCCGTGGGCCTCGATTTCAGCCCGGAGCAGGTCGGCAAGCGGTGGCATGGTGCGCCCAGCTATACCCCCCTGTGGCCCTGGTGTAAAATGATTGCGACAACCCCCGGGGAACGTGTTCTATTATCCCCCCAATGTGGCATGACACCCGGGTTTCCAAACCGTTTTACCGCCGCGCATGGTTCCGTGCGCTGGCGGTGCTTGCGGTTATTTGTATCGTGGTAGCCCTTGTTGGGTTCATCTATCTGCGGCTTACGTTTATCGCCAAGGCCAAGGAGCTCGATTTCTCGAAGCTCGAAGACATGGAGATCGCCAGCATCGTGTACGACCGCCATGGCGAGATCCTGGGTAAGATCTATATCCAGAACCGCGATACGGTGCCGATCTCGGAGATGCCGCAGCAGTTGATTGATGCGCTCATCTCCGCAGAGGATAACCGCTTCTACCAGCACCCTGGCGTGGATGTCATGGGCATCGCCCGCGCGGTGATCAAGGACGTGAAAGCGGGGCGCGCCCGGCAGGGAGCCTCCACCATCACCCAGCAGCTCGCGCGCAACTCTTTCCCCGATGCCATGCCCGCTTCCGACCGCAGCCTGCGCCGCAAGCTGCTGGAGGCCTTTGTGGCCATGCGCATTGAAGATAGCTACTCCAAGCGCCACATCCTCGAGATGTACCTCAACCGCGTCTACTTCGGCTCCGGCTTCTACGGCGTGGAGGCGGCGGCGCACGGCTACTTTGGCAAGAGCACGCGGGAGCTGACGCTCTCGGAAGCCGCCGTCCTCACCGGCATGCTTCGCAGCCCGAATAACCTCTCCCCGTGGCGTAACCGCAAGGCGACGGTGGATGTGCGCAACTTCGTCCTCGGGCGGATGCTGGAGCTTGGCTACATCACCCAGCCACAATACGACGCCGCGCTTGCCGAGCAGCTTGCCGTCAAGAACCGCCGGCCGATCCACGGCGTCTCCTATGCCGTCGAGTTCGTCCGCCAGCAGGTGGCCGACCTTATTGGCGATAACGAAAGCGTTTATGGAGATGGCTATCGCATCTACACCACGCTGGATGCCACGCTCCAGCGGACAGCGGAGAACTCCATCCGGACCCGGCTTGAAGAGGTGGAGCGGCGCGCCGAGTTTGGCACCAACCGGCAGACGTACGCGCAATACCAGCGGCTCTACCGCGAGCGCAACAAACGCGCGGAGAACGACCCGCTGCCCGGCCCTTCGTATTTGCAGGGGGCCCTCATCGCCATGGATAACGCCACCGGCGGCGTGCTCGCGCTGGTGGGTGGGCGCAACTTTATCCACAACCAGTTTAACCGCGCCTTGCGCTCCAACCGCCCGGCGGGCACGGCCTTCCTGCCGCTCGTCTACGCCGCCGCGTTTGAGAAAGGGATCTTCCCCGGAGCCCTCTTCCAGGATGCCGTGATGGATAACCGGCAGGTGATGATCGGCGGCACCACCGGCGTCCTCGGCGAGTGGGGCCCCGAGCGCGAGGATAACCAGTTTGAAGGGGCGATCTCCGCGCACGACGCGCTGGTGAAGAGTAAGAACGCCGCCACCGTCCGGCTTGGCATGGCCACCGGGCTGGACGCCGTGATCGACCTCGCCCAGCGCGCGGGGATCGACTCGCCCCTGCGCCCGTTCCCTGCCACCTTCCTCGGCAGCAGCGAGGTCACGCTGGAAGATTTGACGCTTTCCTACACCCTTTTCCCCAACGGCGGCGTCCGCTCGCCGCGCCCATTTGTGGTGGAGAAGGTGGTGCAGAAGGATGGCAAGGTCGTCTACGAGCGCCCCCCTGCCGCGCCGATGGCGGTGATCCGCGATTCCTCCGCCTATGAAGTCCACGCCGCGCTTGCCGACTCGCTGGAATGGGGCAGCGCGGAGAAAGCGTATAGCCGCTGGAAGCTCAAGAAAGCCCCGCTTGGTGGGAAGACGGGCACAGCGTACAACTTCACGGACGTCTGGTTTGTCGGCTACTCCAGTGCCGTCACCTGCGGTGTCTGGGCGGGGTTTGACTCTCCGCAACCGATCTACCGGGGCGGCTTTTCCAGCGATATCGCCCTGCCGATCTGGGTTGATTTTATGAACACCGCGCTGGAGCGCTCCCCCGCCAAGCCGCTCCACCGGCCCGGTACGCTTTCCAAACACGAGATCTGCCGCAGCTCCGGCGAGCTGGCTACGCCACAGTGCATGGAGACGCGGCAGGATGCCACCACCGGGCAGGTGATCGAGCTGCGCACCGTTTACAACGAGTGGGCTACCACCGAGCAGGCGCCGAAGCACCTGTGCAGCGTCCACGGTGAGGCCGGGCGCAACTACATTAAAGAAATGGCCCCCTCCGAAGGGGTGCGCGCGCAGTTGGCGATCAACCTCGATGCCTTCACCCCTGTGCGGATGCAGCAGCCAACGGTGTTGGGCGAAGATCCGTACCAGGCCGTGCGCAACACCACCGTGCGCGCAGCAGAGCCGGTGAACCCCGGCGTTATCCGCGAGCCCGTGCCGGAGGAGACCCCCGCCGCACCGCCCGCCCCGGAGAGTGATGAGCCGCAAGTGCGCCGGGCTGAGCCCGTGCGCACGCTGGATGTGCCGGATGATACGGCCACCATCCGCCTCGATGCCCCCCCGGCGATCGAGTTTTAGTAATTACATGGTTCGATGATTTGCCGGTTCGGCGCGAAAGAGGGCAACTGTAGGGCGTCTCTGGGAGACGCCGTGGGGTTGGGCCGCCGTCTCACAGAGACGGCCTACAATTCACGTTTTCCGGCATCTCGGCGGGGAAACTCAAAAGCGCCACCCTAAAATAGTAAGGAGGGTCGCATAGAGAGGCCAAGGTGGGGCCGCAACCCTACCCCAGCCGCCGCAGCTCGCCGGGGGCGAGGTCGTGCAGCGCGCCGTTTGCCGTAAACCAGACGCGCAGGTGGCTCAAGTTTTGCACCAGGCTCCCATCCACACTCACGCGGAGCTGGTTGAGCGCTTGGATGTAGTCCACAATCTCGATATTCGTGGCAAACCAGAGCGTCTCGTGGAGCGGGGCGAGCGTGTCGGCCACACGCTCGATGACATCCCAGTTTTCGGCGCGCTCAAAGTCGATGGAGTGGCCCCAGATATAGAGGAGCCAGAGGCGGTTGCTGGCTGGGTTGTTCAGAAATGCGGCCGTGCGGGCCTCCACCTCGTCGCGGTGGTGGCAGGTGGGGTGCCACTCACGGAAATTTTCCGGCAGGGTAAAGGCACCGTGAGAGCGCACGGTGCGCGAGTACTCGATGCCGCATGCCTCCAGCCAGCGCGTCTGTTCGGCGGTGTACCCTCCATAAGGCCACGACATCCCGCGTACCGGGTACCCGGCCAATGCTTCCAGTGTGCGGCGGTCTTCCACCAGCTCGGCGGCAAACTGCCCGGTGGGAGTGTTGGGGAGAATGGGGTGGGTGATGCTGTGTGCCGAGATCTCGTGCCCGGCGTAGAGCGGGGCGATCTCCTCCGGGGGGAGCTTCAGGGAGCCCTCCATCCGCCCCGAGTTGAGGTGGAAGCTGGCTTTGAGCCCCGCGCGGTTGAAGATTTCGACGAGGCGGCGGTCGTAAATGGAGCCGTCGTCATAGCTGAAGGTAACGGCCTTCTGGCGGCCTCCGGGGAAGCGGTTTTTCTGAATGGAGATCACGCCGAAAGATGCTGCGGCAGCCGGGGTGCGGCGGGCAAGCCAGTTCGTTCTCGCTCTCGGGCCTTTTTTTCGGGAAAGATGGGCCATGCGTTGCGCCCTTTTTGCTGTCGCTTTTCTTTTTGCCGCTGCCGCATTTGCCGCCGAAGCTCCCACCCCGGTGGAGGCCGATTTTCGGAAGATGACGGCCGCGCTTTCCACGGCGGATTATGAAGCCTTCATCTCCGGCCTGGGCGAGGGGGCGCGCGAGCGAGTCACGCGCGAGCGCTTCGAGCAGATGTTTGAGCCGTACATCGCCCGCTTCAAAGGCGGGTTTGAGAGCGCCTACCTTACCCAGCTTCGGCAGGAGGGGTGCGAGGTACATGTCTGGAAGGTGACCTTCCGGGACGGGGGGGATGATTACCTCATCAAGCTTGCGCTGGAGAACGGCAAGGTGGCTGGGTTCCGCGTCCACTAGGGGAGGCAATGGAGACACTCTGGCTGGTGGCGGCAGGTGGGTTTGGGCTGGGGGTCGTGACGACGTGGCTCTGGATGCGCCGGGGGCGCGCACGGCTCGCGGAGACGTTTGCTGCCCTTTCCGCAGAGGCGTTGCGGCAGAATAACGCCACCTTTCTGGAGCTTGCCGGGCTTTCGCTGGAGCGCTTCCGCGATGTGGCGCGGGACGACCACGCCGCCCGCGAGAGTGCGCTCGAAGGGGTGGTGCGCCCCGTGCGTGAGACGCTCGAGAAGGTGGAGCGCCGCATCGGCGAGCTGGAGCAGGCGCGCGCCGGGGGCGAGCAGGCACTCCACGCGCAAGTGCGAGCGCTCATGGAGGCGCAGGCCCAGCTTCGTATGGAGACGGGGCGGCTCGCGCAGGCGCTCCGCTCGCCCGTGGTGCGCGGGCGCTGGGGGGAGGTGCAGCTCCGCCGCGTCGTGGAGCTTGCGGGAATGCAGGCGCACTGCGATTTTACCGAGCAGGCCACCCTCTCCGGGGCCGAGAGCCGCCAGCGGCCCGACCTCGTCGTCCGCCTGCCCGGGGGGCGGCAGATCGCGGTGGATGCCAAGGCGCCGCTCGGAGCTTACCTTGAGGCGCAGGAAGCCTCGGAAGAAGCCGCGCGGGCCCAGGCATTGGCGCGCCATGCGCAGGCAGTGCGGGCGCATGTGGAGGCGCTCTCGCGCAAGGCGTATTGGGAGGCGTTGGAGGGGAGCAGCAGCGGCGGCGGTGCGGTGGAGTTTGTCGTCCTGTTCCTACCGGGGGAGAGCTTCTTTAGCGCCGCGCTGGAGGGCGACCCCGCACTTATCGAGTACGGGAGCGAGCGCCACGTCATCCTCGCCACGCCGACGACCTTGATCTCGCTGCTCAAAGCCGTCTCCTACGGCTGGCGACAGGAAGCGCTCGAGCAGAGCACCCGCGAGGTAGCCCGGCTTGGGCGCGAGCTTTACAAGCGCCTTTGCGACATGGGCGGCCACATGGAGAAAGTAGGCCGCCACCTCAACCAGACGGTGGAGGCTTACAACGGCCTTGCCGCCAATGCCGAAGGGCGCGTGCTTGCGGCGGCGCGGCGCTTTCGCGAGCTGGAGCCTTCGGGCCCCGAGGCGCCGCCCGCACCTCGCCCGGTGGAGAAGGTGGCCCGTGCGCCGCGTGCCGCCGAGTGGGCTACGCCGGATACACCACCTCGCCCGTAAGGCGCAGATCGTTGCCGATGCGGGTGTAGCACGGGTCCGCAATGCGCGGGGCGGGGGTGCCCTCTCCGCCACCGAAGGCGATGTGCGGCCCCCCGAGCAGGGTCGGCGCAAGGTAGAGGCAGACTTCGTGGATCAGCCGCCCCGCGAGCGCTTCGCCAAGGATGCGGGAGCCCCCTTCGAGGAGCACGGAAGTCACCCCCCGCTCGCCCAGCTCGGAGAGCACGCGCTCCAGCGGCTCCCCGGTGAAGAGGAGCGTGCGCTCGCGGTGCTCGTCGGTAAAAAGGGTGGCGTCTTGGGGGACATTGCCATTGCGGCTGACTACCACGCGCCACGGCTGCCGCGCCCCGGGGATGCCGCGTACCGTCAGCTTCGGGTTATCGGCCCGGAGCGTTCCGGAGCCGATGAGGATCGCATCCACCCCCGCCCGCAGTTGCTGGGCGTCGGCCCGCGAGGCTTCGCTCGTGATCCACTGCCCCTCGCCGGGCGGGCGCGAGAGGCGGCCATCCAGCGACATCCCCGCCTTGGCGATGACCCACGGGCGGCGGGTCACGATCCAGTGGTTGAACGCGCGGTTGAGCTTGCGGCACTCGGCCTCGCATACTCCATGTGCCACCGCCACCCCGGCGGCTTCCAGCAGCGGCACGGCGCGGCCCGCGTGGGCGGGGTTGGGGTCAAGCGTACCGATGACCACCCGGGGGATGCCCGCGCGCAAGATCGCCTCCACACAGGGCGGCGTGCGCCCATGAGTGGAGCAAGGCTCCAAGGTCACATAAAGCGTGCACTCCCTCGCGAGCGCGGCATCGGCAAGCTGACGAAGGGCCTCGACTTCGGCATGCGGCTGCCCCGCACCCCGGTGCCACCCGCGTGCCACGACTCCGTGCTCCGGGTGGAGCAGCAGCGCGCCCACCGCCGGGTTAGGGCTGGTGTGGCCCCAACCCCGACGTGCTTCGGCAAGGGCTTCGAGCATCCAGCGGGTATCGTCCGGGAGAATCATGCTTCCTTTGAGGATGAGCCCGTTTGCGTAAAATGCAACGCGCTTCGAAAGTGGGGCATAATGTCTCAATCTAAAATGTCTCAGCTGGTTCCATTTGAGACATTTTGTCTCTTTCGGGGTGGCTCTATTTGGTGAGTTAAAGATTTGTAAATGTCTGAAAATAAGAGGTTTGAGTCGCCTTCATGGAGGTGCCTTTTTTCCTGGTACGAAATACGCTTAATGGTTTGGTGGAAACCGAAACCTCTAAGAGAAAGGACCCAATAAACCACTATGAATCTGATTCGTTACAAGAACCCTGAAACCACCCTCTGGTCATCGCTTGAGGGGCTCTCCACCTTGCGCGAAGAGATGAACCGTTTGCTCGATGGCTCGCTTGCCGGAGTCGCCGGGGGAGGCGGCCTCTTTGGAGGCTGGAGCCCGGCGCTCGACGTTACCCAAGACAAAGAAAACCTCTACGTGAAGGTGGAGCTTCCCGGAGTGAAGAAAGAGGAGATCGAGATCTCGCTCCACGATGGCCAGCTCACCCTGAGCGGCGAGCGCAAGGAGGAGAAGCGCGAGAGCGAGGGCGAAACGTTCCGCTCCGAGCGGACCTTCGGCAAGTTCCACCGCACGGTGTCGCTGCCGGTACCGGTTGATGCTCAGCGTGTGAAGGCGACTTACCGCGACGGCATCCTCCAGGTAGAGCTGCCCAAGGCCGAAGAGGCGAAACCCAAGCAGATTGAAGTCCACATTTCCTAAAACCTATTAGCTGAAAAAAAGAAGATGACTGACCAAACCCAACAGACCAAAGAACCCACCGCGGCCAATGGCTCCGCCCGGGCCGCCACGCAGGTGCTGCCACGCACCAATATCCGCGAAGAGAAGGAGCGCTACGTGCTCGAGCTTGAGATGCCCGGCGTCGGCAAGGAGGGGCTGGAGATCACGGTGGAGAACGGGGAGCTTACGATCCTCGGCCACCGCACGGATGCGCAGCCCCCGGGAGAGTTGCTCTACCGCGAAAGCCGCCCGCTCGACTACCGGCGGGTGTTCGATCTCGACCCTTCGATCGACTCCGGCCACATCGTGGCGCGGATCGAGCAGGGGGTCCTCACCCTCACGCTGCCCAAAGCCGAGAGCGTGAAGCCGCGCAAAATCGTGGTTACGGATTGACGCTCTTCCGATAGCGGAGGTGGCAGGTGCCATCGGGTAGCGGCTCCATCGCTTCAAGGGTGTAAGGCAGGCCCGCCGGGAGGTAAGCCCCCCCGGCGGGGCCGGTGAGGGTTTCCGTGCCGCCTTGGAGTTGCGGGCAAAGGGTGAGGTCGAGCACCTCAACCGAGCCCAGCTCCAGCAAGGCCCGCAGGAGCGCGGGCTCGCCCTCCACAAGGAGGTGGCGCACTCCCAACGAATGCTCCAGCAAATGCAGCGCTTGGGGGAGAAGAGGGGCCTGCCCCCCTACGAGGTGGAGCGTCTCTCCGGGTGCATGCGCCATGGAGGTGGTGGCAAAGAGGTGCGCCCCTTGGCCGGGAAGCTCGGCGCGCAGCCCTTGTGGAGTGCTGCGAAGGGTCGGCTCTGCGCCGCGCGGCGGGGTGGGGAGCGTGCAGGCATCCCACGAAAGCGCGAAGCGGGCGGAGATCTGCATCATCGCTCGGCGCGGGGTGGCTCTTCGGCGTCGGCGATCTGGTGCTCCAGCTTGGCGACGGTGTGCTCCATCTCTCCAAGGCTGGCGTGGGTCGAGGGGCGGTAGAAGAGGTACAAGATGCCTCCCACGAGCCCCCAGAAAACGATGACGAGGTACCCCGTGAGGGAGATGACGACGGCGGTGGCTTTATCCACCCCGCACAAATCGCCCAGGAGGGAGATAAACATCCCCTCGCGAACGCCCACGCCGCCGATGCTTACCGGCATGGCGGCAAGGGTGTTGATGATCGGCATGATCGTCAAAAAATCGAGCATCGTCACCTTTTTGGCGGCAGCTTCAAACGCCAGCGCGGCGAAGTAGAACTGGAGCGAGGAAAAGAGGTGCACCGGGAGCGAGATGATGAGCGCCCCCAACGTGGAGCGCCACGCGCGGCCATAGTGGGTGTAGGCGACGGAGAGCTCCACAATCTTGTCGCGCAGCGGGAGCCGCTGCGGCAGGAGGTGAATCAGGTTATACCGCGTCACCACCCACGAGACGGTGACAAACCCGATCGCCCCGCCAAAAAGGAAGATGAGGAGGTAAAGTAACCCGGAGGTGGCGCGCGTCTGCGTAAGCCAGCCATAGCGCAGGGCGATGAAGGCCGCAGCCATGACGATGAGGCCCAGCAAGCCGACGATGCGGTCCATCACCACGGCGAGCATGGCGGCGGCTTTTTTGCCCGGGGTTTCTTTGAGGAGGTAGAAGATTTTAACGACGTCCCCCCCCGTGCCGCCAGGCAGGAAGACGTTGAAAAAGAGGCCGATCGTCATCAACGCCGTGAGCCGCCACCAGCCGATGACGATGCCTTGCACCTTGAGGAGCACCTGCCAGCGCCAGACGGCCAGCAGCTCCACAATGACGAAGATGAAGAGGGCGGCGAGAATCCACCCCGTATCCGCCTGCGTGACGGCGTTGAGCATCTCGCGGTTGCGCTCAGGATCGCGAAAGAGCCAGCCAAGGATGCCGAGGGTGACGGCGACCTGAATGATCGTCAGGATGGTTTTCTTCATGCTCCGAAGCGCTCCCTCCATTGCAAGAGGGAGTGGGCAATGGCTTCCCGAGGTTGGCGGCTGCTCATTTCCCAGACAAACAAACAGGTTTCCGGCAGGAGGGGAACCAGTTTTTCATAAGCAATGCCACCGGTAAACGGGGCGACATGGTCGCGCCCGGGCCAGATGACATCATGGAGATGGCACCCGAAGAGCCTCGGCGCGACGGCGGCGAGCCGCTCGGCGTGGTCGAGAAAGCCGAGGTTGTGCTTGATCTGGATGTGCCCAAAATCGTGCCAGTAGCCGATGGTCTCCGGGGGGAAGCCTTCGAGAAGCCCCTCAAACTCGCGTTCACTGGGGATCTCTTCATACGCCTGCCGCCCCTCCACGCCGAGGCGGATGCCGCGCTCCGCCGCGTGGGCGACGATCGGCTCCAGGCATTCGCGGACGCGCGCGAGGAACTTTGGGGCCACTTTTTCGCGGTGGCGCACGGCCTCAAATTTGAGCCGGGCGTACTCGGGGCTCAGGTGTTGCCCAGCGTCGGCCAGTGCAATGAGCTGGCGCGTGGCCGGGGCCATGACGACGCGCCCGCCGTGGAGGACGACGTTGGGCGCGCCCAGCTCGGCGGCGAGGTCGATCGTCTGGCGCGTTTGCCGGATGGCGCGCTCCCGCTCCTCCTTGCGGTAGGAGGAGAATTGCAAACAATCTGGCGCGGCATGGGTGATCTCGATCGGCAGGGGGCAGAAGTTGTGCAGGCTGGAGAAGCGCACCCGCCCGCTTTGGGCGACTTTGCGGATGCCCGGCAGGAGCGAGACGCGGATGCCGTGCCCGAGCTCCACGGCGTCAAACCCGAAGGCGAGCAGCTCTTCGAGCATGGCGGCACCGTCGGTATGGCGCTCGGAGTTCCAACACGTGGAGATGGAGAGCATTTACTCCTCCTCCCGCTTGAGGCCAAACTGCTCGACCCGCTTGCGCAGCGTGGCCCGCGTGATGCCCAGCAGCCGCGCGGCGCGCACGAGGTTCCCCCCCGTGCGGGCCAGGGCGTGGCGGGTGAACTCTCGCTCCACCCAGGGCAGGAGCTGCAAGGTGGCATCGGCCTCGGCGGCATTGAGCAGGCAGGCGATGGCGGCCTCCGGCGTGGTGGCGGCAGGCTCGGTAGCCGGGGCCACGGGGAGGGAGCCGAGCGGAAGATCCGAAGGCAGGAGGACATCTGAAGTGGCCAGCACGGTGGCGCGCTGGATGGTGTTCTCCAGCTCGCGGACATTCCCCGGCCATGGGTACGCCTCCATGGCGCGGAGCGCCTCTTCGCTGATGCGCAGCCGGGGGAGGTGCTTCTTGGCCGCTACTTTCTGGAGGAAGTACTCGGCCAGCAGGCGGATGTCTTCCACCCGTTCGCGCAGCGGCGGCAGCGAGATGCGCACGACATTGAGCCGGTAGAAAAGGTCTTCGCGAAAGGCTTTGGCCGCCACTTCCTGCTCCAGCTTGCGGTGGGTGGCGGTGACGATGCGTACATCGGCCCGCAGCGTCTCATTCCCCCCGACGCGGGAAAACTCGCCATCCTGCAACACCCGCAGGAGCTTGGCCTGAAGGGGGAGCGGCAGGTCGCCAATTTCATCGAGAAACAACGTGCCGCCGTGGCATTGCTCAAACCGGCCGATGCGTTGGGAGATGGCGCCGGTAAATGCCCCCTTCTCGTGGCCGAAAAGCTCGCTTTCCAACAGCGCTTCGGGGATGGCGGCGCAGTTGATGGCCACAAAGTCGCGCGTTTGCCGGGGGCTATGGTGGTGGATGGCGCGGGCCACCAGCTCCTTGCCCGAGCCGCTTTCACCGGTGATCATGACCGGCGCGTCGGCATGGGCCACCCGGCCGATCATTTTAAATACTTCCTGGATCGCCTGCGACTGGCCGACAATGCTCTCGCGGTACTGCTCCACCGTCATCTGCGGGCGCGAGGGGGTGGCGGCGCGCATCCGTTCGCAGTGGGCGAGGGCCGTGCTGGCGACGACTTTGAGGTTGAAGGCGAGCGCCTCTTTGCGCACGAAATCAAACGCGCCGAGCTTCATCGACTCGATGACGTTCTGCGTCGTCCCGAAGTTGCTGATGAGGATGACGACGGCATTTGGCTCTGCCGCGCGGATCCGGGTGAGCAGCTCCAGCCCGCCAAAAGGTTGCAGGTGCATGTCGGCAAGCACGAGGTCGGGCTTGTGCTTGCGGTAGAGGGCGAGCGCCTCTTCGGCATTGGTGGCGGCGAGCAGGCGCGTCTCCGGCGTCTCAAGGTGCTTGCGCACCCAGGCGATGAAGTCGCTCTCCGGGTCGGCGACGAGGATACTCTGCCGGTTGGTGCTCATGGGGCGATGCCGCCGAAGCGCCGCTGCCGCCGCGCGTACTCCTCCACGGCGGCGTGGAGGTCGGCCTTGCGGAAGTCGGGCCAGAGCTTGGGGGTGATGTAGAGCTCTGTGTAGCTGAGCTGCCAGAGCAGGAAGTTGGAGAGCCGCAGCTCGCCCGAGGTGCGGATGAGCAGATCCGGGTCGGGGTAGGGGGCGGTGTAAAGGTGGGAGGTGAGGGTGGCCTCATCAATCGCACCCGGAGGGAGCCGCCCGGCCTGCACTTCAGCGGCGATGGCGCGCACGGCATCGATAATCTCCACGCGGCTTGAGTAGCTGAGCGCGAGGATCAGGGTGAGCCCGGTATTGGCCGCTGTTTCGGCAATGGCGTGCTCCAGCGCCTTGCGGGTGGAGGCGGGGAGGTCTGCCATGCGGCCAATGGTGACGAGCCGCACCCCTTCCTTATGAAGCTGCGGCATCTCCTTGGAGATAAAGCGCTCCAGCAGCTTCATCAACCCCGAGACTTCAGCTTTCGGGCGTTTCCAGTTCTCGGTGGAAAAAGCGTAGAGGGTGAGAAACTCGACCCCCAGCTCCCGGCACCCGGCCACGGTATCGCGCACGGCTTCGGCCCCGCGCTCGTGCCCGGAGAGGCGCGCCAGCCCTTGCCCGCGCGCCCAGCGGCCATTGCCGTCCATAATGACGGCGATGTGGCGTGGCGGCGGGGGCGTGGGTGGGTTGGTAACGTGGCTCACAGACAAGTGCGGAAACTTCGCACAAGGCGGCCCCGGGTTACAAGAGAATCGTCTGGTCGCGGTGCGCGCCGATGCTCACGATTTTGAGCCGCCCGCCCGTCAGCTCCGCGAGGCGCTGCACGTAGGTGCGGGCATTTTCGGGGAGGTCTTCGAAGCGTTTGGCGGCCGAGGTGTCGCACTTCCAGCCGGGGTGGCTCTCGTAGATGGGGCGGCAGCGGGTAAGATCCCGGTAGTCGCTGGGGAAGGTTTCCTGCCGTTTGCCATCCAGCTCGTAGGCGGTGCAGATTTGCAGGGTCTCCACGGTGTCGAGGCCGTCGAGGTTGGTGATGGCGATTTCATCAATGCCATTGACCATGCCGGCAAAACGGGTGGCCACAGCGTCAAACCAGCCGCAGCGGCGGGCGCGGCCGGTGGTGGCGCCAAACTCGCGCCCCATGCCGTGGAGCAGGTCGGAGATGACGTCGTTCTCCGTCGGGAAGGGGCCTTCGCCCACGCGGGTGGTGTAGGCTTTCATGACGCCGAGCACATTATCAATCCGGTGCGGCGGCACGCCGGAGCCGGTGGAGGCCCCGCCGGCGGTGGTGTTGGAGGAGGTGACGTACGGGTAGGTGCCGTGGTCGATATCGAGGAAGGTGCCTTGTGCGCCTTCGAAGAGGAGCTCCTTCTTTTCCTTGAGGACATTGTGGAGGAAGACAACGGTGTCGGCCACAAAGGGGCGCAGCTTCTCACCCGCCTCGAGGGTTTCCTTGAGGACGGTCTCAAAATCGAGCGTCTCCGCGCCGAGGGCGGCCAGCTCTTTGTTGTTCTCGGCAACCCGCTCGGCGAGCTTCTCGGCAAAGCGCTCGGCGTTCATGAGATCGCCAAGGCGGAGGCCGACGCGGGCCACTTTATCGCCATAGGCCGGGCCGATGCCGCGCTTGGTGGTGCCGATCTTGCCCTCGCCCTTGGCGGCTTCGCGAGCCGCGTCGAGAAGGCGGTGGTACGGGAGGACGAGGTGCGCCGCGTCGGAAATGAGGAGGTTTGCCGAGGAGACTTCCACCCCTTTTTCAAGGAGCCCCTCAATCTCGCCCACGAGGGATACGGGGTCCAACACCACGCCGTTGCCGATGACGCAGAGCTTGCCCGGGCGCAAAATGCCCGAGGGGATGAGGTGGAGGACGTACTTGGTGTCTCCGGTGATGACGGTGTGCCCGGCGTTATTCCCCCCCTGGCTGCGGACGACGATGTCGGCCTGTTCGGTAAGAAAGTCGATGATTTTGCCTTTGCCTTCATCGCCCCACTGGGCGCCGACGAGAACGGTATTTGCCATAAAGAGTCTTTTTTTTGAGGAAAAATTGAAAAGCCGTAGCACGAAAAAACGCCCCGGTACGCAGCCACAAGTGCCCGTACCGGGACGTGGGCAAATTCTAGCCACCGCGCCCCGCCCGGCAAGCTGTTTGTTTTTGAGGTTGCGAGATGGCCGGGCGGCTGGCAGAAGCTTGGGGCTTCTCCGATGCCCGCCTCCACCAACCAGACCGGCCAGCGCCTCGCGCTATGGGGGATTTTGATCAACGCCGTGTTGGCGGTCGTCAAAATCACCGCAGGGGTGGTAGGTAACGCCTATGCGTTGATTGCGGATGGCGTGGAGTCGATGCTCGATATCGGCGGCTCGCTTGTCATCTGGGGCGGCATGCGGCTGGCGGGCAAGCCGCCGGACGATGACCACCCGTATGGCCACGGCAAGGCCGAGCCGCTGGCGGCGGCGGTCGTGGCGCTCATGGTCCTTGCGGCAGCCGTGGGGCTTGCGGTGGAGAGCGTGCGCGAGATCCTCACTCCGCACCATACACCGAAGCCGTTTACGCTGGCGGTGCTCGTAGGGGTGGTGGTGGTGAAGGAGATCCTTTTCCGCAAAGTCATCGCCCACTCTGCCGATAGCACCGCCATTCGGACTGACGCATGGCACCACCGGGCTGATGCGCTCACCTCGGCGGCGGCGTTTGTGGGGATCACCATTTCGCTGGTGGGTGGCCCGGGTTGGGAGAGTGCGGACGACTACGCCGCACTCGCCGCGTGCGGGTTGATCGCTTTTAACGGCTTTAACCTCCTGCTCCCCGCCTTGGGGGAGGTGATGGATGCCGCCCCCCCGCGCAAGCTGCGTGCGGCGTTGGAGGCGACGGCGCTGGAGGTGTCGCAGGTGCGCGAGGTCGAGACGCTGCTCGTGCGCAAGATGGGGTTTGAGTATTACGTGGATATCCACGTCGGCGTGGATGGCGGGCTCACCGTACGCGAAGGCCACGCCATTGCCCACGCCGTGAAGGACCGGCTCCGGGAGAAGCACCCCAACGTGCGCGATGTGCTGGTGCACGTGGAGCCGGATGCGTGACAGAGGGCGGGGCATTGCAATGCAACACCCCTCGTCCCCCCTTTTTCGCTACCCGTAGATAAACTCCACCGGCTTCTCGATCTCCGGGTGGAGGCTCTGGTGCACGGGGCAGGTCAGCGCCGCGCGCTCCAGCGGCTCGCTCTTGGCCACGCCCGCGGGGAGGCGGATCGTGGTGGTCAACCGCGAGATGCGGCGGGGCAGGTCGGCGCTCATTTCCTTAGTCACTTCGATCTGCATGCCTTTGAGGTCGATCTCATGGCGCCCGGCGTAGATGCCCATGATGGTGGCCATACACGCGCCAAGGCCCGTGGCCACGAGGTCGGTGGGAGAGAAGGATTCGCCGCGCCCGTGGTTATCCACCGGGGCATCCGTCTCGACGATGCGGCCCGAGGGGCCATGCTGGGCGGTGCAGTGCAGCTCGCCCCCGTATTCAATGCTGATCTTGACCATGGGAGGGGATGCTGCCCGCCCGCGCCCCCCCTCGTCAAGCCGGGTCGCGCTCGGCGGCGGTATTGGTGAGGAAGCGCTCGTGCAACCCCGCGTAGACGCCCCGCCGCACCAGCAGCTCGGCATGGGTGCCGCGCTCGACGATCTGCCCCTTGGCGAGCACGAGGATCTGGTCTGCCCGCTGGATGGTGCTGAGCCGGTGGGCTACGACGAAGCTGGTGCGCCCGGCAAGGAGCAGCTCCAGCGCTTGCTGGAGGCGGCGCTCCGTCACCGTATCAATCGCGCTGGTCGCCTCATCGAGGATCAGAATACGCGGGCGGGCCATGAGCGCGCGGGTAAAGCAGACGACCTGCCGCTGCCCCACCGAGAGCCCGCTCCCCCCTTCGCCCACGAGCGTCTGGAAGCCGTTGGGCAGCGCTTCGATGAGGTCGAGAAAGTTGAGTGCTTTGGTGGCTTTGATGACCTCCAGATCGCTCGCCTCCGGGCGGGCAAAGCGGATGTTGTCCATGATCGTGCCGCTAAAGAGGAAGTTCTGCTGCTGTACGAGCCCGAGCTGCGCGCGCAGGGCATCGGAGCGGATGGAGCGGATCTCGCGGCCATCAATGAAGACTTCGCCACAATCGGGCAGGTAAGCTTTGGTCAGGAGGTTGATGATGGAGCTTTTGCCGCTGCCGGTGTGGCCCACCAGCGCCACCATTTGCCCCGGCTCTGCGGTGAAGGAGACGCCGTTGAGCACGCGCTGGCGCGGGGTGTAGCCGAAGGTGACGTCGCGAAACTCCACGTGGCCGCGAATCTTGTCGATCCCGGTGGCTTCGGGGGCGTCGGTCCAATCTGGCGCGCGGTCGAGCAGGCGGAAGACGCGCTCGGCCCCGACCAGCGAGGTGACGAGCAGGCTGTACTGGGTGCCAAGCACGCGGAAGGGGTCAAAAAAGACGCTCGCCATGAAGAGGAACTGGATGATCGTCCCCACCGAAGCCCCGCCATGCAGCACCCGCCAGCTCCCCACCACCAGCAGGAGCGCGATAAAGACCTGCGCGCTAAACTCCAGCAGCGGCAGGAAGGTGGCATTGATGCGCGAGTTGTAGATGACGTTGCGCGAGTGGTCGCTCACCAAGCCCTGAAACTGCGCCGCATTGACCTCCTGCCGCACAAAGCCTTGGGTGACGCGGATGCCATCGATCGACTCCGCGAGGCTTGCCGTCACGCGGGAGAAGCTCTCTGAAGTGCGCCGCTGCCCGTCGCTGGCGAGCGTGCGGTACTTGAGGTTTACCCACCAGAGCACCGGCGCGATGGCGAGTGCGACCAGGAAGAGCACCCAATCCGTAAAAGCGAGGATGATGCCGGTAAAGACCATCTGCCCGCCGTTGACGATGCAGATAAAGAGCACATCCTGCACCCCGGCCCGGATTGCTTCCACATCGCTCGTCATCCGGTTGATCAAGCGGCCCGCCTTCATCTGCTGGAAGAAGCCCGCCGTCATCTGCTGGAGGTGGGCGAAGGTATCGCGCCGCAGGTCGCGGATGGCGCCTTCCCCCAGCCGCAAGGCGTAGTAGATGCGGAAGCCGAAGGTGACTTGGGTGAAGAGGATGAACGCCAGAAACCCGAGCGCCCCGAGCAGCGTGCCTGGCCAATCTCCGTGGGTGATCGGCCCATTGATCACCGCCGCCAGTGCCCAGGTGACGATGGAGAGCTGTGCCGCCCTCAATACCACCACTACAAATAATCGCGCCCGCACACCCGGGTAGCGCGCGGTGTAGGAAAAGACGCGGCGAAACAGGCGCAAAAACTCCAACGGCGGGAGCTGGCCCGGCTCGGCCTCTGCGGTGCGCGGCTTCTGGCTCACCGCGCCACCTCCGCGGAAGGAGCCCAGTGCGAGGTCTGCATCGCCTCGGCATACGGCCCGGGCTGGCGGCAAAGCGCCTCGTGCGTGCCGGTTTGGACAATGCGCCCTTCATCGAGCACCAAAATGAGGTCGGCCCTCCGAAGCAGGCTCACCCGGTGAGCGACGAGGAAGGTGGTGCGCCCGCGCATGGCAGACTCCAGCGCCTCGGCGATTTCGTGCTCCGTGCCCGCATCGAGCGCGGCGGTCGGGTCATCCAGCAGCAGCAGGCTCGGCTCCAGCAGAATGGCGCGCGCGATGGCGAGCCGCTGCCGTTGCCCTCCAGAGAGGCCGACGCCGCCTTCGCCCAAAAGGGTGTCGTACCCATCGGGCAGGGCGGAGATAAAGTCGTGCGCGGCGGCGGCGCGGGCGGCGCGTTCGACCTGCTCGCGCGTCGCCTCCGGGTGGCCAAAGGCGATGTTCGCCGCCACGCTGGCGCTGAAGAGGAAGCTTTCCTGAAAGACCATCCCCACGTTGCGCCGCAGGGCGTCGAGATCCAGCTCCCGGAGGTCGTGCCCATCCAGCAAGACGCGCCCGGCGGTTGGGTCGTAAAACCGGGGGATCAGGCTCATCAGAAGGCTTTTGCCGGAGCCGGTGGGGCCAAAGATCGCGATGCGCTGGCCGGGCCGCACGGTGAAGGAGATATCGCGCAACACGGGGTCCACCCCGTGGTCGAACCAGACTTCTTCAAACCGCACTTCCCCCCGCGCCCGGGCCAGCGCAAGCGCGCCGGGGCGGTTCTGCACGGCCACGGGGGTATCGAGCACTTCAAACACCCTCCGGGCCGAGCTGAGGCTCTCCTGCAAGGAGTTGGTGATCGTGGAAAGGTTGGAGATCTGCGTGGCAAACTGCTGGAGCAACGCGGCAAACGCCACAAGCCCCGCGCCCAGCGGGAAGCGCCCCTCGATGACCAGCCACCCGCCGTAGAGAAGAAGGACGACGAGGTTGAGCTGGCTTAAAAAACTGATGGTCGGCGTAAAGCGCGCGATGCTGCGGAAGATCCCCTCCTTTTGGTCGAAGACGTCATTATTGAGCGCCTCGAAGCGCGCGCGTTCATCCCCCTCGCGGGCAAAGGCTTTGACGACTTCCACCCCCTTCACATTCTCCGAAAGGCACTGCACCATGGCATCTACCCGGCGGCGGTTCTCCTGGTAAGCGGGCTGCACCTGCCGCGAAAAGCGGATGGCCAGGTACGCCATGAGCGGCGTGGAGGCAAGGCACGCGAGCGTCAACGGCACATGGAGCGAAAACATGTACGCGAGGTAGATGCCAACGGAGAAAACCAGCATCACCGTTTGCAAAAGCACCTGGTCCAAAAACATCCGCACGCCCTGCACATCTCCGGTGACGCGGTTGATGATGGTGGAGCTGGCGTTGGCATCAAAAAACCGGAAGGCCAGCCGCTGGAGCTTTTCGTAAATATCGCCCCGAAGGTGCACGACGAGGCGCGCCTGCACCAGGCGGTCTACCGAGAGGCGGTAGGTATAGTCCACCCCTGCGCGCAGGAGGGAGAGCAGGAAAACCCCGAGCGCGAGCAGCGAGATCACCCCCATGGGCGACCACCCTCCCGGGGGCTGCCACCCGAGTGGCCAGCGCGGGGCCGGAGCCCCGGGCTGGACGGCGGAGCGCAGCGCATCAATCCCCAACCCGGTGAGGACGACGACGGCCACCCCCAGCCCGAGCAAAACGAGCTGGAGGAGCAGCACCTTCAAACACCCCCAGCGGTAGTGCCAGGCAATCCCCAAAAGGCGGCGAATGATCGCGCCATCGGAAAGAGCGGCCGGGGTCATTAGAGAAGGGGGCGTGGGCCGCACAACCCCGAGTGCAACACCCGGGGCCGCGCGGCGGAAAAGCAAGCGGAGGCGTTACAAAGCGAGGCCGTGCGGCGCGCGACAATAGCGGGCCCGGCAGTAGGGGGGGAGACAGACCGGACACGCAAGCCGGTCAACTTTGTGGAGGTGGCTTTTCATTTAAGCAGCCAGCGCCATCGCAGGGCGCCCCTCCATCATCAGGTCGGCAATGGCCGCCTGGCGCGAGGCGTCTTTCGACAGCCCCAATTCACGATACAAATCCGTCAACTGCCGGAGCAGTTGGGCGGGCGAGGGTGCGGGGCTACTTCCCCGCAACCGACTTCGTTCGGGGATCTTTGTGGTGGTGTTGGTTTGGTTCATAAAATGGATGATCATGGCAAAAGAAAAACCCACCGGCCGTTTGGCAGTGGGTTCGTGTTTTAGAAAATTGGGTTTTTAGTACTTCGACTCATTAAAAGAGGACTTCTTCCCGTTTTCTTCACCGTTCCCACGGCTCCAGGTGCTTTACCCGGCGGAGCGTGTGGCAGAGGCATGCCCAATACCCCATCGCGCCACCCTGCGTCACCGCGCGGGTGGAGAGGGAGGAGGTGGAATTTGGGGTGGAAGAAACCTTCATCGTCGGGTGCAGACTTTGCGGAGAGAGGGCCTCGGGGTCAAGCCGGATTTCACATTTTCTGCAATTCCTCCCACCGGGCTTGCAGGGCGGCTTCGTCTGCCGCCTCTACACGCACTTCCTTGAGCCGCGCCGTTTCCCCCCGCACCAGCGTAACAGCTCCGGGCCGCACCCCGAAAAGCTCCGCCACAAAGCGGAGCAGCTCGGCATTCGCCTTCCCCTCTACGGCGGGGGCCTTCACCTTTACCTTGAGCCGCTCTCCCTGCCAGCCGACGACTTCGCTGCGCCGGGCATTGGGAACGGTGAGGAGGGAGAGCGTGAGAGCCATTGCACCGCCCACGCTACGCCCCCGCGCCTCCGGGGGGGAAGCGCAAAGACTTGCGCGCCCGGGGCCCTCGGGGCAAAGGTGGTGGGGTATGCACCCGCGTTTGCTGCTCCTTCTCCTCCTGCTGGCCCTGCCGGGCTGCCGCCGCGCCACGCCCCCCCCGAGCGCGGAGCTGGGCACGCCGCTCCTCGCGGCAGAGGCACTTGGCAAGACGGGGGGGATCTGGTTCTTCAACGAAGCCGCCGCCCCTTGGTTGGAGGGGCAGTGGGCCGCGCTTGGTCTTGAGGGCGACCCGGCGGCGCTCAGGGCCGAGTTTGCCAATGCCGTCTTCGACCCCAAGGCGTGGCGCCAGCTCGACCGCAAGCACCGCTTCTCAGCTCTCCTGCTAGCGGGGGACCCCGCAACCTACCGCCCGCTGCTCGACCACCTGCGCCAATCTCCCGACTGGGTGCTCGCCAGTGTGGATGCGCAGGCCCTCACTTTTCGGCGCGCGCCCGCACCGGCGTGGAGCCCCTCTGGGCTGGAGGCGCTCCGGGCCCGATTTGCCAGCCATTCCGAGGAAGAGCAGGTCACCTTCCGGGTGCAAACCGCCCACCGTTTGCTCGCCCTTGAGCAGCGCGAGGCTGCCGTGGCCCTGCTGGAGGAAGCGCTCAAAATTGACAGCCACTCCGCCCCGGCATGGACAGGCCTCGCCCTCAGCAACGCCGCCACCGGCAAATGGGAGCGCGTGCTGGAGCAAAGCCAGCGCGCCCTCAAGGAAGACAAAACCTACCATCCCGCACAAGCGGTTTTGGCCGAGGCGTACTTTGCCCACGGCAAGTTTAACGATGCGCTTTTCCTCACCCGCCAGCTTGCCGCCCGCTTCCCGGAAGATGGGGCCACGCTCCGGCTGCATGCCCGCATCGCCCACGCCGCCAACGCTCACCGCGAAGAGGCCGAAGCGTTGGAGAAAATCATCGCCCTTAACGAAGCGCGCCGCCTCCCCGTGGGGAACTGGCGCATCTACCTAGCCCAAGCCTACGCCGCCACCGCGCGCCCGGAAGAAGCGCTCGCCACCTTTGAGGTCGCCCTAAAAGAGCCCAGCCTCACCGAAGAAGAGCGCCAGTTTGCCGAAAAAGCCATCGAGCGCATCCGAGGCCGCAAGCCGATCTTTTAAGCCTGCGGCCAACGGGGTTTCCCTTGCTCCCATCTCCTTCGTTCTTACCCGACCCGCATGGAGACCAATCAGCATCTTAAACCTCAAGGCATAGCCGTCCTCATCGCCCTGTCGTTACTTGTTGCCGCCGCATTGGCCTCCTTCATCCAAATGATGAAGCCGGAGCCACCGCGCGCCTTACAACATCTTAATCAAATCTCCAATAACGATGTCGTATGGGGCGTGGGTACAGCCGGTGTTTTTGTGATGGAATTGAAAGGAGCCAGCCGACAGGCAGTCCCTCCAAATTATAGACCCGGAGCAATCAACCATTTGGTTTACTTGCTATCAGATCGTGAGAAGTATCTTGCTGCACACGTGCTCCTCCTCATCTTCACGCAACGGCCTTGGGAGAACTCTGGCATTTCCCAATTTGTTGGGGTTTCAGTGATTCATGTTGGTGGAGATCTGCAGGGCAATAACGAGTTTCTCTTTAAACCTGATGAACGATTTGAGCTTATGAGCGAATGGTCCAAATGGTTGCGGGAAAACGGCGTCGATGGTTCGCCTGCTCCCTGATGGTGATTTCACCAAGGCGTTCTTGTTATCCCGCGAGCGATTCGGCGCTCGTTGCCCCTTCCGCCAGTTTGCGGAAGTCTGCTCCGCCCGGGTTTTGGAAGACCCGGAGGCCAAACTCGGGGAGGATCGCCAGCAGGTGGTCAAACAAGTCGGACTGAATATCTTCATACACCGCCCAGCGGGTGTCGTTGGTGAAGCAGTAGATCTCCAGCGGCAGGCCGTCGGAGGTGGGCCCGAGCTGGCGCACGAGCAGCGTCATTTCCTGGTGGATGGAGGGGTGCCGCCGCAGGTAGTTGAGCACGTAGGCGCGGAAGGTGCCGAGGTTGGTGATCCGCCGGCGGTTGACTTCCGGGCCATCGCCCAGCGCCGTGTTCCACCGCGACAGCTCGGCGGCTTTTCCTTCCAGGTACTCACCCAGAAGCGAGAAGCGCTTGAGCTCCTCCGCCTCGCTGGGGGAAAGGAAGCGGACGCTGGTTTGGTCGAGAAAGAGGGCTCGCTTGATGCGCCGCCCGCCAGACTCCTGCATCCCCCGCCAGTTTTTAAAGGGGTCGGTGATCAACCTTCGCGTCGGCAGGGTGGTGATCGTTTTATCCCAGTTCTGCACCTTCACGGTGTGGAGGGCGATGTCGATGACGTCGCCGTCGGCATTGAGGTTGGGCATCTCGATCCAGTCGCCCACGCGCACGAGGTCGCCCGAGGAGATCTGCACACTCGCCACGAGCGAAAGGAGGGTGTCTTGAAAAATGAGCATCAGCACCGCGGTGATGGCCCCCAGCCCGGAAAGCAAAATCAGTGGCGACCGGTTGATGAGGGTCGAAATCATCAACACCGCGGTGATGATATAGAGCACGATCTTGGTGATCTGCAGGTACCCTTTGATCGGCTTCGCCTTCGCCTCGGGGCGGCGTTCGTAGGCGTGGTTGAGCGCATCGAGCGCGTTGCTGAAAGTCAGCGCGATGGAGAGCGCCATGGAGGCGATGCACAGATTATCCACCCACCGCTCCAGTACGCCGGGCAGGCCGGGGATGACATCCACTCCCGCCATGAGGATGAGCGCGGGGACGATATTGGCCAGCCGACGGATGGCGGTGAGGAGGTGTTGGTTGCGCCCCCAATCGCTCCAAAGAAGGCCGAGCATCTTCTCCACCCCGCGCAGGAGGAGGGTTTTGACGATGAAGTTCCCCAGCCATGCTACCAGCAATACGCCACCCAGGTAGAGGGCCACGGTGCCCGGATCGGCCAAAAACCAGTCGGTAACGGGGTGCTGGTGGAGAGGGGCGG
>JBBCKB010000096.1:0-75834 GCA_037189965.1 Chthoniobacteraceae bacterium | reverse complement strand
TGAAAGGTCGGTGCGAGTGTCGGAGATTGTAGGGCGTTTCTGTGAAACGCCATGGGGTTGGACTGCCGTCTCACAGAGACGGCCTACAACTCACGCTTCGCACGCGTTCCTGCCGCGATCAGCTTAACGTAGTAATACTAGCCTGCTGAGTCAGAGATTCATTTCATTATCTTGGACGCTTTTGGGGTCTTTCTGCGTTGCTCACTAAGCCGGTATCTACAGATGCCGACTTCGCTCGACGCCTTGAAATACCACAAAAATCGTCTCAAAAATTTCATTCACTTCTGACTCACCAGGCTAGAGCTACCGCTCAAGCGTGGCGCGGGAGCGCCATGGAGGGGCGGCTTGTCTGCCTCTTCGAGGCAGACTCCGCAGAGAGGCTTCGCCGGGGATAAGCCGCTAATCGCGGCATGGCGGTCCGTGCCGACCGCTCGTTTGATGTGGTTTTCAACCGGAGCCGCCCCCATTACGGGCGGATCGTAAACGAGATCCCCGGGCGCGGTGCGTAAAACGGGTCGTAGTAGCCGTAGTAGGGCGCGTAATAGCGTGGGCCATGGTGGTGGCGATACTTGGCGCGGTGCCGGTAGCTGCGGTGGCCATCGTAGCCACGGTAGTCGTTGCCGTGGCGGTATTCATACCGGTCACGGTGTTTGTGTTTCTTTTTCTTTTTCGCCTCTGCGGTGGAAAGTGTCCCGCCTGCGAGGAAACCGCCGACAAGGACGACGGTGGTAATCAGCGTCTTCATCATGCCTCTTTTGACGAAGGGGTAGAGGGTTTCATTCACCCCACATTCAGGGGGGGGCTCCACATACACCCCCGGCCCGGCCTCCGCACTTGGCTGTGAGGAGCCACTTGATGCCAGACCAGATCCTGCTTGTTGATGACGACGCCCGCCTTTGCACCCTGCTCGAGCAGACGCTGCAACGGCGCGGCTTTGCCACGCAAAGCTGCCGCAATGGCCCCGAGGCGCTGGAGGCCGCCGCCGCCCGCCAGGGCGCGGGGGTGATGGTGCTCGACTACGATCTCCCCGGCCTCAATGGCGCGCAAACGTGCGCCCGCCTGCGTGCCCATGCGGAGCCTGAGGTCGCGCAGATGCCCGTCATCCTCCTTACCGGCCACCCGGAAGTCGCCGACGAAGTGGGGTGCCTCCAGGCCGGGGCAGATGATTTTGTGGAGAAACCGGTAAACCTCCCTGTGCTGGAGGCGCGCATCGGCACGCTCCTGCGGGTGGCGGCCTTGCGGCGGCAGCTTCAGGAGCAGAACCGCCTCCTGGCCGAGTGGCAGGAGCGCCACCGGCATGATCTTGAGGCCGCGCGCCTCGTGCAGCGGGCCATTCTCCCGCGCCATCTGCCGGAACTGCCCGGGTGGGCCTTTGCGCTCCAGTACACCCCGCTTTGGCCGGTCGGGGGCGATTTTTATGATTGGGCCCCGCTCTCCCACGGGCGTGCCCTGCTGTGGATGGCGGATGCCACCGGGCATGGTGCTTCGGCGGCGTTGGTCACGGCGCTTGCCAAGCTCCTCTTTCGGCAGGCTGCGGCAGAGGAGGGCGAGGAGGGGCCCGCCGCCGTGCTGGCCGCCGTAGACCGCGAGTGTTGCACCCTTTTGCAAGGCCGCCCCGCCTTTACCGCTGCGTGTGTGGAGCTGGGCCCGGGGCAGATCGCCGCCGCCGGGGCGGGGCACCCTCCCATCGTACTGGTGCGGGGCAGGGGGCGCACGGTGGAGCCGCTCTATTCGGCATCGCCGCCGCTGGGCCTCTGTGGTGCGCCGGCCCGCCCCGAGGCCACATGTGCCACGCTGGAGCGGGGGGATGGCTTTCTGCTTTTTAGCGACGGCATCTACGGCGCCAAAGGGTGGCCCGCTTTTCACAACTGGCTGGAGGGGGCCTCCTTCTCCGGCTCGCCGGAAGAATGGCGCACCGGGGTGATGGCCCAAGCCACGGCTCTGGCGGGAGAAGGCGGTTTTGGGGACGACCTCTCCCTCATTGCCGCCCGCTATGGGGAGCTGTAGGGCGTGGCCCCAATCTCGCCTGTGGGGAGAAGATGATTGACGCCGGGCGCTCCGCAGTCGAGGAAAGAGGGCGTCTATGAAAACGACTCCCCCCATCATCGGTGCGCGCTTTGCCGTGGGGCTCGGGGTGCTCTTGCTGGCCGGGTTTACCGCCATGGCTGTGCTTACCACTCGCGACCGTATTTCCCGCACGACGCTCGAAGAGATTGAGGTGCCGCCCACCGGGGTGGGGGAGCCTGCGGGCATTCCGCGCCCGGTAGACTACGAGCAGGCCCCCATTCTGATGCACAAAGGGGAGCCGCTCTATTGGGGCGGGATCGACAAGGAGGACGACAGCATCATGCTCCACGCCGGGTTTGATGATTCGGGCCAAATCCGCCTCTACCGCCGGTTCAAAAAGAACGAATTGCGCGAGGCACTCTACGCCAAGGTGGCTCCGAAGGAGTACCTCAAATTTTCCTCTTACGCGCGCTCGCCCAAGCCCGGCGAGTAGCCGCTATGGCAGCTCCTTGCGGTGCACCCAGACGGAGTTCACCAGCCCGAGCCCAAACATGATGACGGCCACAAACGAGCCGCTATAGCTGATAAGCGGCAGCGGCACCCCGGTGATCGGCATGATCGAGACGGTCATCCCGATATTCTGGAAGGTGTGCGTAAAGATCAACCCGGTGACGCCCACGGTCAGCAGCAGCCCCAGCTCATCCGCGGAGTTAAAGGCGACAAAGATACACGTGGAGAGCAGGAGCCCGAAGGTTGCCACCAACGTCAACCCTCCCAAAAAGCCCCATTGCTCGCCAATGGCGGTGAAGATGTAGTCGTTGGGCACGGTGGTGCGCGGCACGTGGCCGAGCTCCACCTCGGAGTTGGGCGCTTTAAAGCCCTTGCCCGCCCAGCCCCCGGAGCCGATGGCGATGAGGCTGCGGTTAAGCGCCCAGGAAGCGCCGCGCGGGTCGATCTCCGGGTCGATAAAGGCGATGATCCGCTTCTGCTGGTACGGCTTCATGAAGAAGTAGTAGCCGACCGGCAGCGTCATCGTCCCCAGCAGGGTGATGACGATGAGGTAGCGCAGCGGCAGCCGCGCGATAAAGAGCATGACGAAGACGACCGGCACCCACATCATCGTTTCGCCAAAGTCAGGCTGCATGAGGATGAGCAGCGCCGGAGCCCCGGAGATGACGCCGCTGGCCGCGATGCGCAGCATCGGGTGGAGATTGCGAAATTGGCTTAGGAAGAGCGCCAACACCAACACGCCGGAGAGGACGGCCAACTGCGCGGGTTGAAACTGGATGGGCCCCAGCCGCAACCAGCTTCGCGCGCCTTCGTTGCTCACGCCGATCACCAGCGTGAGGATGAGGAAGACGATGGAGCCAAGGTACATCGGTAGCGCGCCCCAACGGATCCAGCGGTAGTCGATCAGGCTCGCGGCAAAGAAGGCGACGGTGCTGATGCCGATCCAGATGGATTGCCGCTTCCACATGTTGAAGTAGGCGGCATCCGTCTGCATGTAGGTGCAGCTATAGATGGCGATGACGCCGAAGATCGAAAGCGCGATCATCAGCGCGAAAAGGAGCCAATTCATCCCAAGCAGTTTGCGGAGCAGCGGCGTCATGGCGGGAAAGGGAAATCAACCAAGCCGGGGTACGGCGGCGAGCAGCTTGCGGGTGTACTCGTGCTGCGGATTTTCGTAGATCGCCTCGGCCGGGGCCGACTCGACAATTTTGCCATGGTACATGACCAGCACGTGGTCGCTGATGTGCTCGACCACGGCGAGGTCGTGGGCGATGAAAAGGTAAGTGAGCCCCAGCTCTTCCTGAAGATCCTGGAGGAGGTTGACGATCTGCGCCTGCACGCTCACATCAAGCGCGCTCACCGGCTCGTCACAAACAATGAAGCGCGGCTTCACCGCCAAAGCCCGGGCGATGCCGATGCGCTGGCGCTGGCCGCCGCTGAACTCGTGCGGGTAGCGGTGCATCATCTCCGGCTGGAGGCCGACTTGCCGCAGCAACTCCGCCACGCGCTCGCGCCGGTCGGCCTTGGTCATCTCCGGGAAGTGGATCTCCAGAGCTTCGGCAACGATGGAGAAGATCGACATCCGCGGGTTGAGCGACCCAAACGGGTCCTGAAAAATCATCTGCATTTCGCTCCGGTAGGAGCGAAACTGGTACTCCGAAAGAGGCAAAATATCGGTGCCGTTGAAGAGCACCTGCCCCGAGGTGGCCGGAGTGAGCTTGAGGATCGTGCGGCCAATAGTGGTTTTGCCCGAGCCGCTCTCACCCACGAGGCCGACGGTGCTTCCCTCGGGCACGGAGAAGCTGACATCGTCCACCGCTTTCACATCATCCACATGGCGGCGCAGCAACCCGCTGCGAACGGGGAACCACGTTTTCAGCGACTGGACCTGGAGCAATGGCTGGGGCGGCATCGGTGAAGGGGAGGATAAAGGCGTAGCGGCGGGGGGACTATTCCTTTTTTTGCAGAAACGCGGTGAGCGGGCTGGTAGCCGAGGCCGTGCGCCGGGGGGCGGCGAGCCCGGTTTCAAACGCATCGCGCCCGGCCTCCACCGCCATGCGGAAGGCGCGCGCCATCCGCAGCGGGTCGGCGGCTGCGGCAATGGCGGTATTGACCAACACGGCATCCGCCCCCAGCTCCATGGCCAGCGCGGCGTGGCTGGGTGCGCCGATACCCGCATCGACCACCACCGGCACGGTCGCCTGCTCGATAATAATCTCCAACTGCGCGCGCGTCTCCAGCCCCCGGTTGCTGCCAATGGGCGAGCCGAGCGGCATGACGGTGGCCGTGCCCACTTCCTGAAGGCGCTTGGCGAGCACCGGGTCGGCATTGATGTAAGGGAGCACGGTAAACCCTTCGGCTACGAGGGTTTCGGCGGCCTTGAGGGTTTCCACCGGGTCGGGCAGAAGGTAGCGCGGGTCGGGGTGGATCTCCAGCTTCACCCACTTGGGGAGCCCGGCGGCGGCGGCCAGCCTCGCGAGGCGCACGGCCTCCTCGGCGTTCATGGCTCCACTGGTGTTGGGCAGGAGGAGGTAGCGCTGCGGGTCAATAAAATCGAGGATATTGGCAAACGGATCGTGCTTGCCGGAAAGGTCTGCCCGGCGCAGGGCGACGGTGACGATCTCGGTACCGCTGGCGGCCAGCGCATCGCGCATGGTTTCGTTGGAGGCAAACTTGCCGGTGCCCAGAAAGAGGCGCGAGGAGAACTCTCTTCCGGCGATGGTCAGTTTAGCAGCGGCTTCGGCAGGCATGGGAGGGGGAGGCTAACAGGTCCGCGCGTTTCTTGCCACAGGGAAGACGAGACTTGCGCGTCTGAAAGAGGCTTTTACATTGGGGGGCGTGCGCGAATCTTCTTCATCATCTCTGGGCTTGCGAGGGGCGCTTCTTATCGCCCACCCGAGCCTGCTGGAGCCGAACTTCCGCCGCACGGTCCTTTACGTGGCCGAGTACAGCCCGGAGGAAGGGGCACTGGCGCTGATTCTGAATCGCCCGACGGGTAAGATCGTCGGCGAAGTGGTGGAGGAGGGGGGGCTTGGGGCGCTGGGGCGTGCGCCGGTCTTTTTTGGCGGCCCGGTGGGGCGCGACCGCCTGACCTTTGCCGCGCTACGTTGGCGCGCCGAGGCGCAGGCGCTGGAGTGCGCGGTGAATCTCGATCTCGAAGAGGCTCGCGAGGTTGCTACGGAGCCTGATGCCGTGGTGCGCGGCTTTGTCGGCTACGCGGGGTGGAGCGCCGGGCAACTTGAGGGCGAGCTGGAGCAGAAAGCGTGGGTGGTGCAAAAGCCCGACCGCGATCTGCTCGATACCGAGGCCTGCACGCAGGCGTGGTTTACCATCATGCGCCAGTATGGCCCGTGGTTTCGCCTGCTGGCCGCCGCGCCGGACGATCCTTCACTCAACTGAGGGAGCCGAAGGCTCTGTCGGCTCCGTAGGCTCTACCACGGCTGCGGGGCGGGGCTTGAGCTTGAAGAGCTTCAGCGCCGGGGCGATGTAGGCCGTACGCCCGCTGGGGATGTAGGTGACTTCTTCGACCACCTTGACCAGCTCTTCGTAAAACTCCTTGCCCTGCATGTAGTTGCGCATCTTTGTGAGGTCTCGTTCAGCCTCGACGGGGGGGCCGTTGGGCGCGGTTTCATCACTTTCGCGTTCTACGTCTTCGGCGGGGTCGTCTTCGCGTTCGCCCTTGCGGGCGGCTTTGCCTGAGGCCCCTTTGGCAAAGAGCCTGGGGGAGCTGCGGCTGTGCGCGGCGATATGGGTGACGCCCAATTCGTAGAGCGCATCCACCGATTCAAAGTAAGCCAGCCGCCCTTTCATGAGGACTTGGCAACGCACTGGCAGGTCTTCCCGCGGGTTCCCCTCGGGGTCTACAAGGAAGGTGTTGCGGTCGGTGGCGATGACGGCGTTGGTCGGCAGGTGCTCATTCACATAAGCGATGAGCATCTCGCGCGTGGGGTGTTGGAAGGCTTTGTAGCGCTTCCAGAGCATGGGCCGCTGCGCCTGCCGAAAGGCAAGCCCCAGCAAAACCAGTACCAGCACCACCGGCACCCACGCGGGGGTGCGCCGCAACGGTGGGATCACTTTTTTGAACGCTGCCCACACCAGCTCCACCAGTGCCGGGAGCCCAAAGCCCGCGAGCACGCAGAGAAACGCGATAACCGGCAGGAAATGCCGGGTAAAGAGCCGGGGCGAGTAGAGGAGGACGACGAGGAAGATCGCCGGGTAGAGGAAAAGCAGCCACTCCACCGGCTTGCGAGGCCGCCGCACCAGGGTGAGGGCGATCTGAATGGCCGCGAGGATGAAGATCCACGGGTGTACCAGCTTGGTAAAGACGGCCCCTGCCTGGCCGAGGTGCGGGATGTCTTTGCGCTTGGAGGGGCGGCTGACATCCTTCATCTCAATCTCAAACCCGGCGAGGAACTCCTGAAACCGGGTGACGATCTGGTAGTTGAGCAGCAGCGTTACTGCCACAAAGACGCCGATAAAAAGCCCCCACGGCATCGGCCGCCGCGCGCCCCCGGGGGTGCGCCCGCGCAGCCAGAGGAGGTACAGCGCCATGATGAAGGCTGCAATGCCGACATATTTGCCCGATACGGCGAGCGCGCAGCCAATGGCCATCCACACCGCGTTGGCCCGGCTGGGCCGCTCGCTGAAGTGTTGCATCGCCAGGAAGGCGAGGGCGAGGCCCATGAGCAGCGCCGGGTCTTCCTTGAAGAAGTGTGCCAGCTCGAAGACGAGGTTGTGCGTCATCAGCAGCACGCCGACGCAGATTGCTGCCAGCGGCCCGCGCAGCCGGTAGGCAAGCAGGGCGAAGGCGGCTACGGCCGCCGCCGTGCAAAATGCCATGAACCACCGGCCCACGACGACGGCGTTGTGCTCCGTGCGCTCAAGGTTGGCCACGCGCAAGCCCACGTCGGTGGCGTTGAGCATGAGCATCGGGTGGTAGAAGTTCCGATAGCCGGAGACCACCTGCGCCACTTTGCTGTGGGCGTCTTTCTCGTAATAGAACGGGTACTCGTTGTTCCGCGAGGTGAGGAACAACGTGAGGATAAAGAGGACGATGGCGATCGCCCCCGGGCCGCGCAGCCAGGCGGCTACTGAGTTTCCTCGATGGGCGTTTGCGAGGGAGCCGCCGCCGTCATGGCCCGCTTCTTCTTGCGGATGAGGTGCAGATTGCGAATGTAGATCCATGTGTTGGGGAGGTAGCCCAAAATGCCGACGGGATCGCGGCGGGCAACGAAGTAAAGCGCCATGATGATGCTCCCGGCGATGCTCCAGTACCAGAAGGAGAGGGGGATCACGCTCTCTCCCGCTTTTTCCGAGGCGATCCATTGGACCAGGAAGCGCATGCTGAAGACGGCGTTGCCGATCAACCCGAAAATGACCCAGTAATTCCAGTCAAGCCCGAAGATGCGGTACTCGGTCCCCAACGGGCTGACGGCAAGGGGCAATAGATCGGCAATAAACATCATCCCGCGAAATAATCAGGAGTTGAGCTTCTCCGCCACCCGATAACGGATGATGCGGCTTTTCATCCACCGCACGGCCAGCAGGTCGTAGAACGACTTGAAAAGCCGGTTCCACACGCCGTAGTGGCTGGAGCCCGAGAAGCGCGGGTTATTACTCACGCTGATCTCGGAGACGGTGTACCCCTCCATCTTGATGAGGGTGGGCAAAAACCGGTGGCCGCCTTTGAAGAATTTGACCTCGCCAATGCACTCGCGCTTGAAGGCGCGGTAGGTGCACCCGGCATCGGAAATATTCTCGCCCGAGAGCTTGTTGCGCACGGCATTGGCAATGCGCGAAGAGGCGATGCGGATGAAGTTGTCGCCCTCGCCGCGCGTCTCGACACGGGTGCCGCAGACGCAGTCGGCATGCTGGAGCGCTTCGAGGAACTTCGGCAGATCCTTCGGGTCGTTCTGCAAATCGGCATCGAGCGTGGCGATGTACTTGCCCCGCGAGACTTGCATGCCCGCCCAGCTCGCTGCGGACTCTCCGCAGTTGTACTCCAGGCGCTGGGCGCGCAGGCGCGGGTCGTTCTCCGAGAGCTTGCGGAGCACCTCCCAGGAGCGGTCGGTGCTGCAATCATCGGTGATGACGATCTCGTACTCCACGCCGGTGGGGGCCATCGCAGTGTGGATGGCCTCTACCAGCGGTTGCAGATTCCCCTCTTCGTTATGAGCGGGGATGACCAGACTGATCTCGGGTGGGTTCATGCCTTACCGAAGAATTCCCTAATGGAATCGCAGACATAGTCAACGTCTTCCAGCGGAAGTTCCCCATAAATCGGCAGCGAGAGGATCTCGTTGACGGCCTTTTCCGTGCGCGGAAGGGTGGGGATGTCGTTGTAAAGGCTGGTGATCGCGGGCTGCTGGTGGTTGGCCACGGGGTAGTGAATGCCGGTGGCGATCCCCTTCTCCTGCAAGGCTTTGGCAAGCTCGTCGCGACGTTCGGTGGCGATGACGAACATGTGGTAAACGCTCTCGGAGTACTCCTTGGAGATCGGCACGCGCACCACGTCGCAAAGGCGCTCGCAGTAGCGGGCGGCGACGACGCGGCGGTGGGCGTTCAAGCGGTCCAGCTCGCGCAGGCCGACGCGCGCGGCAGCGGCCTGGATTTCGTTGAACCGCAGGTTGTAGCCGACAAACTCGTGGGTGAACTTGTTCTTACGCCCGTGGTTGCGCAGCATGCGGATCTTGTCGGCAACGGCGTCATCATTGGTGGTGATGCAGCCGCCATCGCCCAAGCAGGTGAGGTTTTTGGAGGGGAAGAAGGAGAACGCACCGGCAAAGGCGTTGGAGCCGACACGGCCGCCCTTCCACTTGGCGCCCTGTGCCTGCGCGCAATCTTCGATCACCCAGAGGTTGTGCTTCTTGGCGACTTCGAGAACTTTGTCCAGATTGGCCGCATGCCCGTAAAGGTGGACAGGGAGGATGCCGACGGTGCGCGGGGTGATCGCTGCTTCCAGCGCATCGGTGTCGAGGCAGTAGGTGTCGTCGATGTCGATGAAGATCGGCTTGGCACCCCAGTGGATCATCGGTTCGATGGAGGGGAAGGCGGTGTGCGAGGGGACGAGCACCTCATCCCCAGCCTTAAGGCCCATGGCCTGGTGGAGCATCATCACCCCCGCCGTCCAGTTGGCGCAGAGAACAGCGTGCTTGGTGCCGGTGTGGGCAGCCAGCTCGGCCTCCAGCGCCTCGCACTCTTTGGTGAGGATGTAGGAGCCGGAATCGATGGCGCGCAGGGCGGCCTGGCGGATTTCGTCGTTAAGAAAGACTTTGGAGAGAGGGACTTTTTTCATCTGGATAGGCTTGGGGAAAACGTTTTTTACAGGGAGACCCATTGGCCGCACGCGGCGGATTTGAGGGCGGCTTCAATGGCGCGGACGGATTCGTACCCCGCCCACCCGTCGGCCAGCGGGGCCTTGCGGGTGCGGGTGGAGTCGATAAAGGCCGTCAGCTCCGCGCGCAGCGGCTCTTCGGGGGAGAACTCAAGCTGGTGGAGCGCTCCTTCCACGGCTTTGAACTCCGTGCCATTGGGGACGTGGCGGTTCTCGAAGGTCTTGATCTTGTACTGGGCGACGTTGTAGTCGCAAACAGCGGTGAGGTCTTCGCCGATGACGACCACCTCGCGGTACTTGCCCGGCGCGTGGTAGCCCGACTCGACGGTGGCCCACACGGGCGCGCCTTCCTTGCCGGAGGAGTACTCCAGCGAGACGAAGGATTGGTCATCCATCCCCCGGCCCATGAAGTCGTTGAGGACGGCATGGACCCGCAGCGGGCTCTCGCCGAGGAAGAAATTGAAGAGATCAATAAAGTGGATGCTGTCGGCGAAGGTCACGCCGGTATCATTCCGCGGGCGTTTGAAGCCTGAGAAGTTGCCGCGCAGCATCTTCAAACGGCCAAACTTCCCTTCCGCAACGGCGTTGCGCAGCCAGAGGGAGGCGGGGTCAAACCGGAAGATGTGGCCGACTTGGAGGATGCGCTCGTTTTTCTCCGCCAGCTCCGCAAGCGTGCGGGCTTCGGCCGAGGTGACGGTGATCGGTTTTTCCACAAAGACATCCTTCCCGCGCTCCAGAAGCTCCTGGCATGCCTCGAAGTGGGCTTGCGCGGGGGTGACGACCACGGCGGCGTCGATCTGGTCGTAGAAAGCGCGGGGATCGGTGCTCCGGTGGGTGGCGGGCAGGCCGGTCGCCTCGAGGCGGGCTTCATCAAAATCAGCCACAAAAAGCTCGATGGGGAGCGACTGCAACACGCGGAGGTGGTTGGCACCCCAGCGCCCAATGCCGGAAAGGAGAATCTTCGTCATGGATCAGGAAAAACCCGATTTATCACCTTTTTTGCCCGGTTGAGGCGAGCCATTCCCTTCCTCCAGCGGGTGTAGGAGATTTCCCTACAGTGCGCTACCCTTGTGCCTCCACCCACCTTGCGGCGCGGTGGTAAAGCTCGGCGGCGTTGCGCAGGCCGAGCTTTTGTTTGATCCGCTCGCGATAAGTATCCACCGTTTTAGCCCCGAGGTGGAGGGCTTCGGCGATCTCCCGCGTGGTGCGCCCTTGGCCGATCATCTGGAAGACTTCCAGCTCGCGGTCGGCCAGCCGGTCGATGGAGGGGAGGGCGTTCTCCTCCGGGGTCGGATCGCTCAGGCGGTTGAGGATGCGGGCGGTGTGGTCTTCGCTCAAATAGACCTTGCCGGAGAGGACGCAGCGGATGGCGGCCATGACGGTATCGGGCCCCTCTTGTTTGGTGATGTAACCGCGCGCGCCGCAGCGCAAGGCGCGGTCGGCATAGAGCGACTCGTCGTGCATAGAGAGGACGAGCACCGGCGTCTGCAACCCCTCGGCCTTGAGGTTTTTCACAAGCTCAAGCCCGCTCGAGCCTTTGAGGGTGATGTCCACGATGGCGATATCGGGCCGCGCCTCGCGGATGCACTCCAGCGCTTCGCCGATGTTGTCTGCCTGGGCGCACACCTCCATCTCCTCCTGTTTGCTGATGAGCAGGGCAAGCTGCTCGCGCAGGAGCGGGTGGTCATCGACAATGACGATGCGGATGGGCGGCATGTTTCTTCAAAAGGGAAGGTCTGCGCTTCGGGGTGGCGGCTGGGTCACAACGGTGGGCGTTTGCGGAAGGTGCAGGTCACTTGCATGCCGCGCCCCTCCGGGTCGGGGGCCACGGTAAGCCGCCCGCCGATCATGTGCGAGCGGTATTCCATAATGCGTAGCCCCATCCCTTCGCACGGGGTGGTGGCGTCGCAGGAGAAGCCGGTGCCGTCATCCCGAATGGTGAGCACAGCCCACGCCCCCTCGGGCCGCAGGCAGAGGGTGATGCGGCGCGCCCGCCCGTGTTTGAGGGCGTTGGCCAGCGCCTCCTGCGCGATGCGGTAGAGGTGGGTGGCGGTGGCGCTATCGTCGAGAGCCAGCGGCGGCTCGTACTCAAAGGAACAGGCGATGCCGTAGAGGCGGCTCGTATTGGCCGCCAGCTCGTGCAGCGCGGAGACCAGCCCCTGGCTCTCGAGCTGCACGGGGAAGATGCCGCGCGCCAGCCCGCGCGTTCGCGAGATGGCGTCTTTGAGCAGATCGGTAATCTCCCGGGCTGCCTCGGCTTCGGGGAGGGCGCGGCGCTTGAGATCATCCCGCAAGGAAGAGGAGGCGTAGCGGATGGCAGCGAGGAATTGGCAAAGATCATCGTGCAAATCCTGCCCGATGCGCTGCTGCTCGCGCTCGCTGATCTGCAGGATCTCGCGTTCCAGCCTCCGCTGGGCCGTAAGGTCCGTCACCGTGCCAACGTAGCCGCATACCGCCCCCGTGGCATCCCGCTCGGCAGCCACTTGCCCCAGCGCCCACGCGGGCTCCACCCCCGAGCGGCGGAAGCGGGCCTGGAAGCGGAAGGGAGCTGCCGGGCGTTGCCGCGCCTCGGCCCACTCGGCGCTTACGCGCGGCTCATCATCCGGGTGTAGCGCCGCCACCCAGCGCTGGCCCAGTGAGCGCTCCGCAGGGAGGCCGGTGAGGTCGCCCCACTGTTGGTTCACATAGACGCACTCCCCCTCAGGTCCCGTGCGAAAAATCGCCACCGGGGAGATTTCCGCCAAAATAAGGAAGCGCTCCAATTCGGAGACTTGCGCCTCCGTATGCTCCAGCCGCTGCCGGATCGCCCGCGTCGCAAACGCCACCAGGCTAAAGAAGAGAAACTGGAAGAAGACGCTCCCGCAAACATGCACCCACCCCTCGCGTGGCTGGTGGAGGTGCGCATCCGCTGCTTCCCACGTGAGCGCGCTGAAGATGGAGATAAACAGGAGCGCCCGGGTGCCACCGCCAAACCACGCCACAAAGATGATCGGTAGCGAGTAGAGGATAAAGAGGCTGACATTGTACTCCGTAAAAAGGTCAAAGACCCCGAAGACAACCGCCAGCACCACCCCGGTGCTCACAATCACCCAGCCGGGTTGGCTGCGAAGGGTATCGGAAAAGGGGGGCTTTGGGGGCATGGCTCCGGCAGCTTAGCGGAGAGCCGCCCCGGCGTCCACCTGCTCGCCAATGAGCTGGCCGAGCCGCTGGAAGGCTTGCTCGAGCGCATCGCTCCACGGGTTCCCGCAGTTAAGCCGGATGAAGTTGCGGAACTTCTGCTTGGCCGAAAAGATCGGCCCCGGGGCGATGCTGATCTTCTCTGCCAGCGCCCGGCGGAAGAGGAGGAGCGAATCGACCACCTCCGGCAGCTCAACCCAGACGACTTGGCCGCCGCTCGGGCGGGTGACTCGGGTGCCTTCGGGGAAGTGCTCGGCAATCGCCCGCGTTACGCGCTCCACCTTTTCGGCGTAGAGGCGGCGGATCTTGCGGATATGGTGGTCGTAACCGCCCGTGGCAAGGTAGTCGGCAATCGCCATCTGCGGCGGGGTGGGGGTGGCCAGCGAGGTGATCATCTTGAAGCGCTCCACCTCCTGCTGGTAGCGGCCCGCCGCGATCCACCCCACGCGGTAGCCCGGCGCGAGCGTTTTGGAGAACGAGCCGCAGAGGATGACGAGCCCCTTGGTATCATACGCCTTGGCCATGCGCGGGCGTTCCGGGGCAAAGGCGACCTCGCCATACATATCGTCCTCAATGAGCGGGATCTCCCGCTCCGCGAGCATTGCCACCAGGCGGCGTTTGGCTTCATCCGGCATGGCGCAGCCGAGCGGGTTGCTGAAGTTGGGCATGAAGAGGCACGCCTTTACCGGCTGCGTCTCCAGCGCGAGCGCCAGCGCTTCGAGGCTCACGCCGTCGCGCGGGTGGGTGGGGATTTCAAGCGCCTTCATCCCCAGCGCCTCGATGCATTGGAGGATGCCGTAGTACGTCGGCGTCTCGATGGCAATCGTATCGCCCGGCGAAGCCACGGCGCTCAGTGCGAGGTGGAGGGCTTCGGTGCCGCCACAGGTCGTCACGATCTCGCTGGGCGAGAGCGAGCAGCCGCCATCCACCGCGTGCCGCGCTACCTGGGTGCGCAGGCCGAGGTGGCCGGGAGGGGCATCGTAGGCCGAGGCCGCCACTGGCGCGCGCCGTGCCGCCGCCGCCATGGCGCGGGTGAGCTGCGCGGTGGGGAGCAGCTCCGGGCTCGGCAGCGCCGCGCCAAGGCCGATCAGGCCCGGCTCGCGGATCGCCTGGATCACCTGCATCGCCAGGCGGCTCATATTGACCTCCACCGGGTGGCGTGTGGCGGGCGACATGGCGGGTTCCTCCGGAGGCCGCCAGAGCCGGGGCCGCACAAAGTAGCCCGATTGCGGCCTCGCTTCGATAAACCCCTTGCTCTCCAGCAGGCTGTAGGCGTGCAGCACCGTCGAAATGCTCACCTCCCGCTGGCGGCTGAGCCGCCGCACCGAGGGGATGCGCTCTCCCGGGCGCAAGGTGCCGTTCTCGATGAGGTTGGCAATCTGCCGCTCTACAGAGAGGTAGCGCTTTTCTTCCGGTGCAGTTTTCATCGGTACAGAGACGATAGCGCAGTTTTGTATTGGTTACAGTTACAGTATTCGGGCTATTTTTACGGTACAGTTGCGCCAGCGGAGAGCTGTACCGGTCCTCTTTCACACAGGCTGCCTCTGTGCTGGAGCCTTGCGTTGGGCGAGAGTAGGGGCATGCAAGCGACATTGACTTCCCCGCTTCCCTTCCTCGGCTCGCCTACGGCTCAGGCTCCCGTGGCATTGGCCCGGGGGCGGCTCCTGCGCATCGAGGGGGAGTGCTCGGAAGGGGTGGAGATCCGGTGTTGTGCCGGGGTGCTCTGGATCACCTGCGAGGGGGAGCCGGGCGATGTCGTGCTCGCCGCGGGGGAGCGCTTTGTGGTGGGTCGGGGGGGCCTCGTGCTTATCGAGGCGTTGGAGGCGGCGTCATTGGTTTGTCACTGAAAACGGTTGAAGGGTCGGCGGGGCTCCAGTAAGAGTTCCCGATGGCAGAAGTCCAGACCTCCACCTCCCAAGGCGAGATGACCCTCCGGTTCATCGAGTTTGTCCGCATGCACGGGCACAATGCCTCGTTGTTTCTGGGTAAGGTGCCGCATCCGCAGACGGGCCAGCCGCAGGTCAATCTCGACGTGGCCAAAATGCTCGTCGAGCAGCTCGCCGCCATCCAGCTCAAGACCCGGGGAAACCTGAACCCGGATGAAGAATCGGTGCTCAACACCACGCTGGCCACCCTTCAGGCAGACTACGCCCGCGCTTGCGAGGCCCGACGCGGCTAACTCCTTTTTTTCATGCCTGCCAAACCGATCAAAATCGGCAATGCCACCCTTGGGGGGAAGCAGCCACTCTTTATTCTCGGGCCGTGTGTCCTTGAGTCCGAGCGCTTTGCGCGGCGCATCGCCGGTAAGCTTGCGAAGATTTGTGGCGACCTCGGGGTCCCCTTTGTCTTCAAGGTTTCTTACGACAAGGCCAACCGCACCTCGGTCGATTCTTATCGTGGCCTTTCCCCGCGTGAAGGGTGCGAGATCATCGCCAGCATCGGAGCCGAGCTGGGCGTGCCGGTAACGACGGACGTTCACTCCCCCGAAGAGGCGGCCATCGCCGGGGAGTATATTGATATTTTGCAAATCCCCGCCTTCCTGTGCCGGCAGACGGATCTTATCCGCGCGGCCGCGCAGACGGGCCGCGTGGTCAATGTGAAGAAGGGGCAATTCCTCGCCCCGTGGGATGTCAAAAACATCGCCAAGAAGCTGGAGCGTTTTGGCAGCAAAGCCTTCTTCTTCACCGAGCGGGGTGTCAGCTTTGGGTACAACAACCTCGTGGCCGACATGCGCTCGCTTTACTGGATGCGCGAGGCGGGCTACCACGCGGTGTTCGATGCCACCCACTCCGTCCAGCGCCCCGGCGGCGCGGGAGATAAAACGGCGGGCGACGGCGTCCTCGCCCCGGTGCTCGCGCGGGCCGCCGTGGCCGCAGGGTGCGACGGCGTTTTTATCGAAACGCACGAAAACCCCGCCAAAGCCCTTTCTGACGGGCCAAACCAGATCCCTCTGGCACGGCTTCCGCTTCTTTTGAAGAAATTGATCGCCATCCACACCTTGGTTCGTTGATTTTTTTGCCGCACGTTTCCGAGATGTTTTCTGTAACCCCCTTCTATTGGCTCAAGCCGGCCTGCTCCTTCGCGGCCCGGTTGGGGGTGGCCTTGCTCTGCGTGGCCTGCCTGCTGCCCTCTGTGGCAGACGCCAAGCCGAAGAAGAAAAAGGAAAAAGAAAAGAAGGAGAAGTCGAGCAGCCTGCAAGTCCCGATCCCCATCGGCCACAGCGCCGAGGGGGTGAAGCTCCCGGACTATGGGGAAGACGGGCAGCGCTTGCAGATGAACTTTGAGATCGGCAGCGCCACGCGGGTCACCAATGACGAGTTGGAGATGAAAGATTTGCGGATCGAGACGTTTAACGAAGCGGGAGCCGCAGAGATGATGATTCTGATGCCTGTCTCCCGTCTCGACCTTAAAAGCCGCGTCGTCTCCAGCGTCGACCCGGTGACAATCCGCCGAGCCGACATGGAGCTGACGGGTGGCAACATGAGCTTTGATACCCGCACCCGCCGGGGGACCTTCTCCGGCCCCACCCGGATGCTGATTTTTAACCGTGAAGAATTTACCTCCAATGCCGATGCGAACACCTCTACCCCGGAAGCTGGGCAGTAGCTTTCTTTCGATCTTGCTGGCGCTTGCCCTGCCGCTCGGTGCGCAGGCGCAGAATGGCTTCCGCGTAAACCCGGGCACCGGCCTGGAGATCGAGGCAGCCCCCGCGCGCTCCAAAAAACAGGCCCCGCAGGCCGATGCCACCGAGCGCAAGCCGACGGAGATCACCGCCAGCAAAGAGACTTCGTTTGATGAAAAGACCCGCGTCGCCGTCTTCGTGGGCGACGTCACTGTCACCGACGCGCAGTTTAACCTCACTTGCGACCGCCTCACCGCCCACCTGCGGCGGCCCGATGCCGCAGCCAACCCGGCCCAGGGGGCTGAAGCCGGCGGGTTGGAGAAAGTCGTCGCCGAAGGGCACGTCCTGATCGTTCAGGAAAAGCCGGATGCCGAGGGGAAGATCACCCGCTACGTCGGCAAGGCCAACCGCGCGGAGTACAACGCCTCCACCGGCGATGTGAAGCTCACCGGGTGGCCGCAGATCCAGCAGGGGATCAACAACCAGGTCGCCACCGAGGAGGGGACGATCATGATCCTCAACCGCAGTGGCAACCTCAAGACCATCGGCGGGAGCAAGACGGTCATCCAGGAATCGTCGGACCCGCGAGAGAAAACCTCTGAAACCCGTCGCCGCCCGTGAAGCAAAAGACACCCGCCAGCGCCCCTGAAAAAGCGGCCACTCCCGACCCCTCGGCAGAGCCAATTCTCTGGACAGACAAGCTCGTTAAGGTGTATGGTGGAAGAGCAGTGGTCAACGGGGTAGACATCAAGATCCGCCCGGGCGAAATCGTCGGGGTTCTTGGCCCAAATGGTGCCGGAAAGACCACCACGTTCTATATGGTCGTGGGGTTGGTGCGACCCAACGGCGGAAAGGTCTTTTTCAAAGGGACCGACGTGACGGACTACCCGATGTACAAGCGCGCCCGCATGGGCATGGGGTACCTGCCGCAGGAAGAGTCGATCTTCCGCAAGCTCACCGTCGAGGAGAACCTCATGGCCATCCTTGAGACCACCCCGCGTACCAAGAGCGAGCGTCGCCAACGGTGCGAAGAGCTGCTCTCGCAATTTGGCATCGAGCACGTCGCCAAGCAGCAGGCGCTCACCTTGAGCGGCGGCGAGAAGCGGCGGCTCACCATCGCGCGTTCGCTCGTTACCGAGCCGAGCCTCTTGATGTTGGACGAGCCATTTTCGGGGGTGGACCCCATCGCCGTCTACGACGTGCAGCAGATCGTCTCGAACCTGCGCAAGAGCGGCCTGGCGATTTTAATTACCGACCATAACGTCCGCGAGACGCTCTCCATTGTCGATCGGGCGTATCTTGTCTTTGAAGGTCGCGTCGAGAGCGAGGGGACCAAAGAGTTCCTCGTCAACGACCCGGTAAGCCGCCAGCTCTACCTCGGCGAGCGCTTCCAGATGTAGAACCACTTTTTACGTAACCCATAAAAACGGAGGAAAAAACAGCAATGCAAGTAGCCAACGTCAATCTGCCAGTCCAGGTCACCGGTCGTCACCTCAGCGTGACCGAAGCGATGAAGGAATACGCCATCAAAAAGGTGGAGGGGTTGCATCTCGATTACCCGCGGATCATCGAAGCGCAGGTCGTCCTCGACGTGCAGAAGTACCGCCATATTGTGGATGTCCACCTGCACTGCGCCAACCATATCACCATCGAGGCGAGTGCCGAGACCACCGACATGTACGCTTCGGTGGATGAGGTGATGGGCAAGATCGCCCGCCGCATGCGCAAGTACAAGACCCGGATCATGCGCCAGCACCGCCCCCGCAAGGGCGAGGTGCAGCACATCGAAGAGCAGGTCTTGAGCCTCGACGGCTTCGAAGAAGAGCCCGAGCGCGAACCGAGCGTCGTCCAGACGGAGAAATACCCCGTCAAGCCGATGTTCCTGGACGAAGCCGTCCTCCAGCTCGAAATGTCGAGCCGCCAGTTCGTCGTTTTCCAGAACGCCAAGACGGATAAGGTCAACATCGTCTATCGGCGCAAGGATGAAGGCTTCGGCCTCATCGAGCCGGTATTTGCCTAAAAAGAAGGCACCTTTTCCAGCGCCTCCATGTCGTCGCGACCGAAATCCGCCAGCATTACCGTAGGCGATTTCTATACCCGGCATGCCGAAGCGCTGGAACTCTCGCTCGCCAATTCGGCGGCAGGCTTTCGCCGCCGGATTCGCGAGCCTACGGTAAACCGGCCGGGGCTCGCCCTGACCGGTTTTTTCCCCTATTTTGCAGAAAAACGCATTCAGGTTCTCGGCAGCGCCGAGCTGGCCTTGCTAAAGAGCCTGCCCCCCACCGAAATGCGCCGCCGGGTGCGCGCCGTGCTGGCGCGTAAAGTGCCGTGCCTGGTTGTCTCGCGCGGCGCGCGGATCGAGAAGCCGCTGATCGAAGAGGCCGACGCAGCGGGCATCTCCATCTTTCGTACCCCGAAAGTGACGATGAACTTCGTCAACGCCGCCACCCTCGCTCTGGAGTACGAGTTTGCCCCCTCCCGCGTGGAGCACGGCAGCATGGTCGATATCATGGGCGTGGGCACCATGGTGCGGGGCTCCAGCGGCATCGGCAAGAGCGAGTGCGTCCTCGGCCTCATCGAGCGTGGCCATTCCCTTGTGAGTGACGATTGCACCCGTCTGCAAGTCACCGAAGGGCGCGCCCTGCTGGGCACCGCTCCGGAGCTGACGCGCCACCATATGGAGGTGCGGGGGCTGGGAATTATCAATATCACCTCCATCTTCGGGGTCGGAGCCGTAAGAATGGAAAAGCAGCTCGATCTCGTCGTCACACTAAAAGATTGGCAAGATTTGGAGGAAGTGGATAGAATTGGCCTAGAACGGGAGTATTACGAGATTCTCGGGATTGCCGTTCCCCACATCACCATTCCCGTGCGGATGGGGCGGGATCTGGCACGGCTGGTGGAAGTAGCCGCGCTGGATCAAAAGCTCAAAAGCATGGGGCAGAACAGCGCGTTGGAGTTTAACCAGCGCCTGTTGAATTTAATGCAGAAACCGAAACGCTAATGGGCCTTTTAAGCCGCAGAACCAGCAGCCAGGAGAACAAGTTCAGCAAAGAGATCACGATCGTCAATCGGCTCGGTCTTCACGCCCGCCCGTCTGCGATGTTTGTGAAAGTCTGCAACCGCTTTAAGGCAGACGTCTGGGTTGAGAAGGATGGCGAGCAGGTCAACGGCAAGAGCATCATGGGCCTCATGATGTTGGCGGCGGGCCAGGGCTCGAAGCTCCACGTCACCTGCGAGGGGGCGGATGCCGAAAAGGCGCTTTTGGAGATCGAAGCGCTCCTCAACAGCCGCTTCGGCGAGGATTAAGCGCTCCCTACCCGGGTGGGTTGGTATAAATCCACCCTCGGGAGGTGTTTTTTTCTGGCACTTTTCCCACAACCCTTGGAAATTGCCCCCCGACCATGCCGGGGGTTCCGGCATTTTTATTTTCCAGACATGCCGTGCTAAATGAGTGAACCGCAGCAGGGAGCAGAACGCCGCTACCACGGCGTGGGCGTTTCACCCGGTATAGCCCGGGGCTCTGCCTTCGTCCTCCGGCCTGATGAAGACGAGCCGCCGAGCTACAAGATCGGTGAGGCCGCCATCCCCGGAGAGATCGCCCGTTTCGAGGCGGCTCTGGTGCAGACCCGCGCGCAGATTCTGGAAATGCAGCAGCGCATCGCCGAGGCCATCGGCGCGAAAGATGCGGGTATTTTTGATGCCCACCTCCTCGTCGTTGAAGACCGCACGCTGATCGACGAAGTCCTGCGCACCCTCAAGCGCGAGAAGTGGAATATTGAGCACGTCTTCCAGAGCGTCGCCAACCGCTACTCCAAAACCTTGAGCGAGATTGACGACCCGTACCTGCGCGAACGCGCGTTGGATATTAACGACGTCACCCGCCGCGTCTTGCACAACCTCATGGGCAAGACCGGGCGCAGCCTCAGCGAGATCGAGTCGCCGCACCTGCTCATCGCGCATAACCTTACCCCTTCAGACACCGCGCAGCTCAACCGCAACCTCGTCATCGGGTTTGCAACGGATGTCGGCAGCCGCACCTCGCACACCGCCATCATGGCGCGGTCGTTGAACATCCCGGCCGTGGTGGCGCTCCATAATATTTCCGAAGCCATCCTGCCGGGTGACCACGTGCTGCTCGATGGGTATAGCGGCCTGCTCATCATCAACCCGAGCGACCAGACCCTCTGGGAATACGGCGAGCTGGAGGAAAAGAAAACCGCCGTCGAAGAGAAGCTCACCGAGCTTCGTGAAACGCGCTCCACCACCGTGGATGGGCGGCATATCACCCTTTCGGCCAATATCGAGCTGCCGAGCGATCTTGATCTGGTCAAGAAAAGCGGCGCGGAGGGCATCGGCCTCTACCGCACCGAGTTCTTTTATATCAACCGCGATGAGCTGCCCAACGAAGAGGAGCAGTATCGCAACTACCTGCAAGTTGCCGAAGCCACCTTGCCGGATTCCGTCATTATCCGCACCCTCGACCTGGGGGGCGATAAATTCCTGAGCTCCCTCCAACTCCCCGAAGAGCTAAACCCCTTCCTGGGCTGGCGAGCCATCCGGTTCTGTCTGGAGCGGGTGGATGTCTTCAAGACCCAGCTACGCGCCATCTTGCGCGCCAGCGCCGTGGGCAACGTGCGCCTCATGTACCCGATGATCTCCGGGGTGGATGAAGTGCGCAAAGCCAATGCCTTGCTGGAAGAGTGCCGCCAGGAGCTGCGGGCCGAGGGCAAGCCTTTCAATGAGCAGATGGAGGTGGGCGCGATGATCGAAGTCCCCTCTGCCGCGCTCATCGCCGACCTGCTCGCGCAGGAGGTCGATTTTTTCAGCATCGGTACCAACGACCTGATCCAGTACACCATCGCCGTAGACCGGATCAACGAGCGCATTGCCCATCTTTACGAGCCGACGCACCCCTCCATCATCCGGCTCATCCGCATGGTGGTAAACGCCGCGCACGCGCACAACCTTTGGGTCGGCGTCTGTGGGGAGATGGCCGGGGAGATCACCCTCACCCCGCTTCTCGTCGGCCTTGGCGTAGATGAGCTGAGCACCGGGGCCGCGCTGGTGCCTCGGGTAAAGCGCGCCGTGCAGAGTCTCGACATTTCCGTCTGCCTGCAATTGGTGGACGACATCAAGTCGCTTGATAGTGCCGCCGCCATCCTCGAAAAGTGCGAGGAAGTCGCCCGCAAACACTACCCCGAGTTGTTGGACTAAGCGCTACCCGCAGGTGGTAAGCCCGGGGGGGGAAAGCGCTGGCCGCCCGGGCGTTAAAGACGCTTTAAGTAGACCTCAAGGGCGAAGCCCCTTGGGAGGGTCGAGCACTTCGCGCAGGATCACCGCGCGGCGTACCGCATCTCGGTCTTGCAGAAGGCTCCGTAGCGAGCCTGTGGGCGCGGTGTCGCGCTTTGGGGTGGCGGGCTCCAACGTCATCGGTGGGGCCGTCTCATCCACATCTGCGGAAATGGGGGGCGGGTTCCACTCCGGGCGCACGGGTTTGTAAGCCATCGCCGGGCGCGGGGTCGGCATGGGTGCAGGGGTGGAGAGCGGGGCGCGCCGGGTTTGAGGCGTGGGCGCCGCAGACTCAGGAGCCACGGGCTCGGCAGGTGGCGGTGTTTTAGGGAGGCCTTTCCAGGGGCTGGGGCCCGGTTGCGGGAAGGAGGGTTTCGGCTCTTCGCGCAGAAGCGGGGGCATTTCCTCCTTGGGCAAAGGCTGCGGCACCGGCTTGGGCGCAGCAGCAGTTGGCCGGGGCGGCGTCTTTGGGATCACCGGGGGAATGCCGTCTGTCGGGATCCCTAGCGCCTCCATGAAGCGGCGCGCCCGGTCTTCCTCCGAGGTGGTGGCCCCGCGCCGCATGGCCTCGCGGCGGCGGGCAAGGGGGTTATCCGGGCTCTTTGTCGCCTCCGCGCTTTTCCGCTCGGAAATCCATTTCACCAGCGAGATGACTCCCGCGATAAAGAGGATCAGAAGCGGTTCCATAATGAACGGAGAGAAGAGCGGGCTTAGTTGCCCTGTTCGTTGCCGCTACGTTCTGTCCCGGCGATGGAGGCGCGCATCTGCGTGTCGCTCTCGACGTTCTTCATGCGCACGTAGTCCATAATGCCGAAGTTCCCCGCGCGGAAGGCATCTGCCATGGCCTGAGGCACCTGCGCCTCGGCTTCCACGACTTTGGCGCGCATCTCCTGAGTCTTGGCGCGCATCTCCTGCTCGGCAGCCACGGCGGCGGCGCGGCGCACTTCGGCGCGGGCCTGGGCGACGCGCTTGTCGGCCTCGGCCTGCTCGGCTTGCAGCTTGGCGCCAATGTTATCGCCCACGTCTACGTCGGCAATGTCGATGGAGAGGATCTCGAAGGCGGTGTTGCTATCGAGCCCTTTGGCGAGCACGGTTTTGGAGATGCGGTCCGGGTTCTCGAGCACTTCTTTGTACGAATCTGCCGAGCCAATGGCGGCCACGATGCCTTCGCCCACGCGGGCGATGATCGTCTCTTCAGTGGCGCCGCCGACAAAGCGGTCCAAATGCGAGCGAACGGTCACGCGCGCCTTTACCTTCACGCCGATGCCGTCGCGCGCCACGCCGTCGATACTGGCGCGGCCCATCTGCGAGTTGGGGCAATCGATCACTTTGGGGTTGATGCTCGTGCGCACGGCTTCCAGCACGGTCTTGCCGGTGCCTTTGGTGGCGAGGTCGATCGCGCAGGCGCGGTCAAAATCGAGGGTGATCTTGGCTTTATCCGCCGCGATAAGGGCGAGGATGACCTGCTGCACATTACCCCCCGCGAGGTAGTGAGCCTCCAGCGGGTCGGTGGAGATCTCGATCCCCGCTTTGAGCGCGGTGATGCGGGCATCTACAATGGAGGAGACGGGCACGCCCCGCAGCCGCATGGCGACCATGGTGATCAGCCCCACCGGGGCCTTGGCCACATAGGCGCGTACCCAGATGCCAAAGAAGTTAAAGAGAATGGCGGCGACGGCCAGCAGCGCCAGCCCCCCTGCGATGATGAGTGGGTAGACGAGGGAAGACATCGGCGCAGAACCTACGCGTCTTTACCCCCGCAGGCAAGGTTTGCGGCGCCTCAATTTTCGTCGGCCTCTTCGGCGGCTTCCTCTTCATCCGCTTTGCGTTGCGCCGCCCCGGCAAGAAAGCGGACCGCCAGCGGCAGCCGGGGGAACCACGCGAGCACGATAAGGAAGCCAACGCTCACGCAAGTGGTATGGATAAGAAAGAGGAGTGCGGCGACGTCGATCCCCACAAACCGGAAAGAAATGCCGATCGCCCCAATGGCCGAAAGCCCGCCGAAGATGGAAAACCCGGAGGCGGGGAGGAAGACTTCCAGCGCGAAGAGCAGGGCCGCCGCTATGGATAGCGCGACGGCAAGCCGCAAGGCAGCCTCGGGGTCCATAAAGCGGCTATTCTTCCTCGCGGAAGCGGCGGTCCAGCGTGCGTTTGCCGGTAAAGAAGTGCTCCAGCGAGGCACCGACTTTGTGGAAAGTTTTATCGATCGTGCGGCCCACGGCTTTGCCGCTGTCTTTGATCGCGCCTTTCACACCGCCGCCTTCGTTGCTTTCCTGGGGTGCGTCAAAATCTTCCGCCGTGGTGGGGCGACGGGGCGAGGGGGGATCTGCCGGGGGCGCGCTGACGTGGCGGGGCGCAGGCTCGCGCGCGCTTCCGCCGGGCGGGCTTTGGCGGAAGCGGGGGTTGGCATCGAAATTACTGGCGAGGATCGCTCCATTATCCGCCGCAAAAACGAGGGAGCCCACGGGCTGGCGGCGGGCGTCTAGAAGTTGGAGATGCCAGGCGGGAGCGCCGCGTTGGTCGTCACGACGCAAGGCGTAGTCCACCGAGTCAAACGGTACCCGGGCGCGCTTGGCCTCTTCATTGGCGAGGGTAAACGCCCCTTCCGAGTCGAGGTTGAGCTTTGTAAAATCGATCGGCTGGGCGCTCCCGGCGTAGGCGTTGATCGGGGTGCGCTCGGAGATCACCTTGCCCCCCTCCACCTCCAGCTCGCGCACGCCACCCCGGGCGAGCGGGTCGTCGAGCAGGATGAGCCATTGCGAGGGTTGGGGAGTGCCCGAGCGACCGCGTACTTCGATGACGCGCTTGAGCAGCGCGCTGTCGCGCTGCGAGCCGACGGCGCGCAACGCTTGGTAGGCGGTTTCCCGGCCAAAGGCGGCCAGCGGAAGCAGGAGCACTCCGAGCAGCAGGGGAAGTTTCATGGCTCCGGCTACGATGCGCCGGGAGAGGGGGCTTTGCCAATGGATTTTTTTTTGCACCCGGCGGGGCTTGCCGGTGGGGTGGGTGCGCGGTAGAACTTCGGGGAGCCCATGTCGCCGCCCGATGTCCTTCCCGATGCCGACCGTTGTGTGGAGCACCTCAAGGAGGCGCTCCGCCGGGGGGAGCTGCGGCCTGGCCAGCGGCTGGGCGAGGAGTCGATCGCGCGGGCCTTGAAGATGGGGCGCGCGCCGGTGCGGATCGCGTTTGAGCGGCTGGTGTGCGCGGGGCTATTCCTGCGTATCCACCGTTCCGGCACATTTGTGCGGCAGCTAAGCTTGCCCGAGTACCGGGATTTGATGGAGGTGCGCGCGCTTCTGGAGAGCCATGCCGCACGCTTGGCGGCAGGCCGGGCCGAGGCGCCGGTGCTCGAAGAGCTGGCTAATCTTGCCACGGAGCTGGAGGCGCTGGAAGAAGGAGGTCTTACCCCGGAGGCGTGGAGCGAGCTGCAACGGCTGGAGGTGGCGTTTCACACGCGCATTGCCCAGATCTCGGGCAACGAAGTGCTTTGCCAGACGCTCGACCAGCAAAACGTGATCCGCCTCTGCTTCGTAGAGCGGCGCTCGCCCCTCGCACCCGCGCGGGCGGAGGTGCCGCACCGCGCGGTTGTCGAGGCCATTGCTTCGCGAGATGGCGAGCGGGCGGCGCAGACGATGCGCCGCCATATCCTCAGCGGTTTGCAGACGCTGCTTACGCGCACGCTTTGACGTGCGGGAGCACCTTCGCCACGGCGGCCTCTGCCGTGAGCCCATGCTTCTTGCGCAAGACGGGCACGGAGCCATGCTCGATAAACTCATCCGGCCAGCCGATGCGCACCACCGGGGTATGGATGCCGGCATCGTTGAGCAGCTCGATCACCCCGCAGCCAAAGCCGTTGTGCAAAACGTGGTCTTCGAAGGTGCAGATGACGTCCACCTTCTCCGCATAGGCTTTGAGGGTGGCGGCATCCAACGGCTTGATCCAGCGCGGGTTGATGACCGCGGTGGAAATGCCCTGCGCCTCTAGAAGGGTGGCGGTTTCCTCGGCCATCTCAAAGAGGTTGCCCAGGCCGACCAGGGCGACTTGCGTCCCCTCCTTCACGACCTCGGCCTTGCCGATCTCCAGGAGCTGCGGCGTGGCCTTGGGCTTCACCCCTCGGCCTGCGCCACGCGGGTAGCGGATGGCGATGGGGCCTTTGTGGTGGAGCATGGTCCACAGCATGTCGATGAATTCGTCTTCATCCTTGGGCTGCATGTGGATGAGCCCGGGCACATGGCGCAGGTAGCCGATGTCGAAGAGGCCGTGGTGGGTCGGGCCGTCATCCCCACTCAGGCCGGCGCGGTCCATACAAAGCGCGACATCGAGGTTCTGCAGCGCGATGTCGTGGATGATCATATCATACGCGCGCTGCATGAAGGTGGAGTAGATCGTCAGGAAGGGCTTGAAGCCCTGCGTCGCCAGCCCGCACGCAAAGAGGGCGGCGTGTTCTTCGGCAATACCGACATCGTAGTATTTATCCGGGTGCCGCTTGGCAAAGTGGACGAGGCCGGTCCCCGTGGGCATGGCACCGGTGATGGCGCAGACCTGTGGGTTCGAGTCGGCAAAGTTGGCCAGCGTTTTGCCGAGCAGCTCGGAGTAGGTGGGGGTGGAGGAGGCCACCGTTTCCCCCGTGTCGTGGTGGAAGCGGCCGAGCCCGTGGAATTTGTCGGGCTGCTGCATGGCGGGCGGGAAGCCCTTCCCCTTTTTGGTGAGGATATGCAGGAGGACGGGCTCATTCTGCTTTTTGAGAAACTCAAAAGTGCGAATGAGGAGCGGGATGTCGTGCCCATCGATCGGCCCGTAGTAGCGGAGCCCCAGTTCCTCAAAAATGACGCTCGGGAGGACGAGGTTTTTAATGCCCTCTTCCACCTTTTTGCTGAAGTTGCGCGCGGCTTTGCCACCCACCCGTTCGATAAACTGGGCCGCCGTGTCGTGCAGATGGGCAAAGGTCGGGCTGGTGGCGATGCGGTTAAAGTAGTTGGCAATGGCCCCGACGTTTTTGGCGATGCTCCATTCGTTGTCATTGAGGACGACGATGAGCCGCTTGGTGGCCTCTGCGACGTTGTTGAGCGCTTCGTAGCTCACGCCGCAGGTAAAGGCGGCATCTCCGGCGACGCAGACGACCGATTCATCACTCCCGCGGCGGTCGCGGCCCACGGCCATGCCGAGCGCGGCGGAGAGGGCGGTGCCCGCATGGCCCGCGCCGTAGGCATCGTGCTCGCTTTCGGTGCGCAGCAGGAAGCCGTTGAGCCCCTCATACTGGCGCATGGTGACCATCTGCTCGCGCCGCCCGGTGAGGATCTTGTGGACGTATCCCTGGTGGCTGACATCAAAGAGGAACTTGTCTTTGGGTGTCTCAAAAACGCGGTGGAGGGCGATCGTCAGCTCCACAACGCCGAGGTTGGGCCCGAGGTGCCCACCCACCGATTGGGGGTTGGCTTCGGAAAGGCATTGGATCAACAGTTGACGGATTTCTTCCGCCACTTCGGGCAGGGCCGATTCGGGCAGGGATTTGAGATCTGCCGGGGAGTTGATTTGGTCGAGATACTGCATGGAAACTTAAAAAAGGCTAACGTCGTTGTCTTCTTTGGGGGGCGGGGTGGCCGCGCGGGTGCGCCGAGGGGGCGGGGCGGCCGGCTCTTCCGGCTTGGCGGAGGGGTCAAACGCGGTGGTTTCCACGGTGCCCTCGGCGTTCCGGGCGATCAGCTCGATCCGTTGCTCTGCGGCTGCGAGCTTCCCGGTGCAAAGGCGCACCAGACGGCTGCCTTGCTCGTACTGCTCAAGCATTTGCTCAAGCGGGAGTTTGCCCGACTCCATGGCCTCCACGATGCCCTCAAGGCGGGCCATGGCGTCTTCAAAGGAGGGGTCTTCCGGTTTGGCGGCGGGTTGGCTCATTGGGCTTTGAGGCTGTCGGCCCAGCGTTCGTAGTCGCTGAAGAAGACGCACTGGTTGTCAAACGGCATGGGGAGCGCTTTGGAGAAGGGGAAGCGCTCGGTGCTCGGCGAGCGCATGATGATCGGGGCCCACTCCTTGTATTCGCCCCGTACGATGCCGCTCAGGAAGGGCTGGTTCCCCGTGATCGGGGTGAGGTAGACGCCCGCCATCGGCGCGCTAAGAAGGTTGTAATCGTGGCAACGGATAAACTGCTGGAGCGTGGAGGGGATCCAGAAGCTCTTGCGGTCTGCATACCAAGCCACTGCCCACGGCATATCGGAGGCGATGATTTCGTTGTCCTTCGTCCAGTTGGAAAGCAGGGCAATGTAAGTGGGGCTATACGGCGGCCAGTGGAAGGGGAGCCGGTTGCTGGTGGAAACAAAGGTCAGGAAGGGGATCGCGGAGATGATCATCAAAAGCCCGATAAACGCCTTGCGGAAGAACGTGTGCCTTAGTTCCAGGCGGCTCCAGAGCACCAGGGCAAAGGCGATGCCGTAGGCGATAAAGAGCGGGATAAAGATGAAGTTGAGGTCATTGGAGTTGGAGAGCGAAGTCAAACTATCGGGCCCGAGAGCCGACATCCCCAGTAGTGCAAAAAGCCAGAGCGAGACGAGGAGCCACTTGGTGGCCTCGGTCTCCTTGCGGCGGAAGGTGTGGAGCAGCGCGATAAAGAAGAGCGGAGCCACGATGCTGCTGCCGAAGTTTCTGACAATGGCGTTGATCTGTTGGGAAAGCCCGTTCTGAATCTTGGTGCGGAAGTGCAGCGGCTGGGGGATTTTGGGCGGGGTAAAGTTCCGCATGATGGCGGCCTCCGAGCCCCTCACCTGCTGGGTGATCATGTAGGTCGAAACCCCGAGCGGAGATTGGGCGACGCGGTAGTTGCGTACCATCCACGGTGTGTAAAAGGCGAGCACGATGCCGAGCAGGAGCGGCAGGGTGATAAAGAGGCGCTTGAAGTAAATGCCCGCAAAGAGGAGATACCCTGCCAGAAGCCAGAAGGCGATGGCGTGGGTCAGCACCAGCACTCCAAAGAGCACGCCGACGATGGCAAGCCAGCTCAAGGGGGATTTCTCCTCCTCCTTTCGCTTCATGGCGCGCAGGGTGGCGTAGATGATCAGGTTAAAGAGCAAGAGCATCCACATCTGGGGCAGACCAGAGAGGGCCGATTGCCAAAGCGGCAGGGAGAGGAGCGTCATTAACGCGCCGATCCACGCCACCTTGCTATCAAAAAGCCGCCGCACCACCCAGAACGCGACGATAATGCTGGCGTAAAAACAGAGGATGCTGACAGCGGCGACCACTTTGTCTCCCACGTAGACATACTCGTCCGGCCCCATGGCCCATTTGGATTTGAAGAGGTAGAGCGGCCCCGCCAGCACGGCAGACCAGACGGGGCCGTGGTACGTCGCCGGAAGAAGCGTGGGTACCGGCTGGTCCCGCCCGATCCACGAGCCCACTTCCAGCGGGCGGAGCATCGGGGTGGTAAAGCCATTGCCACGGGCCAACTCGCGGGCAATGGCGGCCTGCTCCATCCCCTTGGGGTCGGAGATGCCTTTGAACATGCTCCAGAAGAAGGGATCAAACAACACGATGACCAACACCATCGCGCAGGTGATCGCAAGCGCCGCTGCTTTGATGCCCGCTGCCCAACTGCCTTCTTCGAGCCGGTGGATGAAGTTCTGGATTTGTCTTTCGGAAGCCATGGTGCAAAGGAAAGGGGGTGTGTGAGATCAGGCGGAGTGGTTGGGCGGCAGGTTTAGCTCCTTGAGCCGTCGGTGCAGGGTGCGGCGGCTGATGCCGAGGCGGTTGGCGGCTTCGGTGCGGTTGCCGTTGCTTTCATCAAGGGCGCGCATGATGAGCCGATGTTCGGTTTCCTGCAAATTCAAATGATGGCCGATTGCCGGGGCGGGGCCGCCCGGGCGGGGGGCGCGCGCTTGCCGGATGGCCATCGGCAGATCGCGAAGGCCGATCTTTGCCCCGGTGGCCATGACAACACCGTGTTCGATCGCGGCACGAAGTTCTCTCACATTACCCGGCCAATCGTACCCGAGGACGGCTTCGGTCGCATCGGCCGTCAAATCCCGGTGCGGGCGGCCATTTTCCTGGGCAAACTGTTTGAGAAAGGCGCTCACCAGAAGCGGGATGTCTTCCTTCCGGTCACGCAGCGGTGGCAGGGTGATCTGCACGACATTGAGCCGGTAGAAAAGGTCTTCGCGGAATTTCCCCTCGGCCACCAGCGCTTCGAGGTTTTTATTGGTCGCGGCGACGAGGCGCACATCTACCTTGATCGGTGCATTGCCCCCCACGCGCTCAAAAGAGCGGTCTTCCCCCAGCACGCGGAGGACTTTGACTTGGATGTTGCTGTCGATCTCGCCAATTTCGTCGAGGAAAAGGGTGCCGCCGTTGGCCTGCTCAAACCGGCCGATGCGCCGCTCTACCGCGCCGGTAAAGGCCCCGCGCTCGTGGCCAAACAGCTCGCTCTCCAAAAGCTGGGGAGAGAGGGCCGCGCAGTGGACGGCCACAAACTTCGGCTTGGGCCGGGTGCTCAGGTTGTGAATGGCATGGGCCACCAGCTCCTTGCCGGTGCCGCTTTCCCCGGTAATCAACACCGTCGCCCGCGAGGGGGCTACCTGCCGGATGACATCGAAGACCTCCTGCATGACCGGGGAGTTGCCGATAAGGCTCTCCAGCCCGAAGCGCTGCTCCACCTGCGCGCGCAGCTCTGTGACTTCCTGCTCCACCTGGCGGCTGCGCAAGGCGCGGTTGATTCGCAGCTCCAGCTGGTCAATATCGAGCGGTTTGGTAATAAAGTCGTAAGCGCCGTGCTTCATCGCCTCCACGGCGGTATCTACCGAGCCGTACGCCGTCATCATAATGCAGACGGGAGGGTGGGGGAGGGCGAGCGCGCGGTGGATCAGGCTCATGCCGTCTTCACCGCCGAGGCGCAGGTCGGTCACCAGGACATCCACCGAGTCGTTCTCAAGGACCTGCATGGCTCCTTTGATGTCGGCCGCCGTATAAACGTCAAACTCATCCTCCAAAGAGCTGCGGAGCCCTTCGCGGGTGTGTTTTTCGTCGTCAACAATGAGAAGAGTCGGCTGCACGGGTGGCGGGGTCCTAAAAAAGGGAACGTTACCGGACATGCCCCACCGCGCGCAACCCCCCAAGAGAGAAGTTTTTGTGTCAAAATGGCGCTTTTATCAGAGAAGAAACGCTCAGGAGGGGTGACATCGGGCAGACTCTGTGCAAAGTTGGCCTATCAGTTGCTCTACTATCGTTCTTTTTCGAAACCTTGGACTCCATGCCCGTTCTCCAGCCGATCTCCGATGCAAACCCTCGCGCAGCCTGTATCCAGCTTCTGCTGCGGTGGGAAGCGGGGGGGAAGTTTGCCGATGAAGTTTTGCACGAAGCATTGGCTTCCGGTGGCTACAATTCGTTTGACCGCGCCTTTCTCACAGAAACGTTCTACGGTGTCCTGCGCCACAAGAGCGCGTTGGATTTTTTGATCAGCCACCTGCGCGATGCTCCGTTGGACCAGGCGACGCGGCAGATCACCCGCCTGGGGCTCTACCAGATCTTCCGCATGCGCATCCCGCACCATGCTGCCGTTAACGAAACGGTGAACCTCGCGGGCCGGGCGCGCGGGTTGGTCAATGCGCTGCTGCGGCGCAGCATCCGCGAGAAGGAGGAGCTGGAGGCCGCGCTGGAGCGCGTAGAGGCCTCGGTGCGCTTTTCGCACCCGGACTTTCTGGTGCGTCGCTGGGAAGCGGCGTACACCCCCGAGGCCGCCCACCATCTTTGCGAGTGGAATAATACGCCAGCGGAAGTCACCCTGCGGCCCAATGGGTTGAGAGTCACGGCGGGCGAGCTTTTGAGCACCGCCTCGCAGGTGGAGCCCGCAGGCACCCACCCGCTCATGCTGCGGGCGCGGCACCTGCCGGTCTCATGGATCACGCAGGGGCTCTGCTACGTGCAAGACCCGAGCACGCTCCTTTCCGTCGATCTCATGGGGGTGCGCCCGGGCGAGCGCGTGCTCGATGCCTGCGCCGCTCCCGGCGGCAAGACAAGCTACCTCGCGGAGCTGATGGCCAACGAAGGCCGGATCGATGCTTGCGACTCCTCGCGCCACCGCCTCGGGCGGCTGGGCGAAAACCTGAGCCGCCTCGGCGTTACCAATACCGAAGTCCATCAGGTCGATTGGCTCATCTCCGAAGGCCCGTTTGCCCCGCAGACGTTTGACCGCATCCTTGTCGATGCTCCGTGCTCTAACACCGGCGTCATCCGCCGCCGGGTGGATGTACGCTGGCGGTTGACTCCGCTGGACATCGAAGTCATGCCCGAGCGCCAGCGGCAGATGGTGGAGCGCGTCGTTCCCTTGCTCAAGCCGGGAGGCACGCTCGTTTACAGCACCTGCTCGCTGGAGCCCGAGGAAAACGACCTCATGGCCGAAGCGCTGGAGCGGGCCTACCCGTTCCTGCGGCTCGACGCCGTGGAGCGCCGCCTCCCGCACCGCGACGGGACGGATGGCGCCTTTGCCGCGCGCCTCGTCCACGCCGGGTAGAATCTGGCCTTTGCAGATTGCACTGTCTTGCAATCCCCCCCGGGGGGCTGCCAAAGTGCTGGGCATGCAAGTGCCTCTTTTGGACCTCAAACTGCAATACGCCCCGCTGCGCGAAGCGATCCGCGCCGAGGTGGAAGCTCTGATGGATTCCCAGTCCTTCATCCTGGGGCCAAAGGTCGAAGCGTTTGAGGCGGCTATTTGCGACTACACCGGCGCGGCCCACGCCGTCGGCGTTACCTCGGGGACCGATGCGCTGCTCATGACGCTCATGGCGCTCGGCATTGGCCCGGGGGATGCCGTGTTGACGACTCCATACACCTTCTTTGGCACTGCGGGCAGTATCGCCCGCACCGGGGCGGAGCCCGTTTTTCTCGATATTGAGGCAAGCCACTACAACCTTTCGCCCGCGAGGCTGTGCGAGTTTCTGGAGAGCTGCCCGCGCGATGCGCAGGGCCGCCCTTTGAGCCGTGCTGGAAATGTGGTGCGCGCGCTCATGCCGGTGCACCTGTACGGGCTAGCCGCGCCGATGGAGGAGCTCCTTGCGCTCGCAGCCGAGCATGGTCTGCCGGTTATTGAGGATGCCGCCCAGGCGCTCGGCGCACAGTACCCCGCCGCCAGCGGCCCCGCCTACGCGGGCACCATGGGGGATTTTGGCACTTACAGCTTCTTCCCTTCCAAAAACCTCGGCGCGTTTGGAGATGGCGGGCTCATCGTCTGTCGCGATGCCGAGATGGCGGCCACCCTGCGTGCCTTGCGCAACCATGGGGGCGAGCGCCGCTACTACCACCGGCTTATCGGCGGGAACTTCCGCCTTGATGCGCTGCAAGCCGCCATTCTTTCCCTCAAGCTGCCGTATCTCGATGCGTGGTCTGCCGGGCGGCAGCGCAATGCCGCCTTTTACCGGCAAGCCTTCGCCGAAGCGGGGTTGGGGGGCACCCTCACGCTTCCCGAAGCGCCCTATGCCGCCAGCGGTCTGCCGGGGCACCATATTTATAACCAGTTTGTCATCCGCGCCCCTCGGCGCGATGCCCTTTGCGAAGCGCTCGCGGGCGAGGGGATCGGCCACGCCATCTACTACCCGCTGCCGCTCCATTTGCAGGAGTGCTTTGCCCCGCTCGGGTATAAGGAGGGGGATCTGCCAGAGGCCGAGCGCGCGGCATTGGAGACACTGGCGCTACCGATTTATCCTGAGCTGAACGAAGCGCAAATGCGCCGGGTTGTGGAGGTTATCGCCCGATTTTACGAGGGGTAGGAGTGTGGCGTCTCTACGAGACGCCGTGGGGTTGGACCGCCGTCTCACCGAGACGGCCTACAATGGCAGCGACGTGTTGCCGCGACGGGGGGATGCGGAATTGTAGGGCGTCCCTGTGAGACGCCGTGGGGTTGGACTGCCGCCTCACCGAGACGGCCTACAATGGCAGCGACGTGTTGCCGCGACGGGGAGGATGCGGAATTGTAAGGCGTCTCTGTGAGACGCCATGGGGTTTGGACTGCCGCCTCACAGAGACGGCCTACAAGTTACCTCCGTGCGCCTTGGTGAAAGACTGTAGGGCATCTTGGGGAGACCCAAAAGCCCACGCCCTTCTCTACGAAGAGGTGGACGATGCCGCAGCACCTCCCACCACACCTTCTTCGGCGGGCTCGGGGGTTCCCGCAGGGGTGGCCCCCTTCTTGCGGCGGCGTTCCTCCAGCGTCTTGGAGTCGGGCAGGCGGACGTTGGAGACCAGCCCCACCCACGAAAGCGCGGTGATGAGGATGTACACCATATCCAGCTGGGACCAGTAGAGCACGTGCCGGGCCGAGGTGGGGAAGGCGTGGTGGTTATTGTGCCACCCTTCGCCAAAGGTGAGCAGCGCGCAGGCGACGTTGTTGCGGCTCTCGTCTTCACTCTCAAAAGGGGCCGCGCCAAACATGTGGCAGACGGAGTTGATGCTCCACGTCGTGTGGTGGACGAGGAAGATGCGCACCAGCCCGCCCCAGAGCATGCCGGTAAAGAGCCCCATCCACGATTGGGTGACGAGCGCGCTGACGATACCCGGCAGCACAATGCCCGCGCCGACCCAGAAGAAATAGTGCCGGGTGATCTTCATGACCACCGGGTCGCGGAGCAAGTCCGGCGCGAGGCGGAAGTAGTTGATCGGCTCGTTCACAAACATCCACCCCACGTGCGAGTGCCACCAGCCAAGGAGGATGCCTTTGATGCCTCCGCCAGCAAAGTGGGGGGAGTGCGGGTCATCCTCTTCATCAGAGAACATGTGGTGCTTGCGGTGGTGCGCCACCCAGAAGACCACGGAGCCCTGTGCCGCCATGGTGCCGAAGATACAGAGGAGCGCCTTGACCGGCTTCACACATGCAAAGCTCTTGTGGGTAAAGAGACGGTGGAACCCCATCGTCAACCCATACGTCGTGGCCACAAACATGAAGAGCATCCCCCAGAGATCGACGGCATGCAGGTAGTTGCCCCCGAAAAGGAGCGCAATGGCGACGATAACCCCGATAAACGGCGTGACCACCGTAATAATGGCGACAATCTTCTCAAACCGCTGCGAGGCGGCGATCTCTTCCTTCGTCGGTTTGAGCCGTTTGGCGCGTTCGTTGGCCGGGGCGGGTGCTGCAGGTGTGGATGACATTGGCAAAAAAGCTCTCTATTTTTTCAGGAAACCGTGGCAAAGGCCGGGGCGCGGGGCGAGAGCCCTGCGGCACGCGAGGGGGCGGCCTTCAGGAAAAGGAAGGCTGCTGCCGGTCTCTGCGTCATGGCCCGAAAAGATGGTGCTGCGTCTGGTTATGCCCCGCCGCCATCAGGGAAGAGGGCGCCGGTGCAGGTTTGAAGTACAAAGTGGATGCAGACGGAGGCAACCGGCCTTCAGACTGCGGACCAACTCACTAAAGCCCGGTTTGGGTAAATGTCAAGTTTCGCCGAGTAGGGCGAGAGGTTTTGGAGCCCGGTCTTGCTTTCGGAGTGTTCAGAAGCACATTGTAGGGCAACACCATGCCGGAAGAAGAGAGCAGCCCCCTTACCGATCGTGCCCGCAAGGCGCAGAAGATCATCGCCAAGCCGACAGACTATAAAGTCTGTGAAGGGTGCGACTCCATCGTCACCGCCCGGGTCGCCACGTGCCCCAATTGCCACGGCTACCGCTTTGAGGAGACGCCCGAGCTGGTGGCCGAGCAGGCGCGCCTTTTGGCCACCCGGGAGCAGACGAGCGTGGCTTCCGACGATCTGTTCTAAGCTTCCCTCATTAGATCATCCGCCGGTTCGGCGCGAAGGAGGGCCATTGTAGGGCGTCTCTGTGAGACGCCATGGGGTTGGACTGCCGTCTCACCGAGACGGCCTACAACTCACGGTTTCGGAGCTAGCTAAAGCTGCACAAACGTCAGCAACGCCAGCCCGGCGCAGATAAGGATCGCCAATGAGACGAGCGCCGTGGCCGCCACCCGGCCCCCTGAGCGGGCCACGCCGCGTACATCGGCCAACAGGCCGAGCGAAGCCATCGCCCCGATTGTCAGCCACCCCGAGAGGGTGCGCAGGGCATCGCCATTCTCCGGCGAGATCACCCCCGTGGAGCGCAGGAACGCACAAAGCGCGAAGCCGACCAGAAACCACGGCAGGAAGGAGGCTTTCTTGCGAGGTTTGCCGCTCTCCACCCCGTAGCGCCCGCCGCCACGGTGTTGCAGCCAGCCGAAGAAAAGGACCACCGGCCCGAGCATCAGCACCCGCAGGAGCTTCACCAGCGTGCCCATTTGGCCGCTGATCAGGCTGATCGGCAGCGTTGCCGCCAGTACCTGTGGTACGGCGTAGACACTCCACCCGGCCAGGATGCCGTACTGGCGGAAGTCGAGCCCCAGCAGGGGGACCAGGTACGGCAGCAGAACCACGACGACAATGCCGAGCACCGCTGTAAACGAGATGGCGAGGACGATCTCGCGCTCCTCCGCCTCGATGGCGGGGGCAATGGCGGCAATGGCCGAGTTGCCGCAAATGGCGTTGCCCGAAGCCACGAGCAGGGCAAGCTGGTGGTTGAGCCCAAAGAGCCGCCCAAAACCGTACCCGGCCCCGATCGTTAGCGCCACCAGCCCAAATGTCGCGACGATGAGGAACACCGGTGTGCTTGCCAGCAGCGCCGCATCGAGCGCCGCTCCGAGCAGGACGATGGCAAACTCCAGCACCCGCTTGGACATAAACTGGATGCCCGGCTCCCACCGGGGCCCCGGCTTCCAGCAAAAGCGGATGACCATGCCAAGGACCACCGCCATCGGCAGCCCCTCCATCCAGACCGTGTCGAGCGCCGCTTTCTGCACCCATTGCAGGCCGAAAGCGGTGAGGCTGACGAGGATGCTCAGGAGGACGCCGGGTACGATTTGCATAGAGAAGGGTGCAAACCGTAATGCGGAGGTTTCCCTCCGGTCCACTCAATTAGATCGCAAGGTTATCGCCGGTGGCATGGCGTCGAGAATGCGGAGCTGCGTGGAGAAGGTGCACGGCCCTTGCGGTGTTTCGTAGCGCAGGGTGGCGTAAAAGGCGGTGCTGCCACTGGCGGGGCGCGGGACTTCGGTGGTGAGAGTGGCGGGGGAGAGCGGTGTCGCGGTCCACTGCGCTTTCCGGAAATCGTGCGTGGGTGCATGGGCCACCCAGAGCGTGGCGCTGGCGGGCGGCGTGGAGGCCGTGATGGCCAGGCGCGCCTGCCCGGCGGCGTCTTCATCGTGCTTCCACGCCAGCGTAGGGAGCGGGGCTTCGTTGAGCGCGGCGCGCACAAAGGTGGAGATGGTGTTCACCGCATCCATGGAGGGGAGGCGCCCCTGGCCCGGAGGCGTGAGGTTGTGCCCGGCGTTGGGGATGTAGCAGACCCACTTGGGCGAGGGCATGGCGTCCCAATAGAGGTTGAGCGCGTCGGTCGTCCAAAACGGGTCGTTATTGCCCAGCACCACGAGCTTGGGCTGCCGGAGCGCGGGCAGGAGGGGGTACGGGTCGATCATCCGCAGGAGGGCGGCGCGCTCTTCGGCTTCGGGGCGGCGCAGGAGTTCGTGGTAATCTCCCGTGGATTCGCTCCAGCCGTTGAAGACTTCCTTCTGGTGCGCCATCTGTTTTTCAATGTTGAGGATGTCGATCACCATCGGCGCGAGGGCGACGACGCGAGGGTCGCTCGCGGCGGCGAGCCACGTGGTCCACCCGCGTTTGGAGGCCCCCGCCACGGCGAAGCGGGTGAGCGGCTTGCCCCCGCGCTGCACGGTAAACTCGCTGGCGGCATCCATGGCGCGCAGGGCGGCGCGCGTCATGGGAAAGAGGAGCGGCCAAGTGGCATCGTGCGTTTGCAGGTAACGCCCGAGGGTGTGGGCGATGAGGGCATCCTCTTTAAGCCCGCCCATGAGCGGCTGGTTGGGCACCTGGCGCAAGATGGCTACCGGTGCGCCGACTTTTTGCGCGAGCATGCTGCCGTAGAGCAGTTCTCCGGCAGAGGGCTTGCGCTCCAGCCGAGGCTGGCTGCCGCCATCAATAAGGAGCATGGCAGCCCCTGCGGGCGCAGCATCTTGGGGGATGAAGAGGTAGAGGTTGTGCTCCCAAAGCACGCCCTGCCACGTTTGGGAAAAGAGGCGCAGCTCCTGAAGGGTGCCGCCGGTGGGCAGCGGCGTCTCGCCCCGGTGTTCCCACCGGTAGCTGGTATCTGGCCGGGCAAGGTAAGCGGCAAGGTCTGCCCGGCACGGCAGGGCAAGCAGCAGGAGAAGGCAGAGGAGGACGAGGGGGCGCATGCCCCTTTCTTTACCTGAAAAGGGGCCGCACTTCAAACGGCCCGTGAGGCGATCGTGCTGCCCGGCTGGTATTCATTGGCCAGCGCATGGCAGATCGGCCCCGGGTGTTGGCCGCGCGCTTGGGCGCAGAGCTGCTCAAACGCCAGGCGTGCCACGGCTTCCAGCGGCTGGACGATGGCGCTCCACGGGAGGGTGGCGTCTTTGAGTGTCGCTGGCTCGGTATAGGCGATGGCCGAGAGCTGCTCGGGTGCCTGCCAACGCAGGTGGCTCAGGGCCGCTTCAAAAGGTTGTACAAAGCGGCTGCCGCCAAGGGCCACGGCTTCGGGCCGCACTGCTTTCAGGAAAGTGGAGATCTGCTCTGTCACCTCGGCCGCGCTCGCGTCGGTGGGGATTTCGAGGAGCCACTCGGGCGGGGGGGGCGGGAGGAACCGCGTCATCGCTGCTTGGTGGCCCAGCAGCGCCTGCCGAGCAAAGGCTTGCCCCTGCCCGGAGCCGATATAGGCAATGCGCCGGTGCCCGTGGGCGAGGAGCTTCTCGGTGGCGTCGCGCGCGCCGCCAAAGTGGTCTGGCGTGACGTACTGGAGCCCGGAGCCGCCAAGATCCCGGCTGATGACGAGCAGCGGCAGCGGGGTCTTCCCCGCGAGGGGCAGGAGCGCATCGAGCCACGGTTGCACGGGGCGGAAGATCACGGCCGCCTGGTATTCCTCTACGGCGTTGGCCAGGACGCTGCCGAGGTGGGCCGGGTCGGGCACGTATTCGTAACGGATGCGGCACTCCGTCTGCGAGGCGACGAGGTGGAGCAAGTCGTAGTGCATCGGGTGCGGCCCGAGGTCTGCCGGGCGGAAGCGCTCGGGGATGAGGATGCGCACCTGCCGCCGCGTGGGCCGCTCCTGCACAAAGCTGCCGCGCCCCTGGGTGGAGGTGATGAGCCCATTCTCCGCCAAGTCGCCAAGGGCTGCGCGCACCGTGGAGCGGCTCAGGCCGAGCTGCTCGGTAAGGAGGCGCTCGGAGTCGAGCCGGTCTCCCGGCTTGAGGCGGCCTGTCTCGATGGCGTCGCGAATGGCGAGCGCCAGCTGCCGGTAGAGCGGCACGGAGGAGCGTTCATCCAGCTCGGAGCGGAGAGTGTTGGTAAAAGTCACGCTTTTTGGAACGAGCTTTAGAACTAGCTCATTTTCTTGCGCCGACGCAATAGCGTTGCCGCACCCAGCCCCGCCCCGGCGAGCAGGAAGCTGGAGGGCTCGGGGATGCCGTAAAAGGTGTGGGTGCCGTCGAAGTGGATGGCTGCCTGCTCCCCATAAAGGCCGGTCGCGGCGAGCAGGCCGTCTTCGAGGTATTGGCCAAAGAGGGAGCGCTGGTCGCCCGCCATCCGTAAGCCCCAGAGGAGGTCGTCTTCGGCGGCAGTGGAGAAGTTGATCTCCAACAACCCGTCACCGAGGATTGAGAAGGTGCTCCCCGTGATGTCGAGGAAGCCCCCTCCGACTCCGGTGGTAATGCGCAAGTCGCCCCAGTCGCCCAGGGTGAGGCTGGCGGTGGTGAAGCTCGTTTCGTCGAGCTCAAGGAGGCTGCGGGCCGATGGGGTGCCCGTGGCGTGGCCAACCACGAGCGAGGCCGCCGAGGCCTCCCCCCCGTGCAAGAGGAGGCGGCCCGTGGCACCTTCTCCCGCACCGATGATGGCCGCGCCCGAAACACGCAGTTCGCCCAGCGTGCCCGCGTGATAGTCGAGCACGCCCGAGGCCGAGCCACCGGGACGCGTGTTCTGGCCAATGCGCAACTCGCTCAGGTGGGCATTAAGCGTGCCCCCATTGGCGATGAGCGAGCCGCTGGTGTGGCGGTCGGGAGTGGGGTTGGAGGTTTGGCCAACGGTTTTGGTGCCGATGCGGATCGCCCCTTCCTCCCCCACGCTGCCGACGGTGAGGTGGAGCGCCGTAGGCTGGCCGATGACGGTGCCGGTAGCGTTATCGCCCTCGCCGAGCACGAAGTCTCCCGCGACGTTCATGGAAGTGGCCGCGCCGCCGCCGAGGTGGAGTGTGCCGGAGACGGTGTAGTACCCCGTGGCGTTTCCGAGGCTGGTGTTTTTGCCAACCAGCAGGCTGCCCATGGAGAGGTGCTCTATCGTCGAGGGAAGCAGGAGGGCGCCGATGGAGGTGCGCGCCGCGTTGGTGGTGACATCGATCAAGCTGATCATCACTCCGCCGGTGACGTTCAGGGCGTTTTCCTGCGCGCCGGAGAGGAGCTTTGCCCCGGAGAGGTCAATCGTGCCGTTCTGGTCGCGATGGGCGGAGCCCGGGTTTTTGATGATGCCGATCTCGGCAAGGTTGAGGCTATTCAACGTACCCGTGACCTGGAGGGAGCGCCCCCCGGCGGGTGCGCTTACCGAGCCGGTGAAGGCATTGATCGTGGCCGCTTTGACTTCCGTGCCGAGCTGGAGCATCCCGTTGCTGAAGCGGGAGTGAACGCCGTCCTGAAGATGGTCTGTGGTGGTGACTCCGAGCAACCACGTGTCGGCAATGGTGGCCGTGTTTCCATTGAGGTCGAAATAGAGGGTGGCGCGGTGGCTCTGGGTGAAGCCTCCCAGCATGGTCTGGTTTGCCGTGAAGCGGATATTCTGGGAGGTGCTGATGCTGGTGATCTGCACCAGATCGGTGGCTACGGAGGGAGGCGGCGTGGTGCTGGCCCAATAGGCCGGCGTGCTCCAGTCCTTCACCCCGGAGGCGTTGTTGTGGGTGTAGAGGTATTGCGCCTCGGCCGAGGCGGCCAGAAGCAACGTGGCCGCGAGGGAGCCGGTAGCGATTCTGCGGGGGAAGGTGGCGAGCGTCATGGCGGAGATTTAAATCCAGCTTGGCGGGGTAAGTCAATGACTTATCTCAAGTGGTATGATTGCAAAATTATTTAACATACCAGATATTTGTCTGATTTTACCGATTGATTTGAGCGATCTGACTCCCGTTTCCCGAATTTTTGAGATTTCTGAAGATCTGGATTCGATAATTGGTTTCAGATGGTTTATATCTAGGGGGATGAGTGGAACCACATCCCTTCGCTCTGGAGGAAGCTGCCAAACCGGTGCGTGGCGGCCTGAAGCTGGGCGGGGGTGTGTGCGCCGAGCCAGATGACGTTGCGGCCTCGCTGCCCCGGTAGGGGCGGGGTGATCCAGTAGCTCCGCGTGGTGCGGGGTGGCTGGGGTTGGGGGAGGTAGGCGGCAAGCCCCGGGGTCTCCGGAGTGCCGATGAGGAGGAGAGTTTGCGCGGTATGCGGGAGCGGAGCGCCGGGCTCCACCACGGGGAGTGGGGTACCGGTGGCCTGCTCGCAAAGGGTGACGAGCGGGCCGGTCTGGTCTGGGGTGCCTACGATGGCGGCGCGGGGTTGGCCATTTTCGACAAGGAGCGTGTGGTTCCAATAGAGGTTGGGCTTCACTCGTCCTTGGGTAAGGAGGCGTGCTTCGTCGAGTAGGTCGAGGATGCGCTTTTTGGCCTCGCGGTAGCCAGCGGGGTCGCCGGTGATGACGCGGTTGTTCTCCATTTCCTTGTAGGCGTAGCGGTGCCAGTGGAGCGGGGCCTCGCCCGGGCTATCGCCGACGATGGCGCGCGCCCGCTCGCGCAGGGTAGCGGCTTTGCGGGCGTCTTCGGGGCTGAGGGCTTCGAGGCGGGTGAGCGTCCAGTCAAGCATGGCGGCGAGGTTGCCTGCCTCCATGCTTTCGCGGATGCCGAGGAGCCACGGGCTGTTGACGAGCGGGGCGCTAAGGTCATCTTGGTCGAGGTAGGAGACGTAGCGCTCCCCGGAGATGCCTTGTTCTCCCCGGTAGTTGAGGTAGTAGAGCCACCCTTTGAAGTACGGGTTGGGGGCCACGTGGTCGTAGCCGAGTTGCCATGCCTCCCAACCGTTCTGGAGCGATTCATGGAGATTGCGTCGCGTATCAATCCCCCGGCCGCCGCCTCCGCCGTAGGAGCCGGTGCGAGCATGGGGCGCGATGCGGAGCTTGCCCGCTCGCACGGCTTCCACAAAGTGCGGGGCGAGGGTGCGGTTGAGTGTCCAGCAATCCACGAGGCCGGAGAGCGCTTCGTTGAGCGCGGGGTCGAGGTGGTAGTAGCCGGTAAAGCTGGAGTATGTTTGCCACCCGGCCCGGCGGACCCGCTGTGCCCAGGGGATGAAGCGCTCCTCCAGCTCCTTCTGGCTGAGCTCATCTCCAAAGCGGACGTAGAGGTCGCCAATGCCGTGTTCCTGGAAGTAGCGCAGCGCCGCTCGCAGATACCATTGGCTGACGAGGTCGGCCTCTTCGGGGTTGAGGCGGGCCTTTTTGGTGAGCGAGTCGATCGACTCCGTGAGGCTCGGCGTGAGCGTAAACCGCGTGAGGTTGTGGGCAATGGCGGCGTCGATAAACGGCTCCATGGAGCGGAAATCGACCTCCGGTTCGCGCCCGGCGCGCAGTTCATCCCGGAGGATCTCCACGGCCCGGGCATCGAGCGGGCGATCGTGCCCGACGAGCCGGAAGCTCTGGGGGTAAAAGGCATTGATGAACGACCACTCGTAGCCGTTCTCCTCGAGGTTGCGCTTGAAGCGGAGCGCGGGTGCGGGTTTGAGGACATCGCCATACACATGCCCAAATGGCATGAGGGTGATCATCCGCCGCTGGGGGATTTTTACCGGGTAGACCTTGAGGTGTAGCGGAAGCTCCGCCACCACCTTGCCGTCTACCCGGACGCGCACCGTGGTGGTGTGCGCGCCCGGGCGTGCATTGCGGGTTGAGGCTTCCAACCAAAAGATGCGCGTCTGGCCCGGCTCCACGCGGCAGTTTGCCTTGGCTAGCGGGATGAGCCAGTACGGCGCTTCCTTGGCGATCGCCGGGTCTCGCGGCCAGGGGATGGGAGGCGGCGCATCCTGCGCGTACCAGGTAAAGGCCGCTTCGGGCAAGGTGCCGGTGGGGCTTTCGAAGCTCACGGTGCCGCCGGTGCCAATGCCGGTGAGGTTGACCTGGAAGAACTCCGTCTCATTGAGTGCCATCTCGCCGCTCAACTCGGTAAGCTCCTCTTCTTTGGCGGGAAGTGGGGGGATGAAGTGGGGGCCGCTCTCGTCCTTGCGCTGCCACGGGCGGCTCCAGACGGCGATGCGGGCCCCTTGTGTGGTGGCGCTTTCGCGAAGCTGGCTGGAGTGGACTTCCGCCAGTGTGCGCAACCCGGCGGCGTGAATAAAGTTGCGTAGCAGCGCCACCCAGCGGCCCGAGTCCGCATAGGCCGGGTGGTCGGCCTTGCGCAGCCGGAAGAGGTGGTGGCCGAGGTAAGCCACGCTCCCTTTGCCGACGTGGCGATGGGCGGCGAGCGCGCCTTGGGCAGTGCCGATGAGGGTGCCCTCGGGCTCCCAATCGGCCACCATGTTGGCGGTGGCCCATGCGGGGGTTGCTTCGCCCTCGGCCCAGACGCCATGCAGGAGGGGGGCTCCCGGCAGGAGGAGCGCCGCCTCGGGGCCGTTGGGGGTGTAGATCGTTCGGCGGATGCCGGACCACTGCGTAAATGCGGCTTGCGAAGTCGCGTCGGCCACGGCCTTGGGGGCCCCTTGGATGAGGATGATATGCCCCCCATTCTCCAGATACGTGGCGATCTTCTCGTGCTCTTCGGTGGTGTACGGCTTTTCCAGGTCGCCGGTGAGGATGACGAGCGGGTAGTTGGTAAACGCCTCGGCGGGGAGGCTTTCGTGCGTTTCGAAAAGGTAGGCTTCCTCGCCGGCAAGCAGCATCCGGGAGATAACGCCTGCCTCGATCTTCCCATAGCGGCTGCCGACCAGAGCGATGGTGTTGCTTTCCGCAGACGCGACTGTTGGAAGGGCGATGAATAGCAGGAGGAAAAGGAGCGCTTTCATTCTTTGGAGGGGGTAGGAGAGGTTGCGGTGGTTTTAGGGGTGGGTCAACTAAATATATCCAGTGGTATTTCATATATTTATTTGTGGCATACCAGCTTTGGTGTTCTTGTTTTCTGTGATTTGTGTAGATTAGGTTGTTTCCTGGTTTGAATTATAAGATTTTTGGTTGATTGGGTTTTCTGGAGTGGTACTGTGTGGTTTTTATGAAAATCCCCCTCCTTCTCTCTCTCCTGCTTGTTGCCCCGCTGGGGGCTTGGGCGGCTCCGGCTTCGCATCCGCCGCTGCGGGTGCCGGTTCTTTCGAAGGCGTTGCCCAAACCCACTGGGCCGGTACACTTCGTCGATCCGCAGCGGGGGGATGATGCGGGGGCGGGGAGCCGCGAGAAGCCGTGGCGCTCCATCAATGCCGCGCTACCTCGCCTCAAACCGGGAGATACGCTCCTGCTCCGAGGCGGCACGTATTACGAAAATGTGTACTGCGCCGTGGTCGGCACGCCGGAGCAGCCGATCACCATCCGCTCGTACCCGGGGGAGACGGCGGTGCTTGATGGGGGGCTGCCTGAGTTTCAGCAAAGCCCCGCCACCGCATGGGAGCCGGGCGAAGCCGAGGGGGAGTACGTCTCGGCGCGGACGTACCCGAATATCCGCGATGTCGTCGGCCTCTTTGGCGACTCCAACGTCGGCTTGCAGACCTACTGGCACCATGCCTACCTCGTCGCGCAGAAGGAGCATCGGGGTGTGGAAGGGGGTGGTAAAGATGCCCCCGAGCCCGGCTTCTACTGTGGGCCCGGCCTCTTCTACAACAAAGCGACGGGGCGCATCCACGCCCGGCTTGCGCACACCGTTTTCTCCCCCACCCAGCACCAGTACCGGGGGGAGCAGGACCCGCGCAAGCTGCCGCTCGTCATCGCCCCCTTCCGCTCCACGCCGCTGCATATCGACCAGGGGATGCACCTGCGGTTTGAGAACCTCGTGATCCGCGGCGGCGGGTGGAACACCGTGCAACTGAGCTTCGCGGTGGATGTGGAGTTCCGCTACGTGACTCTCTTTGGCGGGAGCTACTGCATCCGCGCCAAAAACAGCGGCCCAGTGAAGTGGGAGCATTGCGGCATTTATGGCGGCGTGCCCCCCTGGGGCTTCTGGACGGATAACGCCCTGCACACCTACGACGGCAAATACTACGACCCCTACACCCAGCCGCCCGAGCCGCGTGCCGCGCGCAACATCGCCCGCCTGCCCACGCACGCGCTGCTCGTCACCGAGGGGTACGAGGAGTCCGACATCTTCGCACTCCCGCTCAACAACCGGTGGGAGATCGCCCACTGCAACTTTGCCGACGGGCATGACGGCATCTACCTCAACGGGCGCGAAATGTGGCTCCACCACAGCCGAGTCACCGATATTCAGGACGACGCCATCTACCTCTCCAACCCCACCCCGGGCACGAATGAGGAGATCGACATCAGCCACAACTTCATCGCCCGCTGCACCGCCGCCTTTGGAGCGCACTTGCGCGGAGGGCCAGCCGGAGAGGTGCGCATCTACCAAAACGTGATGGACCTTCGCGACCCCTACCAGCGCCGTCGGCCCGCCCACGGTGTGGAGGAAAAGGCCGCCACCGGCGGGATGCTTTACCTCCCCCACGGCCGGGGCGATGTGTTTGGGATGGAGAACCTCTTCTTTGGCTATAACACCGTGCTTCTCAATACCCCGTACTTTGCCGGAAACCTTTCCTACCGCAGCGAGCCGCGCACCCAGCGTGCGGTGGTCAACAACATCTTCATCTACGGCAAGCTTCCGCCGCTTCCGCTGCGCGTAAAGCCGGGCGGGTTGGTCCGCTTTGACGGCAACCTCCATTGGCTCACCCCCAGTGGCGACGCTACCGGGGCCGAGTGGCTGCGCCAGATCACCGAGAGCGAGGCCTCGAAGGCCAATGTTGCGCAATGGGGGGGCACGCTCTGGGAGGTCCACTCGCAGTTTGCCGACCCGCAGTTTGTCCGTTACAACCCCGCCAAAACAGAGGGCAACGACCTGGCCTTGCGCCCGGAAAGCCCCGCGCGCGGTGCGGCGCTGGAGGTGGAAACTCCCTTGCGCACCCCGGCTGGAAAGAACGTCGGTGCATGGCAGGGCGAGGCGTTTCGCTTCGGGGTGGGCGGCTCCGAAGGGATCGACGCCCCGGGTGCCCCTTGATTTTGGGGGTGGGAATAGGGGTTTTCCCCTATAGGCAGCGTGCGGTCGGTTATCTATCTTTCCGTTGCATCGCCATGCAAACCCCTCCAGATAAACCGGACACTTTTACCAAACGACTGTTGTTGGTGGAAGACCACGCCATCGTACGGGAGAGTCTCGTCGGGTTGATCCACCAGCGCACCGGGTACCGTGTCGTCGCCGCCACGGGCGATGGGCGCGAGGCGTTGGAACACGCCATGGCGTTGCAGCCAGACGTCATGCTGGTCGATTTTTATCTCGAGGGCGGCTTTGATGGGCTGGAGCTTGTCAAAGCCTTGCGCTCGGCTTGCCCGAAGGCGCGGCTCATCGTGCTCACGGCGCTTTCCCACGGCCAGCGCGGAGAGGAAGTGCTGCGCTGCGGGGCCGATGGCTTCATCGGCAAGAGCGACCCTCCCCAGCACCTTTTTGCTGTGCTCTCCGGCGAAGTGCCCGGAGGCATGGAGCGCGGCCCGCAGACCCAGCTCTCTGTCTTGAGCGACCGGGAGACCTCCGTCTTGCGTCTCTTTGCCGCAGGGTACACCGTGCGGGAGATTGCGGCAAACCTCGGTATCAGCCGAAAGACCATCGAGACGCACCGCTGCAACATCCGCGAGAAGCTCAATGTCGGCACGAGTGATGAGCTGCGGACGATGGCGCGGCGCTACTTCGGCAATGCCGAGGTGGCCTGATCCTACCCGGGTAGGGGCGGGGTGCTGCGCAGGATGGTAAGCAAGTGGTCCGGCGCTTGGCCTTTGTGGATAAAGGCATCTGCCCCGGCGGCAAGGGCTTGCTGGCGGTAAGTCTCCCCCTCCAGCATGGTGAGGACGATGATGCGCAGACCCGGCAGGCGGCGGCGTGCCTCCACCAATGCCGGGGCGGAGGAGTCCTCGCCGATGAGCCAGTCGGAAATGAGGGTATCGGCCTGGGTGCGAGTAAGGGCATCGACAAGGTTTTCCGGCCCATCCGCCTCGCCGCAGATGATCATGGAGCCGTCCGCCTCGATCAAACGGCGCACGCCTTCGCGTACGATGGCGTGGTCATCCATCAGGAAGATGCGGTGGCTTGCCGTGGCTCCCGAAGCCGATGTGGCGGACGGAGCAGGGTGTGGCTCCATGGGAAGGAGAAGCCCCGCCGGGAGGTGGAGGCGGATCTCCGAGCCCTCGGGGGAGGAGCAGATCTCCAGCGTGCCGCCGAGGCGAGCCGCGCGCAGGCGCATCGCCTCAAGGCCGAGGCCGCTGCCTTCCTGTTGGATGGAGGGGACATCAAACCCGCACCCATCATCTATAATGCGGATGAGCCACCCTTCGGTTTCTTCTGATACCTGGAGGGTGATGCTTTCCGGCCCGGCATGGCGGGCGGCGTTGGTCATCGCCTCGCGGGTGAGGAAGAAAAGCTCCCCCGCCACGGCGGCACTGGTTCTGGCCGCCGGGAGGCTGCTGCGGAAGGAGAAGGCGACGGGAAAGAGCCGCTCCATCCGCGCGCAAAGCTTGCGCAGCGAGGCAATGAGGTTGCCCGCGTCGGCGTAGCTCGGGTTCATCCCGTAGACGACTTCACGGGAGAGGGAGCCTGCTTCGCGCACGAGGGTGGCGATCTCACCCAGCGCCACGTGTCGTAGCGAGCCTTCGGGCTCATTGCTCATGAGGAGGCTGGTTTTGAAGTTGAGGGCGGCGAAGTATTGGCCCAAGCCATCATGGAGATCTTGTGCGAGCTTCTCCCGTTCGCGGGTGGCGGCTTCGGCGATGCGGTCTTCCACCCGCTGGGTGGCGGTGATGTCGCGCAGCACCAGCAACTCTGCGGGGTGCCCCTGGTAGGTGAGGGGGGAGCGATTGGCTAGCTCCACCAGGCGGTCTTGCCCCGAAGGGGTGAAGCGAAAGCCCGCAGCGGTGGTGGCGAGGTCGAGCGGAGCGAGATCGGCCGGTGCCATGGCTTGGTCTTCGCGCAGGCCGTACATCTGCCGCAGGTTGGCGTTGGCAAAGGCGATGCGCCCACCGCGAACGATAAGGATGCCGGAGGGGAGGTTGGAGATCAGGTGGTTGAGGCTATCGCGCTCGTGCTCAAGCTCCTCAATGAGCTTTACCAACTCGGCCTGCTGGGCATCGGCAAACTGGAAGAACCCCAACGGAGTGAGGAGCGCGCTGCCCAACCGCTTGAGGCGGTGAAGCAATGTGGCCGATTCGGGCGGATCGATGAGGTAGATGCCGAGCCGTTCGTGAACTTCTGTAGTGATCTTTGCAGGCGGCAGGCCGATCAACCCGGTAAGGGTCTCGAAGGTGGGTACGCTTCCCCAGAACCACTCCGGGCTGTGGGTATAGCCGTCGGGGATGCGGATGCGCAGCTCCAGCTTGCCATCAGGGAGTTTGCGGAGCTTGAAATCGAGGTGGGTATAGAGGTAGCGGCCGTGTTTGCAGACGATATAGTCGTAGAGCCGGTAAGGGCTCGCCACCCAACCGACCAGCCGCCGCAGGTAGATCAATTCATCCGAGTTACCGAAGAGGATCGTGGCATCGGGGACTTTATCAATCCCCCCAAGCTCTTTGACTGTCGTCTCGCAGAAGGTGACGTACTCGTCCCAATCAACCCGGTTGGCGCGGTTGGCAAGGTATTCGCGAGTGTAGGGGAGCCCGGCACAGGCGCGTTCCACGGAGCCGCCTGCCCGTTCGATGGTGCTAAACCAGTGGGAGAAAAGCCGGCAGGAAACTTCTTTCATGGGGTTGCGGCGGGGTTGCGGCGTAAGACGTGGAGCAAGTGGTTTGGAGCCTGGCCTTTGTGGATAAAGGCGTCTGCCCCGGCTGCCAGGGCTTGCTGGCGATACGTCTCCCCCTCCAGCATGGTGAGGACGATGATGCGTAGGCCGGGCAAGCGGCGGCGCACTTCTCCGAGGGGGGTGGAGGCGGAGGTTTCGCCGATGAGCCAGTCGGAAATGAGCGTGTCGGCTCCGGTGCGGGTGAGGGCCGCAACAAGGTCCTCCGGCCCATCAGCTTCGCCGCAGATGGTCATGGAGGCGTCCGTCTCGATCAACCGTCGCACGCCTTCGCGGACGATGGCATGGTCATCCATCAGGAAGATGCGGCGGCTTATGCCGGTAGCCGAAGGATTTGCCGGAGTTGCCGGGGCTTCCATGGGGATGAGGAGGTTTTCCGGCAAGTTGAGCTGGATCTCCGAGCCTCGGGCCGAGGAGTAGAGGTGGAGGGTGCCACCCAGCCGTGCTGCCCGCAGGCGCATCGCTTCGAGGCCGAGGCCGCTGCCTTCGCGCAGGAGGGTGTCGGCATCAAAGCCACGCCCTTCATCCCGAATGCGGATGCGCCATCCCTTGCCCGCTTGGCTGAGGTAGAGGTAGACGCACGGTGCGCCGGAGTGGCGGGCGGCGTTGGTGAGCGCTTCACGGATGAGGAAAAAAAGCTCGGAAGCCACGGCCGCCCCCGTGCGGGCGGCGGGAAGGTCGCTTCGAAAAGTGAAAGTGACGGGAAAGAGCCGCTCCATCCGCGCGCAAAGCTTGCGCAGCGAGGCAATGAGGTTGCCTGCGTCGGCATAGTTCGGGTTCATCCCGTAGACCACTTCGCGGGAGAGGGAGCCTGCCTCACGCACGAGGGTGGCGATCTCTCCCAGCGCTACGTGTTGCAGCGAGCCTTCGGGTTCGTTGCCCATGAGGAGGCTGGTTTTGAAGTTGAGCGCGGCGAAGTATTGGCCCAAGCCATCATGGAGATCTTGTGCGAGCTTCTCCCGTTCGCGGGTGGCGGCTTCGGCGATGCGGTCTTCCACGCGCTGGGTTGCGGTGATGTCGCGCAGCACCAGTAACTCGGCCGGGTGCCCCTGGTAGGTGAGAGGGGAGCGGTTGGCCAGCTCGACCAGGCGGTCTTGCCCCGAAGGGGTGAAGCGAAAGCCCGCAGCGGTGGTGGCGAGGTCGAGCGGAGCGAGATCGGCCAGTGCCATGGCTTGGTCTTCGCGCAGGCCGTACATCTGCCGCAGGTTGGCATTGGCAAAGGCGATGCGCCCACCGCGCACGATAAGGATGCCGGAGGGGAGGTTGGAGATGAGGTGGTTGAGGCTGTTGCGCTCATGCTCAAGCTCTTCGATCAGGCGCATCAGCTCGGCCTGCTGGGCATTGGCGAGCTGGAAGACGCCCAACGGGGCCAGGAGCGCTTTGCCCAGGCGCTTGGCCCGGTGGAGGAGGGTGTTGGACTCGGGCGGGTCGATCGTGTAGATCCCCAGCCGGGGTTGAAGGTCGAGGGTAATCTTTGCAGGCGGTAGGCCGATCATTCCCGTAAGGATGGAGAAGGAGGCCAGGCTCGATTCAAACCAGACGGGGCAGTCGTCATACTCATCCGGGATGCGGATGCGGAGCTCAAAACGGCCATCGGAAAGCGGCGTGAGCTGAAAGTTGAGGTGGGTGTAGAGCTGCCGCCCATGGCGGCAAACGATGAGGTCGTAGAGCCGGTAGGGGCTGGCGACCCAACCCGCCAACCAGGGCAGGTAGCGAAATCCTTGAGATTCCCCCAGCAGCAGCGTCTGCCGGTAGACGTTCTCCATCCCTCCTGCTTCGACGAGGCCATCCTCGCAGAATTTGATATACTCGTTCCAATCAATCCGGTTGGCACTGTTGGCGAGGTATTCCTTACTGTAGGGGAGCCGGGCGCAAGCCCGCTCCATGGAGCCGCCACAGCGCAAGACCAGTTCGGCCCAGTGGCCAAACATCCGGCAGGAGACTTCCTTCATGGAGCAGCAGTCTACGAGAAGCGGACGAAATCTCGCAAGAACTGGAACCAGAGAAAGAAAAGCCCACGCCACGAGTAGCGGACGGTGCCTTGCTCGCTCCCGGGTAGGAGCAGGCCGGTGTGCAGGTTATGGGCGATCTGGGCTTCAAGATCGGCCTGCAACTCCTGGGGGATCTCTTCGGGCACGGGCAAGGCAAGCTGCTCGGGCCCGATGCCGTTGGCCTCGAGGAAGGCGCGGTGTTTGGCAAGGAGGGTGGGGACATCGCACTCCGTGCCGACCCGCTGGATGCGCAGCCGGGGTGGAAATTGCATGGAGTAGGCGAACGGGTAGTTCCACGTGGTCCAGAGGGTGCCGTCTTTCCCGCGCGAGAAGATGCTCAGGTAGTAAAAGGCGATCTGGTCCTGATCAATGAGGCACAGGGCGGCCTGCACTGTTTCGTCGGGCTTGTGGAAGATGCGCACGAAGTGTTGCTGGTGCTCCCACTCCCAGGCGGCGTCTTCCACCCGCTCGAAGCCTTCTGCCTCCAATTCGCTGGTAAGGGGGCGCAGGGCCGGGAAGGTCTCGGCATCCGGCGCGTGGCAAGGGCGGATCTTGCGGTCTACCGGCAGGCGCAGGCGGCGTACGCGGGTGAGGATCTCGATCCACGGGAGCAGGAGCCAGCTTGCGGCACAGATAGCCCCGGCAACCCAGTTGCCGGTGAGGAAATAGCCGATGAGGAAGGAGGTGCCCAGCAGGCAAAGCGTGCCAAGGCGGTGCGCGATGGGGTGGCCAAAGCTGCGCAGCCCAAAGCTCAAAAGCGCCACGCCAAGAATGAGGAGGAACTCAGACATCGCAGGGGGGGAGGGAGGGGAGGGAATGACTAGGCAAGCAGCCCGTGCTGGCGCAGGAAGCGCTCCAGCTCGGGGGGGCCAAAGTCCGGCAATACATGCTCGCCCATGACCAGCGTGGGCGTGAGGGATTGGCCCGAGAGGCGGATCATCTCGGCATAGTCTTCGCGGTCGGCCTCGACGTCGATTTCTTCATACTCCAGCCCGTAGTTCTCCAACTGGGCCTTGGCTTTGATGCACCAGGGGCACCAGGTTTTGACGTAAAGGTGTAGCGGTTCTGCGGACATGAGGTTTTGGTTAACCGTCGCCCTCCGGGGCGTGGGCGCGGTCTTCGAAGCGGGTATATTCTTTGAGGAAGGTGAGCGGCACTTCGCCCACGGGGCCGTTACGCTGTTTGGCGATGATCAACTCAGCCTCGCCCTTGGTTTCCTCGCGCTGTTCATCATCCTCTGCGTAGTATTCGGATCGGACGAGGAGCCCCACAAGGTCGGCATCCTGCTCGATGGAGCCGGACTCACGCAAGTCGCTCAAGCGTGGTTTGCCGCCGCTGCGCGCTTCCGGGTTACGGTTGAGCTGGGCAAGGACGATGATGGGGATGGCCAGCTCCTTGGCGAGCGCTTTGACACCGCTGGAGATCTCCGCGATTTCGATCTGCCGGTTCTCCTGGCCGCGTTTGGAGGGGCTGCGCAGGAGCTGCAGGTAGTCAATGGCGATGAGCTGGATATCGTGCTGCGCCTTGAGCCGCCGCGCCTTGGCGCGCAGCTCGAGGATGGAGAGGCCCGCCGTGTCGTCGATAAAGATTTTGCTCTCCGCGAGCTTCGAGGCGGCGACGGTGAGGTTGTGGAAATCGCGATCCGCCAGGAAGCCGTCGCGCACTTTGCCAAGGTTCACCTTCGCGCGGGAGCAGAGGAGCCGCTGCACGAGCTGCTGGCTGCTCATTTCCAGCGAGAAGACGGCGACGGCGTGTTTTTGGTTGATCGCCACATTCTCCACGATGTTCATGGCCAAGGCCGTTTTGCCCATGGAGGGGCGCGCCGCGATGACCATCATCTCCGCCGGGTGGAGCCCGTTGGTCATTTTATCGAAATCGGTGAAGCCGGTGGGGATGCCGGTGATCTCGCCGCGCCGTTCGTAGAGCTTCTCGATGGACTCCAGGGCATCCATCACCGAGTCCTTCATGCGGAAGGTTTTGTCTCCCAAGCGGCTCTGGGCGATGGCGAAGATTTTGTTCTCTACCTGGTCGAGGAAGCCGTCGATCTCCTCCTGCTCTTCGTAGGAGCGGCGGGCAAACTCGTTGCAGGTGGTGATGACCTGCCGCAGGGTGTACTTCTCCTTGAGGATATCAAGGTAGTAGCTGGCGTTGGCCGCCGTGGGGACGAAGGTGAAGAGGCTGGTTACAAACGCCGGGCCGCCCACTTTATCGAGCTCGCCCCGGTCCCGCAGAATCTGCGTGAGGAGGATGAAGTCGATCGGCTTGTTGGCGTCGTAAAGCTCGCGCAGCAGCTCGAAGAGGGTGGCATGCGCGGGGATGTAGAAGTGCTCGGGGGTGATCTGCTTCTCGATGCACTCCCCCATGACCTCTTTGGGGGAAAGAAGCACAGAGCCAAGGACGCCGAGTTCGGCATCCTGGCTCTGTGGAAGGGGTCTGTGAATATCCGGGGAATAACTCCCCGATTGGCGCAAGTCCGAAGGGCGACCGTCTTGGTTGCGGGACGGTTTGGTGGCCTCCTCGGGCATTGCGTCGGGCGTGGGAAGAGCGGCGCGCCCCGCGGGTTAGCGGGTGTGCTTGGCCTTCGGCTTGGCTTTGAAGCCGCCGGCGTTCTCCTCTTCGCTCTCTTCTTCACCCTCGGCGGCCTCTTCGGCAGCGGCGGCTTTGATGGTGAGGTTGAGCTTCGCGGTGACGTCGGTGTGCAGGCGGATGGAGATCTCGTGGCTGCCGGTCTCTTTGAGGGGGCGCTCCAGCTCGACGCGGTGGCGGTCCACGGCGGAGCCGGTCTCCTTCTCAACGCGCTCGGCGATGTCTTTGGCGGTGACGCTGCCGAAGGCCTTGCCGGTCTCACCCGTTTCGAGGGTGATGGTGATCTTGAGCTTGTTGATGCGGCGGGCCAGCTCTTCGGCTTCGTTGAGCTCGCGGGCTTCGCGCTCGGCGCGCTTGGCCTGAAGCTGGTTGAGGTGGCGCAGCGTGGCGGGGGTGACTTCCAGGGCTTTGCCGCTGGGAATCAAAAAGTTGCGAGCATAGCCGCGCTTGACTTTGACGACGTCTGCCTCGGCACCGAGGGAGCCGATCTTTTCAGTAAGAATCACTTCAGTAGTAGCCATATAAACAGTCTTTCCGGGAAAAATGGGTGCCCCGGCGCGGTTGAGCCGGAGGATGCGGGGCGTTCTTGTTAGCCGCACGGGGCGGCGGTGTCAACGGTCGGTTTGAGAAACTTTCGCCCCCGAGGGCGTGGGCGAGGGGGTGGGAATGCGGTCTTCGTCGATATAGACGGTCATTCCCTGAGTAATCATTCCCGCGAGGCGGATGGCGTCCCAATTCGCAAGGCGCACGCATCCGTGGCTGGCGGCGCGCCCGATGGTTTGCGGGTTATTGGTGCCGTGGATGCCGATGCCCGGCTTGTTGAGGCCGATCCAGACGACGCCGACGGGGTTGGAGGGCCCGGCCGGGATGTTGTGGAAATCTTTGGTGCGGACGCCGCGTTTGAGGACGCCTTCGTCATGCCGGAACCACGGGAGCGTGGCGATGCCCAGAATGCGCCACTTGCCCACCGGGGCGGGGAGGCTGGCCGAGCCGGGGGTGATGGGGAAGGAGGCGAGCAGGGTGTCGCCCTCAAAGAGATCGAGCATTTTTTCCCGCGTATCGATCTTGATGACGCGGTCTTTAAAGGCAGGGTTGGGTGGGAGCTTGCCGGTTTCGCGCACGGCCTCGATCTCAAACGGGATGACGTTGGGAACGCGCACGGCGTCTCCGGCGATGAGCCGGGAGAAGTCGATCCCCGGGTTGATCTGCTGGAGCAACACGGGCGAACAGTGGAAGCGCTCTTCGAGGAACTTGAGGACCGAGGGGTACGGCATCCGCTTGAGCTTGGCTTGCTCTGCCGGGGTGCGGGGGACGGGGCCGATGCGCTTGAGGTCTGCCTCGGTGAGGACGTAGACCGCGTAGATGGGGGAGACTTCGTCGAGCGGGAGGCGCTCGGCGGCGGTGGCGAGGTCTTCCGCCGGGAGGCCGTTGGCCTTCAGGTAGCGGGCGAGCGCCTTGGCGGTAAACTCGCCGGGCTCGCCATCAATCTTACCAGGGCCAAATTGTTTCTGGTCGAGGAAGATCTGCAAGCGCGCGGCGATCTCACGGACGTTGGCTGGCTTGGCCGCCGCCACGGGGAGGTCTGCCGCAGGGGCCGCGGGTGGGTCGGGGAAGGCGGGGGTGCTCTGTACCACCGGAGCTTCGGCTGGCTCTTGGTAGAGGGGAGGGGTGGCAAGTTGGGCCAAAGCGGTGGAGCCCCACAGGGTGGCCAGTGTCCAAAGAACGAGTTTCATTTAAAAAGAGGAAAGCGCGGGCAGGCGCTGCTCCTACACATATGGCGCGTTTGGCCCGTGAGTCAACCTCCAGAGGAGGGCACAAAAAAACCGCCGCCGGGCAGGAATGCGGCCCGGCGGCGGTTTTAGGGAAAACGGGGCGGCCTACTTGGCGGCCGGGGCCGGGGCACCCTGACGCTGCTGCGCCTGTACGACGACGAGCGGGTAGCGGGCGATGAGGCGGCCATCGAGCGAGACTTCCACCTGGTGCATGCCAAATTCCTTGAACTGGATGCCGGCGAAGAAGTTCACATTTGTGGCTTGCGAGTTGGCCCCTTTCATCTCGAACTCGACGGCAGCTTCGCTGACGACGGTGCGCTGGTCCGGGGCGAGGATGCGGGCCGTCTGCTTGAACTTGCCGGCGCCGTTCATCCAGCGGGTCCAGACGCAAAGCTTGAGGACGCCGACGGGAGCCTTGGCCGCCGGGATGACGGTGAGAACGCCGACGAGCGTCTGGCTGCCGTTGACTTCCTGCCGCACGTCTTCACAGAGGACGGAGGCCTGGAGCTGGGGAATGGTGGTGGAGGTACTCATAAAATTTAAAAGCTTGGGCGGGCCACGATGAACAAGGCTCCACGAATAGCAAGCCCGGATTTGGAGTTCCTGCCCGGAAAGGTTGTCTCTGTAAAAGGGGAGGGCTTCCCGCTACGGTTTTTCGGAGGAGGGCGGCTCCACCCGGTGGCGGAGGCGCTCGATCTTGGTGGCGCGACCGGTGGTGGGGTCGATCTCCAAAAGCACGCCGCAAAGGAGGACCGGCCCGCGCGCCACGGGGAACTGCGCAGGCAGGTTTGAGATGAACCGCGTGACGATGGCACCGATCTCCCGCCCGAGGATCGACTCCTCCGGCCCGCACATTCCCGCATCACACAAAAACGCGGTGCCTCCGGGGAAGATGCACTCGTCCGCCGTTTGCACGTGGGTGTGGGTGCCGACGACGGCGGAGACGCGCCCATCGAGAAACCGCCCCACGGCGATCTTCTCGCTCGTGGTTTCGGCGTGCACGTCTACAAAGATGACAGAGGTTTCCTTGCGCATTTCCTCCACGGCGGCTTCCAGCGCGGGGAAGGGGTTGTCCAATATCGGCAAGGTAAAGGTGCGGCCCTGGACGTTGATGACGCCGATCTTCCCCTTTGGCGTCTCGAGCACGACGCTGCCTTGGCCGGGAGTGCCGGGCGGGTAGTTGAGCGGGCGCAGCAGGCGCGGCTCGGTATCAATAAAAGGAAGGAGGTCTTTTTGGTCCCACACGTGGTCGCCCGTGGTGATGACGGCAGCTCCGGCGCGCAGAAGGTCAATGGTGATCTTCGGGGTGATGCCCCGGCCTCCGGCGGCGTTCTCACCGTTGACGATGACAAAATCGAGCCCATACTCCCTCTTCAAAACCGGGAGGGTCTCGATGACGGCCCGCCGCCCGGGTTCGCCCACCACATCACCGAGAAACAGTAACTTCAACATGCCGCTCTCTTTAACGGAATGCGGCGCTCCTGCCCAATGATTTTCCGTTTTACCCGCCAGATCCGCCATACCGCGCTTGCGTTGCTGGGGGCTGCCTCGCTCTTCGGGGCCGAGGCCGCAGAGGTGAGCACGCTGGCTCCGCAGCCCGATTGGGCGGTGTTGGACCGCTACCACGAGACGATCACCAAAGCCGAGTTCCAGCGGCTGCTCGATACGGTGTACGCGCCGGGTGGGCGGGCCAAGGGGGCCATCGAGGTACGCGGCAACGAGGCGGTGGTGCGCGACCCCAAAAGCGGCAAGGTGGAGTTTCGCCTCCGCTTTGCCTCCGGGGCGGCCAAGCCGGTGCCGCGCTTCTGGGCCCCCGCCGGGGCTCGCGGGCGCGTGGCCGGGAAGCCGCTGGCAGGGTATACCATCGCGATCGACCCGGGGCACATCGGTGGCAAATGGGCGCAGATGGAGGAGCGGTGGTTCCGCATCGGTAGCTCGCAACCGGTGATGGAGGGGGAAATGGTGCTGACCGTGGGGCGGCACCTGGAGGCACGCCTCAAGGCGCTGGGGGCCAAGGTCGTCTGGGTGCGCACGAAGACGGAGCCGGTGACTTCGCGCCGCCCCAAAGATTTGCGCGCCGCCGCGCAGGCCGAGCTGCGCAAGCAAGGGGTGCGCTACCCGAGAGAGGGGTTCAAGGGGGCGAGCGATCCGCTCAAATACAACTCGATCCAGTGGCAGAGCGAGCTGCTCTTTTACCGCCATAGCGAGATCCGCGCGCGGGCGCAGAAGGTCAACGAGGCGCTCAAGCCCGACGCCGTTATCTGCCTGCACTTCAATGCCGAGGCGTGGGGCGACCCGGCGGACCCGAAGCTCGTGGAGCGCAACCACCTCCACATGCTCCCCAATGGAAACTACCACCCCGGCGAGCTACGGCTGGCCGACATCCGTTTTGACCTGATGTCCAAACTGCTCGACCGGAGCGCGCGCGAGGAGCTTGCCCTCAATGACCGTGTTGCCACTTCGCTGGCTTCGGCCACGGGGCTGGAGCCCTTTACTTATAACGACGGGCGGGCGATCCGTGTGACGCCGAGCCCCTATGTCTGGGCGCGCAACCTCCTTGCCAACCGGCTCTACCGCTGCCCGGTGGTCTATTGCGAGCCGTATGTGATGAACTCGCGCGCCGTGTTCGACCACATCCAGCTTGGCGACTATGAGGGTACGCGCCCCGTGGCCGGGGTGCCGCGCAAGAGCATCTACCGCGAGTACGCCGACGCCGTGGCCAATGGGCTGGCTGCCCATTACGGAGAGCGGTAGGCTTCCCCCTTTCATGGTGCCGCCCGCTTCCCCCAGTCGAGAGTGGTTGCTTTCCGGCTTGGCGGTGCTGGGGCTGCTATTGGCGGCGGTAGGGGCTCTTGGCCCGGCCGGGCCGTGGGGTGGTGCGGGGGTGGTTTTGGTGTACCTGGCGGGCGGGGTGCCCGCTGCGCGGCGTGCCTTTCGAGCGCTCTGGCGGGAGCGGGTGCTGGATATCGATTTGTTGATGGTCGTCGCAGCCGTGGCTGCTGCGCTGGTGGGTGCGGCGTTGGAGGGGGCGGTCTTGCTCACGCTCTTTTCGCTTTCCACTACTCTGGAGGCTCGCGCCATGGGCAAGGCCCGCCGTGCGGTGGAGGCGTTAATGACGTTGAGGCCTGATACCGCCTTGCTCCGCAGCCCTGCGGGGGAAGTGACCGAAGTGCCGGTGGCCCGGCTTGTGCCCGGAGAGGTTGCCATCCTGCGTCCCGGCGCTCGCGTGCCGGTGGATGGGGTGATCCTTGAGGGAGAGGGGGCGCTGGATGAGGCGACGATCACCGGAGAGTCGCGCCCGGTACGCAAGCGCGTGGGAGACGCGGTATTTGAGGCCACGGTGAATGTGGATGGGGTACTGGCCATCACCGTAACGCGGGGGGTGGCGGAAAGCACTGTGGCGAGGATGATCGCGCTCGTCACCGAAGCCCAGGCTTCGCGTGCGCCTTCCGAGCGGTTCAGCGAGTGGTTTGGGCAGCGCTATACGGTGGGGGTGCTGCTGGGGGCGTTGGCGGTATGGCTGGTACTTTGGGGGGTGGCGGGGCAGTCTTTGGACGTTGCGCTTTACCGGGCGGCCACGTTGCTGGTGGCTGCAAGCCCGTGCGCGGTGGTCATCTCGGTGCCAGCCGCCATCCTTTCCGCGCTCGCGGCAGCCGCGCGGGCGGGGGTGCTTTTCAAGGGCGGGGCGGCGCTGGAGACGCTTGCCGAAGTGCGGGCGTTTGCTTTCGACAAGACGGGAACGCTGACGACCGGCCGCACGGAGGTCAAACGGGTGGTGTCGCTGATCGACGAGGCGGAGTTGCTGGCACTGGCGGCAGGCGTGGAAGCGGAGTCGGAGCACCATGTGGCGGCGGCGATCCGGCGGTTGGCGGTGGAGCGGGGCCTTTCGCCCCTCCACGTGGAAGGCGCACACACCTTGCCTAGTGAGGGAATGGTCGCCACGCACGGGGAGAACCGTGTGTGGGCAGGCAATGCAAGGCTGGCCGCGCGGATGGGGGCAAGGGTGGATCTCCCGGAGTTTGCCGCTTTGGCGGGCGAGGCGGAGACGATTGTCTGGCTTGGCCGGGGAGCCGAAGTGCTGGGAGCGCTTTCTGCCGCCGACCGCCCCCGGGAGAGCGCTTCCCCCGCATTGGCCGCGTTGCGGGCTGCCGGAGTGGAAACGGTTATGATGACAGGCGACCGCCGGGAGGTGGGCCTGAGGGTGGGGGCAGAGCTGGGGTTTGCCCCTGCGGACGTCTATGCCGGGTTGCTACCGCAAGACAAGGTGCGCTTGGTAGCGCAGCTTGCGGCCGAGGGGAAGGTGGCCTTTGTGGGCGATGGGGTGAACGATGCTGCGGCGCTGGCCCGGGCCGATGTGGGGATCGCCATGGGAGCGGCCGGAAGCGAGATCGCCATTCAGGCGGCAGATGTGGCGCTCCTCTCCGAAGAGATAGAGCGCCTGGTGGATGCCCGCCATTTGGCGCGCCGCGCGCGGCGGGTGGTCCGGCAGAACCTCTGCTTCGCCTTGGCGATGATGGGGGTGCTTGTGCTGGCCAGCCTCTTTGGCGGGTTGCCGTTGCCCCTGGCCGTCCTCGGCCACGAGGGGGGGACGGTGCTGGTCGTCCTTAATGGGCTGCGCCTGCTCAGGGCTTCACCCGCGCGGCCTCGGGCAGCGCTTTGAGGAAGCGCTCGCGGGCGTGCGGCCCGCCGTACACCTTGGGCGGCAGCGGCTCGTTGACGAGCTCTACAAAGAGGAGGCGGCGCTCGCCCTTCTCGGCCCAGCCGACAAACCAGCCGAGGTTTTTGCCATCGCTGCCGGTCTTGCCGTGGACAACCCAGCCGTCGCCCGCATCAAACCGGGGCATGATGGCCTTGGTCTGCTGGTAGGCGGCTTCGGTAACGCCCAGCTCGGAGCGGAAGAAGCGCTCCAGAAAGGCTACCTGCTCCTTGGCGGAGATTTGGAGCGAGGAGTTGAGCCACGACTGGGTGAGACCATTGTTTTTACCCGGGTCGCCGGAGATATCTCCATTCCCGTAGTGGAATTGGCTGATGTATTGGGCAAAGGTCTTTTCCCCGAGCTGTTTTGTCAGCTCCTGGGAGAACCAGACGACGGAGTTTTTCTCCCACTCCTGCGGGTTGGTGGGGCGCTTTTCTTCCTCGCGGAAGGCGGAGTGCCTGGAGGCATCGTACTTCCACACGGGCTCTGTGGGGCTGGTAAGGAGGTTGGCGTCAAACCCCATGACGGCGAGCGGGATCTTGAAGGTGGAGCACGGGGAGTGCCGCTCTCCCACCTCGCCTTGGCTCACCAGCACTTTGCCGTTGGCGGGTTCCACAACCAGGCGCGCCCCCCCTCCCGCAGCGAGGGCGGGCAGGGCGAAGAGGGCGGCGACAATCGAAAGGGTGATTTGTTTCATGGTAGTACGCGGAAGGTATCAGCTTCTTTGATGGAGGAGACAAAACCAATAAGCAACTCTACAACGTGGCGGATATCCCGGGTATCGGCCATTTCGACGACGGAGTGCATGTAGCGCAGCGGCAGGGAGACGAGCGCGCTGGGGATGCCGTCGCGAGTGTGGAAGATGACGTCCGTATCCGTCCCGCTATAGCGGGAGGAGGACTCGTGCTGGAGGGGGATCTTGCGCTCCCCGGCTACGGAGATGAGCCGCTCCACCAGTGCCGGGTGGTTGCAGGTGCCGTGGGTGACGCTCGGGCCGCCACCGAGCTTTACCTCGCCGTGCTGCGCGGTGTCGATACCCGGGGTGTCGGTGGCGTGCGTGACGTCGAGGACAATGCACAAATCCGGGTTTAGCCGGTGGGCCGCCATGCGCGCGCCGTTCCCGCCGATCTCTTCCTGCACGGCATTGACCGCGTAGACGGTGGAGCCCGGCCGCCGCTGGTGGAGCCCGGCCATCACTTGCGCGAGGATGAAGCCGCCGACGCGGTTATCCAACGCGCGGCTCACAATGTGGTGGATGCCGAGCCGCTCGGCGGCGTCGCTGTAGACGGCGGGGTGCCCCACGCGCAGGCCCAGCTCGGCCACTTCCTCGGGGTTGCTCGCGCCCACATCGACATAAAGCTCGTGGATCTTGGGGGCCTTCTCGTCGCTGCTATCTTTGCGGAGGTGGATGGCGGTGTTGCCAATGATGCCGCGCACCGGCCCCTTGCTGCCAAGGATCTCCAGCCGCCGGCCTCGGGCGGTGGCGACATCGGAGCCGCCGATGCGGTCGATCCGCAGGTACCCTTCGCGGGTGATTTGCTTGATGATGAAGCCGATCTCGTCGGCATGCGCTTCGAGCATGATGCGCTTGCCGCTGGCGGCCCCCTCCAACGTGGCCCAGGCGGTGCCGTAAGCGTCGGCCTCCACGCGGTCGGCATGGGGGCGCACGGCCTCCATCCATTTGCGCTGGCCCGCCGTCTCAAAGCCGGTGGGGCTGGGGGTGTTCAGGAGGTCAAAGAGGAGCAATTCGGCTTTGGGGTCCATATTTAATAGAGAATAGAGAGGGAGGGGAAACTTCAGGTGACTTTGGTAAAGCGCGCGCAAAGGGCGGCGTGGGCTGCTTCGGGGACGAAGGCCGAGACATCCCCCCCCAGCTTGGCGATCTCCTTGACCATCCGCGAGCTCAGGTAGCTGTACTCTTCCTTGGGCATGAGAAACATCGTCTCAACGTTGGAATTGAGCTTACGGTTCATCAACGCCATCTGGAATTCGAACTCAAAGTCCGAAATGGCCCGCAGCCCCCGGACGACGGTGGGGGCCTCCTGAGCGCGGGCAAAATCGACCAGCAGGCCGTCAAAGCGCGTCACACGGACATTGGGCAGCGGGGCAAGGGCCGAGCGGAGCAGCTCCATCCGCTCCTCGGCGGAGAAGAGGGCCGTTTTGGCGGAGTTGATCGCCACGGCCACGAGCACCTCGTCAAAGAGACGGGCGGCGCGGTGGATGACATCAAGGTGGCCGTTGGTGACAGGATCAAAACTCCCGGGATAGACTGCTCGGCGCATGAAGCGGGATTTCAGCGCGAAACCGCCCTTCGGGGAAGGTAAAAATCTTCCAAAAAAAGGTTGCATTACCCACCCATGTCCCTAATTTAACCGCCTTCCTTATGGCTAAAACGAGCTGGATTGAAAAAGAAAAAAAGAAGCGTGCAACGGTCGAGAAGTACGCAGCCCTGCGGGCCGAGCTGAAGGCCAAGGGCGACTATGTTGCCCTCCAGCAGCTCCCGCGTGATGCGAGCCCGGTGCGCTGCACAAACCGCTGCCGCGCGAGTGGCCGTCGCCACGGCTACATCCGCCGTTTTCAGTTGTCCCGTATCGCCTTCCGCGAGTATGCCTCGCAGGGGCTGATCCCCGGGGTGACGAAATCGAGCTGGTAGCAACCGCCCAAAGGGGTGTGCCCAAAGCACGCTTCCGCGGTTCTCACCTGTTTTAAACCCTTTTTCCAACGGCTCGCCGCGTTTCTCGTGGCGAGCCGTTGTGCTTGGTTTTGACCTCCCACCTCATTGTTATGAACCCGCCTCCGGCTTCCAGCGCTCCCAAAAGGGAAGGGGGCATTTTTTGCCGGGAGGCGTTTCTGTGAAAGAGCTCAAGCAAGTCTTGGTGGTGGATGACCACCCGCTACTTCGGGCGGGGCTGGTGAAGCTCATCAACGAGCAGCCGGAGTTTGCGCTCTTTGGCGAAGCCAGCTCCACGGGCGAGACGATCCTGGCCATCGATAGCGACCCGCCTCCCGACTTGGTGATTCTTGATCTGATGCTCGGCCATGAAGACGGGTTGGAGCTGCTCAAGCAAATCCGCGTCCTGCGGCCAGGGCTGCCGGTGCTGGTTATCTCGGTTTGCGACGAAACCGTCTACGCCGGGCGTGCCTTGCGGGCTGGGGCGGCTGGTTTTTTGATGAAGAACGAGCCCTCCAGCGAAGTCATCCACGCCGCCAAGGCGGTGTTGCGGGGGGAGTTCTACCTCAGCGGGCGGATGCGCGTGCTTCTCGCGCAGGAGGGGTTGACCCCCGAGCCTGCAAGCCTGCTGGTGCCCGAGGCGCAGCCCCCACTTTCCGACCGCGAGCTGCACGTCTACCGCCTGATTGGAGCCGGTTTGCCGACGCGAGAGATCGCCGCCGAGCTACGCCTGAGCATCAAAACCATCGAGACTTACCGGGAAAACCTTAAAACCAAGCTGCGGCTCAAGAACGCCGCAGAGCTCGTCCGCTCCGCCACCCAGTGGGTGCGACGGCTTGCATAACAAGAGGGGGAGGGGATGAAAAAGGGCGTCCGCATCGAAGCTTTTGCCGACTCCCTTGCCTCCGGAGCCGAGGGCGAAGCGCGCTTTTACCTCGGCTACTTCGCTTGTTTTAACCGCCAGCTCTACTACGAAGCGCACGATGTGCTCGAGCACCTTTGGCTTCAGGTCCGTGGGAGTGGGGCGCGGGAGGAGCTGTTCTATAAAGGGCTTATCCAGCTCGCGGGTGCGTATGTCCACCTCCAGAAGCAACACTCCCGCCCCCTGCACCCCAAAGATGGTCGGCGGCTGCGCCCCGCGGTACGCCTCTTGCGGCTGGCGATGGCAAATCTCGCCCCGTACCAGCCACTCTATCGGCAGTTGGATGTCGTGGCCGTGCATCAAAATTGCGACGCATTGGCGCGGGAGATCGAGGCCGCTGGGTACACCCTCAACCCATGGAACCCGGCCAGTGCCCCGATATTGACCTTGCAGCCGTAAAAAAGAGAAAACGCTGCTCGCCTCTGGGCACAAAAATTGCATCAATACCCGGCAGGTTCTTATGAAAAGCTCCCTCCTTGCCCTCTTCGCGGTCCTCTTTCTTGTCGGGTGTGCTGGCTCCCGGGTTGTGCGGACTGAAGTCGCCACCGGCGCGGCCAACCCCAAGGCCATCTACATTCGCCCCTTTACGGTGGAGCACGGCATTTATCGTGACCGCTTTGACCCCAATGGCGAGCCGATCCGCCGCTCGCAGGCCCCGCGCTTCTTTGCCGATGTCCTGGCCGAAGAGCTCTCCAAAATCGCCCCCACCCGCGTGTTGGAGGATGATGAGTTTGCACGCACCGGCTGGCTGGTGGAAGGCGCTCTCGAAGTGGTGAGCGCGGGCTCTCCCTCCGAAGTCATCGCCCACGTTCGTGTGACGGACCTTTGCAAGAATGACGTGGTGGAAGCCGGTAAGGAAGGGGTCTCCCCCTATCGTGCCGCGCGCAGCCGGTATGGGAAGGTGATTTACGAGTTCGACATCAAAGGTGGCAGCCGGGGTACCGGGCCGTTTGGCTCCATCACCGCGCCCGGTTTTGGCCCCGCTGTTCCGTTTGATTTCCGCAACGCCGCCGAGCGCATTTACCTCGTCCTCACGCCCGATGCCTTCCGCTACGGCTACCGCAACTCGCCCGCCCAGCGCCGGTAAGTTGTGCCTGAAGTGGGGGTGCTCATCCGCATGCCTACGGGGTTTATTAAAAGGGCTTACCTGCCCGGGTTATCTCTTGCTTGGCCGCAGCGTAGGCCGCTGCCAACTTTTCTCCGTGCCGTTTGGCCGCTTCGGGGTCAGTTGGCCAAGGGCTGCGATAGAAGGAAGCCGTTTTGAGGGTGGTGTATAGGTCCTCCACGCTTTGATTGAGGGGCAGTTTGCCTCGGCGCACGGCCCGAAGGACGACTTTGGCTGCTTCTTCGGGATCGGGCGCAGTGTAGAAGGCGGCGAGCGCGTCGAAGGAGCCCGGCTCCGCCACCAGTCTCAGCAGAGCGGCTCGCGAGGCAGGGGTGCCAAGGTGGCGCAGAGTGGTGATCGCCTCTTGAGCCCATTGGTCATGAAGCTCGACTTCGCGTGCAGCAGTGGTGGTGATTCGCCTCTCATCCTCTTGCGAGAGGGGGGCGATGGTGATCGCCACTGGGTCGGAGACAAGCTTTGTTATCCCGGCTGTTTCGTACGGCCGGGCAGAGGCGGCAAAGAGCGTGTAGCGGCCCGGTCTGTCAAAACGAAGCCATTCGTTTGCCACGAGGGTTATACGCCATTCGCCCAAGGGGGCGTAATCCGCCCCGCCTCCGCTAAAGAAGGTGCGGAGGCGGTACCATTCGAGCGGGTCGGCTACGCGCTGGCCCGCTTCATCGGTAGCGATAAAGACCATATCCGGGAGGCGGCCCGAGCGGTCGGACGTGCCGGTCCAGATTTCGCGGAGCGGACCGGTATTGGTAAAGACGAGCGTGGCGGGGATGATCTCGCCTTGGTAAAACGTAGTTTTAGGAAGCTCAACCCGGAGGCCAAGGCCCGGGGGCTCGGCATTGCGGATGACTTGCCAATCCACCTCTTTAGCCCGGATCACACGGGCGGGCGATGGGGTTGCGGCGATGCAGGCCAACGCCAGCGTGAGGAAGCGGCCAAACTTCATGGGGCAGTCTTCAACTCGGTGATTGTCTTTAGGCGTTGGTGTGCTGGGGTGCCCCCCTTCCAGCGGGGGCTTTGCAGGAGCTGGTGCGCGGCACTTTGGGCGAGATAGAGTGGCTGGGGATCTTCCAGTGTGGCGCGTTGGGCAAGCTGCTCCAACGCAAGGGTCGCAGGCTCCAGCCCATCGGCCGCGGTGAAGTGAGCTTCCAGCACGGCCGTGGCGGCAACAACATCATACGGATCGGGGCTCTTGAGCGCCTTTACGACGAGGGGGATCGCCCACGGGTGCCACTCTTCGAGAAGCACTTCTTTGAGCAGGTTGCCCCGGTTGAATGAGGGGTGCTCCTCCATGTATTGCGAGAATGCTTCCAACGCGGGGGCCGGGTCTTGCCGCAGCCAGTAGCGGAATAGCCCGGCTGCCGTATCCTGAGGCCATTTGGCGGCCTGCTCTTCGTAAACTCGCACTACTTCCGGCAGCAACGCCGGGGTGCCGTAGCGCGCAATGGCAGAGGCGATGAAGGGGGCGTCTTTGGAAAGGTTGCCCGCGAGCTGCTCGCGGAAGTACGGCTCCAGCTTCGGGATCGGCGCTTTGGGCAGCGCGAGAAAAGCGGCATGGAGTTGGTAGTCTCCGATATTGGGTTTTGAGTAGTGGCGATCGGAACGCGGAAAATCTGCAATGATGAGAGGGCGCGCTTCCTCGGGGCGCAAGGCGGCAAGAAGCTGGAGCGCTTTGGGTTCATTGTAGGGGGCATTGGCAAACTTGCGAAGGAGGGGGAGGAAGGCTTCGCTGCCGTGCGTCTCCCAATAGGTGATGATGCGCTGCGCCTGTTGCCAGCTTAGCTTTAGCTGGACTCCCACCAAACTTGCTCGGGCCAGCTTGCCGTCATACCCCGCTGCAAAGAGCCGCGTGAGAAGCACCTCCCTATAAACGGGGCCTTTTCCGCCGGATGCTTCCAGCCCCGCTGCGTTGATTTCTTTGAGCGCGCCCCCTTCCTTGGCATAGAGACGGGCTCCGAAGGCGGCTTGCGCGGCATCCCCTTCCGGTCGCGGCATTTGGTACAAGGGGGCGACTCTGAGCATCTGGTAGAGGCGGGCAAGCGCGGTGGTATAGGGGACTTTGCCGCTGCGCACGGCGGAGAGGATACGCGCCGCTTCCCGCTCCGGATCAGCCACGGAGTAGAACGGGGCTGAGTCTGCAAAGGAGTACCCCTCGGGTGGCAGCCGGGCTAGCAACACTCCCCGCGAGGCTTCCGTGCCGAGGTAGCGGAGGGTCTCCGTGGCAACCTCGGCTTCGGTGCCTCCTTGCTCCAACTGGGCCATTGCGGTTTGGATGATCTGGCGCTCCTCCTCCGCCGCCAGCGGCGTGATGGTAATGGCAACGGGGTCTGAAACGAGGGGGATGTCTGCCTCGCGCTGTGTCGCATAGCTCTTTGGGTTTACCCGGGCATTCCACACCCTCAAGGTGTAGCGCCCCGGCTGGTCGAAACGCAGCCATTGGTTTGCCGTGAGGGTGAGCGCCCACTCCCCAAGCACCTGTTCGCTACGCATACCCCCACCCACCCAGAACATCCGTTGCAGCCACGCTAGGGGATCGGCAAGCTGGGTGCCTGTTTCGTCGAAAGCGTAAAACGAGGTATCCTTCAACCGCCCCGAGCGGTCATTGGAATGTGTGGTGACGTAGTACGGCGTGGCGGAAGTGTTGGTAAAGACCAGCGTAGCGGGGATGATCTCGCCTTGGTAGAAGGTGGCCTTTTGGAGCTTGAGCGTGAGAGTTACCCCCTCGGGCTGCGCTTTGCGTACCGCCTCCCAATCTACCGTCTCCGGGGGCACGAACCAGTGGGCATGAAGCCAAGTGGCCGAACCAAGGAAGAGCAGAAGCCGCCACAGCATGGCGCGATCTTATCCGGGAGCTGGGCTTGAAGTCGAGAGGATCAACCCCAGAGCGGGTAGAGGGAATCGAACCCTCCTGGGCATTCCGGTCTCTTTCTGTGTCGTAAGTGGCTCATAGACAACACATGTGGATCTTACTGATGTGGGTGGATGTTGTTATTTTTGTTGTTACTTTTTGGGGTCATTTGCTTTGATTCATTGCCACTTCCATCCCCACGCCGGAAGGGGGATTTGATGCCCGGCATAGGCCATGGTTGCAATGTTTTGCGCACTGATGAACTCCGCGCTGCATGCGGGGGCCTCCGTAAGCTTTGAGAAGTGCTTTTTTATGGGGTTATCGAATCGATGCCTTCGGCACGAAAAGCCAATGCCGATAAGGCATTGACCACGTACCTCCGGGAAAAGGCTCGGCGGTAGTGGATATTTTTGGGATTGGAGGACGGCTTCAGCGAGCGAATCTCCGCGAGGAGATGGCGGTAAAGCCGATCCTTCGCCAAGGCGCGCTTTCCGCGGGTGTATTCTCCTTCGGGTTTGGCTTGAGGCAGTGCATTGAGCTGAAAGGTCACCGGGCCCGGTAAGAGAACCACGTATTGGAGGAGCATGTGTTTCTGTGAATCAACCTCGGTGATGGCATCCAGCGAGAGCGGCAGGCCGGATGGCCGGGGTTTTCGATCACTCCCATTCGAGGCCGCAATTTCAATTGTTGACGAGCTTTTCCGAAAAGGAAAAGAGCGAGTTTCTCTCGATGAAATCACCGGGATGGAATCGAACTAATTTAATCAAATTGAGGTATTTATCGAATGGAGTCATCGGTATTTAGTCGATCTATGGCTTTGACTTCACGATTTGTTGTTACTACCGTTGTTATGAATGGCGAGTATTCGTAAGCATCCCAGCAGCCCTTTCTGGTTCGCTTGCTTCAGGGATTCCAATGGCATCCGAACCACTCGTTCCACCAAGACGCGAGAGCGGCAGCAGGCTCTCAAAATGGCTATCGAGTGGGAAGCTGCGGCCTTGAAGGCTGCCAAGGGGCATCTGACGGAAGCCCAGGCCCGCAACGTTATCAGCTCTATCCTGGAGCACTCCGGCCACGAACCGATCACCTTCTACCGAACGAAGGATTGGCTGACCGAATGGCTGAAGGACAAACAGCTTTCCCGGGAGAGCGCCACCGCCGCGAAGTACCAGCCTGTCATCGAGCGGTTCCTCAAACACCTCGGGCCTCGCGCCAAGCAAGGACTGGCGCACCTCAAACCCGCCGACATCCGCTCCTTCCGCGACCTTTTATCCAACGAAGGCCGTGCTGCCACCACCGTCAACCAGATCATCGCCAAAGTCCTCTCGGCCCCCTTGAACAAAGCTGTCCGCCTCGGCTACATCCCGGTGAACCCATGCGTCTCCATCGAACCGTTGAAGGAAACGGACACCGAAGCCGGTGTCTTCACCCTCGACCAAATCCGCGACCTCCTGGGCGCCGCCCCATCCGATGATTGGCGGGGCTTGATCCTCGCCGGATTCTACACCGGCCAGCGCCTGCGCGACCTCGCCGACCTCCAATGGAAACAGCTCGACCTCCCCAAGCGGATGATCTTCATCGACCGCCAGAAGAAAACCAAAGTCGGCGTCGCCATCCCGATCCACGAAGACCTCCTCGCCCACCTCCTCAACCTCCCAACCCCGGACGACGGAGAAGCCCCCGTCTTCCTCTCCCTTCACGGAAAAGCCGGTGGCGGCCGAAGCGGCCTGAGCGAAGCCTTCAAGCGCATCATGGTCAAAGCAAAGATCCCCCTCCGCAAACGCCTCGAAGCCGTCGGAGAAGTCGGCCGTGGCCGTAACGAACTGAGCTTTCACAGCCTTCGTCACTCTTTCAACTCCGCCATGGCCAACGCCGGAGTCGCCCAGGAAATCCGCCAAAAACTTACCGGTCACCGCAACGCCGATACGAACAAGCTCTATACGCATCTTGATTTTCCAGCACTGGAGGCGGCGGTTCGGGCGGTGCCTTCAATTACACTATCGACCGATTGACAAAAATATGACTAAATAGAATAATCGTGTAGTAGGCTTGTACTGGCCAGTGCTTGTACCGACTCGTGCGGATGGATAGCCTGAATTCATGCGCAAATGAAATTTTTGAGACGCCAATTCTTATCTGGCAGTTCGAGTCATCGACTTGGCGCGCCACCCCCCGTACCGAGCTTTGGTATATCGTCCAAGTTTTCCGCGAAAATCGTGGAGACGAACCTCCGAGGGAACGCCAAGTGGTGACCGGATTTGGAGCGGCATCCCTCATAGCTTGAGTATTTCAGGTGACTCACATTGTGGACAGCTTTCGGCTGGCATCTGACGCTCGGATTTACCTCAATATCTCGCAAAGAGAGCTGTGCAGCCCACAGACGGCGTATGCGCTCCAAGGATGGAAAGGATTTTGTAAATGACGCGATCGAATTTCTTTGATCCCAACCGAGATAGAACGACATATTTTGAAGCTGCTCTTCTGACAGTCTGACCAGAGTTGGCAGATCTTCATGAAGACCCTATTTTCATAAGTGAGCTGATACCATGTTACGTCTGCTATCCGATACAGAGTGCATGTCAGCCCACGTCCAGACATAGATTTTGCCTTCGCTCTGAAGGCAGGCGATGATGTGTGAATAAACGACTGTATGCGCTTACCTTTCCCATTCTTACAACTCGGCGAAGATCTCTTTGAGGATCTGTGTTGCGATATATTGGCGACGGAAAATGGAATCAGATCCTCAGTACGCTTTGGGATGCGCGGTCAGCGCCAAGATGGAATCGATATTCGTGCGTATCGTCGCGAAAGCACTGATACCGAGTTGGGGCAGTGCAAATGTTATTCGGAATTCACAAGAAGTAATCTGCAACACGCGGTACAAGAATTTCAGAAAGCCAAATCCGTATGGGCAGATTGGAATGTTCGACGTTTTGTGTTGTTTGTTGCTTCCTCTGTTCAGAATCGTAAAGTTCAAGACGAATTCGAATTACAGCGAAAAGATTTGGCTAAAGAGGGTATAGATTTTGAACTATGGGGTGATAAAGAGATTGCTCGAAGATTGGGCGATAAACGCACGATTGCTGAAAAGTATTTTAGTGGTGAAACGTTACGTCGACTTTGCGGTAGCACCTTTGCGTACGGATCTGGTTCGCATTCAGTGAGTGGTGCTATTGGAGGATTTGTCACATTGGTTGATGAATGTACTGATGAATTCCAAAGCGAAGCAGAAACGGAATTTCGTGATATTCGAGAAACCGCTCGTGCTGGTTGCTTTCGTGTAGCGTCACAACGAATTCAAAAACTCTTAGGTTCGCCAAGGTGGATTTTGCTTCCAAAAGGAACTCAAGCACGCATGCTTCGACTTGCTGCATCATTAACTCTTGACTGCGACCATGAGCTCGATCGAGCCGAGCGTTACGTCATCGATGCCCGCTGCTTGGATTCTCGTGAGAATTACCAAGTCATCGAGTCGATGATCGCATTTCATCGGAATGGTGCATTAGAAGCTTTGAAGATTCTGAGTGAACCAAGCGATATAGACGCTTTCAATCTTCAGCTTGCGTTGTTAATCCAGGTTGGTCGACCCGGTGAGGTTTTTAAAAAAATTGGAAAAACAGGTTTTAAACCGAATGGCGAAACATATCGACTCGCTTCAATTGCTTCAGTTTTAGGGAGGGATTATACAGCGGCACGGGAAAATGCAGATGAAGCTTTTCGGCTTATGCCGCAGTCATATCTTATTCGTCTCCAAATTGCAAAGGTTGACTATCTCCACTGCGTCTTGGAGAGCTTTCCAATGTGGCATCACCTTGATCGGCCGATCCCGCCCGATAGTGAGTATTTGAAGCACGACGCAGAATCCTTAAACCTGCTTCGCCGCGCAGAAAGAGAGTTTCACGCTCTTCTGAAATCTATTGAAATTAGCGATCCAGAGCGATGCGACGTTGAAACATGGCGATTGGCGTGCTTAGCGTGTGACCCGGATCGTAAAGCAGATGCAGCTGCATACGCAAATGAACTCTTGACCAGCAATCTGACTCATTTATCGGTTGCCGTATGGGCAATTCAGCGGGGACTGAAGTTTGATAAGAAGCAATTCTTGGAAGCGCTTGAAGACAGAAGGCGATTGGGTGAGTTGTCTTCTGATGCGGCACAAGCCATGGTGGCGATCTATTTTCAGCAAAGCAAGTTTGACCAAGTGCGTGCTATCCTTGATATGACAAAATCAAGTTTTGAAAAACAAGGAGTTGCATTTGTCTGGCGCCTTCTTCGAGCACAACTTGCGGCGGCACTCGATGACTATGAAGTGGCAGAGAAGATCGTCAACGAAGAATCTGACGAGGCACGCCGCGGGGATATCATGTTAGCCGTGCGCCGAATTACGGCGAATCGAACAAATGATTTCGCCCCGCTAATTTCATTTCTCGATGATCGCTATGAGCAAACGAAAGAGCCGAAATACCTCTTCGAACTTTGCGAGGCGTTGCTGCGTACGGGACAACCAGCGCGTGTGGCTGAACGAGCAGAGGAATTGCTCGAGTCTTTTCCGACCGCTGTTGCGCTCCAGGTTGCCGCACAGGGTGCTATTGAGTTCGAACAATACAAAACGTGCCTGAATCTTATTCAGAAATACCGGAGCTTTTTTGAGGAAGGCAAACTTCCCGGAATCCTGCACCGGATGGAAATCGAATGCCTTCGGCAGTTGGGAGAGTTGCCTTTAGCTGTAGAGCTGGCTGAAACACTCGCGGCGCGAGAACCCAACACAGAAGCGCTCATCAGCCTTTTTCAAACTCAGGTCAGCATGGGAGATCTTCGCGCAGGAACCGTAACTGCACGAAAACTCGCCGGGCGTTCAGAAATTGCTTCAGGCGACCTACTTCAGGTCGCACGAGTAATTCATCCCGAAGATCAAATACTTGCAGTGCATCTATGGGAGGAGGCAGTCCGTCGCGGAATTAACGACTCGGTTGGCATTCTCGCTGCGGTGGAACTTGGATTCCGCTTAGGGTTGGATTCCCGACTTGGACCGCTAATGACAAAATGCTACCATTTGTCACAGCAGCCAGACTCACCAATCTCTGTCCATCCGATTGACGATGTAAAATGCTGGATCGAGCAAGATCATCAGAATCGTGCACATGTGGAAAAGCTTTATGGGGAGGGTGCGGTACCGTTGCACTTGGCGGCTAACAAACTCCATGCACCGTTCGCGGCTCTTCTTCGCGAACAAGCTCGACTTAACAGCAATGAACCTACGCCACTTCATCAAACCCCTTTATTAATTTGTGCTGGTTCCAAAAAGAGTACGCCTCCCCCTTCCGGAAAAACGCACAGGATGATGGCGGATATCTCATCATTACTACTGGCGGATTTCCTCGGAATTCTCAGTGAAATTGAAAATACATTCAAACCAATTCTAATATCCATTTGGGTGCCTTCGTTTTTCCGTGAACAGATTGAGAAGACGCTATCCCACCAACCAGCGCTTCAGATTTTACGTGAGAAAGTCTTGAAGCTAATCGACAAAAGGCGATTCTTGACGGTATTGGTCGACACTTTGATGACTGACGTTGATAGCGATCCTACCCATGAGCATTGGCGGTTGCGTTTGAGGTATGCCTTACGTGAAGAGGGGGTTCTCTGCGATTTTGCGCCGCCTTGCGATGCGGATTCAAAACCAGCGGCTTTGACAGCGGAAGAGTTACGTCATTTCGTAAGCTGTGGTGATTTGGCGGAAGCCATGCAGATGCATGGCATTATCTCCGAGGCAGAATGCAACAATGCGAAGGCTCAGCTTGGAAATGAGCATTTAAGGTTCAATCGAAAATTCACGTTTTCCGGGGAGATCGGGGTTGTGATTCTGGGATGCGGTATGGCAGAGCTGCTCGCAGGAGCGAATTTGCTAGAACCACTCCTTACGCTGGCCCGCGTCGTCATTCCGGAAGAGGATGTTGCAAGAATGCGCAGTGAGGCCCAAGCATGGAGCATGCGTTTGCGTGTTACTGATTGGCTTAAGAGGCTACAGGATCGCATTCAAGTTGGTATTCGAAATGGCATTTACAAAATGGTACGTTATCACACCACCATTAAAGAAAAAGTACGTACCCCGGAGAGCGCCGAGGAACGATGTCTCCGGGATCTGCTCCAAGCGAAAGCTGTGGGAGCCCGTTTCGTATGGTGTGATGATCGCTTCCTAAGTCGCTACGGAAAGTTGGGAGGGGTTCCAATACTGGGAATTTCCGAAATTCTTTCCATTTTGCGTCAGAAGGGGGTTCTGAGTGACGATCGTTTTTTTGCGTGTTTGTTGGATCTTCGCAAGGCAAACGCGCGATATATCCCTGTCACAGGCGAAGAAATCAGTTATCATATTCGGCGAGCTCCGATTTCCGGCGGTATAGTTCGGGAAACACCGGCTCTGATAATATTGCGCCGTTATGTCAGTGCGTGTTATTTGGATAAAGAGCGAATGCATCCGCCGTTGATTATCAATGGTAAGCGGACTCTCGGGGAGTTTGAATGGGTGCTTGGTGCAGTGAAGGCTACAACTGAGGCAATCGCAACTCTATGGCAAGCAAGTTCAGAGAATGATGATAGTGCAAAACAGGCCCGTGCGGATTGGCTCCTGCACAATCTGTTTGTATCCTATTTGGATATATTCGAAGCACAAGGACGAGCGACGTTGTCTGACTACGGTTTTGAAGGTAGGGTTGCGACGATAGATCTGTTATTTTCCGCCGGATTCTGCTTACCTTCCCCTTGGTCGGAAGGTGAACCTGGTCAGGCTACTCCTCGACAGAGATTCTATGCGTGGATTGAATCCCGTCTGCTCTCCATTGCCGAGCATATTGAACCACGTTTGCTCGAACGATTAGCCGAGATTGAAGCACGTACATTGTACAACGTGCACCACAAACCACGGAGAGGTGACATTGAGGACCGTACCGTTCGGGCGCTCGTGGCAAAAGCGCTTTTGGATATTCCGAAGTTAATTCAGGTTCGCCTGCCTCTCACGCTAGAAACAAGGCGTTGGCTTGGAGTGAAAGAACCCAGGGCGATAGTGGGAATTGCCGGACATGACTTTGATGCCGCTCATGTACATAAAGCAATGGCCGCGGCGTCTTCTGGGCGTATAGCAAAGTGCGTTTCATTCGACAAAAGGATGACTTTCGAGCTTCTGCCATGGGACAATACACTGCCTCTAGATCGTCTGTACATTAGAGGAGGGAACTTCCCGGAGAAAGCAACGGTGAGTGATCCGCGGCTTCCTGTTTTTTACGGAACTGCTCTTCAAAAGCGGCAGTTTCTGCTGTCCAATGCACACTGGTTCGACACTGGCGCTGAACGACAGAAGGAAACCATAGAATCGATCCTCACAGAGTCCGACCCAGCGAAGCGCTTCGAGCAAATAGGGGACGCGCGCAATAATTCTGCGGAACATTTTTACCGAACACTTTTCAAGCGCTTACAAAATCACGAGGCCGTCACGGTGGAGGAAAATCTACCGCCGAACGCGGCGAGCCTGTGTAACCACCTGCGCCTTACCGACGAAGGGCTTTCGAATAACAACGTATGCTTTGCCGCTTGTGCGCGGCGACTGATCGCTGAAATTGGGATTGGATCTACAATCGAACGCTTCGCTACACTCCCTATCCTGTTACCGCCGCCCATTTGGGAAGCACTTCGCACGCTTTCCCCCAAAGAGTTATGTGCATTAGCGGCACGGCTGAAGCGGCGCCTCACGACTCCTGTATCACAGCTTCATCTGATCCACATTCTAGCTGATCGTAGCGGCATAGTCGGCGATTTTCTTGAAGAGGCGAAAAGCGTCACAGCCAATCTGTTCGCAGGGGAGACGGGACGCGAACGTTGGGAGACTTTCGCGAGATTGCTTGAATGGACTCGGTGCCAATTCGCGGTGCTTTATTCCTACCGCGATCTCGATGCAGCCACGAAGTTGATAACCATCTGGCTGCATGCCGGTAGACTGCACAACCTTATGATACGTGTCGATGCGGATCACAACAAAGTGCAGCAGGTATTCGGAAACGCTGCGGAATTCATTGGTCTCGATATCGCTGTAATAGATGATGCATTGTGGTTCGATGCAGCGCATCCACGGAATGTTGCACAGATGCCGCTTCTTCTCCGTGGCTTCGGTGCGATCCTGAGCGCTTTGCCGGCGGAAGTTGCTGAGGCGTTACGCTTCACAAATGTATCTTGGGTGGAACTTGCTGG
>JBBCKB010000095.1:0-9693 GCA_037189965.1 Chthoniobacteraceae bacterium | reverse complement strand
GGAGGATCACCGTCAACACCGCCATGGAAGCGAGCATCTCCACCAAAGTGAAGCCGCTGCGCCCTGTTCGCGGGGGGAACACGAGTCTCGAAGGCATATCCGGTTACAGGTTCTTGAAGATCAGGTAGGAGAAGGAGCGTGTGGCGCCTCCTGTAGCGGGGCGGATGGTGATGGCCACGCGCACGAGGTGGTCGCTATCCGCTGCTTCGAGGGAGACGCTGGCTTTGTAGATGGCTTTGTCTGCTTCTGTGTTGTCCAACTCCGCGCCGAGGTCGTTAAAAAAGTAGGTTTGTGGAGGTTCCCCGGTTTTAAGGGAGGCGGAGGGGGCGGCATTGAGCCGCGCATGGAGCTGGTCGGCAAGCTGGAGGGAAGCCGCGAGGTTGAGCGACTCGCGGGCAGAGAGCACGGCGGCTGGTAGCAACCCGAGAATGGCGACGAGCGCGAACGTAAAGATGCCCAACGCCATCACCACCTCGACCAAGCTGAACGCAGCACGGGAAAGCGGTGCCGAATCCCTTTGGGAGTTCTGCCGGAACTGGAGGGGGCGTAGTGGCATCGGCCCCAAATATCCCCTCAAAGGCGCACCCCCTTCAAGGTTCATGCCTTGCGCTTTTTTCTGATACAGACCTCTCCCTTTGCAGGGGGGGCGGCCCCCCCGTTAGAGGAGCAGGCGATCCGGCGGCGAAGAGACCAGGGAGAGCGAGATGAGCTTGCGCAAATCCGGCACGCGGCCCGCCTCAAAGTAGTGGATGGCCGCTTTGACCAACGCCCGGGAGAGCGACTCCATCGGGAAGGGGTAGTACTCCAAAGGCGGGTAAACGACCAGATTGTGCGGCATGGCGTTGACGGGGATGATCTCCACATCTTCGGGGATTCGCAGGCCGCAGCTTTGGAAGACCATGATCAAAAGGCCGGGAGAAATCGGCGCGTTGACGACGAGCCCCTGCCGCCCCTTGAACCGCGCAGCCATGCCCCGGATGGCGCGGCATAGCTCGGAGTACTCGGTGGGCAGGCGTTGGACGCTCCCCTTAAACGGGCGGTGCGCCCCTTGGCGGATTTCGTTGAACTCCTGCTCCAGACGCAGGATCGATTCATTCTCCTTTTGGTAGGAGGGGTTGAGAACATCAATCCGATCGTGCCCTCGGCGCTGGAGGTGGTGGATCGCGTGGCGAATGGCAGAGTAGACATCGCACGAGAGGTAGGGGAGCTCAATCCCCGGAAGCGGTAGCCCGACGAGGATAACGTTCTTGAAGCCAACGAGCGCCTTCTGGTAGGCGAGCCGGAGGTCGGAGAAGACGAGCAACTCCGAGGAGCTCGCGACGCTTCTGCGAAGGTCCCTCATCCGCGGGGCATCCCAGTATTCGGGTTGGAAATCGATCTTCTGGGCCGCGAGCCTGCGCCGTAGCACGGCAAAGACCGACTCGGACCGATGGAGCAACAGCGAAGGCCAGATCCACCGCACCACGCGCGGGCGGGGGTGCTTGCGCGCCGGAGCCCTCGGGCAGAGGTGGATTCCCTTTTTAGGCAACGAGTAGACCAACCCCTCCTGCTTAAGGATCGTTAACGCCGCTTGAAGCGTGTTTGGCGAGACTCCAAGGGAGGAGCTCCACTCGCGGAGAGCGGGGAGCGGTTCGGCAAGCTGGCCTCGTTTGATGGCGTCTCTCAAAAAATCGGCCACGTGCTCCGACTTGTAGCGTGTGAAGAGATTCATTTCGGGGGATCTCCACGTGGAGGATGAAACCGATCAATTCGGCTATAAAAAAGGAAAGGAAGCGGGGCGGCGGCTGAGCCCGGAGCGAATGTTCCGGCCCCAGGGCCGATTGTCAACCTCTTTGCATGGCCCCCCGGGGTGGCTTGCCCAGCGTTTGCCTGGTCTCCCACTCGGGCAGAAAGGGGCTCTCCCTCAAAGAATGGGGACATGGATGGGAAAAACCCAACCATGTCCCCTGTGTATAACCGAATCGGAATTAGAGGCTACCGGCTGCTGAATACCGAGCAGGAGAGCGAAGTGCTCGCACATATTGTCTACCGGCCGCGGTTACGTCAGCAATGCCCATGATGCAGTTGCAACGCACTGAAAGCAAAGGCCGATACCAACGCCTGTCTCGCCATCTGGAGGTCTTTGGCAAAGAGAGTCGTCTGCTTATTCAATGCCGACGCCAGCGCTGCCGGGATTGCGGACGCACCTTTCCACCTCCCTTACCGGGGCTACAGCCCGGCAAACATAGCACCGAAGCCTTCCGCCGACGCCTCGCCCAAGACCACCACCACGGCTACTGCGTGCAAACCTTAGCCCGCCTGCGACGCCTCGGCATCGCCCACCGTGGAGCGCATCTACGTCCAGTTCAACCATCGCAAAGCCGCCGAACGCGAGAGCCTGCCCGCACCCCTCGTCTTCGGCATCGACGAACACACCCTTCGCAAAGGCCAACGCTTCGCCACCACCTTCTGCGACCTGCGCAACTACAAGGTCTTCGACATCGTACCCGGTAAAAGCGAGAAAGACTTGGAACGCTTCCTCTCCCGTCTGCAAGGGCGCGAAAAGGTGCGGATCGTCTGCATCGACCTGAGCAGCTCGTACCGCAGCATTGTTAAGAAGTGGTTTCCCAATGCACGGATCGTGGCAGACCGCTTCCACGTCATCGGGCTCATTCAGCACCATTTCATGAAGCTCTACCGCCAGATCGCCCCTGAACTCAAAAACAAGGGCTTCTCATTGGGCCTGATGCGAAAGAAGCCTGAACGCCTTACGCCCCTTCAGCGAGTGGCATTGAGGAAGCTTTTTGAGCTATGCTCACCGGCATCGTGTCATTGGTCCCGCTCAGCACATCCCTCCGACTCAAGGCTCCAGCTCCGTAGTTCCACATCTCGTCGAGTTTCTTCTTGAGAGCCCTTTGTTCCATTTCTGACAAGTCTTTCGGTATCACCACGGCGTCCGCCCCGATCAAATAGACCGCCAGATACGACCCTGATGCCTTGTAGTTGGCGGGGTTGGTAGACGTGCTCGGCGCCAGGGAGGCGTTACTGGAGAAGTCGACGTATTCCCCGTGGTCAGTCTTGTAGCCCTCCGAGGGACTTCCATGGCCTTGATTTCGGCTTGAGCCCGGCTCGATTCCGACCGCTGTTGGGCATAGCCCATGCCGCTTAGGATCAGGGAGGCAAGCACGATGATGATCGCAATCACGGAGAGCAGCTCCAAGAGGGTAAAGCCTCCCTCCGATTTGTGCCCCACAAACCCGCTACGCCGTGAAGCGCGAGTGGCACTGAGTAGAATCCTACCAATAAAGCTGCTATCTCGATGGTGGTTTACTTATCAGTTTTGGTTGCCCTCGAGCCAAAATATCCCTCGATTGCTCCGGGAATACATTCCTTTAAGCGTTTTGCGGCACGCTGCTCATCTTCGAGAATGGAATCGCAGATGGCCACGATCCGACCTTCTCCTATCGACTGTGCGGCGGCGCGAATTGCGGTGTAGCATCCAATCTCAAAGTGCTCGCCTGCATAGGCGGCTAGTAGATCTTTGATCGCTTTGTCTGAGGCGAATGCTGCGAGGATATCTTTGAAGAACTCGCCCACCGTGGCGGCCCCGGTTTTCAAGACGGAAGTGTCGGCTCCGATAATCTCGAGACAACGCTCCACATCATCCACGTGGCGCGTAGTTTCGATAAGATGGGCTCGAGCGGCTTCTCGGACGGGGAGGATGGCTTTATCGTCGTCTACTGTTCGGCGGAGCATCTGTTCCATTGATTTTTCCATGGCGTAGGCGTCGCGTAGCCATTCCGTAAGTTCTTCAGTTTTGGATTTCATAGGATTGATGAATTTTAAGAAGAATTTCGTTTTCGAAGAGCCCCACGGATGGTCTGCCCCATGGATTGTATCCTGTTTCAACACGGCCGGACCCTAAAGATGGGGCGTTGTTCTTATGCGAATAAAATGCCTCCTCATTACTCTAAAGACTTTATTGCGTTTTCCCCCGCGCAAGTTGATTTGGATCGCTCCCCCCTTCGTAAATCCTTGGGAGTATCGGAAACCTTCGTTCTTGGAGCTTTTAATCCCGGTTTCACCCGGCTGCCCAATGGAAATCTTCTATTGATGGTGCGAATCGCGGAGGCTCTTAAAGAACCGATTCGCAACGGGCAAATCCATGCCATTCGGTGGAGCCCCGATCACGGTTACCAGAGGGATGCCTATTCTCTGGATCACGTCAATGCGGCAGATCCCCGGAAATTCCAGCTTCTTGGTTATCAATCGCGGGTGATGGCTTTGACCTCCTTTTCATGGCTTCTGCCGGTGGAGCTGGCTTCCGATGGAGAACGGATTGTTGCGATTCACTATGAAGATGCCATCACCCCACAGCGCACGTATCAGGAATACGGAATCGAGGATGCACGCATTTCGAGGATTGATGGAAAATATTACATGACGACATGTTGTGTCAGTGCCCAACGCCACTCCACAGCGCTATATACTTCGGAAGATGGCCTGCATTATCAGCTCGAAGGCATGATCTTTGACCACCAGAATAAGGACGTCCTTCTTTTCGAAGGGCGGGCAGGCGGCTTTTTCCACGCTTTAACCCGTCCGCTGGGCGATCTTTACTTCGCCTATCCACCCACAAGCCCGTATCAGCCAGGGCCTTCGATCAACCTGGCCTACTCTCCAGACAGCCTATTTTGGCGTCCTCATGAAAAGCCGTTTATCCGGGGGAAAAAACACTCCACTTCCGCAATGAAGGTTGGAGGAGGCACTCCACCCCTTCTCACCGACGATGGATGGTTACTGCTTTACCATGGGGTGGAACCGGCGTCTCTGGTGGGTATCTACCGGACATTCTGGGCCCTTTTGGACCGAGATGCCCCCTCCCACATTCTTCGCCTTGAAGATCAACATCCTGTGCTTGAGGCAAGCCCGGATCTGAGTGATCCGTTTAAGGAACTGATGTATCTCTCCGATGTTGTTTTCACCACGGGGATGGTTGAGGAAGGAGACCATTTTCTTGTCGCCTCCGGGGAGGCGGATCTGCTTTGCCGGATCACGGCAATCCCAAAATCCATCTTCTATTGAAGCAGGGAGCCGGTCTTCGCTCCTAGATTAGCTGTTGGAGAGGGCGAAGCTTCACATTCACTACGGAGCATCGTGGCGGCCGGGAGAGTAGATAGCACACCACATCAGCCACATCTTCGGCGAGAAGCATCTTCTCTTCTGCAATCATCTTCTCCTGCTCCTCCGCTTCGGCTTCGACCATGTCGCTTTGGGTTAACCCGGGTTCCACCAGACTGACGTGGATTCCCTTCGGGTTGAGTTCCTTGCGCAAGGAGGTTGCCAATCCTTGAATAGCGCTCTTGGTGGCGACGTAGACGGAGCTGCCAGCATTCATAACATCGGCGCTCATCGAACCAATTAGAACAATGTGCCGGGTATCGCCCCGTTCCTGGAGGTGACGTACGGCGTGGGCAATGCAATCGATGTATCCACTGATATTGGTATCGATGATATATCGCCAATGTTCTTCATCCTCTACTCCGTCCGCTCCCAAAGCGGCATTGGCGATCAGGATTTCAAGACCGCCGAGGTGTTCCAGAGCTTCGGCAAAAAGCCGGTCCACTTCCTCGGTGCGGGAGACATCGGCCAACGTTCCGGAAAAGGGGGCTCCTTTGCAGCGGCTTTCCTCAATGGCATCCTCAAGCTCCTGGCGATGGCGACCGCACACAAATACGTTGGCTCCGTGACTTGCCAGCATGCACGCGGTCGCACGCCCAATGCCGGTGGTGCCTCCGGTGAGAAGGATTCGCCTTCCCTTCAGCTGCAATGGTTCCTGATTCATAAGAAAAATTCCTCCTTCCTTAATCGCCTCCTTCCCAATGGGTGGCCTGATTTTAAGCGACCACCCCCACGCCAAAAGGCGATTCAGGATGCGAATCCATTCTCCTCCGCGCGCTTATGCCCTCGACACGCCCCATCTGGAAAGGCTCCATCACATTCGGGCTGGTGAATATCCCCATTGCCCTCTTCCCGGCCACCAGGATGGAAGATCTCAAGTTTCGTCTGCTAAGAGGGTCCGACTTGAGCCCTGTGAACTATAAACGGGTTGCGGAAAGGGACGGAAAGGAAGTGCCATGGGACCAGATTGTTAAAGGGTATGAATATGAGAAGGGAAAGTTCGTTATCCTCAAGGAGGAAGACTTCCGCCGGGTGGATATCGAGGCTGCTCAAACGGTGTTGATCGAAGCGTTTGTGGAGCAGGAAGAAGTCAATCCGATGTTCTTCCATAAACCCTATTATATGGAACCGCAGAAGGGGGCCGACCGTGCCTATGTTCTCTTGCGGGATGCGTTGCGAAGCGCGGGGAAAATCGGGATTGCGCGGGTCGTGATTAAGACCCGTGAGCATCTGGCGGCCGTCAAGCCGCAGGACGAGGGCCTCGTCCTGGAGCTGATGCATTGGGCCTCAGAGCTTCGCGAGCTGGAGGATTTTCGGCAGCCGAAAGAAAGTCGCCCGGCGGCTAAGGAACTCAACATGGCAAAAATGCTGATTGAAAGTATGAGTCAGAAGTGGGATGCCGATGCCTACCGCGATGAGTATCGCGAAGCGATCGAAGAGATCATCGAGGAAAAAATTGCCTCAGGTGGCAAAAAGGCCCCGGGCAAAGTGCCACGGAAGAAGCCTGCTTCCAATGTGATCGATCTCGTTGCCGTTCTGGAAGAAAGCTTGCGCGGGGCTCCCGCCCGTAAAAAGGCCCCCACCCGCAAGCGAGCACCGCGGAAGCGCACGAAAACAGGCAAAGCAGCCTGAAGCAGGCTATGGCGTTGGAGGCATATCGTGGGAAACGCAACTTCGGGCAAACACCGGAGCCGAAGGGGAAACGGGGGAGCCGCGGCGGCGGACAGCGGCGCTTCGTGGTGCAAAAGCACCATGCTCGAGCGCTTCACTACGATCTGCGGTTGGAATTGGGTGGCGTATTGGTCTCCTGGGCGGTACCTCGCGGCATTCCACTGAAGGCGGGGGAGAAGCGGCTTGCCGTAAAGGTGGAAGACCACCCGCTTAGCTATCGTGAGTTTGAAGGAAACATCCCCGCCGGTGAATATGGCGGCGGAACGGTGCAGGTGTGGGATAGAGGCACCTTCCTCCCCACCACGCGCAGCCCCCTGAAGGATCTGGAGGGGGGAAAGCTGCATTTCACGCTCGAGGGGCAGAAGCTCGGGGGGGAATGGTTTCTGGTACGCATGCGGCAAGGGAACGAGTGGCTTCTCATTCGCGGCAGCGAGGAACACCGCAAGCTCACCCGTGAGGAACGCGACACCTCGGCCCTGAGCGGGAAAACGGTTGGTGAGATTCGTCGCGGGAAGCCGGACACGCCGAATATTCTTTCCTCCAATGAAGCTCCATTTATTGAACCGATGAAGGCCCTCCTGGTGGACTCCCCGGGAGCCGGTCGTTGGCGTTATGAACTGAAGTTCGATGGTTACCGTGCGCTCGCCTGCAAAGAGGGAAAGGCAGTCGCTCTCTTGTCTCGCACCCGGCAGGAACTGACGCAGCGGTTCCCGGAGGTTGCCGAAGCGGTGGCGGCTCTGATGCCGAAGCGGTGTGTCTTGGATGGGGAGGTGGTTGCCCTCGACCCCGAGGGGCGGCCTTCATTCCAGCTTCTCCAACGGGATGCGTCGGAGGAGGAGCGCCCGCCCATTCGCTACTATGCGTTTGATCTTTTGGCGCTCGAAGGCAAGAGTCTGGTAGCTCTACCTCTGGAAAAGCGTCGCTCCAAGCTTGAGCGTTTGCTTTCCAAAAGGAACGACGGGCTTCTGCGGTACTCCACTTCCTTTGAAAGCGACGTGGAAACGCTGCTGGAAAGGGCCGCTAGCTTGAAGATCGAAGGGTTGATCGGGAAGCGCTCCGGGTCCCTTTATGAACCGGGTCGGCGTAGTGGCGCTTGGATCAAGCTCAAGCTGATCCGGGAACAGGAGTTTGTCATTGGAGGTTACACCCCACCGAAAGGAGGGCGTTCGGGGTTTGGAGCGATTCTCGTCGGGACCTACCAGGGAGCCCGGCTTCTGTACGCCGGGAAGGTGGGATCCGGGTTTTCAAACGTCGACCTTCAAAGCTTGTCGGAGCAGTTCCACCGTTTTGCCAGCGCGCAATGTCCCTTTGCTGACCTGCCGGAGGCCCGTGCCTCGCGATATGGACAGACGATCACAGCCGCAGCGATGAAACAGGTCCAGTGGATCAAGCCCCGCTTGGTGGCGCAGGTGCGTTTTTCGGAATGGACGAAAGAGGGACGCCTCCGGCACCCCGTCTTCGTAGCCTTGCGAACTGATAAACCGGTGAAAGAGGTGGTCCGCGAGCGTGTGAACTAAGGAAACCTCATGTCAAACGAGCACACTGTTTCTGTCCAGGGCCGTCAGCTCACATTCTCGAATCTCGACAAGATTTTTTATCCCAAGACCGGTTTTACCAAAAGGGATGTCATTGCCTACTACAACGCGGTGGCCCCGGTGTTACTGCCGCATTTGCAACAGCGCGCCATCACCCTCAAACGGTATCCGGATGGGGTGGAGGGAAATTTCTTTTACGAAAAGAGATGCCCGGCCCATGCTCCTCGCTGGCTGAAGACGACCGCGGTCGAAAAGAAAGATGGCTCCACGATTCGCTATTGCCTGATCGGCGACCTTCCCTCCCTCCTTTGGGCCGCCAATATGGCGAACCTCGAGCTTCACCCCTTTCTCCATCGGGCGACTGCCCCGAGCCGCCCCACCTGCCTCATGTTCGATCTTGACCCCGGCCCTCCCGCCGGGCTTCAGAAGTGTTGCCGGGTGGCCCTGTGGTTGCGGGATTTGTTCCTCGCCCTGGGGTTGCAAAGCTTCCCCAAAACCTCTGGTTCCAAAGGGTTGCAACTCGTGGTGCCATTGAACACACCTGTCACTTACCGGCGTACCAAAGCCTTTGCGCAGGCCGTGGCAGAAGCGCTCAGCCAGCGTTTCCCTCAAGAGGTGGTAGCCGAGATGAAGAAGGAAATGCGCACCGGCAAGGTATTCATTGACTGGAGCCAGAACGATGACGCCAAGACGACCGTGGCGCCATACTCCTTGCGAGCCGGAGCTCAGGCCACCGCCTCCACCCCGGTGGCCTGGGAGGAGCTGGAAAGCGCCTTGCGTCGGGGCAAGGCCGATAGCCTTCGCTTTACCGCCACGGATTTGTTGCAGCGGATCGAGAAGCGAGGCGATCTCCATGCCCCCGTGCTGACGTTAAAGCAGAAGCTGCCATCCGTCCTTCACCTTCCGGTTTGACTGTGGGGCGCATCCACCGCCTTGCTCTCGGGAGAACCTTTCTGCCGCAGGAAGATGGAGAGCACCACAATCGAGAGGACCGCGAGAAATTCGCTCTGCCAATTCTGGAACGACTGGAACCAGAACTCCGGGTTCGCCAGCCATTGAGCCCGTGAAAGGAGGGGGGTGGCATCTCTCAATCGCTCTTCATTCGCCAAGCGCCATCCCGCCTCGAAATGGATTGCAAATGAGCCAAGAAAGAGCACGAGAAACGCGAGGCTCAGAGAATTCCGGTTGTGCAGAGATGGTAATCGCCTGACAGTGGGAGGCCGGTAAAGCAGACAGCGGCCACGTCGTTTTGGTAAGGGTTTTTGTACCACCAAAAACCAAACCTAAGACAGACATGACCGCTGAAAAGAAAGTCGCTCGGCGCAAG
>JBBCKB010000094.1:0-69570 GCA_037189965.1 Chthoniobacteraceae bacterium | reverse complement strand
AAAGGGACGGCGGGCTTCAGCGGAGATCGGGCCGCAAGCCATTGGCAAACCAGAGGTTGAGGTAAACGGCCCGATTGGCCGCGCTCACCTCGTTATACCCGACGAGCCGCGCGGTAAACGGAGCGGCATGCCCGTCGGCATAAAGGAAGTTTGGGGTGCCGCCGTGGCGCTCCGGCTTGGGTTGGATGGAGGTGACCAGGCGGGCCTGCGTGGCGGTCGAAAGCGTGAGGCTCCGGTAGGAGTCGCTCATCAGGACATAGGTGGAAAGGTTGGAGAGCGTGTTGAGCCGGACAAGGGCCTTGGCCCCGAGGAGGCGGTGGTTGAGGTCGATGTTTTGCGCGTAGGTGTAGTCTCCCGGCTCGCGTACCTCGGTTTCCGCCGGGCAGACGAGGATGCTCCTGCGCCGGGCCTCAAGGCTCTGCTTGAGGAGGTGCTGGTAGTCAAAGGGGACGTAAGGAGCGAGCCGCTCATCCCAACCGAGGAGGCGTGAGTCGGGGTCCTCCGGCCTGATCGGCATCTGCGCGGGAGGCAGGAGCCCGGCATGGTCCATGGCGTAGCGCCCATGCGCCGCGCCCCATGCCCGGAGATTGCTCAGGCAGCCCGCCGCGTCGGCTGTGGCCCGCACCCGCCGCAAGGAGGGGAGGAGAAGCGCCGAGAGCACCGCCAGCAAGGCAACCACACCCATGATCTCCAGAAGCGTGATGCCTTGCTGCCGACGCGGGTTGTGGAAAAGGCGCATTTGGGGGGCTTTCTTTTGAAGGGGGCGGCCTTCAGGGCGTGGCGGCAAGCGGCCGCGCCAGGCTCGACTCCCGGAACACCAGCTCACACGGGAAGATGTGCTGCACCGGTGGCACCTCCACCCCGGCAATCCGCTCGCCCAGAAGCTCCACGGCCTTGGCGCACTGGAGGCCGACACAGGCGTCTCCCGTCGTAAACAGGTAAGGGGCGTGGGCGGTAAATGGCTCATTGTTGAACCCGGTGAGGGCGATATCGCGCGGGGCCTGGAGCCCCGCCTCCAGCAACGCGGTGAAGACCGCCTGCGCCCAGAAATCATCCGAACAAAGGACGGCGTCAGGGAGCCGCCCCGCCGCGATCCGCCCCTTCATGTAGCGGTAGGCGGGCAACCCGGGCAGGAACGGATCGCGATCCGCCGCAAGCCGCTCGATATGCCCCCGCACCCCTGTGCCCTTGAGCGTGTCGAGTGCCGCATTAAACCCGGCGATGCGCTTGGCCGTGGAGACGCACTCGTAGTCATTGACGAGCAGCAGCAGATCGCGGTGGCCCTCGTCGTGGAGGTGGTGCGTGAGCCCCTCGAAGGCCACCTGCGAATCCGCGCATACCGACGGGAACGGGAGCCCCCGCGTCGCAGCCAATAGCACGGTGGGGACCGAGCGGGAAACCAGCAGCTCCGTCTCCTCGGTCCCAAAGGCCTCCACCAGCCCGGCTATGAGCACCCCCTCGACCCGGAGGTCGAGCAGGTACTCCAACGCCTTGCGGTGGCTCTGGCCGTGCCAGCTTAGGTCAACCACCATCGGCTCGTACCCGTGCTCGGAAATCGCCTGCGGGAGAAAATGCGCGTACTGCCGGGAAACGTGGTTGTTCGCCCCGAAGTGGACCACTCCGATCAAGCCGCTACGCCCCGTTCGCATCATCTGCGCGGAGCGGTGCGGGCGGTAGCCAAGGCGCTCGGCAGCGGAGAGGACGAGTTGCCGGGTCGCCTCATTGTAGCGCCCCGCTTCGCGGCCACTGAGGATGTGGGAGACAGTAACCCGGGAGAGGCCCAACTCGCGGGCAATCGCGGCTTGGGTGGCTGGTTTGGGATTCATCACGTGATGATTTCTACTCATCACGTGATGATTTGCAAGAAGTTTCTTGGAATGGCCCCGAGGCAGATAGGGCGGCGGGGCGGGGTAAGATCAAAAAAAACCGAGTTCCCGTTGAAATTTCCGCGCATCCCTCTACCATCGGAAATTTTATGTCCATCTGGAACCACGCGAACCCGCAGCTCCGCGACCTTGTTTCCTACGAACCGGGAAAGCCGGTTGAAGACGTCGCCCGCGAACTCGGCCTGCAACCCTCGGAGATCATCAAGCTCGCCTCCAATGAAAACCCGCTGGGCCCCTCGCCCAAGGCGCTCTGTGCCATGCACGATGCGCTGGAGCGCGCCCACTTTTACCCGGATGGCGGCGGCTACTACCTGCGCGAGGCCATCGCGGAGAAATTCGCCCTCAAACGCGAGAATGTGATCCTTGGCAACGGCTCCAACGAGATCATCGAATTCATCGGTAAGGCGTTTCTCAAGCCAGGGGATGAGATCGTCGTCGCGCGGCACTCCTTCGCGGTTTACAAGTTGATGGCGCAGCTCTTCGGAGCCTCCACCGTGGAGGTGGAAGACCCGCACTTCTGCCACGATCTCGACGCCATGGCGGCGGCGATCACCCCGCGCACGAAGGAAGTCTTCATCGCCAACCCGAATAACCCGACGGGCACGCTCGTCTCCCAAGCCGAGATCGACCGCTTTGTAGACCGCGTGCCCGGGCACGTCGTCATCGTGTTTGACGAAGCGTACTACGAGTTCCTCGACAACCCGCCCGACACCCTCAAATTCATCCGCGAAGGGCGGCCCAACGTGGTTGTCCTGCGCACCTTCTCGAAGATCCAGGGGCTCGCGAGCCTACGCATCGGCTACGGGCTCGGTAGCGCGGAGCTGGTCGATGTGCTCCAGAAAACGCGCCAGCCTTTCAATGCCAATGGCGTTGCGCAGGCCGGGGCCTTGGCTGGGCTCCTGGATGACGAACACCAGCAGGCCACCCGCGAGCTCACCCACGAAGGGCGCGAGTACCTCCAGCGCAGCTTCGCCGCGCTCGGCCTCAAGTTTGTCCCCAGCCATGCCAACTTCGTGCTGGTGAAGGTGGGCGATGGCAAGGCGCTCTTTAACGCCATGCTCAAGCGCGGCATCATCCTGCGCGACATGGGCTCCTACGGGCTGCCCGAGTGGGTGCGCGTCTCCATCGGTACGATGGAGCAGAATACGCGGTTCATCCGCGAGCTGAACCTCCTCCTGCCCAAGCGGTAGTGTCGTTTTTGAACTGACGCGGGGTGCGGTTTTCTGGCATGGAATGGCAAACCTTTGCCATGACCTGCCGCACCCCCTTTCTTGCCCTTGCCTCTGCCACCGCGTTTGCCGCTCTCGCCGTTCTACCCCAGGCGGGAGCGGCCGCGCTGGCCCCTTCCTACTTCCTCTCGCAGGATGGCTACCTGACGCCTGCCAAAGACCAAGGCTCCCTTGGCACCTGCTGGGCATTCTCTGCCAATTCAATGCTGGAAAGCGCCATGCTGCGGCAGGGCATCGTGGCCAGCCCGGCCTCGCCGTTGCTCGACCTCTCTGAGTGGCACCTGGCGACGGCCAACGGCAATATCACCGTTCTCACGGCGACCTACGACCCCGTTGCTGACGATTGGGACTACGACGGCTGGGGTGGCTTCCCCGAATATGCCACCGGCTACTGGACACGCGGCCGGGGCGAATGGCTGCTGGAGCCCTCCGCAGGCACCACCCCGGCGGGTGGCGGCCCTGTGTTGGAGGTAACCAACCCACTCAATGCCTACCCGTTTGACGCGATTGACCGGTACGAGAACCTGACGCCCTACGTGGCCCCGGCCAAGCAGGCGATCCTGCCCATTGGTATCAAACAAAGCATCTATTTTGATTGGGACGGCAACCTTGCCACCTTCGCCGCGTACCAGGAGTCGCTCAAAGAGGCGATCGGCAGCTATGGGGCACTGGCCAGCGCAGTCTTTACCGCCCCCAACTTCAGCAAGAGCGTGGCGCAGACCGGTGGCATCTTTGGTACCGGAAATGAAGACCCCTCCCACGCTGTCACCCTTGTCGGGTGGGATGACACCAAAGTCCTCACCATCGACGGTATTGAGTATACCGGCGCGTGGCTCATCCAGAACAGTTGGGGGGATCACTGGGGCGTTGCAGACCCCTACTCCGGCGAACGGGGTTATTTCTGGCTCCCGTATGCCGATACTTCGCCGGCCAATGCCAAGCTCGCGACGGCAGTCACCCCGCGCGGGCCGCACCATGCCGATGGCATCCACGTCTACTCGCCCGTGGTGTTGCAGAACCAGATTTTCGCTCCCTTCAAAGAAGACGAAGCCGTGGATGATGTGACCCTCCACGTCACCGGCTTTGCGGCAGGCACCCAGACACTCTCCGCACAGAAGCTCACGGCGCATGCGGATGGGCCGCGCGAAGTCACCCTCGCCGCCATCGGTCTCTGGCAGGCCGAGCCGGGGACGACGGTCACCATCACCCTCTACGGTGGCTGGGGGGAGGAGGGCCCGCTTGGCACCCCGCTTGCCGTCTCCACCACCCACACCATGGTGGATGAGGGCACGCACGGGTATAATGAGATTGATCTCGATGCCCCTGTCACCTTTGGCCTCGGCGAGAGCGTCTACGTCGTGGTCGACTATGGAGACGGGTATGACCACCCGATCACCCTTGATGTCCGCACCCCCTTGGCGCTTCTGGGGCGGCCGGATCTTTCGGGCCTCTCGTGGATGTCGGACGGCGATGGGTGGGACGACCTCTTTACGAGCCTGGAGGTTCCCGGAGTCCAGTTCCTTAAAGGAATCACGATTTTCGAGGAACTGCCGGAGGATGGCAGCGTCACCGGGCTCAAGCAAACGCTTACCTTTGCCGAAGTGCCGCAGCTCACTTTCGGCGAGGATAGCGAGCTCTTCCTCAATGGTCCGCTGGAGGTGACGAGCGGCTCGATCTCCCTGCCCAGCGGCACCGCCTGGCTGCGGGGAGACGGCTTTTCCACCCCGGGAGACCTCACCTACACCGGCCCGGGGCTCCTCATCATCGGCTCTGATGCCGAGGTGGGCGGGAGCGCCCATATCCAAAGCGGGCTCGTCGCCCTCGGCGGGCGCTTTGAAGCAGAGCACCTCCGCGTCGGCCCAAGCGCCACCGCCATTGTGGAAGCCAGCGGCCACCTTGTGCTCACGGCCACTAGCACCACCAGCCTCGTGCCAACGGGCGGCCTCGTCATTAGCGAAGGGTGGATCTCGGGTAACGGCGTTATCGCCGCGTCACTAGTCAATAACGGTACGATTGCGCCCGGGCATTCGCCGGGTACCCTCACCGTCGCGGGCGACTACACCCAGAGCGGCACCTACCAGTGGGAGGCCGCCAGCAAGAACGACTACGACCGCCTTGTCGTCACCGGCACCGCCACCCTCGGCGGTACGCTGGAGCTGGTGCCATACAAAGCGGGGGCGTTCCAGTACGGGCGCAAATTCCGCAACATCGTCTCTGCGGCTCGTGTGGAGGGGCAGTTCCGTACCGTCACCGCGCCCGAGGGCTTCCGTGGGCGGCTCTTGCAGAAGAAGACCTCGCTCGATCTCCTCCTCGCCCCGGAGAGCTACACCCTCGTCGCTGCCAACCGCAACCAGCACAACCTCGCCCGCGTGCTCGATCGCTACATCCCCGCCACCCGGGGCGACCGCGAGACGGTGAGCCTCGCGCTCGACCATCTCTCTGCCGAAGAGTATAGCGCCGCGTTTGAGGCGATCCTCCCCGGTTTCTACCAAACAGCGGCGGGCATCGGCATCACTCTCGCTACCAGCCAGACGCAGCTCCTCGCGCAGCGGCTCGGCACCGTCCGCTTCGGCAGTGGCGGCCTCTCCCTTCAAGGCGTGGAGGGAGCCCCCACCTACACCGGCAGCGGGAGCCGGGAGATCCTCGCCACCCCCGCCGCCCCCAGCCGCTGGAGCGTTTGGGCCCAAGGCAGCGGCCTCTTCGGGCGGAGCCGCTCCGTCGCCGACCTCCCCAGCCACCGGTACGATAGCGGCGGCTTCCTCATCGGCGGCGACCACCGCTGGAGCCCCGCCCTCTCCACCGGCCTCTTTGGCGGGTACCAAGGCGTTGAGGCGCGGTATGATTACAACGGCCGCGTGCGCGGCAATGGTGGCACCCTCGGCCTCTACGCCGTGTGGGACCAAGGCGCGGGCTTCCACGCCACCGGCCTCCTCTCCGCCTCGCTGGCCAACTACGAAACGCGCCGCCCCATCCGCTTCGGCTCCATCGACCGCACCGCCCGGGGCGACTTCGATGCCTGGACCGGCACCGCCTTCCTCGAAAGCGGCTACCGCTTTGAGGCCGGGGGCTTCCAGTTTGGCCCCATCGCCAACCTGCAATACAGCCGCCTGCGGGCCGATGGCTTCACCGAGACGAACGCCGCCAGCCTCAACCTCGCGCTCGGCACCCGCACCACCGAGAGCCTGCAAAGCAACCTCGGCGCGCGCGTTGCCCTGCCGTGGAAGGTTTCGGAGTCGGTCCTCCTCCTGCCGGAGCTGCGGGCTTTCTGGAACCATGAGTTCCTCCAATCCCCCCAAGACTACACCGCCCGGCTCGATGGGGGGCAGAGCGCCTCCTTCGCCTACCGTACCAGCGCTCCCGCCCGAGACTCCATGCAGGCTGGCGGCGGCCTCACCGCGCGCTTCGGGCCCCGGTGGAGCGCCAGTGCCTACTACCAAGCCGGGTTTGGCAATGGCGATGTCGTCAACCACAACGTCTCGGCCAGCGTGGGGGTGGAGTTTTAATATGAGCGCGCCCACCTTTCAGCCGCTTGCGCCCGAGTGGGTCGCCTCCGCTCACCGGCTCTCCACCCAAGCCGGGTGGAACCAAAGTGAAGAAGATTGGCGCAGGCTCGCCCGGCTCCAGCCGGAAGCCGTGCGCGTGTGGGTGGATGCGGGGGAAGTCCGCGCCAGCTACTCCGCCATCGCCTACGGCCAAGCCGTCGCGTGGATCGGGATGATCCTGGTCGACACCGCCTACCGGGGCGGCGGCTTGGGCAAAGCCACCTTCCACGCCGCGCTGGAGAGCGCCCATTCCCTTGGAGCCACCGTGCTGGGGCTTGATGCCACCGACCTTGGCGAGCCGATTTATCGCAAATTTGGCTTCGAAACCATCGCCCCCACCGCCCGTTGGTGTGGCACTCTCCTGCCCGGCGAGCCCGGTCAACCCATCGCCACCGGCTGGAGCGAAGCCCTCCCCGCACTCGACCACGCTGCCTGCGGTGAAGACCGAGCCGCCCTGCTGCACGACCTTGCCCACCACGGCGGCACGCTCTTGCGCACGGCGGACAGCCGCGCCTATGCCTGCCTTCGCCCCGGCCGCGAAGCCTGGCAGCTAGGCCCCGTCATTGCAGAGGACGCCGCCGCCCTCTCCGCCCTCCTCCACGCCGCCGCCGCCATAACGGGGTGTACCCCTGTCTTCTACGATGCGCTCCAGCCCGAGAGCGCCCCCCTCCTCCGGCAACACGGCTTGAGCCCCCTGCGCCACCTCAAACGCATGACGCTCCCCGCCGCCCCCGGCTGCCTCTGCGGCCCGAGTGTGCAAGCCGGAGCGGGGTTTGAGTGGGGGTAAGCGTCTCCTTTATTGGGTGGAGCTGGCAGACCGATCTGCCAACATCCCAGTCTGCCGAAGCAAAGAATTTGTGAGGGATGTAGAGGTCTATTCAAACCCCACGATCTAAATTGGCTCCAATTACAGCTTATGAATCCCTCCGATCATCTTTCCATTCTCGCGGCGGAACTAAAGGACATTGATCCTGCGAAACTGCCTCATGGATTGGAGCAGTATGCGAGATTTGGACCGCGCACGGTTCGTGCCATTCTTGACGTTCGAGATCTGGTGATGCATACGCCGCATCTAAGTGAGACGAGATTCCGGATCGGACTGACGATTGATCCCACGGCTCAGGAAAAGGAGGATCGGAAGGCGGGATGTGTGGGGTTTCAGGTTGTATGCGAGTCAGCCAATGCAGAGGAGGCACGAGCTATCGAAGCAGATGTGCGGTTGAATTTTCTTTGGCACTTTCCTGGACGATGCCTCAACAAGGGGGATTATCGGCGGGAGGTATTTGAGATAGGCGATAGATTGTATATCTATGTGGCGTGTTTTCCCGCATCGGCTTATCCGATTTTGGGGATCGCATAAGTGCTAGCATGGGAAGGCTTTTAGGGACACACTGACTAAAACAAGCTCAGCCGCAAGGGGAGGCGGTTTCCGCTTGGGTTCCGGATCATTTTCATTATGGATGCAATACGACTCTTCGTGGCCATTCTCATTTTGATGGGGAATGCTTATTCAAGCGATGACGTTATTGCGCGCATTGAGTTGGCCCGGAAGCTCGAAGTCCCAGTCCCCAAAGCTACCCCCTATGATTCTGATCCGAAGGCGAGGGAGATCTATCTTGAAGAGTATACCAAGGCATATCGACTCGTCGTGGCGGAGGTTGTGGTAGGATGCCATATGACAGTGAACGGGCGTTATAAAGCAGCCATGCAAGATGGCTGGAATGATGGGAGGAGAGCGGCAATGAGGAGATACCCGGAAAAGGCGGCGAAACTGGGCAGCTCACTGGAATCAGCGGTTCCTTGAGAGTAGGGGCGGGGAAAGAGAAATGCCGAAGCGTCTCCGGGTGTTTTGCACGAAGTAGTTGGTTATTGATCTGTACCTCCGCTCTTTCCCATCATACCGGCGGTATGTCTTTAATGATCGAAAGGGAGATTCCCTACTTGGGTGCGGGGCGGCAGGAGACACTCGATGTTTATCTGCCCTCTGGGAAGGTGCGGCGTCCTTTGCCTGCCGTAGTGCATATCCACGGCGGGGCCTGGACGGCGGGGGATAAGGCGTCGGCACGAGAGCAAGGAATCGGCAAGGCGCTGGCCGAGGAGGGGTTCGCCGTATTTTCAATTAACTACCTGCTCAATGAACCGCTGCCGGGAGCAAAGCGCGAGGAGGGAGCCCGATGCTTCCAGTCGTTTGCGTGGCCGCAAAACCTCGACGATTGTCGGGCGGCGATACGATTTGTGCGCCGGGAGGCCGACCGCTTCGGTGTGGACCCGGAGCGGTTGGGAGTCATGGGCTGCTCCGCCGGGGGGCATCTGGCGACGATGGTAGGGGCAACAGCGCGGGAGCCGGCAGATACCGTGCGCTGCGTGGTCAATTTCTACGGACCCTATGACCTGACACGAGGCTACGCGCTCTATTTCCCGGAAGGCGCAGCTACGGAAGCTTCACCAAGAAATCATCTGCATGGAGAAATGCCACCCATGCTGGTTTCCCACGGCACGGCAGACGGTATCGTGCCGGTGAGCCTCTCGCGCGATCTGGTAAGGGAAGTGCGTGCGCTGGGGGTGGAGTGCCTCTATCATGAGCTGGCAGACGCGCCGCATAGCTACGAGATTGTGTCGGCCCATGGCGATATGCGACCGGCGCTTACGGAATTTCTGAGGCGGCATCTTGCCTGACAGTTGAAGGTGGGTAAGAGCGGGATGCCCCTAACTCATTTTACGACGTTAAGCTGAGAATCTCGCGATCCGAGGTCAAAGGCTGCTGGCGTTTCCCGCCGGATGCCATCAAACGGGAACTATAGGCCGTCTCTGTGAGACGGCGATCCAACCCTATGGCGTCGCACAGAGACGCCCTACAGCTCACTAGGTTAAACGTCCATTCCGAATCAGTCGCTTACCCTTCGTGGGAGCCCTTCCAAGGGCTCATTTGGCGTCGATGGATTCCCCAAAAACGAGGTCGTACCCGTCAGGGTCGAACACCGAAAAATCTCTCACTCCGTAGTCTCTGGTGACGGGGCCATTTTCAAAGGCAGCTCCCATGGAGACGCCCGCGTCTTTATACTCTTTCCAGAGGGCATCCAACGTCCCCGAGGCGCAATGGATGTGCAGGTCGTAATTTGCGTAACCATCGTTCTCCAAGCGGGCTGTGGCATTGCGCAAGTCAACCTCACGCTGTTTCGGGGCGAGGAAAAGAAGGCAATCGTCGCGGCAGAGGATGGTAAATCCTCCGGGATCTTTCAAGGTCTCCTGGAACCCCAACTTCTTGGTGTAAAACTCCAGCGAACGCTCGAGGTTGGCCACTTGCAGCAGGGGACAAATGGTTTTCAGACTCATAGCGAGCCGAGCCTGCCATAAGCCGATGCCAAAGTCTAGTCTGGCATTGGCATCGGTCGGCAAGCGAGGTTAAGCGCCTGAACCCTGGATGCTTGTCCCTGCTTCACGAGGCTAGACTTGCCTTCGGAATCTGAAGTTCGAGATCGGTACTCTATTGCAACTATCCCGCAGAAGCGGCTGGTGCGATGGCGTTGTTAGCTAACCTCTTGGCTTCCAGGGGAGATCGGTATCGCCCGCCAGCCCTCCGCTGTGTCGGGCAGCTCCAGGGTAAATGCCACATCGCTATTGATCTTGATCCGGCGCAGCCCGTCCGCATCCACCCGTCTCTCCGCAACGAGCGAAACCCGCCCGCCTCCAAAGCGCACGTCTTCTACCCCATGGCGTCCTGCCAATTCCAGCCGCCAGCGGATGCGCCCTGCGGGAGCATCAAAATCGAGCCCGAACACATCCTCCGCCAACATCGCCATCGGCCCTAGGCCCCCCCACCCAACAAAGTCCCGCCGCACGAGCTGCTCCGCTTCAAGCCCGCCCTCCGGGTTTCGTAGCCGCTTCTTTGTCCCCGGTGCAATGGCGTCGGGCGCGTAGGCCTCCCAGATGGTACCCGTCTCGCGGAAGACGGTGGCCATGGCGTCCAAATGCGCTTCAGCAAGCTTGCGCGCCACGTCCGGCCGTCCCACCCGATGCGCTCCCTTGGCCACCATGTAGTTGATCGGCGGCCAAACGCCCCCGAGCCAATAGCCGCCCGAGGGGGTGAAATTGGGGTCGCGACGCGAGAGCGTAGCCACGGGGTGGCGCGTCCAGAATGCCTCCGGGTCTTGCAGCCGCTCCAGCAACGCAGCCACTTGTGCCTCGTTGCACGCCCCGGCCAGTAGAGGCCAAAACGCCGCCGCTGTCTCGTGGTTCACGAAGTTGTGCTGCGCCCCGGGGGAGGTGAGGTGAAAGAGGTCGTAGTAAAACCGCCCGCGTTCGCTCCAATGGTGGCGGTTGAGGAGAAGAACAAGCTCCTCCCGCTCGGCGCCCATGCGGGCGGCAAGCGCCTCATCCTCCACCGTGTGCGCCATCTCGGCAAGCGCCTCGGCAGCCAGCGCCTGCTGGGCGATGAGGTCGATATGGCAGATATCGCTCCCGTCGAGATGCGCTGCGTGGTAGCCGGAGCGCGGGGAATTATCCATCCCCGAAGAGCCGGAATCCTCAAACCAATAAAGGCCGGACGTGCGCCGCCGGTGGTGTTTGACCCAATCGAAAAAGCGGACCAATGCCGGAAGCACCCGGGGGAAACGGCTGGCATCTCCCGAGAGTCGCCAATACGCCAGCTCCGCCCATGCCGCCAGCGGTGGGTTGATCCGCTCTCCCCACTTTGGCTTGGCCGTTTCCAAATGATGCGCCATGGCGATAAAGCCGTCCTCACGCTGCAACCGATAGAAGAAGTCGAGGTTGTTTAACGCCGGGAGCAGGTCGGGCGCGTAGCGGGCATAAAAGACCATGAAGCACGAATCCCACAGCCAGATCGTCGGCGCATTTGGCATGCATGTAAGAATCGGCGGAACTCCGTTCCCCGGGGTATGGTTGATCTTCGTCTCCGCCATTTGCCACGCAAAGGCAGCCAACTCCGTCCATTCGGGGTGGTCATCGGAGAAGAAGCGCGGGGCGGAATTCGGCGCGGCAGAGGAGGCGGGCGGAAGGCTCATGTTTCGATTTGCGCCATCCTTAGGGGAGGGATGGAGCCCCGTCAACCCCGGGTCGAGGCTTCACGTGTTTGCAGCAGTCGCAGCTCCACCGGGCGCCAGGATTCAGGCAGTCAGGGCGAAGCCTCTCCATGGAGCTTGGCAAGGCCGCCCTCCGTGGAATGGCGACCTGCGGATCACCCCAACTCCCTAGAGCGGTGCATTTTTGCAGATCGATTGGGCTGTTTCGCCTGCCATCTTCAGCGGATTGGCAGATGCCGCCTTTCAGCAATCGAACCTCCAAGTATAGTCGATTCTTCAAAATCCCTACTATGTATCTGATCAAATCTTCTGCAGTGAAATCAGTCGTTAGGATATTCATCTTTCTTAACCTCGCGAGCGTTCTTCCCGGCTTGGCAAAGGCTGATATTTATCAGGAGGTCAGTAACTTCAGCGAACTGTCGGCAGCCATTGGGAATGCGAACAGCTATACGGAGGGGACTTACACCATCCGGTTCCTCAATGATATCAGCGCGCCGGATGATCGTACGCAAAGTCTGCAACAGTTTGTTGGTATCCAGTTGGGCGGCAGCCTGATTATTGATGGGGGGAACTATGCATTGGACATGAAAGCGCAGGACCGTGCCTTCTACGTCGGCTATGGCGATGTCAAGTTTCAGAACCTTTCCATTACGAATGGTCTCGCAGCTGGAGGCGCGGGCGGGTCTGGAGCGGGGGGCGGGATGGGCGCGGGCGGTGGAATCTATGTGGCTAATGGTAAAAATGTACTAGGTAGCGGTCTTCCCGATACGACCGTCAGAATAGAGAACGTGAGTTTCACGGAAAATGCTGCGCTTGGCGGGGCAGGTGGCACAAAGGTGGTAAACGTTGTCGGAGGTGGCGGCGGAATGGGTGGCAACGGGGGGCAAGGATTCTATTATCACCAAACGGGCGAAAACTCGGCTCACCTGACCTATGGCGGTGGAGGCGGGTTCGGCGTAGGTGCGGATGGCGGCAACGGAATAGAGCTCGAATCTCTGGCAACAGATGGTGGCCAAGGGGCCTACTCGGGCGGAGGAGACGGGGGCCAGGGGCACGGCAGCATCCACGGTCTGGGGGGAGAAGCAGGAGGGGGTGGCGGTGCCAGCTACACGGTTACCAATGCTCCGCATGGCCCACCGCCAGCCTCTTTGACGCCGGAGGGAGGCGGCTCCAGTGGCTCTCTGGTTAACGGGCAAGCCGCTGGCGGAGGTGGCGTCGATGGCGGCTCTGGCATCGCCATTTCAGGCAAGGGATATGGAGGTATCGGCGGCTATGGGGGGGGAGGAGGTGCCTCCAGTGATTACGGAGGAGATGGTGGCTTTGGCGGAGGAGGCGGGCGCGGCGCGAGTAACGATGGTGGAAAGGGAGGCTTTGGAGGTGGCGGCGGGACAGGCTCCAGCTCTCAAGCTTCTCATGGAGGGTTTGGCGGCGGCGATGCACATGATGACGTCCCCACGGGTGGAGGCGGCATGGGCGCTGGCGGGGCCCTCTTCATCGAAAAAGGCGTGACCGTGGTTGTGGAAGACTCGGACTTCAGCGGGAACCAAGTGGCTGGGGGGGCGGGATACTCCAGCAGCCAAGGGGCGGGATCTGCGATCGGGGCCAATGTATTTTTGGGTTCGGACCTGACCTACCAGGTGACCGCAAGCACGCGCTCCCTTGCCGGGGTGGGGGGCGGTGGCGATACGTCAGACGCGAATGTCGCAGGCCGCGATACCCACGGCGACGCCCAGGGCGGCCTGATCAAAACGGGTGCGGGCAAGCTGGAGCTGCTGGGTCAGCATAGCTATGCTGGAGCCACCCAGGTCCGCGAAGGCACGCTAACCCTCGCGACAAACCAGATCCACACCAGCGGTTATCAGGTTGAGGCGGGTGCGACCCTGGAAATCTTCCAGGACGGGTTTAACCCGAAAAACCTCTCGCTGGAGGCAAACGCTCATCTGCTCGTTTCCGGCAGCAATATCAGCCTGAACGGTACGACCTTTTCGAAGGGCACCATCACCATTGATGGGAGCGCCACGGGTTTGGTAACTAGCGCGAGTAATGAAGTGACCATCAAAGGGCGGGGAACGCTGGATTCCTTCAGCTCCGTGGCGACCTTGACTCCAGACGGGCTAACGTTGAACACGCCCTTCTGGCAAAACGGGACGACTCTGGCGATTACGCTTGGCGGCAACACGCTGGTTACCACCGGGCAGAACCATTTTACCGGTGTCGATCCTCATGGCCTAACGATCTTCGTCTCCGGCCTGCAAGGAGGCGTTCATGTCGGCAGCCTGGTGGATGTGATCACCTTTACCGGGCTGGATGATGTCCACCTTTCCTACTTCCAGCTTGTTTCGGATGTGGAGGGGTTTTCGGGAAGGCTCGTAATGACGGAGAGCCTCGATTCTCCGGGGTCGCTCGTGCTGGGCGTTGAGGCCCTCACGATACCGGAGCCGGGCACTTTGAGCCTGCTTCTCACGGTGGGTCTCGGCCTCTTCGGCCTTCGCTTTCTACCCAGATCAAGACGGGCGGCCCCAAGCTTGGGGGAGTAATCCCACCCCCTCTCTGAGAGAGACTTTAGAGTGCGGGGATTTTTGAGCCAGACAAGGCGAAGGCCTGAGCCGCCATCTTCCGATAACGACTCAGGCCCCCAACATCGCCTCGCTCTAAAAGAGCCAGCTTAGAAGTTTCTCGATGGATGAGAGGCTGGGTTACATCCACTCCTCCAGCCGGAGCAGGTCGTCGGCTTTTACGGCGCGGCCCGTGGCAATCGACTCATTGGCCGCCAAGCCGGTGAGGATGGAGCGCGCGCCATCGAAATGGTTGGCCGCGCGGCCGAGCGGGTCTTTGCCGGGTTTGCCAAAGAGGTCTTCAAGCAGGATCGGGTCGCCCCCGCCATGGCCGCCTTCGCCCTGCACGATCGGCACGACCGTCGGCTTGCCGAAGTGGGGCAAGAGGAGCATCTGCTGCGAAGAGGTGGCCCCTTCGCCCAGCTTGCTGTTTTCGGCGTTGATGTAGGAAGACTCCTGGTGGTTGATCTCGATGCGCCCTTTGGTGCCGTTGAACGCCACGCGGTACCCTTCCCACGGGGCGTAGGCGTGGAGGCTGTAGCTCATCTGCACGCCGTTGCGGTAGCGGACGAGGACGTTCATCGTGTCCTCGATGCTGATCCCCTCGCCAAAGACATTGTGGTCGCGGATGTAGCCGTCATCCTTCTCGGCATCGAGGTAGAGGCCGCGCAGGTTGGACGACGAGCGCAGGTCGATGGCAAACGGGTCGTTCTTGGCCTTGGGGTTATCAAGGTAGCGGTTGAAGAACTTCGTCTCCCCGCGTGCTTCAGCGTTTTCGCGGCCGTAGAAGGCGAGGTCGCCAAAGGCGAAGACGGTCTCGGGGGTGGAGTCGACCCACCAGTTCACGAGGTCAAAATGGTGCGTGGCTTTGTGAACGAGCAAGCCGCCGGAGTTGCGGCGGTCGCGGTGCCAGCGGCGGAAGTAATCCGCCCCGTGCCGGGTGTTGAGCAGCCATTCGAAGTGGACGGACTTTACCTCGCCGATCTCGCCTGCGGCGATCAACTCCCGCGCCTTGGTACGGATGGGCGCGTACCGGTAGTTGAAGGTGACCTTCAAGTCCCGCCCGGTGCGGCGCACGGTGTCGAGGATGGCGCGGCACTTGGCCACATCCGTCGTCATCGGCTTTTCGGTGATGGCGTCGCACCCGAGCTCCATGGCGCGGATCAGGTAGCGGTGGTGGGTGCGGTCTACGGTGGTGACGATGACGGTATCCACCTTGTGCTTGCGGATCATCTCGTCAAACGCCTCGGGCTTGTAGGTGGGCAGCGCCCCCTTGGCCCCGTAGTCGCTACAGAAGCGCGTGTTGGCATAATCCATCCGCGTTTGGTTGACGTCGCAAAGCGCCACCAGCTCGCAGGTATCGCGGTAGGTGGTGAGAAGCGCTTGGCTGAACATGTAGGAGCGCCCGCCCAACCCCACAAGGGCGTACCGTTTGCGGCGGGCACGCCCCGTGGCTTTGGCGACGCGCTTGGTAGGTTTGGCGGCAGACTTGGCGGGCTTCTTTACATTTTTGCTCATTGGAAAAGAGGATTCTTTCCAAAGATGGGCCAACTACCCCAATTTTTCCATAGAGGAAACGCTCCTGTTTTTGATAAAAACGCTCATCAATGCAGCTACTCTACCTTGGCGATGGCACCCGCCACTATGGCCAAAAGCGGGTGGCTGTGCATATGCGCAAGCGGTGGGCCTTCCAGTTTATCCTGAAGGGGCGGTGCTCCTTTCTGGTCCGCGAGCCGCAGGGGGGCGAGCGCGAGGTACGTATGGCGGCCCCCTGGCTTGCGGTGACGGCTCCGGCCTGCTCCCACGGCTGGGGTGGCCGGGTTGAGGACGAGTGCGAAGTCGCCGTCTTCCAGTTTGAGGATGCCGACCCGCTCATGCGCTCCCTCCTGGGTACGACCGGTTGGCGCTGCGTGGGCATCGCTCCGCAGGAGGCGCGTGCCGTGGCCCGGCTACTGGCCCGGTGCGAAGCTGCCTTGCAGCATTTTGAGCAGACCTCCCCGGTTGTCTACCGCGTGGTGGGCGCGGAGCTGGCGCTGCTGGTGGCAAGCCACTTGCCCGCTGCCGAGCTGGGGCCGCTGCCCGATATCGGCAAAGCCAAGGTGCAGGAAGCCCTGGCGTGGTATGGCTCGCACCTTGCCGCGGCGCCCCGCATCGCCGAAGCGGCCGAGGCCGTGCATCTCTCGCCCGCGCACCTGCGGCGGCTTTTCCACCGGGTGTACGGGGCTTCGCCGCAGGCCGCTTTTACGCAGTTGCAGTTGGACCGCGCCATCGAGCTCCTGCGCGACCCCACTCTCACACTGGAAGCCGTGGCCGAGGCGAGCGGCTTTGGCAGCGGCAGCGCCTTTTCGCGCGCCTTTCGCAAGGCCTTCCGCACCCCGCCGCGTGCCTACCGCACGCACATGCAGCCCTGAGCCGACCTTGATGCGGCCTTTTTTGCCTCGCCACCCGAAAAGGGTTTGCCGGGCGGGCGCTATGGTGCATCCTTCCCAGCCGATACCTACCCGCCATGTCACACAAAGTCATCACCTTCCACTACACCCTCACCGATACCGATGGCGTTGTCATCGAAAGCTCGGTCGAGCGCGAGCCGATCACCTTCATGACAGGGATCGGGATGATCGTCCCCGGCCTGGAGCGGGAGATTGTGAACTTCTCTGAAGGGCACAAGCAGAAGGTGGAGGTAAAGGCCGAAGAGGCCTACGGGTTGATCGATTTTACCAAATACGTGCAGGTGCCCAAAGAGGCGCTGCCGAAGCCGGATATCGCCGTGGGGGATGTCTTCCAGTCCAACGCCTCGCCGACGCCGTTTACCGTCAAGGAAGTCCACGAGACGCACGTGATCCTCGATGGCAACCACCCGCTCGCGGGGGAAGACCTTACGTTTGACGTGGAAATCACCGAGCACCGCGACGCCACCGAAGAGGAAGTGGCCGAAGTGCGCGAGCAGATCGAGGCCGCCCAGAAAGCGCAGGCCGAGGGCAACCCGCCCCCGCAGCCGCCCGAGCCCCCGGTGGACGAACCGCCGCAGGCGTGAACGAAGCGCCTCTCTAAAGAGGCGAGATCCCGTTCATCAGTCGGAGCTTCATCCACGCGGCAGCGGGAAGTTGTAGGCCGTTTCTGTGAAACGGCGGTCCAACCCCATGGCGTCTCACAGAGACGCCCTACAGTTCGTCCAACGCGCGGTAGCGCCCGGCAAGCCATCTCTCATCACTACAGCCAGAGCGCCTGTCGGCACGGGAAGAAGCGGCGGTAGCCGCCGCCGCTCCACCCGGCCTGCCCTGCCAGAGCTTGCAGCTCCGCGCCTGAGAAAGCGCGCCCGGCAGAGAGCCGCGCGTCGTGGCGGATCATCTCATCCCGGTACAACGTGGCGGTGACGAGCCAGACGGCCCACCGCGTAAGCCGCCGCCGCTCGAGATCGCAGATAAGAACGTGCCCCGGTGCCCACTCGCGCACCCGGCGCAGCAGCCGCACGGCATCCTCATCGCTGAAGTGGTGGAGGGAAAGCGTGCAGAGCACCAGGTCGTAGCGCCCCTGCGGCTCGAAGGAGAGCGCATCCGCCTCGTGGAAGCGGATCTGCGGGCAGGCCGCGCTCTGTCGCCGGGCGATCTCCAGCGTGGCGGGGTGGGCATCCACGGCGTCCACCTCCAGCGCGATGCCGCGCGCCCCGGCCCATGGCACCAGCATGCGGGGGATGTCGCCATAGCCGGTGCAAAGATCGAGCACGCGGTAGCGCCCGCCGCGCTGCCACCAGTGGCCAAGGAAATGCCGCACGATGCCGTGCCCGCCAAAGCGGCGGTTGAGCGAGCCGATCTGCTCCAGATCCCGCTCCAGCACGGCGGAGACGGGTTGGGGGCGGTCCATCCACTCCGGCTCGTCGGGGTTCCAGTCGCGAGGCATGGGTGGTTTACACCGTCTCCAACTGCGCAAGGTGCTCTTCGGCGATGGCGTCGAGCCCTTGCAGCGTCTCGACCTGCGCGAACCGCGCGCGCAACCCTTTGGCCCCGCTCATCCCACGGGAGTACGCCATGAGGCGCGAGCGCATGGAGTGCAGCGCGCTGCGCTCATGCCCCCGCTTCTCCACGGCGAGCTGGCAATGCCGGCGGATGTGGCCCCACTGCGCCGCCGTATCCGGCGGGGGAAGCAGCTCGCCGGTATCCAGATAGTGGCGGATCTCGCGGAAGAGCCACGGAGCCGACATCGCCCCGCGCCCGAGCATCACCCCCGCCACGCCGCTCTCTGCACGGCGACGGGCAACATCTGCCGCGCCCTGCAAATCGCCATTGCCGATGACGGGGATGCCCACCGCCTGCACGACTTCGCTGATCACCCCCCAATCCGCCTCTCCCGAGTATCCTTGCTCTTTGGTGCGCCCGTGCACGGCGATGGCTTGCACGCCCGCCCCTTCCAGAATGCGCGCGGTGGTGGTGGCGTTAATGGTGTCGCGGCTCCAGCCGATGCGGATTTTGGCCGTGACCGGGAGCGGCGCGACGGCCTTGACCACCGCCGTTGCCACGCGCTCCAAAAGCGGGCAATCTTTGAGCAACGCCGAGCCGCCAAACTTGGAGACGACTTTGTTGACCGGGCAGCCGAAGTTGAGGTCGATAAAATCGGGCTGCCGCCACTCGGCCACGTGCCGTGCGGCTTCGCCCAGGTGCTCCGGGTCGCCGCCGAAGAGCTGCACGCCGAGCGGCCGCTCGGCGTGCGAAAACTCCAAATACTCCAGTGTCCGCTCGTTACGCCGGAAGATCCCCTCCGCCGAGACAAACTCGGTGACCATGACATCCGCCCCGTACTCCTTGCACAGCTGGCGGAAGATGGTATCGCTCACACCCGCCATGGGCGCGAGGTAGAGGGGGAAGGCGTTCTGGAACCACGGGAGCATGGGCGCTTTTACCCCACGGGCTGGGCGATGAGGTCGTAATCCTGCGTGCCGACGATCTCCACCTCCACAAACTCGCCAACCGGGAGGTCTTCGGTGAGGTAGACCTGGCAATCCACATCGGGCGCGTCTGCCGAGGTGCGCCCGGTGAACGGCTTATCCACGAGGATGCGCAGCTTCTGGCCGACGGCGGCCCCCGCCACTTCGCGGGCGATCTTCTGCTGGAGCTTCATGGCCCGGCGGTAGCGCGCCTTCTTGGTGGCGGCGGGGAGCTGCCCCTCCATCTTGGCGGCGCGGGAGCCTTCCTCCTGCGAGTAGGTAAAGATGCCGAGCCGCTCGAAGCGGGTGGTCTCGATAAAATCAAGCAAGGTCTGGAAGTGCTCATCCGTTTCACCGGGGAAGCCGACGATAAAGGTGGTGCGGATGGAGATACCGGGGATGCCTGCGCGAATCCGCGTGATCAGGTTGCGGATATGCTCGCTGGTTGTCTCGCGGCGCATGGCATCCAACATCGCAGGGTGGATGTGCTGGAGCGGGATGTCGATATAGCGCGCGACTTTGTCGTTACGGGCGATGCAGGCGATGAGCTCATCACTCCAATGCGCGGGGTGGGTGTAGAGGAGGCGTACCCAGAAGTCGCCCTCGATCTCCTGAAGCGCATCGAGCAAATGCACGAGGGTGATGCCGCGCGAAGGGTCCACCGGCTGGGTGGGGCTGGAGCGCTGCTCCCACAGATCCATGCCAAAGTAGGTGGTATCCTGGCTGATGAGGTTGATCTCTTTGACGCCCTCGGCCACGAGCGCGCGCACTTCGGCGACGACCGACTCGACGGTGCGGCTCCGGTGCCGCCCGCGCATCTGCGGGATCACGCAGAAGGAGCACGGGTGGTTACACCCTTCAGCGATCTTGGTGTAGGCCGAGTGCCCTGGGGTGAGCCGGAAGCGCGGGGTATCGTAGTCGGGGATGTAGACCGGCTTGCGGGTGACGAGGTTGAGCGGCTCCCATCGGTCATCCGTCAGCGGGGTGGGCTGGCCGACGAGGTGCTCGATAATGCTCCCGGCGTCGGCCACCTGGTCGAGGCCGATAAAGGCATCCACCTCGGGCATTTCGCTCACGAGTTCCTTGGAGAAGCGCTGCGCCATGCACCCGGAGACGATGAGCTTCTGCCCCGCGCGCTTGCGCAAGCCCCGGTTCTGGTGGCTTTCGAGGATCGCCTCGATCGACTCTTCCTTGGCGGAATCGATAAACGCGCAGGTGTTGACGATGAGGACGTCGGCCTCCTCGGCATCCGCCGTGATTTCCATGCCCCGCTGGAGGACGCCACCGAGCATGATCTCGGCATCCACGAGGTTTTTGGCGCAGCCAAGGCTGATGACGCCGACTTTGAGCGGTTTTTCCTTAATCATTGGGTTTGAATTTCAACTCCCGCCTCGACGCTGCCGGAGCCGGGGATGACATCGCCATCCAGCTCCACGGAAATGCCCGGGCGATCCGGGGTGACGATGTGGAAGTTGGCTCCACGAAACGTCACCGGCGCGCCACCGGGGACAACCCAGCCGTCGTAAACGGGCGGTGAATCTACGCTATCGCGAAAAATTTTCACCCTTGTTCTTTTGAGCCCGCTTACCCGCAGCTCGCGAGGCTGCGCGGCGGGGAGGGCGGCAACAACATCTCCGGGGTGCACGGGCTGCGCGCGGGGGATGGCGGGCTCCTCCTCCAGAGGGGCTGCCGGGGCTTGCAAAAAGGGCGAGAGCGGTGGCGAAGCATCCACCGGCACGGCCCGGGGGATGACTTCCTCTTCCAGAACCCCGGCTTCCTGCGGAGCTGGCTCGGGCGTTGGCTCCGGGGTCGGTTCGGGAGCCAGGTCAGGTGTGGGCTCGGGCGTTGCTTCCGGCGTGGGAGCGGGAAGGCTTTCGGGGGCGATCTCCTCTTCTGCCGGGCGGCCTTGCATTTGCAGCAGCTCGTCCAGACTCGGCAGGCGCAGAAAATCGAGCACCATGAGGAAGAAGAGGCTGGCGATGGCCGTGGCCCCGGCAAAGACCACCCCGCCGATCCACCACTTGCGCCGCTGGCGTGGCCGCCGCTGCCGCTCGCTGAAGCGCAGCGAGGTGATGCCCCGGTCATTATTCTCAAGGTAGGTATAGTCTGCCGAGAGGACAGGGCTGCCCGCTTCGGGCGCAGGGTATTTGGAGATATCGACCCCCACGTGCTTGGCGTAGAGGACGAGGAAGCCGCGCGCATAGGCAAGGCTGGCAAAGCGGCGGTATTCGTCGCGCTCGAGGTCGGCAATCCGCTCCGGGTGGATCTTGGTGGCCCGGGCAGCCTCCTCCAGCGTGATGCCTTTTTTCAGGCGGGCCTCGCGCAATGCTTTGCCAATGCTGACGTCCATAAGGAGTGGGTAGGAGAGACGTGGCTGTGGTTAAACAAGATCATCCAGATCGACAAGGATTTCCCGTGGCTTGGCTCCTTCGCCTGCGGCAATGTAGCGGCGTTGCTCCAAAATATCGACGACGCGCGCCGCCCGGGTGTAGCCGAGCCGCAGCCGCCGCTGGAAGAGGGAGGTGCTGGCTTTCTTCTCCTGCCGCATGATCTCGATGCACTTCTGCACCAGTTCCTCGTCTTCTTCGGAAATTTCTTCGGCCTCGCCCTGCCCCCCCTCGAGCCGCGAGTGGATCTCGGGGTTGAACTCCGGGGTGCCTTGCGCGGCGGCAAACTCGACAACGCGGCGAATCTCCTCATCCGTCACAAAGACGCCCTGCGCGCGCGTCATCCGCGAAGTGCCGGGCGGCACGTACATCATATCGCCCTGCCCCAGAAGGCGCTCGGCCCCCTTTTCATCGAGGATGATGCGGGAGTCCAACCCGCTGGCGACCTGGAAGGCGATGCGCGTGGGGATGTTGGCTTTGATGACGCCGGTGATCACGTCTGCCCGGGGCGTCTGGGTGGCGACGATCATGTGGATGCCGGCGGCACGCGCCATTTGCGTGATGCGGGCGACGGCGCTCTCCACATCGGCCGGGGCCGTCTGCATGAGGTCGGCCAGCTCGTCGATAATGACGACGATGTACGACATCGACCCTTCGGGGATCTCCACCTCATCATCCCGCCGCACGCGGATGGGGGGGGCTTTCTCCTCCTCTTCCTCCTCGGCCATGTCGGCGTCAGCATCTTCGGCGGCGTCTTCCCACGGGGGCGTCTCTTCTTGCGCCGCTTCCTGCTCGGCTTCAGCGGCTTCGGCCTCTTCATCGAGCTCCTTCTGTGTCTTCGGCTTGGGCCGGGCGTTGAAGCTGGTGATGTTGCGCACGCCCGCCTTGGCGAAGATTTTGTAGCGCTTCTCCATCTCATCAATCACCCAGCGCAGGGCGAGGAGCACTTTCTTGGGGTCCGTAACGACTGGGATGACGAGGTGCGGCAAGGCGTTGTAGACCTGCATCTCGACGACCTTCGGGTCGATCATGATGAACCGCAGCTCCTCCGGCTTAAACCGGTAGACGATGGAAGCGATAATGGAGTTGATGCAGACACTCTTGCCCGAGCCGGTGGTGCCCGCCACGAGCAGGTGCGGCATGGCGGCAAGATCGCCCAGGATGGTTTTGCCGTAGACATCCTTGCCCAGTACGAGGGGGATCTTGGCTTTTGTCTCCGCCCAGTCCGCGCTGTCGAGCAGCTCACGCAGCGTCACCTTCTGTTTCTTGGCGTTGGCGATCTCGATGCCCACGGTATCCTTGCCGGGGATCGGCGCGAGGATGTTGATGCGCTCGGCCCGGGTGGCGCGGGCAAGGTCGCGCTCCAGGCTCACAATCTTATCCACCCGCACGCCCTTGGCGGGGTAGACCTCGTAGCGGGTAATGGTGGGCCCGCGCGTGATGTCGCCCGGAGCCACGGCGATGCCAAATTGCTCCAGGGTATCGACGAGCGTGGCCTGTAGCTCCAGCATCTCGGTCGGGTCGGCGGCGGCGGCGGCGTCTTCACCCGGGTCATCCAGCAGATCGACGGAGGGGAGCTCGTACGCTTCGTTGGGAGCGATGTTGTGGAGCGTTAGCTCGCTCTTCTCCTTGCCGTTGGGCGAGGGGGGGGCGGGCTTGCGCGGCGCGGGGGCCGTGGTGTCGATGACTTGGGGCGGCGGCCGGTCGGGGTCGAAAATCGGCTCGGCCTCAGCGGCAGCCGCCTCGGCGGCGGCGCTTTTGGCCAGGCGGCGCGAGGCGGTGCGGTCTGCCCGGTCCTGCTTGCGGCGCTCCTGCTCGGCCTTGGCCTCCTCGCGCTCGGCGGCTTCGGCGGCAAGGGCGCGCGCCTCGCGCCAAGTCCGCAGCCGCTCCAGCAAGTATGGGAAAAAGTTAATCGCCCCGCGAAGCGCCACCACCGGGTGGATGCCCGTGAGCAAAACGAGGCTCGCCGCGTATACCCCACCGAGCAACACCAGCGAGCCGATGCCGCCAAAGAGCGGCGAGATCAACCTCGCGCCGAGGTAGTACCCGAGCGCCCCGCCCGGCCCCGCCAGCCGGAGCTGCCCCGCCCACCCGTGCAGGAAACTCTCCTGGATCTGGAGCATGCACGCCGAGGCGAAGAGAAAGACCCCGATCCACGGCAGCCGCCGCACCAGCGAAAACCCGGGAAAAACGAGCTTCACCACCCCATACGCCAGCAGCAGCGCCGCCAGCAGAAACCCGGAGGCCCCCAGAAGCCAATACACCAGCGCCGCCAGCAGCACCCCCACCCGTCCCACGTAGTTGTGCACCGGGCGGGCGGCGTGCTCGCTCCCGAGCAGAAACCACCGGGGCACATCGGCCACTTCGAAGGAGACGAGCGCCAAAAACAGCAACGCGCCCCCCCCGAGCAGGAGGAGCCCGGTGGCTTCATTAAGGAGGCGGCTGTCTGAGTCGCGACGCATTCGCCTCATCCTAGGGGCAAAATCCGCGCCGGAGCGAGCGGAAATCTTTGATTTTACCGATGCTCGCGGGCAGCGGAAGCCGGGCAGGCGTGCCTTGTGCTCAGGGAAAGGCTGAACGATGCCTCCTCCCACGCTTTGCCCTTCCCTCCCGCCCCCTCCTTCGCCTATGAAACACGGCGTGATGAAAACCGTCCTCACCCTCGCTGTCGCTTTGGCCGCCTCCACCTCCCTCTGGGCCGAGGGCCCTCCCGTCATCCCCATGGAGCCGGCAGAGCCGACCAACCGCAACGTCTTCACCTTGTATGGGGATTATGTCTTCTCCTCGCCGATCCGCTTCACGGGCGACAAGATCGGCAGCAACAGCGTCGCGCACAGCAGCTTCGAGTACCTGCACCGCATCCCGATCACCGGCAACTGGTACCTGCAAGCCGGGGCAAACTACACGCGGTTTGATTTTGGCGGCTCCTCCACCGAGTGGCTCCCCACCACGCTGCAAGGCATTAACGCCCCGATCGGCGTTGCCTACATTGTGGACAACCACGTCGGCTTCCTGCTCGAAGCCCGGCCCGGCTTCTACTTTGAGCACGACATCACCCGGGGTTCGTTCGATGTCCCCGTCAACCTCGGCGGCATGATCCCGTTTATCGAGGACAAATTCTACGGCGTCTGGGGAGTGACGACCGGCATCACCCGCGAGTACCCCGTCATCCCGCTCGTGGGTGTCGTCTGGCTCATCAACGACGACCTGCGCCTCCTCGCCTACGCTCCGGAGCCCAAGCTCATCTACTCCCTTACCGATACCATTTCCATCTGGGTGGGCGGGCAAGTCACCGGGGGCTCCTTCACCGTCGGCCAGCGGAAAGACCGCGAGCTTTCGGGCACCGTGGTCGATTACCTCGACTTCCGGGCCGGCGGCGGCTTCGCGTGGACTCCGGCGAAATTCTGGGAGCTCAGCGTCGGCGGCGGCTATTCGTTTGACCGCAACCTCGACTTCCACCGCGCCAACAAGAGCTACGTGGCCGATGCCGCCCCCTACCTGCGCGTGCAGCTCACAGGCGAGTTCTAAGGTTGCCTTGGCTGGGGCGTCTCCCGTAGGTTTGGAGGCTTTCCCGCATGCCCCAAAAAATCGTCACTCCGCGAGAGCTGGCCGCCATTCGCGACCAGTTGCAGTCGCAAGGCAAGCAGCTCGTTCTCACCAACGGCTGCTTTGATCTTCTGCACGTCGGCCATGTCCGCTACCTTGCGGCGGCCCGCGCGCTGGGAGACGCCCTCGCCGTGGCGGTGAATGGGGATGACTCCGTCCGCTTCCTCAAAGGGCCGAGCCGCCCCATCAACCCCGAGGCGGACCGCGCCGAAGTCCTCGCCGCGCTCGGGTGTGTCGACTACGTCGTCGTCTTCCCCGAGCCCCGCGTGACCGGGGTGATCCACCAGGTCCGCCCCCACCTTTACGCCAAGGGGGGAGATTACACCCCCGAAACGCTCGACCCCGGCGAGCGCGCCGCCCTGCGCGCCGCAGAGTCGGAAGTCCACATCCTCCCGCTCGTCCCCGGGCGCTCCACCACCGCTATTCTCGAAAAATCCCGTTCATGACACGTACCCGACCGTACCGCCTCGGCGTTTTGGGCTCCGGCAAAGGCTCCAACTTCGCCGCCATCGCCACCGCCATCGAAGAAGGGCGCTTGCCTGGGGTGGAGGTCGCCATCGTCCTCTCGGACTTTGAAGACGCGGGCATCCTCGACCTGGCGCGGGCGCGCGGCCTTGCTGCGGAGTACGCGCCTCCGGGCCGCTTCCGCACCAAGCTGGAGCCCGAGGCCGAAGAGCGGCTGGCCCGGCGGCTCAAGGAAGCCGGGGTCGATCTCGTGGTGCTGGCGGGGTATATGCGGCTCGTCAAAGCTCCGTTGCTGGAGGCCTTCCCCGAACGGATTATCAACATCCACCCCTCCCTCCTCCCGTGCTACCCGGGGCTCGCTGCCTGGCAGCAAGCGATCGAAGATGGCGCCACCGAGAGCGGGTGCACCGTCCACTATGTCGATGCGGGAATGGATACCGGGCCCATCATCGCGCAGCGCAAAGTCCCCGTTTTACCCGGAGACACCGCCGCCACCCTGCATACCCGCATCCAGCAGGCAGAGCACGCGCTCTACCCCGAGGCCATCGCCACCGCGCTCGCCCGGCTTGGGTAGAACATCGGTTTAACGAATGGGGGCTTTTCCCCTTCCGCTGCGCGGGCTTTTCTGCTTCCCTGCCCGGAAGCATGACCCCCCCCAGCGAAACGGAACTCGCCGACGCAGGAGCCCGCCTGCAACGCCTGCGCGATACTCTCGGGCAAGTCCTCTTTGGGCAGGAAGCCCTCATCGAAGCCGTCGTCACCGGCCTCCTTGCCGGGGGGCACCTCCTCCTCGAAGGGCTCCCCGGGCTGGGGAAGACCGAGCTCGTTAAAGGCCTCTCCCGCGCCTTGCATCTGGAGACGCGGCGCATCCAGTTTACGCCGGATCTGCTGCCGGGCGACATCACCGGCAGCCCGATTTTGCAGGAGAACAACGGGCGGCGGGAGTTCGTCTTCACCCCGGGGCCGCTTTTTGCCAACCTGGTTTTGGCCGACGAAATCAACCGCGCCTCGCCCAAGACCCAGAGCGCCCTGCTCGAAGCGATGCAGGAGCGGCGCGTCACCGTCATGGGCGAGGGACACCCGCTCCCGGCCCCCTTCTTCGTCATCGCCACGCAAAACCCGATCGAGCTGGAGGGCACCTACCCGCTCCCCGAGGCCCAGGTAGACCGCTTCCTCTTCAAGCTCGAAGTCCCCCAAGCCGGGGCCGCCGTGTTGGAGCGCATCGTCCTTGGCCGCGAGATGGGCGTGGAGCCCGAAGTCGAGCCGGTGATGACGCGCGACGAGCTGGCCGCCCTGCTCGCGCTGGCCCGGCAGATCTACCTCCCCCCCGTGGTGGCCAACTACATTGCCCGGCTCGTCGCAGCCACCCACCCCGGCTCGGGAGAGGCGGGCATCCGCTTTGGCGCGAGCCCCCGTGCCGCCCTCGGCCTTGCCGCTGCGAGCCGCGCGCGCGCCCTGCTCCACGGGCGGCAGAATGCGAGCTTTGAGGACGTGCGAGTCGTCGCCCCCGCCGTGCTCAACCACCGCATCATCCTCGACTACTCGGCCCGCCTCACCGGCGAGACGAGCGCTGCCGTCGTCGCCCGGCTGCTGGAGGCCGTACCCGTGCAGGATTTTAACCCCCCGGCCCCCCTTGTTGCCTCATGATCGCGCGCCTTTACCTTGCCCTGCTCCTCCTCGCCGGGGCTACCCCCCTGCGGGCCGCTACCATTGCGCATAATGAAGAAGCGGGCATTACCATTGGTGTCAGCCCCGTTTTCGGGAACCTCCCCACCTTTGGCGCGGCCCCCTTCCGCGTGGAGATTGAGAACCGCAGCACCTCCCCCGGCGAGTGGGAGCTAAGGTGGAGCTCCTCGCAACGGAGCGGGCGCTCCGTCGAAACGCGCCAGACTTACCGGGTGGAGGCCGGGCAAAAGCGCGTCTTTATTGCCAACCCCTCCTTGCTGGGAAAGGAGGGCGGTCGTTTGGAAGTCAATGCCAGCGGAAGTGGCATCGTAGGTGGGCGCAACAATTTCAGCCACAACTCGGAGGGCAACGGCACCGATACGCCGATGCTCGCCTTCGGCCCCGACATCGCCGCCCGCTCGCTGGAGCCGCTACGCAACCGGGCCAATAAAAACTCAGAGTCTGGCCAGAGAAAGGGAGAGAGCTTCACCCTCCATGCCACCACCTTCGTCCTTGAGGATTTGCCCGACCAGTGGGTTTCCTACACCGGCATCGAGTGGCTCTTCCTCTCCGAAGCCGAGTGGGCCCGGCTCCCTGCGGGCGTGCGCAACGCCCTGCGCCAGTGGGTCGGCTCGGGGGGCAACCTCGTCGTCGCCGCGCGGCAGCCAGGCGAAGTCGTTTGGCTCAAGGGCGCAGCGCAGGGCGTCGAGACGTATGGCAGCGGCACCTTCCGCGCGATCCAGTGGGACGGCGTGGAGATCTCCCCCTCCTCAAGCATCCTCACCCTCGTGGGCCGAGAAACACGGGCCCGGCGCGATCACATCGCCGCCGAGTGGCCCGGCCTCCCCCGGTTGGCAAATCTCGCACCGCCGCGCACCCTCATCGTCATCTCCGGATTGGTGCTCGCGGGGATTTTTGGCCCGCTCAACCTCCTCCTCCTCGCGCCTTCGCGGCGGCGGCACCGGCTTTTTATCACGACCCCGCTCCTCGCCCTTGGTAGTAGCGCCATCCTTGTCGCCGGCATCTTTTTGGTAGATGGCACCGGCGGCCGGGGCGGACGCGTCACGGTCTGGAATCTCCTGCCCGGCACCCCGGAAGCCGTCGTCCACCAAGCGCAAATGACGCGCTCCGGCTTCCTCTTCTCCTCCGCGTTTACGTTGGAAGAGCCCGCCACCGTGCGGCATCTCACCGTTGAAAGAGAGCACCGGGGGAGGCTCATCCCCCCGAACGCAGACGGAGTGTGCCGCATCGAAGGGGCCGCCTACTCGGGGAGCTGGTTCCGCAGCCGCTCCGTGCAAGCGCTGGAGCTGGCGGCGCTGAGGCCCACGCGCGAAGGCATCTCCCTCCTCAAAGAACCCGAGGGCCTGCACGCCCTCTCCCGCTTTGGCCAGCCGCTGGAGGAAGTCTACCTCAGCGATGGGCAAGGCGGCTTCTGGCGCGCCGAGCGCCTCCCCACCGGCGAGCGCACCGTGCTGGAGCCGATGACGCGCGAAGGCTTCACCGCCACGTGGCGGCGCATCAAAGAAACCTTCCCCCCCGCCTTGCGTAACAGCGCCATGGGCCCCGACGCCATGGCCCCCTCCTACTTTGCCCGCGTGGGGGGTAGCAGCGGCGCGCTGGAGACACTCCCCTCCATTCGCTGGGACAAGCAGGAAACCTGGGCCGTCGGCCCGCTGGAGCACCCCACCCCATGAGCCAACGCCCCCTTGTCGAAGTGCGCGATTTGCGCCGCCGCTTCAAAGAAGTCGAAGCCGTGCGCGGCATCTCCTTTGCCATCGAGCCCGGGCAAGTCGTCGGCTTTATCGGAGCCAACGGCGCGGGTAAGACCACCACCATGCGGATGATGGCCACGCTGGAGAGCCCCACCTCCGGGAGCATCCGCATCGGTGGGTACAACGTCGTCCACCACCCGAGCGAAGTCCGCCGCCTGCTTGGGTGGATGCCCGATGCCTACGGCATGTACCAGAACATGGTCGTGGAGGAGTACCTCGACTTTTACGCCCGCGCCTTCGGCTTCCGGGGGGCGGAGCGGGCGCGACGCGTCGCCGAAGTCATGGAGTTTGCCAACCTCGTCGACATTGCCGACCGCCCGGCCAACAAGCTCTCCAAAGGCATGGGCCAGCGCCTCACCCTTGGGCGCACCCTGCTGCACGACCCACCCCTGCTCATCCTAGACGAGCCAGCCGCCGGGCTCGACCCCAAGGCGCGGGTTGATTTCAAACACCTCGTGCGCCTGCTCGCGCAGGAGGGGAAGACACTCTTTATCTCCTCGCACATCCTCTCCGAGCTGGCCGAAATGTGCGATACCCTCCTCTTTATCGAACGAGGGCGGCTCGTCCACCACGGCTCCTCAGAGAGCCTCCTCTCTGGCGGGTGCGAGAGCGCCGTCGTCGGCATCCGCATCCTAGGCGACCTTGCACAGCTTGCCGAGTGGGTGCCGCTCCAGCCCGGGGCCGAGCTCATAGAGCTCACGCGTCAAGGCGCGCGCGTGCGCCTTACGCCAGATACGCCCGAGGCCCTCGCCGCATTCTTGCGCGCGGCGATCAAAGACGGCCACGCGGTCTGCGATTTCCACCGCGAAGACCGCAAGCTTGAGGATGCGTTTGTAGAGATCATCAACCGCCACAACCCCTTCGCCCCATGACAGACCCGTTCCCCGACTGGCTAAGCCCCATCATCGTCAAAGAGCTGCGGCAAGGGTTGCGCTCGCGCGGGTTTGTCTCACTCCTGAGCATCCTGCAAGCCGCCATGGTCTTGTGCGTCTTTGTCACCGTGGAGTCGGCCTCCAACTCGGTCGGTTCGCAAGCGTCAACCGCCTTCTTCTGGATGTTGGCGGGCGGTGCCCTCCTCGTGGGCTTGCCGCTGGCGGCGGTGATGTCGCTTTCCAGCGAGATCAAAGCCAACACGCTGGAGCTGCTCTCGCTCACGCCGCTCTCGGCATGGCGCATCGCAGCGGGCAAATGGTCGGCGCTCTTTCTTCAAGGCGTGTTGTTGACCACCACGCTCCTGCCCTACGTCGTCCTGCGCTACTTTGTCGGCGGGCTCGACCTTCTACGCGAAGTCTCCCTGCTGCTTTTGATGCTCGCGGGCTCGGGCATTTTGCTTGCTGTCGGCGTCGGCCTCTCGCCCTTGGCGCACCGGCTGGTGGGCCGCGTCCTCCTCGGTGTGGGGGCGATAATCGCCTTCAACGCCCTACCCGCGCTCTTTGTCGGATCGGGGATGTTCCGGGGCACCTCGCTGCCGGTAGGGTATTGGGTCGCAGTGATCCTTTGCCTCGGCCCGCTCATCATCCTTGAAGCGCTGGAGATGGGCGTCGCGGGTATCGCCCCGCCGGGGGAGGATACCACCTCCCGCCGCCGCCTGCTGGCCGTGGCGATTGCGCTTGTGGCCGGGGTGCTCGGGGTCGTATGGGGGGAGCGGCTTGCCTCCCTCATCCTCGGCTCCCTGCTCGTTGCGCCGGTGGTGCTCAGTTCGCTAATGGAGAAAGCGCCCCTCATCCCCACGCGCTACGATGCCCCCCGGTGGACGCGGGGCAACGGCGTACTCCGCAAGCTGGCGGCCGTCTTCCTCCAGCCGGGGCTGGCCTCGGCGGCCGCTTTTTCAACCCTAGTGGTGGCGATCCTCATCTTCTTCTCCGGGTATCGGTTTGGAGATGAAAAGATCAATATAGGCCTCTTGTTTGCTCTCGGTGCGCTGGTCATGCCGCTCGCGGTGGCGCGGCTTCTCAAAGGGCCAGCATTCGCCTACTTCCTCGCCATGCAGGCGCTCGGGTTCGTCATCTTCATTTACCTCACTGTTTTCCATCGAAATACCGAGGTGGTGGAGCTTTCCGGCTTCCTCCCGACGGCAGCATTCCTACTCTACCTTAGTGGGAGCTTTACCACCTCCACCGCGGGTACAGCCCCTGTCGCGGCTGTTCTCGCAGGGGGCGTCACCCTCCTTTCCATCGTCGTCCTAGCGTGGCTGGCCCGTTGCGAGCGCCGGGAAATCGCCGCTTGCCGAAGCGAGGAGTCATGATCCCCGAGGCCGCCGCCTTCCACGCCCTGCAGGCGCGCATGCACGCCGCCGCGCGGGCCGTGCGCCTCCCCCTGCGCCAGCGCGAGTGGCGCGGCAGCGGCGGCCAGTGGGCCGGGCGCGGCACCGGCACCTCCCTCGATTTTCAGGACCACCGCCCCTACTACCTTGGCGACGACCCGCGCCATATGGATTGGCAAGCCTACGCCCGCACCGGCGCGTACACGCTCAAGCTCTACCGCGAGGAAGTCAGCCCGCTGGTAGACCTCGTGCTCGACCTCTCGGCCTCCATGTTTCTCAACCCCGCCAAGGCCGAGCGCACGCTGGAGCTTTACACCTTTGCCGCCGCCAGTGCCCTTGCGCTACGTGGCAGCCTGCGCTGCTTCCTGCTCGGCGGCAGCCGCCTCACCCCGCTCTCCGCCGAGGCCGCGCTCGACCGCGAGCACCTCGCCCAAGCTGCCTCGGAGGCCGACGCGCAGCCGCCCGAGCTGGGGCGCGTGCCGTGGCGGGCGGGGTCGCTCCGCATCTGGGTGAGCGACCTCCTCTTCCCCGGCACGCCGCACGCCGCCCCACTGGCCGGGGGGCGCGGCATCCTCCTCGCCCCGTGGTCGCAGGAAGAGGCCACCCCCGATTGGGAGGGGAATTTTGATCTCACCGATTGCGAAACCGCCGCGCACCGCCGCCAACGGCTCACCCCCGGCCTGCTCGCCGAGTACCGCGCCGCCTACGAGCGTCACTTCCGGCTCTGGCATGCCGAGGCGCGGCGGTGCGGCGTCGTCCTCGCCCGCGTCGAGGCCGAGGCCCCGTTTTTAGAGGCCCTCAAAGCGGAGGCGCTCCCGCGTGGGGCGGTGGAGCCGCTATGATGCAGAGCCTCAGCTTTGCCTCGCCGCTGGCCGGGGTGCTGGCGTTGCTCGGCATCCCCGCCATCCTCGCCATCCACTTCCTGCAACGGCCCGCGCGGCCGCTGTTGGTAAGCACCCTCTTCCTCATCGAGCGGCTGGAGCCCGAGAGCGCGGGCGGGGGCCGTTGGGAGCGGCTGCGCAGCTCGCTCCCCCTCTGGCTCCAGCTCCTGGCCGTCCTCCTGCTGGCGTGGATGCTCGCCGGGCCGCGCTGGCTGCGGGCCGATGCGGTGCAGAGCGTCGTCGTGGTGCTCGATAGCTCGGCCTCGCTCATGGCGTATGAGGCCGCCACCCGCCGCGCCCTCCCCAGCCGCCTGCGCGAGCTGGCGCGCGGGGCCGGGCGCACGGAGTGGATCGTCCTTGAGAGCCACCCCGCCGCCGGGCGGCTCTACACCGGCACCCGCCTGGAGGAGCTGGAAGCCGCGCTCGCCCAGTGGCAACCCCGCCGGGGCACGCACGACCCCGGGCCTGTCCTGCAAATCGCCGAGAGCGTCGGGCAGGGGAGGGGCGTTACGTTGTTTGTTACCGACCGCGAGCCACCCGCCCTACCGCCCGGGGTAGAGTGGCTCTCTGTGGCCAAGCCGGTGGAGAACGCGGGCTTCTCCGGCGTGCGTGCCGATGCGGAAGGGTGGGAAGCCCTCCTCATCCACCACGGCACCCAGCCGCAGACGCGCCGCTGGTGGGTGGAGGATGCTACGGGCCAACGCATCAGCGGAGCAGGCGGAGAGGTCGCCCTCTCCCCCGGGCGCGCAGAGACGCTGCGAGGCCGCTTCCCCCAAGGCGCGGGCGTGCGCCTCGTGCTCGACCCGCCCGATGCCTTCCCTCTCGACGACGTACTCCCCCTCGTCCGCCCCGAGCCCAAGCCGCTCCGCGTGCAGGCCGCCCCCGGCGCGGTGGGAGCCGCGTGGTTTGCCCACTTCCTAAAAAACAGCCCAGCGCTCACCCCCGTGGTCGAGGGGGGCGACCTCGCCGTCGCCCTCTACGATCCCCTGCGCCCCGGCCTCCCCGGCGGGCCCGCCCTCATCTGGGTACGCCACCCGGCTCCTTCAGAAAAGCTTCTCCCCGGCTCCCCCGTGGCCGAGCGCGACCCTCTGCTCGAGGGCCTGAGCTGGGAGGGGCTGCTGGTGGGCGATACCTTCCCCATCCCCCCCCATGCGGGAGACCGCACCTTGCTCTGGCAGGGCGAGCGCGCGCTCGTCTCCCGGCGCGGGCCGCAGCTCTTGCTGGGGTTCGACCCCGCCCTCTCCAACGCCCCGCGCCTGCCCGCCTTCCTCCTCCTGCTTCACCGTTTTGTGGAAGAAACGCGCGCCGCCCTCCCTGGGTTTGAGGCCGCCAATGTCGAAACCGGCCAGCGCCTCGCCGTCGCCAGCGGCGGCGGCCCGCTCGTGCGCACCCCCGCACCGCGCCACCCCGGGCCACTGCGCGCGCCGGAGGAGCCCGGCTTCTTCACCGTACACGAAGGGAGCACCGAGCGCCTGCGCGGGGCCGCCCACTTTGCCGACCCGCGCGAGGCAGACTTCCGCCCCGCCCGCGCGCACGACCCCACCGTCGCCCTCGCCGAGCGCCAGCGCGAGCGCAACTCCCGGCCCGACGGCCTCACCCCCCTCTGGACGCTCCTGCTCGGCGCGGCCCTCTGCACCAGCTGGGTGGCGGCGGAAAGGAGGCGCGCCGTATGATCCGCCTCGCCACCCCCGAGTGGGCGCTCCTCCTGCCGCTGCTGGCACTCGCCCTCTGGCGCTGGCCCCTTCTGCGGCGGCCTCTGCGCCTTGCCATCCTCGGGCTCCTCGTCCTCCTGCTTCTCCAGCCCGAGCTGCGCCGCCACGGGCACGGGCTCGACCTTTGGGTGTTGGTAGACCGCTCCGCCTCCGCCGCCCAAAGCGTGGAGCCACACCGCGCCGAGTGGGAGCAGCTTCTGGAGCGCTCGCGCCGTTCAGACGACCGGCTCCACTTTGTCGATTTTGCCTCCGAAGCCGTCGAGCGCGACCCTTCGGCGGGCGTCTCCCTGCCCGGCAGCCGCGAGCGCACCCGCACCGCGCTCGCCATCCGCCACGCCCTTTCGCGGCGGGATGAAGGGCGCAACACCCGCCTCCTGGTCTTGAGCGACGGCTTTGCCACCGAGCCGCTCGCGGGCTCCACCGAGCTGCTCGCCCGCGCCCGTGTGCCGCTCGACTACCGGCTCGCCCCCGAAGCGGCAATTGGCGATTTCCGGCTCCTCTCCCTAAACCTCCCCGCGCAGGCCCAGCCGGGCGAGCCGGTGCTCATCGAATTCCGCGCCAGCGGCCCCCCGGGCGGCGAGACCCCCTTCACCCTCCTGCGCGACGGGCAGGAGCTCACGCGCGGCACCGTGCGCATCCCGCCCGGGCGGCAGGCCGCCTCGCTCCGCTTTACCGACCGGCTCGCCACCCCCGGCGGGCACCGGTATGAAGTCCGCCTTCTCCCGCCCAACGACCCGCACCCCGGCAACAACCACGCCGGGCAGTGGATGGAGATCACCGGTGGGCCGCGCCTCCTCCTGCTCACCGCGTATGCGGACGACCCGCTCGCTGGCATCCTGCGGGCGCACGGCTTCACCGTGGAAGTGGCCGAGGGCGGTGGAGCAGATCCCGGGCGGCTCGCAGGGGTGCGCGCCGTCATCCTCAACAACCTCCCCGCCACCGCCCTCTCGCGCCCGTTTATGGAGGCGCTCGACTTCTTTGTCCGCGGGCAGGGGGGCGGCCTGCTCATGGTCGGCGGGGCCAACAGCTTTGGCCGGGGCGGCTACTTCAACTCACCCATTTCAGACCTCCTCCCCGTCTCCATGGAGCAGCGGCAGGAAGAGCGCAAAATGGCCGTCGCCCTCGGCATCGCGCTCGACCGCTCCGGCTCCATGGCCGCAGGCTCCGGCTCCGGAGAGACGAAGATGACACTCGCCAACAGCGGAGCTGCCCGCGCCATCGGCCTGTTGGGGCCGATGGACCAGGTGGCCGTCTACGCCGTCGATACCGGGCCGCACGTCATCGTCCCCCTGAGCGTCATCGGCGAGTCGGGCGGCAAGCTCGCGGATAAAGTAATGCGCATCTCCTCCGGGGGCGGCGGCATCTACGTCGGGAGCGCCCTGAAGCAGCTGCACAAGGCGCTCTCCGAATCTTCCCGGGGCGTACGCCACGCCATCCTCTTTGCGGATGCCGCCGACGCCGAGGAACCGGGCGACTACAAAGAGCGCATCCCAAAAATGGTGGCCGAGGGGATCACCCTCTCCGTCATCGGCCTTGGCACCGAGCACGACTCCGACGCCGCGTTGCTCAAAGAAATCGCCGAGCTGGGCAATGGCCGCATCTTCTTTGCGGATGATGCCGGGCAGATCCCCGCGCTCTTTGAGCAAGAGACGGTGCGCATCGCCCGCTCCGCCTTTCTGGACGAGCCGGTGGCGCTGGAGCCGCAAGCCGCATGGGCCGAGCTGGCCGCGCGCCCGCTCCAGTGGCTGCCGAAGGTCGATGCGTGGAACCTCAACTACCTGCGCCCCGGGGCCACCGCCGCCGCGCTCGCCGCGCGCGAAGCGGCGGAGGATGAGCCCGCCCCGCTCGTCGCCTTCTGGCAGCGTGAGAGCGGGCGCGTAGCCGCCGTCTCCTTCCCCCTCGGCGGGCCGCATTCGGAAAGTGCGCGCGCCTGGCCGGAGGTAGCGGATTTTGTGCAAACGCTCGCCCGCTGGCTCATGGGCGAAGCCGTGGCCCCCGGCGTGGCCGTGCGCGCCGCTGTGGATGGCACCGAGCTGGCCGTCACCCTCCTCTACGAGCCCGAGTGGGAGGAGGCGCTTGCCCTCCACCCGCCGCGCGCCCTCCTCTCCGGCAGCGGAGGCCAAAGCGTGCCGCTGCATTGGGAGCGTATGGAGCCCGGCCGCTACCGCGCCACCGCCCCGCTCGCCCCCGGACAAAGCGTGCGCGGAGCCGTGCAAGTCGGCCAGAGCATCCTCCCCTTTGGCCCGCTGGAAGCGGCAGCCGGGGTGGAGTGGGAGTTTGACCTTGCGCGCCCCGCCGAGCTGGCCGCCCTCTCCCGCGCCAGCGGAGGAGCCGAGCGGCTTGATCTCACCACTGTTTGGGAAGCGCCACGCCCTGCCGCCTTCCTCCCCCTGCGCGAGCCGCTCCTGGCGGCCACGCTCGCGCTCTTTTTGCTGGAGGCATTCCTCTTCCGTCTGGGCCGGGGGGCCCGCTTGCCGCGCCGCGCCGCGCGCCCCACCCCAAGCCCCGCTCCCACCGCTCCTGCCCCCAAAGCGAAGGAGCAAACCGAGCCGCCCCCACCGCCCCCCGTCGCCCCTTCTGAACGAAGCGAACGCTTCCGCCGCGCCAAGCGCGGGCTTTAGGATTTGGAGGGGATAAAGGTTCGGAGCGAAAATCGGAAATGGTAGGGCGTCTCGGTGAGACGCCATGGGGTTGGACCGCCGCATCACAGAGACGCCCTGCAAATTTGCGAAACGAGGCCCGGGGGCAACGCGCCCCACCCGGCTTGATCCCGTGCCCCTGCTTCGCGTAGACTCCCGCGCGTGAAGCTCCGCACCCGGATCGTTCTGCTCGTCACCACGCTCCTCATAGGTACCACTTTGGCCGTTTCGGCGGTGCTTACGGTGGCGGGGCGGCGCAATATTCTGGAGCAGACCCGCAGCTACGGCTTGCGGCTGGCGGAGCAGATCACCCGTTCGGCGCAGATTGTCGAGTCGCTCCCGCGCGATGTGGAGCGCGTGATCGGCCAGCAGATGCTTGTGGGGGCAACGCTCACGGCGCACCTCGTGGCGGTGGGCGAGCAGGCGGGGCTCACCCCCGCGCAGCTTACCGAACGGCTGCGCGCCATCTCCAAAGAGACCGGGCTCGATGAATTTTGGGTGACGGACGAGACCGGCCGCGCTTACCTGCGCACCGCCGCGGAGGAGTTCACCTTTCAGGCCGATGCCACGCTCCAGCCGCAGGCGAGCCAGTTTTACCCCCTGCTCACGGGGGATAAAAAGCGTGTCGTGCAGGAAGCAATGAAGCGGGAGATTGATGACCGCATCTTCAAATACGCCGGGGTAGGCGGGGTGGATAAGGCGCGCATTGTGCAGCTTGGGTACAACGCCCGCATTTTGGAGGAGCTGCGGGAGGAACTCGGCTTCCAGCGCGTGCTGGCCGACCTCGTACAGATGGACCAGGTGCTTACCCTGCGGATGCTCAACCGCGACCTCGACCTGGTGGCCGGAGCCACGCGCACGGGCGCGCCCGCGCTGGAGCTGAGCGCGGCGGAGCACGCCGCCGCCCGCACGGCGCTGGCCCGCGAGTTGCCGCAGGAGTTTACCGAGGCGGGGCACCTCAATATCGCCGTGCCGCTCCCGGTAAAGGCGGGGAGGCCGGCGCTCGTCTTCATCGAGCTCGATACCGCCCGTGTGCAAGGGGTGCTGCGGCGCAATGCCCGGCTCGCGGGGTTGACGGCGGCGATCATCCTCGCCGGGGGCGTGGCCGTTTCGCTCCTGTTGGCGCGGCACGTCTCGCGCCCGGTGGAGGAGCTTACGGATGCCGCGCTTGCCCTGGAGGCCGAAGAGTACGACCGCGCCTCCGGCACCCTGGGCGAAGTCTGCCGCCGCCGCAAAGATGAGCTGGGGCAGCTGGCGCACGCCTTCCAGCGGATGGTGGCCGCCGTCTCCGAGCGCGACGCGCAGCTCGAGGGGCAAAACGCGCATCTCGACGAGCTCGTCTCCCAGCGCACGGCGGAGCTGGAAGTCGCGCGGGACGATGCCGAGGAAGCCAACCGCACCAAGAGCGCCTTCCTCGCCAACATGAGCCACGAGCTGCGCACGCCGATGAACGCCATCATCGGCTACAGCGAGATGCTCATCGAGGATGCCGACACCCTCACCCCCGAGGATTTTGTGACGGATTTGGAGAAGATCCACGCCTCGGCCAAGCATTTGCTCGGGTTGATCAACGACGTGCTCGATATCTCCAAGATCGAGGCCGGGAAGATGACGCTTTATCTGGAGACGTTTGATGTAGCGCCGATGATCCGCGAAGTCGCCGCCACGGTGGGTACCCTCATGGGGCGTAATAATAACCGCTTCGATGTCCACTGCGCCGAGGAGATCGGGCAGCTTCATGCCGACGTCACCAAAGTCCGCCAAACCCTCTTCAACCTTCTGAGCAACGCTGCCAAGTTTACCAGCAACGGCTGCGTGACGCTCACCGTGGAGCGCGATGGCCACTTCATCAGCTTCCGGGTGAAGGATACCGGCATCGGCATGACGCCGGAGCAGAAGGAGAAGCTCTTCCAGCCCTTTACGCAGGCCGATGCCTCCACCTCCCGCAAATACGGCGGCACGGGGCTGGGGCTCGCCATTTCCAAGCAGTTTTGTGAGATGATGGGGGGCGACCTCACGGCCAAAAGCGCCGTGGGCGAAGGCTCCGTCTTCATAGCGCGGCTGCCGATCCTCGTCCCCGGAGAGGCGGAGCCCGCCGTGGCGGCCCCGGCCCCCGCCGCCCCCGCCCCGGCTTCGGGGAGCGGGCCGCTGGTGCTCGTGGTGGAGGACGACCCGATGGCGCGCGACCTCCTCAAACGCCTCCTCTCGCGCGAGGGGTACACCGTCCGCTGCGCGGAGAATGGCCGCGAGGCGCTCGCCATGGCGCGGGAGTTTCTGCCCCGGCTCATCACGCTCGATGTGATGATGCCGAGCATGGACGGCTGGAGCGTGCTCACCGGCCTCAAGCAGGATCTGGCCACCCGCGAGATCCCCGTCGTCATGATCTCCATGGGGGATGACCGCAAACTCGGCCTGAGCCTCGGCGCGGCAGATTACCTGACCAAACCGGTCGACCGCGATCGCCTGCTGGAGACCTTGCGCCGCCACAGCCACGGCCCCCGCCACGCCCTGGTGGTGGATGACCTTGCCAGCAACCGCGAGCTCTTCCACCGCCTGCTGGAGAAGGAGGGGTGGAGTGTGAGCGAGGCGATCCACGGCCGCGATGCCCTTGGCAAAGTGCAGGCGCAAGCCCCGGGGTTGATCCTGCTCGACCTCATGATGCCGGAGATGGATGGCTTCGAGTTCCTCGCCGCCCTGCGCGCCCTGCCGGCGCATGCGGAGACACCGGTGATCGTCGTCACCGCCAAAGATCTCACCGAAGAGGAGCGCGCCCGGCTGCGGCTCGGCGTCTCCAGCATCGTACAGCGCAACCGGGCAAACGACGAAGCGCTGCTGGCCATGCTGCGCCGGGTGATGGAGGGCGTGGGGTAGTTAGATCGTTCGGAGGTTCGGTGCGAGGGTCGGGAATTGTAGGGCGTTTCTGTGAAACGCCATGGGGTTGGACTGCCGTCTCACCGAGACGGCCTACAATTCACGCTTCGCGGGCGTCCTGCTAGCGCAGCTCCGCGAGCCGCTCTTTGAGCACGGGCGCGGGCCATTGGCCGGGCACTTGCACCCGGTGCAGGTAGCCGTAGTTGAGCACCGAGCCGGAGCTCCCCAGCGTGAGCCGGGAGATTTTGCCGTAAGGGCCCATCCCCATCACCGCAAGGGCGGCGGGGCGTTTGGTGCCGGTAAGGAACGTGGCCAGTGTGGCCAATGCAGCCGGGGTATTGGCCGTGGTGGCCACTTTGAAGACCTCTGCCCCGGCTAGCGCCGCCTTGCCAGCCAGCGCCGTGAGCCGCGCCAGCGAAGGCGTGGTATGGAAGTCGTGGTGCGAGAGGATGACCCCCTTGCCCGCCTCGCGCGCGGCCTTCAGCACCGGGGCCAGCGTGGTGGTCGAGCGCAGCTCCACATCCACCCACGCCGCATACGGCAGAAACCGCTCGAACAACGCCCGCCGCCCGGCGGCGGAAAGCTCGCTTGCCCCGCCCTCGCCCGGGTGGCGCACCGTGACCACCAGAGGGAAGGGGAGCCGCCCGGCCAGAGCCTCCAGCGTATCCAGCTCGCGGGGGTCGGTGGCAAAAGCGTCTACCCGAAGCTCGAGAAAATCGACCTTCCCCGGGGCGAGCCGCGCGGCTGCCCGGCGCGAGCCAGCATCAAAGACCGTCCCCACAACGGAACCGGGTGTGATGGAACGGGTTGTAATACGGCGTGTCATAGTGGTAAGGTCTGCGGCCCGGCAGGTTGCGGCCTGCCCTCATTCCATCCTTTCATGACTGGCCGAAAACAAGAAATTAATCTCCAATTTCTGCAAATTCTCGATGGAGCATTGTTGGTATTGGCCTTTTGGCTCGCCCATGTCGTGCGCTTTTCCGCCACCCAATGGTGGGACATTGTGCCGATTGATGAGTTTGCCCACTTCCGCTGGATGCTTTTTATCCTGATGCCGTTTGGGCCCATTTTGCTGGAGCTCAATGGCTTCTACAACCACCCTCTCCAGAAAAGCGTCTGGCGCTCCCTGAGCGAGATGGCCAAGGCGGGGCTCTGGCTCGCGTTGCTGGTGGCGGGGTGCTCCATCTTCTTTCGCCTGAGCCTCGATAGCCGGGCCGTGGTGCTCCTCTTTATCCTGTTTGCGATGGCGGCGCTTTTGATTCGCGAGCGGCTCACGTTCTACCAGATCCAGGCGCGAGCCCGCACCGGGCGCTACCGCGAGCCCGTGTTGCTGGCGGGTACTCCGGAGGATATGCACGCCCTGCGCGACACGTTTTCCCCGCTCCTCAAGCTGGAGATGGAGATCGTGGGGGAGATCAATATCGAGACGCAGCCGATCTCCGAGCTGGTGGAGCTGCTGCACCGCCACTCGGTAAGCCGCGTCATTTTTGCCGCCGGGCATACGCATATGAACCGCCTTCAGGAAGCCATCGGCGCTTGCGAGATCGAAGGGGTGGAGGCGTGGATGCTTGCCGACTTCATTAAAACCTCCATCGCCAAGCCGACGTTTGATGTCATCGGGAGCCGGCCGATGCTTGTCTTCCGCACCACGCCGGAAGTCTGCTGGGCGCTTTTGGTTAAAAACGTGTTCGACCGGCTGGCGGCGCTGGTGATCATCTGCTTTGCCCTGCCGTTCTTTATCTTCGCCTACATCGGCATCCGCCTTTCCTCGCCTGGGCCGGTGATCTTTCGCCAACAACGCGGCGGGCGGCATGGGCGGCCTTTCACAATGTTCAAATTCCGCACCATGCGCACGGATGCCGAGGCCTTGCGCGCCAAGCTCGCCGAGCAGAATGAGATGAGCGGCCCGGTCTTCAAAGTCCAGAACGACCCGCGCATCTTCCCCTTTGGCCGGTGGCTGCGCAAAACGAGTATCGATGAGCTGCCGCAGCTCTTCAATGTCTTGCAGGGAAGCATGAGCCTGGTGGGCCCGCGCCCGCTGCCGCTCTACGAGGTCGAGAATTTTGAAAGCTCCGCCCAACGCCGCCGCCTAAGTGTCAAACCGGGGCTCACCTGCCTCTGGCAGATCAGCGGGCGCAATAATGTCAAAAGCTTTGAAGACTGGGTAAAGCTCGACCTTGAGTATATCGACAACTGGTCGCTCTGGCTCGATTTCAAGATCCTCCTGAAAACCGTCCCCACCGTGCTCTTCGGCCTCGGGGCGCGGTAGGGTGCGATAGGGAGCGCCGGGGTGGAGCCCGACGCCCCCGCATCGCGGAGAGGGCTATGCCCCGCGGTTGCGGCGCAGGTGCCAGAAGAGGCCCGCACCGGCCGCCATCAGCAGGAAGGCAGAGGGCTCGGGCACAGCAGTGGCATCCACCGAGAAGTTGAGGAGGTAGTCGGTATCGCCGCCGGCGTAGGCGCTCCAGGTCGTGTTGTTGGCGCTGTAGGGGAGGAGGAAGACGGCATTCCAGTCGGTCCCCAGCGGGCCATACCCGTCGGTGGAGAGGCCCAGCCCCCACCCCCAGGAGGCGGGAATCGGGTCGCTTACCGCAGGGATGGCAAGCAACGCCATCGCATACGCCTGGTTGGCCAGAAGGGTGACGGGCGTATTCGGCGTAAAGACGACGTCGCTATAGCTGGAGGTGATGCTGCTGTGGGAAAACGTCGTCAACGACGCGCCTGTGGGCATCCGGAAGTCGGGCCCCGGGATGGAGGAAGCGGTGAAGAGCACGGCCAGCAGCGTGGAGTTGCCCGCCGAAATCTCACGAATCTCGGCGGTGATGGAGTTGAGCGTGTAGTCTTGGTTGCCGACGACGAACGCAAAGGCAAACGCATTGCCTTGCCCGATCTGGGCAGGGCCGAGGACGGGGTTATCCAGCGTCGTCAACTGCACGGCGCCGTGTGCTTGTGGAAAAAAAAGCAGCGCCCCCGCAAGAAGTAGGGGCGCTGCACAGGTGAGGCCAAAGCGGGGGATGCGGGGGTGCTTCGGGATCTGTTTACGATGAAACGAGGTGCATTGGTTTTGTAAGGTACTCATAGGAAGGTTCAGGAAGGTTCGAAGTTAAGTTGTGAATGAACGGTGGAAGCTTCGCGGCTTTTGCCACCGGCGGATGCCGGGTATTTTTACGATCGGCCTTTGCCCGAGGGGGTGGCCTCCGGTTTGTCCGCGAGAGGTGCGGCAAGAAACGGAACCGGGGCGTTCCTTGGTGGAAAGAAACGCCCCGGTGAGGAAAAAAAGTGCGGACGGCTGTAAGCCGGATTCTGTCGGTGCTCTTGCGAGCCCCGGATGACCATTTATCTTCCAGCCCGTTGCCGGGCCGAACCGGCCGAAGCCGGTGCGACTATTACCCGGAAGTCTGCTTTGTTGCCAAAGCAGGGGCAGGCGGCCCGTCCTTCCTGTTTTGTCTTGCACCGCATGGGGTTTGTCGTGCCCCGCCGCTTACGCGTCGGGCGGTGAGCTTTTACCTCGCCTTTTCACCCTTACCGGAGTTGCCCCCGGCGGTTTGTTTTCTGTGACACTTTCCGTCATCCCCGGGCTTGCGCCTGGAGGTGCCCGCGCGTTTTACGCGGCATGCTGCCTTGGGGTGTCCGGACTTTCCTCTGGCGGCTCCTAAAAGGAGCACCAGCGATCATCCGCCGTCCACAACTTGAGGAAGCTACGTGGTCCCGCGCCGGTTGGCAAGCGGGGTTACTCTGTAATGGAGCGGACTTCGCCCTCGGCCAGCCGGGTGCGTAGGTGGGTGCCGGGGGGCGTTTGCTCGGTAGAGCGGATGATCTCGCCCGCTTCGTTGCGGGTGATGCTGTAGCCGCGCTCCAGCGTGGCTTGTGGCCCAAGGACGCGCAGGAGGTTGGCCCCGTGTGCGAGCCGGTGCCGGAGGGCAGCGGTGCTTTGGCCAGCGGCCTGGCGGAGCCGGGCGGAGAGGGCATCTACCTCCTGCCGCCGGAGGTGGAGGAGCTGGTCGGGCCGGTGCTCGCGCAGGGTGGCGGCGTGGCCTTCCAGCCGCCGGGCGTGGGTGGCGGCGGCTTCGCGCGCGGCGCGGGCAAGGGCTTCGGCAGCGAGGTCTACCCGCTGGCGCAGGGTATCAAGCCGGGCGGCGGGGTCGCGGAAAAGGGCGGTACGCTCCAGCGCGGCGACGGTGTGGCGCGCGGCTTGCACGCGCTGGCGGGCGCTCCGCTCCAGCGCGGCGGCCCACTGCCCGAGGCGCTGGGCAAGCTCGCTGGAGTCAGGGACGATCAACTCCGCCGCCGCGCTTGGGGTGGGGGCGCGTAGGTCGGCCACGAAGTCGGCGATGGAAAAATCGATCTCATGGCCGACGGCGGAGACGACCGGCAGGTGAGAGGCAAACACGGTGCGGGCGAGCGCTTCGTCGTTGAACTCCCAAAGGTCTTCGGTGCTTCCTCCGCCCCGGGTGATGACGATGAGATCCACCGGTGGCAACGCGCCGCTATTGAACGCGGCCACCCCCCCCGCGATCTCCTCCGCCGCCCCGGCCCCCTGCACGCGCGCGGGGTAGATGTACACCGGCACCCACGGCGCGCGCCGCGCGAGGATGTTGAGCATATCGCGCAGGGCCGCCCCGGTGGGGGAAGTGACCAGCCCGATGGCGCGGGGAAACTTGGGCAGCCGCCGTTTGCGCTCCGGGGCAAAGAGCCCCTCTGTGGCGAGCTTTTGTTTGAGCGCCTCAAACTTCGCCGCCAGCAGGCCGACGCCCGCCGCCTGGAGCATGGAGACATTGAGCTGGTACTGGCCGCGCGCTTCGTAAACGGTGAGCACGCCGCGCGCCTGTACCTGCATCCCGTCCGAAAGGGGGATCGTGGCGCGCCGCAGCCCCGGCCGGTGAAAGAGGACGCACGAGAGTTGGCAGCGGTCGTCCTTGAGGGTGAAGTATTGGTGCCCGGAGGCTTGCTTGCGGTGATTGGCCACCTCGCCTTCGACCCACACCTCGCCCACCACCCCCTCCACCAGCTCGCGCACGGTGCGGGTGAGTTCGGTAATGGAGAGGATGCGCGGAGCTTCAGGCATGGGTACGCATTCTGGCGGAAATACCGTGCTACTCCTGCCCCTCTTCCCGGTAGGCCCGGGCCAGCAGCGAGATCGGGTGGATCGCCTCCACATCGCGCCCGGAGGCGCGCAGGCCCGAGACGATCTGCACGAGGCAGCCGGGGTTGGCCGTGGCGACGACAGGGGCACCCGTGGCGTCCACCTGCTCGAGCTTGCGCTTGAGGAGCTGCTGCGACATCTCCGGCTGGGTGATGTTGTAGATGCCCGCGCTGCCGCAGCACCAGGTCGATTCGGGCAGCTCCACGAGCTCCAGACCGGGGATGGCGCGCAGGACTTCGCGCGGCTGCGCAGTGATCTTCTGCCCGTGGCAAAGGTGGCACGCCTCGTGGTAGGTGACCTTTTGCGGCTCCACGCCGGGCCGGGGTGGGGTGATGCCGATCTCCGAGAGCCATTGGTGGATGTCTTTGATCTTGCGGTCCCACTCCGCAGCGCGGGCGGCGTAGGCGGGGTCGTCGTGCAGCAGGTGGCCGTAGGTCTTGAGGTGCGAGCCACACCCGGCGGCGTTGGTGATGACGGCATCAAGCGCCCCGAGGTCAAACGAATCGATCGTGCGCCGCGCCATGTCGCGCGCGGCTTCCAGCTCGCCGTTGTGCGCATGGAGCGAGCCGCAGCAATACTGCGAGCGGGGGGTGACGACTTCGCACCCGTTGGCGAGGAGTACATCCGCCGTGTCGCGGTTCACATCGGAGTAGATGAGATCCTGCACGCACCCGGTGAGCAGGCCGACGCGGTAGCGCTTGGCGGGCGGCGTCTCGACGGGGCGGATCAGCGCGTCGGAGAATTGGTCGTTCACCGTCGGCGTGAGCGGCTCCATCTCGCGCATTTTCTTGGGCAGGAGCCGCGTCAGCCCGAGCGAGCGCACGAGGTCTTGCATCCCCGTGGCCTGGTAGATCCAGAGGAGCCGCCCTACGAAGCGGAGCAGATTCGGGTTGGTAAAGAGCGTCTTGAGCGTGAGCTGGCGGATCAGGTCGCGCTGCGGGTTGTTGAGCACGCCGGAGTGCTCGATATCGGCGCGCGCGTACTCAAAGAGGGTGGCGTACTTGACGCCAGCCGGGCACGCTGTTTCGCACGCGAGACAGCCGAGGCAGAAGTACATCTCCTTGGCGAAGGTCTCGGTGACTTCGAGGTCGCCGTCGGCAATGCGGCGCATGAGGGCGATGCGCCCGCGCGGGCTGTTGCGCTCGAGCTTGGTGGTGTCGTAAGTCGGGCAGGTCGGCAGGCACATGCCGCAGTGCATGCATTGCTGGACGACGGAGTAATCCAGCTCCTTCAAATAAAACGGGCGCGCGGCACGGCCTTGCGGCGCATCGCGGCCAATGCGCTCGATGACAGCCTGGGGCGGCAGCTCGGTGAGAGGCGTTTTAGACATGGGCGCGTTTACGGCAGGTCAAAAATTTTGCCGGGGTTGAGCAGCGTCTCCGGGTCGAGCGTCTTTTTGAGCTGTTTCATCAAGTGCAAGCTCGCGTTGCCAATGGCTCCGGGCAAGAAACTCTTTTTGGCAAGGCCGACGCCGTGCTCGCCGGTGATGGTGCCGCCCAGCTCGATGGCGAAGTCGAAGATCTCCTTCATCGCGGCTTCCACCCGGTGCATCTCTTCGGTGTTCTTCTCGTCGGTGAGGAAGGTGGGGTGGAGGTTCCCATCCCCCATATGGCCGAAGGTGCCGATGCGCAGGTTGTAGCGCTCGCCGACGCCCTGAATGAAGTTGACCATCCGCGCCAGCTCGCTGCGGGGCACGGTGGCGTCTTCCAAGATCGTCGTCGGGGCCACCCGCGCCAGCGCGGAGAAGGCGGCCCGCCGTGCCGAGGCGAGCTTGACGGACTCTTCCGCGGTGGCCGCAATCTGCACATTCACCGCACCGCACCGCCGGGCCACTTCCTCCATCTTGGCGGCCTCTTCGGCCACTACGGCGGGGTGCCCGTCGGTCTCCATGAGGAGGATGGCCTCGGCATCCAGCGGCAGGCCGATCTTTGCGAAATCTTCCACACACCCGATGGTGATCTTATCGAGAAACTCGAGCGTACATGGGATGATTTTCTCGGCGATGATGGCCGAGACGGTCTCCGCAGCCGCATCCATCCGCGAGAAGGTGGCCAGCAGCGTCTTCTTGGCCTGCGGCTTGGGCACGAGCTTGAGGAGGATCTTCGTGATCACCCCGAGCGTGCCTTCGCTGCCGATGAAGACATCCTTCATCGAGTACCCGGCGACATCCTTCACGCATTTGTTGCCAAGCTGCACACGCTCGCCGTTGGCGAGGACGACTTCGAGCCCCATCACATAATCCCGCGTGATACCGTATTTGAGGCCGCGCAGGCCGCCCGAGTTCTCCGCGACGTTACCGCCGATGGTGGAGATCTTCATGGAGCCTGGGTCGGGCGGGTAGAGGAGGCCCTCTTTATCGGCCAGCTCGGCGACGGTGATCGTCGTCACCCCCGGCTCCACTTCGATGGTGAGGTTCTTGGGGTCAAGCTCCAGCACGCGGTTCATCCGCGCCAGGCAGAGGACGAGGCTGCCATTGAGCGGGATGCTCCCGCCGCTCAGGCCCGTGCCCGAGCCGCGTGTGACGACGGCCCGCTTGGCTGCGTGGGCGCGTTTGAGCACTTGCGATACTTCCTCCGCCGTTTCGGGGAAGACCACGCACGAGGTGGCACCGGAGAGGGCGGCCGTGCCGTCAAACCCATAGACGGCGAGGTGCTCGGGCTCGAAGAGCACCCGTTCTTTGCCGAGGAGGGCGAGCAAGTCGGAAACAAGAGGGTCCATGCGAAAAAAAAGGAGGAGATTGAGACAGCCCGCATCATTGAAGGGGAGAGGCCGCTCTGCAATCCTCAAAAATTTGGAATCGACCCCAAAGCGCCTTTGGCTACAACCTCCCCTTCTATGTCCCAGCAGCCGCCCCGCCCGAAGCCGATCCCCCCGCGCGAACGCCTCATCTTTGCCCTCGATGTGGAGAATGCCGACGAAGCCCGCGCGCTTGTCGAGGAGCTGGGCAACTCCGTGCTCTTCTACAAGGTCGGGCTGGAGCTCTTCATGGCCGGGGGGTACTACGAGCTGATCGACTGGCTCGCCGCCCGGGGCAAGAAGGTGTTTGTAGACCTCAAGTTTTTTGACGTACCCGAGACGGTAAAGCGCGCCGTGGCCGCCCTCAAAGGCCGCCCGGTGACTTTTGCCACGGTGCATGGTAACCAGGGGATCATGGAAGCCGCCGTGGCCGCGCAGAGCGGCGTGGCGATCCTCGGTGTCACTGTGCTCACCAGTTTGGACCGGGGGGACATTGCCGACCTCGGCTTCGCGTGCGACACGGGGGAGCTGGTGCTTTCCCGCGCCCGGCGCGCGTTGGAGGCAGGGTGTGCGGGCGTCATCTCCTCTGGGTTGGAGGCGGCGCGGCTCCGCTCCGAGCTGGGCGAGAAGCTCCTCATCATCTCCCCCGGCATCCGCCCCGTGGATAACGCGGCAGAGGACGACCAGAAGCGGATCGTCACCCCCCGCGCAGCGTTTGAGGCCGGGGCAGACTACATTGTCGTCGGCCGCCCGATCCGCAACGCGGCTGACCGCCGCGCCAAGGCGGAGGCCATTCAGGCCGAGATCGCCGCTGTCTTTGCTGTGGGGGAGGGGGCGCCATGAAGGTGCTTGCCGCCGTCGCCCATGCGGACGACATCGAGTTTACCATGGCGGGCACCCTCCTGCTTTTGCAGAAGGCCGGGTGCGAGATCCACCTCTGGAACCTTTGCAACGGCGGCTGCGGCACAATGACGCACCCGAAGGAGGAGATCATCCGCCTGCGGCGCGATGAAGCCGCCGAGGCGGCCCGCCTCATCGGTGCGCACTACCACGAGCCGCTTTTTGATGATCTGGGCATCTTCTACGACCGCCCCTCGCTGGCCAAAGTAGCCGCCGTGGTGCGCGAGGTGGGGCCCGACCTCATCCTCACCCACCCGCCTGCCGACTATATGGAGGACCACGAGGCCGTCTGCCGCCTCATCACTTCCGCCGCGTTTGCCCGGGGGATGCCGAATTTCCCCACCGAGCCGGAGCGCCCGCCCGTGCCAAACCCGGTGCGGCTCTACCACACCGTACCGCACGGCCTGCGCGATGGCATGGAACGCCCGGTGACGCCGCAATACTACGTGGAGATCACCCAAGTGCTCCCCACCAAGCGCGCCATGCTCGCCTGCCACCGTACGCAAAAGGAGTGGCTGGATGCGAGCCAGGGGATGGACGCCTATTTGGACGCCATGGAGGCCCTCGGTGCGCAGATCGGCGAGCACTCGGGCCGCTTCCGCTATGCCGAGGGGTACCTGCGGCATAACCACCTCGGCTTCTGCCCGGCAGAGTACGACCCCCTGCCCGAGCTGCTCGGCGCGGCGTGTGCGCGCGGGTAACGGGTTTTTACGTGAGCTTTCGCCGTCTCTGTGAGACGGCAGTCCAACCCCCCGGCGTCTCACAGAGACGCCCTACAGTTTCGCGCGACGGAGCACGTTTGGGTTTTTGTAGGCCGTCTCGGTGAGACGGCAGCCCAACTCAATAAACGTCGCGCTTGTAGCGCTTCTCCTTCTTGAGCGCCTCGATGTAGACCGAGGCGTCTTCCGCCGATTTGCCACCGTGCTCCTGCACGATCTGGTGGAGCGCGGCATCCACGTCTTTGGCCATGCGGGCGGCATCGCCACAGACGAAGAAGTGCGCCCCTTCCTCAAGCCACTTCCAGACTTCGGCCCCGTGCTCCAGCAAGCGGTGCTGGACGTAAACTTTCTGCGCCTGGTCGCGGGAGAAGGCGGTATCAAACCGCGTGAGCACCCCTTCTTTGACAAACCCCTCAAACTCCTCGCGGTAGAGGAAATCCTCCGCCACGCGCTGCTCGCCAAAGAAGAGCCAGCTCTTGCCGGTCGCCGCAGTGGCTTTGCGCTCCTGCAAGTACGCGCGGAAGGGGGCCACGCCGGTGCCCGGGCCGACCATGATGATCGGTGTCGCCCCGTCTTCCGGCAGGCGGAAGCCTTTGGCCACGTGGAAGAAGACCGGCACCGTGCCGCCCACCTCCACCCGCTCGGCGAGGAAGGTGGAGGCCACCCCCGAGCGCTGGCGCCCGTGGCTTTCATAGCGGACCGTCGCCACCGTGAGGTGGACGGCCTCCGGGTGCGCCTTCTGGCTGGAGGCGATGGAGTAGAGCCGGGGGATCAGCTTGCGCAGGAATTTGACAAACTCCTCCGGCTCGAAGCGCACCGAGGGGTGGTCTGCAAGGAAGTCGATATACTCCATCCCCCAGAGGTACTCCTCGAGGTCTTTCTTGCGCTCGGGGTCGAGCAGCTCGTTGAGGAGCGGCGCGGCGCTGCCCGCCTTCTCCGCCATGGCGGTGAGGAATTGCTTGGAGGGGTCTTTGATCGCGTAGTCCTTCAGAAGCGCTTCGCGTAGCGCCTTGGGCGCGCCGTCGGCCCCGGTCACCAGCTCTTCGCCGGTGGCACCGAGCGCGGCCACGATCTCCTCCACCAGCTCGGGCGGGTTGGAGGGGAAGATGCCCAGAGAATCGCCCACTTCATAAGCCAGGCCGGAGCCAGCAAGCGAGATTTCGTAGTGCCGCGTATCCTTCTCCGAGTTGGCCCCCGTCAACTTCCGGTTGACGAGCAGCGGGGCAGGAAACGGGTTCTTGCGGGAGTAGGGCGATGCAGCGGTGGTGGACATAGGAGCCAGCGATGAAAGCAGAGTGTGGGATTCATGGCTAGAACGAATTTCAGCACGGATACGTCAAAAACTTCAGCCAACCGGCTCTTTTAAGACTCTATTTCCGTTGGATGCGCTGGTTTTGCGTCATGCGGAGCCATTAAATGGCCCGAACCTTGCCTGTTCTTACTCAAAAGAAAAGGCTTGCAGATGTATTGTCTATACAATAAACAAGACACAGATGCCGCTTGCACCCAAAGTTGTCGTTCCGCGCTCCTCCTCCAAAAGGAAGCAAATTGTGGATGCCTTGCTGGAGCAGATCCGCTCCGGCGAGCTGCCAATTGGCGCGCGCATTCCGAGCGCGCCCGAGCTGGCTGATACGTGGCAGGTGGCCTACGGAACCATGCACGCCGCCCTCACGGAGCTGACGCGGCAGGGGTGGCTGGTGCGTTACCCGAAGTTTGGCACCTTTGTGGCCGCGCCCGCCCCGGGGCAGGGGGCCGCGGTGGCTGTGCGCACGGCGCTCATTGTTTTGCCGCCCCGGGCCGACATCGTGGCCTCGGGCAACGGCGCGGAAGTCTTCGCCATGCTCCACGGTCTTTCGGAAGGGGCTGCCGAAGAAGGGTGGCACGTGCGCGTGGAGACGCTCCCCACCACCCCGCAGGTGAGTGACATGGAGTCGGTCGTGGCGCGGATGCGCGAAGCCAGCGGCGCGGTGTTTGTCGGTGTGCAGTACCGGATGCTGGTTCGCCGGTTGGCCGAGACGGGCTTCCCCGTGGTGAGCCTTGGTGACGACCCGGGCTTTGGCGACGTAGCCAGCTACGAGCGCACTGCCGCGGTCGATCTCGGCACCACGCACCTTTGCCGCCTCGGCCGCCGCCGCATCACCTACGTGGGCGACCTGCGCGACCCCCAAGGCAAGCACGAGGCCTTCCTTCGCACCCTCCGGCGCGAGGGCGTGGCGGACGACCCCTCCCGCCATATCCACTGCCCCACCCGGCCAGATGCCTTCCTCGCCCTTCAAGAGAAGCTGGCCCAAGGGTGGAATTGGGATTGCGACGCCATCTACACCGTCAACTACCAGATCGGCCACTTCCTCATTGGCCGCGCGCGAGAGATGGGGCTGCAAGTGCCCGAGCAGATCGCCGTGGTGGCCAACGGCATCGAGGGGAATGAGATGACGACGATGCCGCTCACCTACGTGCGCATCCCGTATGTCGAGTTTGGCCGCGAGGCCGCCCGCCTGCTGGAGCGCAGCCATGGCAAGCCGCCCGGCAGCAAGCGCGAGGTCCACCTCATCCCCCCGCAGCTCATCGTCCGCAAAAGCTGCGGCTCCCCCACTGTATGAAACCGCTCCCCCTCCTGCTCCTGCTGGCGCTCGCCCTTTCCCCGGCGAGCGCGGAACCGAACCTTGTGCCCAATGGCGCGTTTGACGCCGAAGAGCCCCTCAATGGGTGGGCGCTTCACACCGGCCAGGCCGCCCTCTCTGCCATAGAGAGCGGCGAAGAAGGAGGCGGCAAGGCGCTCGCCATCGCCCCCGAAGGGGAGAAAGCCGTCTGGGTCCGCTCGGCGACGATCAAAGTCTCCCCCGGCTCTACCTACCAACTCTCTTTCCGCATCAAGGGCGAGAATGGCACCCCCTGGGCGGGGGTGAAGGTCTATGAATCCGACGGCGGGTGGAACCCTGAAGGCGGCCACTACTTATTTGGGGGGAATGCCCCCCGGCAGTGGGAGCAGAAGGAGGCCACCTTCATCACCCGGCCCGGCACTCGCTGGCTCTACATCGGCATTTTGCTCCAGCCCGGTTCGGGCGGGGCGCTGGTTCTCGACGACATCACCCTCCATCCCTCCCAATAATCTTATGAAATTCCCCCTCATTGCTCTTGTGGCCACCGTTGCGTTTTCCGCCTCTGGGCTGGCTGGTTCGCTCATCATCCGACCTGATAGTGTGGTGCAAACCCAAGGCGGCGCCTCGGGCTCCACAACTACATACCGCCCGGAGTTTACGATTGATAACTCCGGCCTCTCGGTCGCTGTCAATAGTGGCATGGCGTTGGAGGCGGCGCTCGCCGTCACGCATGAGGTTAAAGTCTCCAGCCAAGGCGCAGGCCCGCAGAACTGGCAGACCAGCAGCAGCTCGACGGCCGACTACTTCGCCCCCGACTCCAACTTGCTGCCCCCCATCCTCGTTTACAACCTCGGGGCTGTCGTTCACGGGCTGGAGGGGCTGTTACTCTGGAATAATGGCATCGGCCAGACCACCCTCAACCAAGCGGCCATCAAGGCGATCGAAGTCCGCTTCAGCCTTGATGGGAGCACTTGGTCTACCTCGGCGCTGCCCTTTGCGGTAGCTGCACCTCCGTCGGCAGGAGTTGCCTCGCCGACGACGGAACTCCCCAGCAACCTGATTTTTGGGGAAACCTTCAGCGCGCAGTACATTGAGATCAAAATCACTGATAACTATTTCGGCGAAGCGGGCAGTGCTGCCAATACCGGGCAGCGCGTTGGCATGGGCGAGCTGCGTTTCTACGCTGTCCCCGAGCCCTCCGGAGTGGCTCTGCTCGCGTTTGCCGCAGGGGCTGCCGCCTTGCCGATCTTCCGTCGCCGCCGTTCACCCCGCTAAGAAAACCACCATGCGTATCTCCCCCCTCTCCCGGGCGCTGCTTGCCGCGGCGCTTCTCCCTTTCACGGCTTCCGCCACGCTGCCTGCGGAGCCCCAGCCGCGCGATGCCAAGGCCGACCGCTTCCTTGGCAATGCCCTGCGCGTGGGCGTTTACGTCTACGTCTACTCGTGGGACCAGTGGAAGGACGCCACGGCCACCGATTTGCACGACGCCGTCAACCAAATCGCCGACATGGGGTTCACCTCGATCTACTTCGGCGGCGTCTCCGACAAAAACCCCGAGCGGTGGGAAGCGCTCCTGGAGGTCTGCGCCGAACGCAAGCTTGCCGTGGTGGCTCAGCTTGATTTTGCCTACCTCCAGCTCGATTCCGACGTCGAGGCGCTGGCTCGCAAAGCCATCCCGTTCATCCGCAAGTACAAGGACCACCCCGCCGTGCTCGCCTTCTCCATCAAGGAAGAGCCGGGCAACCTCGAGTGGGTGCCCAAGCTGAAGGCGTACTACTCGGCCATCCTCAAGGAAGTGCCCGATGCCCCGCTCCACTTGCTGGAAGCCTCGCTGCCCGTGATGAAAGCCCAGCTCCCGCCCTACCCGCAGTATACGGGGACGGATCGGTACGCTTTCTGGTGGGAATTCTCGCCCGCCAACAACCGCGCCACCCCCCGCTCCGCGCTGGCGTGGTACCGCTCGCAGGCCGATGCCTTTTACCAACAGGCCGCCGCGCGGGGGCAGAACTTCGAGCTCGTCTTTACCGACTGGATCCAACAAATCACCTTCCCGGATTCGGAGCGGTTGCGGAAGACCATCTACCCCAAAGATCTGCCGGACGCCCAGCGCGACGCCGCGCTCGCACGCTTCCAAAAGCTGGCGCGCGAAGGCAAGCAGGGCCTTTCGCTTGCGGAAGATGGCAAAAGCCTCCGCGTCTGGAAATACTACCGCCCACCGGCCAACTGCATGTCGGCCATGGCATGGCTCGGCATCATGGAAGGGGCGGACTCCCTCTCCGTCTACACCTGGGCCAAGCCGCGGACGGAGATCCGCTGGCACAAGAGCCGGGGGACGGGGGCGATCCAGTCCGGCCTGCTCGGGTGGGAGGAGAGCGGCACTCCTTCGCTTGCGGAGTATGCCGCGTTTGCCCGCGAGTTGCGCCCCTTTGGGCGGCTCCTGCGCTCCATCGCCAAGGAGACGACGGCGCTGGTGCGCGAGCCGCTGGGGCACGAAGTGGCAGAGACCGCGCCGCTGGCCGACCCGTTGCTGGAGGTCAAAGAGAAAGATGTCTCGTGGCGTTCCTTCCGCGTGCCCGGGTTTGCGGGGAAGGTGGCCATTGTGGTCAACACCGAGGTGGGAAGCTGGGCCGAGGGCCGCTCGCCCACGGTGCTGGGGGATAAAGATGCCTTCCGCATCAACGACCGGGGCGAGCTGACCGACTACCTCCCCTACACCGTGCCGCGCCGCTTCCCCGCACGCATCCTGCGCGAGAAGCCACAGTGCATGGACCTCCTCACCGGCAAACCGGTGCCCGTGGGGGATAATGGCGAGGTGCTCCTCTCCATCCTCCCCGGCAAAGGGCGCATCCTCTACATCAGCCCGGATGCGGAGAAGGAGTACCCGGCCTTTGTGAAACGCTTCGCCTGCCACCCGGCCATGCCATGAAGCCGCCCACCCCCCAAGCGGGTCGCCGCGCGTTGACCACGCTGGAGCTTCTGCTGGCCGTGGCGCTCGGGGTGGTGGTGCTGGGGCTGCTGGCTCCGGTGGTGCAGCACGGAGTCAGCGCCGCGCGCTCCGCCTCCTGCCTGGGCAACCAGCGCACGATCGGCGTGGCGCTGCTCGGCTACGCGGCAGACCACGAGCATTGGCTGCCGCCGTGTTTGCAGGGCTCGCGTTTTTGGTACCAGGCCATCGCGCCGTACCTGCCGCTCCAGTCTGCCGCCTACCGGTGCCCCGACCACAAGCCGACCGCGCCCGATTGGCTCAGCTACGGCTACAACGCCAAGTTTGGCCTGCTCGATGCGAACGGCAACCGCACCGTCGTCTCCGACCCCGGTATGTACGAGCGCCACCACTTGCTGCGCTTTATCGACCGCTCGCGCACCACCATGCTGCTGGATCTCAAGCACGCCCAAGGCACCCCCAACTTTAATGGAGGCAAGGGCCCCGTCTTCTACTACGACGGCAAGCGCGAGGTGGACTACCGGCACCTCGGCGGAGTCAACCTCCTCTGGGTGGATGGCCGCGCCACCCACGCCTCGGAGGCGGCGGTGCGTGCCATGGGCAACACGGAGTGGACCGGGGCCAAAAACTACCGCCCCTGAAGTTGCTTCGTACCGGGCTTCGCGCCCCCCACTCGAACCTCCTGCCTTCTTTCGTGATTGACGACATATTGCAATATGTAATAATATTTCTCGCATGGTTGATTTCCCTTCGATTCAAAAGCGCCCTGCCTACCGGCAGGTGATGGATGCGCTTGAAGCCTTGGCTCGCGATAAAGCGCCCGGAGAGCGCCTCGGCACCGAGGGCGATTTTGTGAAAGCGTTCGGCGTCTCGCTCGTGACGGTGCGGCAGGCGCTTGCGCGGCTGGAGCACGAGGGGATTATCGAGCGGCGGCAGGGGGTTGGCACCTTCATCCCCACCGAGCGGCTCCCCCGGCGGCATGTGGCCGTCTACCTTGAGGCAGACCCGCTGCACGCGAGCATCTCGGCCTATTTCCCCAAGCTTGCCCACGAGACGCGCAGGGCGCTCTCGGCGCTGGGCCTCTCCAACCGGTGCTACTTCGGCAGCTCCAGCCCCCGCGAGGTGATCGAGGGCCGCTTTACGTGTGAAGATTTATTGGTGGATTACCGGCTCGGCCGCCTTAGCGGGGTGGTGGCGGTGTGTGTGAGCCGGGTGCTGCGTGAGCTCGAGGCTTATGGGCCGGTGGAAATCCCGGTGATCGACGGGCGCTTCCGCGACCGGCAGGGGTGGTCTTCCAAGGCTGCATTTCTGAAGTTCGCTTTTGGCAGGCTCCGTGCCGAAGGGCGGCGGCGCATCGCTGTGTTGGCGTGGGAGAACCCGAACCTCAAGTTCAAGCCCTTCCATGCCGAACTGGTGGAGCTGGCCCGGGAGGCCGGGGCGGAGATCGACGAGCGGCTTTGGGATCTCAACGCCAGTGCGCTGGAGACCGGCATGGGGTGGGAACGCTTCCGCGACCTCTGGCGAGCCAGCGCCTCGAAGCCCGACGGGTTGATCGTCCTCGACGATATGATCTTCAACGACTGCCAGCAGGCCATTTGCGAGATGGGCCTCTCCGTGCCCGAGCAGCTTACGGTCGTCCTCCAGTCTTCCGATGCGCAGACACTCCGGCCCCGCTTTCCCGTGCATGTGCACCAGGTTATCGCCTCGCAAGTGGCCGAGCGCTACGCGCAGACGATGCAAGCCCTCATCCGGCAAGAGCCGCTGCCCGCCTTCGAGGTGGCGCATGAACACCTTACCCTCTGCGGCCCCGAGCCGTACCTTCCCCGAACCGTCAACCTCCTTGGCACCCCATGATCCTGCGAACCCTACCCCTCCTTCTTCTCTCAGCTACCCTCCACGCTGCTCCCTATACGGCGTGGATGAACGACTACACTGGTGCAGAAGCCGGTACGTTGTTGTTGTGGAAGTTTGACGAACCCACCCCCCGGGCCGACTCCTCCGGCAACGGCTGGTCGATCTCCTCCAATGCCAACCTGACCACCGGCGTCTTCGGCACGCCCGGCAAGTTTGGGCAAAGCTACTATGCCGACCCCGCCGTCGGCTCCGAAGTACGCGCCACGGCTGTCGGGTCAGCGGGCGTGTTCAACACAACGTCTCTCTCTGTGGAATTCTGGTTTGCTCCGGAGTCCGATACGCCGCCCACCGGCTTTCTCTTCGACAAAATGTACCGAGCCACCCCGAGCAGGCCAAATCCGGGTGGAATTGCTCTTGAGATCCTCTCTACCGGGGCTCTCCGGCTGCGGTTGGGCGCTACTGCCCCTGTTGCCATCACCAAGACGCTGGAGACGGCAGCGCAGACATGGGCTGCCGGGGTATGGCAGCATGTGGCTGTCACTTACGAAAGTGTGGATGATATTGGCTACGCGCGCATCTATCTTAACGGCGTGGAGATTGCCTCGGAATCTTATACCGACCTTGCCAGCATCTCTGCAGGCGATCGCATTTGGAATGTCGGCAACCGGAGCGCTTCGGGCTACTCGGCGGGCTTCGGCCACTACGACAACTTCCGCGTCTCCAGCATCGCCTACCAGTACGCCGTGCCCGAGCCCTCGGCGGCATTGCTGCTGCTCCCCGCAGGGGCGGCGGCGGTGGCCTTCAAGCGTGCCCGCAAAAAATAGACGATGATGAAAGCTTGGTTCCTCCCTCTTCTTTGCGTGGCTCTCTGGCCTGGCGTGGCCTCGGCACAGCTTGGCTCCGACCCGGCCGTCTTCTTCAAGCCCGGGCCGACCGCCCCGGCGGCACTTCCCGCCGACCGGCTCTACCCCGGCGGCACGCAGATGCTCTTTAGCTTCTTCTCCGTCGGCGGCGCGCCCGATGAAAAGCGCCCGGTGGATGATGCCTACGTCTCCCAATCCCTGGAGCGCTACCGCAAATCGGGCCTGCGCGTGGTCGGGCCGCAGTATGAGCTCAACTCCCGCCTTCTGGAGGATGCCCGCAAGCACGGCCTCAAGGCGTTCTACACCATCCGGTATGGGCGCGATCGCCTCTTCCACGATAAGGAGCCTGCCGTGATCGACCCCGTGGAGGTCTACGACACCATCTCCAAAGAGGTAAAGGCTGCGGCTGGGAATGAAGAGATCGCCGCATGGTACCTCCAGCCCGAGGAGCTGCGCCCGTGGCGCAAAAACGAGATGGCGTTTCTGGAGGCCGCCTCCAAGGCGATCCGCGAGGCCGACCCGCAGAAGCGCCCGCTCTGGCTCTACGACCCGGCGCACGCCAACTCCAAGCGGATGGCCTCCATTGCCCCGTTTGTCGATTACCTCGGCAAAGGCCTTTACACCAACTACGCGGGGAAGAAGGAGGAGCGTGTGTGGGTGCGCTGGAGCATGGAGGAGGAGCGCGAGGCGATCCGGCTCGCCAACGCGAGCGCCGTGCCGCTGGCCGTCCCCGAGATGTACCACGACAAGCGCCACACTCCGCTCACGCCGGAGGAGATCGCGGCCCTGCCGACGTGGGTGCGGCACGATGTCTACCTCTCCCTCATCAGCGGGGCCAAGGGGGTGGTTGTTTTCTCCATGCGCCAGCGGCCCAGCCTGCCGCCGGAAGCGTGGGAGGCATACTACACCGCCTACACCGGCGTTGCCCGCGAGCTGCTCGAAGGGCGCGAGCTGGGCAAAGTCTTCCTCTTCGGGGAGCCCCGCAGCGGGGTGAGCGTGGAGGTGGTCGAAGGGCCCGCCACTGTCTCGCTGCTCTACCCGAGCGGCGGGGTGAAGGAGCCGCGTCAGTACCCCTCGGTGGCTCATGCCGACATTGCTTACGGGGCGGACCGCTACCTCTTCCTCGTCAACTCCGCCGCGCAGCCGGTGGAGGTCGCGGTGGGAGGGCTGCCGTATGCGGCGGTGGAGGCCGAGCCACTCTTTCACAAAGAGGCCGCCTTCCCCGTCGGGGAGGGAGAGTTCACCGTTGCGCTCGCGCCGCTGGAGGTGCGCGCCTACCGCCTGAGCCGCCGCACGCCATGAAGCCGCTTCTCTTCGCCCTGAGCATGGCTGCGCTCTGCGTCGCCGGGTGCCAGCGTGCGCCCGAGGCCGCGCCCCCGCCCGAGAAGGTGACGTTCCCCATCGGCGGCTATAGTGGCGACCCCGAGCGGGATGCCGCTGCCGGGTTTACCCTCGCGGGGCCCGTTTATGCGGGCCAGCGCGAGGAGTTTGCCGCCCGGTGTGCGGCGGCGAAGTTGCCGTTCTTCCAGACCATCGGCGTCGAGGTCGATTTCCTGGGCAAAAAAGGCGAGCCCCCCACGGAGCTGGATTGGGAGGCCATCCGCAAAGAGGTGCAGGCGCAAGTCGCAGCGGCGGCGGAGAACCCGCTCATCCACGCCTGGTACCTCACGCCGGAGGAGCTTCGCTACTGGAAGCCGCTGGAGATGGAGTACCTCAAGGTGGTTAGCGAAGCCATCACCGCTGCCGATCCGCAGAAGCGCCGCGTCTGGATGTACGAGCCGGGCCACCGCACGCAGAGCGCGATGGAGAAGATCGTCCCATACCTCACCCTGGTGGGCAAAGGGGTCTACCCCAACTACTCGGGCCGTGGCCAAGAGCGCGCCTGGGTGGGGTGGACCATCGGGCAGCAGGCCGCCGCGATCAAAGCCGTGAACCCCGGGGCCGAGCCGTATGCGATCCTCGAAATGTTCAAGAAGCCCGACGAAGCGTTTGAGGCCGCCGACATCCGCCGCTGGGTGCGGCACGATGCATACGCCTCATTGGTGGGCGGGGCCCGGGGCATCGTCATCTTCTCCTTCGGGCGGCGGGCTGGCTTCCACCCGGAGACGCCGGAGTGGCAGGCTTACTACAAGGCGTGGTCGGGCGTGGCGCGGGAGCTGAATGGCCCCGATGCGCTCGGCTCCGTCTTCCTCACCGGGGAGCCGGTGGCGGCCCCCGCCTTCCGCATGGTGGAGGGGGAGGAGCGAGCCACTTTCGAAGTCGGCAAGAAGGAGGCCCCGGTGGAGGTTCCCACCGTGACCACCGCCGCGTATCGCTGGGGTGGCCAGCGGGTCTGGTGTGTCGTCAACTCTTCCCAAGGCCCCGTACGGCTGGCGCTGGAGGCTCCGCAAGGCAAGTGGCAGCCGGTGCTGGAGGGCCAGCCCGAGGTCGCGGGGGGTGAGCTTCGGCTCCCGGGGCTGGGAGTCGCCATTTTCCGCCAAGGTACGCCATGAAGACGGGCCACACCCAGCGCCAAGGTTTCACGTTTGTAGAGGTACTTGTGGTTCTTCTACTCGTGTTGGTGCTGGCGGCGCTTCTCGTGCCGGTGGGGCAGGGGATTTATACCCGGTCCCGGCGGGTGGCTTGTATCTCCAATCTGCGTTCGCTTTCCATAACATTCCACAACTACGCGGCGGATAACCAGGGAGGTGTGCGCTTCCTGCGCGACGGCGGAGGCGCGACGATGTGGTACAACGCGCTGCGCACCCATGCCAACTTTACGCCCGCCGAGGCGCAGCGTGCCTTTGGCTGCCCGCTTACCCCGTGGAAAGATACCGGTGCCTGGAATTGCTATGGGATGCGGCTTGATTACCTCGAGGCCGCGGTAAAAGACGACCCCGGTTTTCCGATGGTGCGCGATGAGAACGGGGCAACCTACGGCTTCAAGCTCAGGCAGGTGGCGGTTCCCTCGCGTTTCCTCCTTTTTGCTGACTCGGCTACCGCCACCGGAAAGCAGAATTTCCGCATTGCCGGGCGCGGGGTCTACAACGGCGGCGGCATTTGCCTGCGGCACGAAGGTGTGGCCAATACGCTTTTTTTGGACGGCCACGTTGAGAGCTTATCTGCCGCAGGGTTTGCCCCTTATGGGGTGACAGCGGTGCTCGATGAAACCCTTCGCTCCGTGTCGACCACCAGCCCCACGCCATGACGCCTCCTCCTCTCAAAGCCCAGCTCCTCCACCTTAGCTACAACATGTGGGAGGAGCACGATGCGTGGACGACGCGCGCCCGCAAGGCGCAGCCGCAGCTTCGCTTTGACGATGCGCTATGGCGCGAGATCACCACGCGCATGGCCGATGCCGGGTGCAACGCGGTGGTGCTTGATTTGGGGGATGGCATCCGCTACCGGAGCCACCCGGAGATTGCCGTGCAAGGCGCGTGGGAGCCGCAGCGGCTGGTGGATGAAGCGGGCCGCCTGCGCGAGTTGGGCCTGGAGCTGATCCCCAAGCTCAATTTCTCTGCCGGGCATGATACGTGGCTTGGGCCCATCTACTCGCGCAGCATCGCCACGCCGGTCTACTACGAAGTGTGTGCGGATTTGATCGCCGAGGTGTGCGCGCTCCTGCGCCCGCGCCTCTTCCACCTCGGCATGGATGAGGAGAACTACGACGAGCAGCAGGACCAGAACCTCATTGTCATCCGCCGCAACGACCTTTTCTGGCACGACCTCCTTTTCCTCTGCCACCAGGTGGAGAAGCACGGCGCGCGCCCGTGGATCTGGAGCGATACGATCTGGGAGGAAAACGCCGAGCGCTTTCTGGAGCGGATGCCCCGCTCCGTGCTCCAGAGCATCTGGTACTACGGGCTCGATTTTGCGGGGTCGCGCCGCGTGGCGGCTTATGGGCAGCTCGCGTGCGCGGGGTTCGACCAGGTGCCCACCTCCAGCATGTGCCTGAACCTGGAGAACCCCGGCCTCACGGTGGCGCACTGCCGTGCCACACTGCCGCCCGAGCGGCTCCTCGGCTTTCTGCAAACGCCGTGGGCACCCACGATAGAGCAGCACCGCCAGCGCCACCTGGACTCGATCCGCACGTTTGAAGAAGCGCTGCGGTAGCAAAAGAAAGGGAGGGCATTAGCTGCCCTCCCTTCTTTTGAACTTCTACAGGGAACTTTAAGACTTCCTGCGGCGCATCCCAACGCCCAGCGCCACGAGGCTCGTGCCGATCAGCGCCCAGGTGGAGGGCTCTGGCACCACTTGCATGACGAAGGCGCGCTGTTGGGCCGAAGAGCCATCCCCCTTGAAGTAGTAGCCATAGCCGACGATCTGCCCGAAGTCGTTGATGTCGTTCGCGACGGCAAGCGAGGAGAAGCCCGCCACATTGAGGGAGCCAGTCAAAAGCCCGGCCTCCGCGGCAAGGAGGTTAAGGTCGAAGGTGATGCCGTTGCTAAACAGGAACGGGTTTTGGGTGCCCCACTCCCCCAGGGAGAGACCCACCATGTCGCCATGGGAATTGATCGCCTTGAGCTCCGTGCCGACATCCGTCCCCAGCGGGGCGATGAATTTTTGCACCCAGGCTTCGGGCCCGTCCAACGCCATGTAAAAGCCATGGCTTCGCTCCATCATCATGCCCATCATCCACTCTACCTCCGTGAAGTAGTTGCCGACCACGACGTTGCTGTCATTGATCCCCGTGATGCGGGAGCCGACGGAGCCTTCCGGCCGGTCCAGCACCACCATCCCCTCGCCAAGATCCACGACGGATTCGAGCTTGCCGTCGGGCTTCTGGTAAAGACCACCGATGACCCCGGAGTTGTTGATCGCGGTTGCCACCGAGTTGATGAGAGAGGGGGTTGCCCCCCCCGCAAACGACAGAAAGGTGACGGCGCCGTCCTTGAAAATCGCTGCCCCGTTATTGCCCGGCCCGGTATTGGCCGCCCCAACCACCGTGCCCGCATCATTGATCGCGTAGGCGTTGCTGCTGAAAGACCCCTCGCCCGAGCGGGTATCGAGGTCGGTGAGCACTCCGCCCGAGTAGGTATAGGCATGCGACCCCCCATGGCCCGCCAGGGAAGAATAGCCGATCGCCACTCCGGCATTGTTAATGGCAGCCGCCCCGCTCGCGGCGCCCGTCGCCAAGCGAGGGATCAGCTCCACGCCGCCAGCTTCGGTATAGTAAAAGCCTTGGTAGCCTCCCGCTGAGAAGTAGGCATTGCCCACGATGGCCCCGGAGTTGTTGATGCCCGTGGCGTCGTTGGTGCCGACCCCTACGCCCAGGGGGACGGCGCTCAGGCCGGAGACCGAAGGGCTGGCCCCCGCGCCAGTGGCCATGCCGAGGGAGATGGCCGCCACGGCAGCCATACCCCAGCGGCGAAGGCCGGCTGCGCGGGAGTGAGGGTATCTAAGGTGCTGTTGTGGGGGGGTAAGGAGAATGTTCATCGCCCGCCATCATGCCCCCCTCGAGGGAAGATCGCGTCGGATCGGTTTCCTATTTTTTTTGTAGGAAAGGCCCATGATGCTTTGGCTTGCACGGTTTGACCTTGTCGCCGTTTTCGCCCCGGCTTTAGATTCCGCTTCCCCAATGGCTACCCCGAGAACGAAAGTGCTTTTGATCGATGATCACCCGATCGTCTTTCTCGCGCTGAAGGCGCTTTTGGAATGCTCCGAGGATTTCGAACTTTGCCCCCAGGGGCCTGAGGAAGGGTCGCCGCTCGATCTCGCGCGGGCCCACCGCCCCGGGCTGGTGATTCTCGACCTGATGCTCGATGGGCGCAATGGGCTGGAGTTGGTCCCAGCCCTCCTGCGGATTGCTCCGGAAGCGGGCATCGTGGTCTATTCGAGCCTGGAGGAGATGCGCAACGCGCCCCGAGCCCTCCGGGCGGGGGCGATGGGGTATGTCCTCAAGAAGGCTCCGCCGTCGGTCCTTCTCGAAGCATTGTACGCGGTGCGGCTCGGCAAGCGGTATGTCAGCGAAGCCGTCCAACAGCTCTTGATTAGCGAGGCCATCGTGGGGGCGCGGTCTGCCAAAGGGGTAGAGGAGCTTTCCAACCAGCAGCTCCAGGTCTTCCGCCTCCTGGGAGAGGGGCTCCAGGTTTCCGAAGTCGCCACGAAGCTCGGCGTGAGCATCAAGACGATCCATTCCCACCGGGAGCGCATCAAAAATAAACTCAACCTCCACTCCGGGGCCGAGCTTCAGAAAAGCGCGGAACACTACTACCGGGGCGAAAACTTGGACATTCTATCGTGAGCCCGGCAAACGGGGCCACCGAGGACGCCGCCGCGCGCGGGCTCCCCTTTCGAAAAGCGGACCGCGCTTTGAGGGAGGCGTTTCTCGAAGAGATCGCTGCCGGAAACCTTCTCCGGATGTGTTGGGTGATCGCGTTTTATTTCCCGATCAGCCTCTGGGTCTTCCTCAGTTTTCTGCAGGAGCCAGACATGGAGAGTATCTTTGGCTGGGCGCTTTTCGACCTCTTGCTGGCCGGGGTCTTCTTTTCCTGCGCTTTTCTTTGGCGGCGGCGGCCCGGCTTGCGGGTGGCCCGGCGCTGGCTGGTGCGAGCCTACTGCGTCTACTGCCTGGTCTCGATGACAGGCTACTATTTCAGCCTTGTGGAGCGGTTTGGGGATAACGCTTCCTTTGTCCTCGGGGTGTTGTTGGTTGCCGTGCTCTTCCGCTTGCCGCCGGTGGAATTCATCCTCCTGCTGTTGGCCAACCAGGCCGTTTTCGTCGGGGGAGTGCTTCTCCTGCACCGGGGGGGAGACTTCCAGGCCTCCGCGCTGATCTTCGGGCTCGATGCGCTCGTGCTGGGGCTCCTGGCGGCGTGGACGTTGTTTGGCAACGATTGGCGCGCTTTCCAACAGAAGCGCACCTTGGAGCGGATGAACCGGGAGCTTCGCCAGCAGGCTCAGGAGCAGGATGAACTGATGGCGATCACCGCGCACGACCTGGCCAGCCCCCTGGATAGCGTGACGATGCTCTTGGGCGTCCTGCTCGAAACGCCGCGATGGAAGGCGAAGGCCGATTACCCCGCGCTGGAAGGCTGCCGGCAAACCCTCGTCTCCATGCAGGCTCTGGTAGGCAGCCTGCTGGAAGCCCACAGCGCCGAAAGAGAGGGCCCGGCGTGCGGGTTGGTGGCCATCGACGCCCGGGTGTGTATCGCGGCAGCGCTCGGGCGGGTGGCCCCCACCGCCAAGAGCAAGGGGATATCGCTTTCCTGCGAGCTTCCAGCCGCCTTGCCCCCGGTGCTGGGAGACCCGGCCTCTCTGGAGCAAGCGTTGGAGAATCTCCTCTACAACGGCGTAAAGTTCAGCCAACCGGGGACGAATGTCGAAGTCCGTGCCCTCGAAAGCGGGGAGCAGGTCTTTGTGGAAGTGCTCGACGAAGGCCCCGGCATTGCCGAGGAAGACCGGGCAAACCTTTTCCGCAAGTTCTTCAAAACGAGGAACCGGCCCACCCATGGGGAGCGCAGCTTCGGGATCGGCCTCTTCGTGGTCCGGCAGCTGATGGAAAAGCAGGAGGGGGCGGTGGCTCACCTGCCCCGGACGCCGGGGGGCTCCATCTTTCGCCTGGTTTTGGGGAAGGCTGCCCCAGCCGAGGCAGAATAGCCCTCGTTACAGCTTCTCCGGCTCGGCCAGCAGCCCGGCTACGCGGCCCAGCAAGCGGCCTGCGGCCCCGCCGTCGAGCACCCGGTGGTCGAAGCTCAAGGTCAGGTAAGCTTCGGTAACGGGCTCAAAAACGCCCTTCTCTTTATTCCACTCGGGTACCACGCGCCCGGCCCCGAGGCCGAGGACGAGGGTCTGCTCGGGGAGCGGGATCGGCGTCGCCCAGGTGAGGCCAAAGGTGCCGAAGTTCGTTACGGTGGCGATGGAGGCCCCGGTAGCGGTCCGCGGCAGGCGGCGTTGGCGAGCCAGCTCCACCAGCTCGTTGTACTGCGCGGTAAGCTCCGCCAGCGGCGTGGCATCCACCCCGCGCACGACGGGGACGAGGACGCCATCTTCCGCCTCGACGGCGAAGCCGATATCAATCGCGGCGGGGTGGACGACGCGGTCCCCCACGAGCCGCCCGGCGGGGCTGCTGTTTTCGGAAAGGGCAATGCCAAGCGCGCGCATGGCGTAAAGGGCGGGGCCGGGCTTCGGGTTGGCCTGCTTGCGGTGGGCGAGCAGAGCATCGAGCTTGGCGGGCATGCCGACGGTGGCGAGCGGGCGAGTCCAGCTCCGGCGCATGGCATCAGCCACGGCGACGCGCATGGAGGAGGCCGGTGTCATCGGGTTGTTCTCCAACGAGGCGATGAATTTCTCGAAATCGTCGATGGTGACGCGGCCCGCCGCGCCGCTCCCGGCAACGCCCGCGAGGTCTGCCGCGTGCAGGCCCAGCTCGGCCATGCGCGCCTTCATGCGGGGGGAGAGGTAGCTCGCACCCGCGGCATGGGCGGGCACGGGGAGGCCGCGCACGGTGGGCTGCACGCCGGGGGAGCTGGGGTGCGGGGCGTTGGCACGGCCTGCGGTTTCATCAATCGCGCCCTGGTCGTACTCCTTCTCTTCGGCAGGAGCCGGGGCCGGAGCGCTCAGGCCGAGGCGCTCGATCTCCTCTTCGCTGGCCTCAAGGTAGCCAAGGGTGGCCCCCACGGGGTAGCTCTGGCCGACTTCGGCAATGAGCCGCGCCACGCTGCCGCCGCACGGGGCGGTGACGCTCATGACGGCTTTGTTGGTCTCCACTTCGATCACATCCTGATCGGCGGTGACCGCCTCGCCCACCTGCACGGAGAGGGAGACGATGGTGGCCTCGGCGATCGATTCGCCAAGCTGGGGCATGATGATGGGAATCTGCGGCATCGGTGAAGAAAAAGGGGGTAAAAAGGGTCAGAGCCGGAGCAGCTCCCGCATGGAGCGGGCGATGGTGGAGGCGGTGGGGCGGTGGGTGCCCCAGAGGTTTGGGTGGTAGGGGACGGGGGTGTCCTTGGCGTTCAAACGGCGGGGCGGGGCATCCAGAAGGGCGAGCCCTTCGCTGGCGACCCGGGCCAATACTTCGGCGGTCACGCCGCCCCACGGCCACGCTTCGCCCACGGCGAGCAGCCGCCCGGTGCGCGCCACGCTGGCGAGGATGGTGTCGGTATCGAGCGGTTTGATGGTGCGTAGATCGACGACTTCGACCTCGTACCCCTCGGTGGCGAGCTCGTCGGCCATGGCAAGGCACTCGTGGACCATGGCGCTGTAGGTGACGACGGTGGCATCCCGCCCCATGCGGGCGATGCGCGCCTTCCCGGCGGGGAGCGCCTCGGTGGGCAGGGCGTCTGCCTTGAGGTGGTAGTAGAGGTACTTGTGCTCGCAGAAGATGACGGGGTCATCAATGTTCACGGCCTCGAGGAGCATGGAGTAGGCGTCTTCCACGGTGGCGGGGGTCATCACCACCACGCCGGGGAAGAGGGCGTACAGAGCCTCCATGCTTTGGCTGTGGAAGGGGCCGCCCCCGGCGGTGCCGCCAGAGGGGAGCCGCACGGTGATCGGGCACGGCACGCCGGTGCGCCAGAAGAGGGTGGCCGCGTGGTTGACGACCTGGTTGAAGCCGACGGTGGAAAAGTCGGCATACTGCATTTCGATAATCGGGCGCATCCCCTCGATGGCGGCCCCCACGGCGGAGCCGAGGATGGCGTCTTCGGAGATCGGCGCGTCCAACACGCGCCCGGGGAACTCCTTGGCGAGGTTCTTGGTCGCTTTGAAGGCGCCGCCAAACGCCCCGATATCCTGCCCGTAGAGGTAGACGCGCGGGTCGTCAGCCAAGGCTTTGGCCTGCGCCTCGCGGATGGCTTCAAGATAGGTAATCATTGGGAACAGGCGGTATAGCCGTCTAAAAGGTGGGGTGTCGAGAGCGCGTTCCAGCACTCGGTATTCGGGTCGGGAGCGGGCTCGCGCTGGACGGTGGCAACGGCTTCTTCGATCTGCCCGAGCGCTTCTTCGCGCCATTCGGCGAGGTCGGCCTCGGTGGCCCAACCCAGCTCCAGCAGCCGGGCGCGGGTGGTTTCCAGGCAATCGCGACCCACGGGGGCAGCCTTGAGGGCGGGGTCGATGTAGCTGGCATCGTCATGCTCGCCATGGCCCGCGAGGCGCAGCAGATCAGCCACCACAAGCTGCGGGCCCTCCCCCGCGCGGGCGCGGGCGACGGCTTGGCCGACGGTGGCGAAGCAAGCTTCGAGGTCCGTGCCATCAATATGGTACCCGGCGATGCCGTACCCCTCTGCGCGAGAGGCAAGGTCTTTACAGGCAAAGGAGCGGTCGTTCGGCGTGGAGTAGGCGTACTGGTTGTTCGCGACGATCATCACCAGCGGCAGCTTCTCCACGGCGGCGAGGTTGAGCGCCTCGTGGAAGGAGCCGGTGGAGGTGCCCCCTTCGCCGATGCAGGTGGCGCCGACCGTGCCGGAGATGCCCTTGAAGCGCCGCGCCATGAGCGCCCCGCAGACGGCGGAGATCATGGAGCCCAGGTGGCTGATCATCGCAAAATGCCCCTCCTGCGGGCGGCCCCGGTGGACATTGCCATCGCGCCCGCGCATCGGCCCGAGCCGCGAGCCAAGGTAGGTGCGCACGGGGTCGAGAAGGTCTTCGCCAAAGGCGAGGCGGCCGGCCTGGTCGCGGATGAGCGGGGCAAAAATATCGCCCTTTTGCAGAGACATGCCGAGCGAGGTGCTCAGTGCCTCCTGGCCTTTGCCAAGGAAGACGCCTCCGGTGATCTTGCCGCCCCGGTAAAGGTTGGCGAGCTTCTCTTCGAGAAGGCGGGCCAGCAGCATCCAACGATACGCCTGCGCGGCGGTTTCCCGCGCGAGTGGGGGAGGGGCGACATCTAGCATGATTGGGGGAGTCTATGCAGGCCGCCACGCGCCGCGCAACCGTTCTTTCTCGGGGCATTTTTTGGTCTGGCAACCGGGGCGAAGGGCGGGCTAACGTCCGGTGGCAACCGCAACCTCAAAGCACACTCTATGTTTGGCGCACTCATCGAACCGGAAATTCGCGAGATGATTGCGGCCCGCAACTTCGGCGCGCTGCGCGAAGCCTTCGAAGAGTGGGACCCTGCGGACCTCGCCGAGCTGGTGGCCGGGCTGCCCGAGAGCGAGCGCGTCATCATCTTCCGCTTGCTGCCGCACGCGCTGGCGGCGGATGTCTTCGAGTACCTCGACCTGGAAAACCAGCAGGTGCTCCTGCACGCCATGGCCCACGAAGAGGCAGTGGCCGTGCTCAACGAAATGTCGCCCGACGACCGTACGGCCTTGCTCGAAGAGTTGCCGAGCAACGTCGTCACCCAGCTCCTGCGCCTCCTTTCGCCGGAAGAACGGCGCATCGCCCAGCAGCTTCTCAACTACCCGGAAGAGAGCGTGGGCCGGTTGATGACGCCCGATTTCCTCGCCGTGCGCGATGGGTGGACGATCGGCGAAGTCCTCGAGTACATCCGCCTCCATGGGAAGGATTCGGAGACGCTCAACGTCATCTACATTGTGGATGAGCACGGCAAGCTGGTGGATGATATCCGCATCGGCCACCTCCTCATCGAGCCGCTGGAGACGAAGATCTCCGACATTCGGGATGAAAATTTTGTGACCTTGAGAGTCTCGGAGCCGCAGCGCGATGCGGTGGAGATTTTCAAGAAGTACGACCGCAGCTCCCTCCCCGTGGTGGATGGGAGCGGGGTGCTCGTCGGCATCGTCACGGTGGACGACGTGCTCGACGTCGCTGAGGAAGAGGCGACCAAGGAGATCCAGAAGATCGGCGGTTTGGAGGCGCTCGATGAGCCGTACCTGACGGTCTCGATGGCCCGGATGTTCCGCAAGCGCGGGCCGTGGCTCGTGGTCCTTTTCGCGGGGGAGATGCTCACCGCCACGGCGATGGGGTTCTTCGAGGAGCAGCTTGAGAAGGCGCTCGTGCTGGCGGTCTTTCTCCCGCTCATTATTTCTTCGGGGGGGAACTCGGGCTCGCAGGCATCCACGCTGATTATCCGCGCGATGGCGCTGGGCGAAGTGCGCTTGAGGGATTGGTGGCGCGTGATGCGCAAGGAGCTGGCGGCGGGGGCGCTCCTGGGGTTGCTGCTGGGTGCGCTCGGGTTTATGCGGATCGGCGTTTGGCAGGCCGTCTCCGTTAACCTCCGGGGCAGCTCCGTCTATGGCGACCATTGGGTGCTGCTTGGCCTCACCGTGGGCGTGGCGCTCTTGGGCGTGGTGCTGTGGGGCACGCTGACGGGCTCGATGCTCCCCTTCATTCTCCGCCGTTTGGGGGCTGACCCCGCTACCTCCTCCACGCCGTTTGTGGCGACGTTGGTGGATGTCACCGGGGTGATCATCTATTTCCTCGCCGCCCTCGATTTCCTCTCGGGGACGATGCTTTAGTAATACGACGTTAAGCTGATCCCGACGGGACGCCTGCGGAGCG
>JBBCKB010000093.1:0-14857 GCA_037189965.1 Chthoniobacteraceae bacterium | reverse complement strand
GTACACCTACATTGGGCTGAACGCCTACCAGGAGACGGGCTCGAGCGCCCCGTTGCAGTACACCTCGCAGAGCGAAGACTCGCTCAAGAGCGCGTTGGGCATGCGTGCATCGTACGCGTGGAACGTGGGCGGCGTGGTGATCAAGCCTGAAGTGCGCGCCCAGTGGCAGCACGAGTTCCTCGACAGCACCGCGGCGATTGAGTCCGGTTTTGTGGGTGGAGCTGGCGTGTTCAACGTGAGCGGGCCGAAGATCGGGCGTGATGCGCTGCTTCTCGACGCGGGAGCGTCGGTGCAGTTCAGCCCGAGCGTGAGTGCGTTTGCGTACTACACTGGCGAGATCGGCCGGACGAACTACTCGTCCAACGCCGTGACGGGCGGCTTCCGGATCAACTTCTAGGAAACGAACGCTGAAAAACTAAAAACCCCGCCCCTTTACAACGAGGGGGCGGGGTTTTGTTTTGGTCACTCAGCGAGGGTAGGCTTAGTCTACCCGATGATCTGGCTACTCGTAGCCTAACAGAGCAACGGTGGCGCAGAAGTCGCCCGGCGGATGCCATTTGAGAAGCCCGTTGCGCACTTTAACCTCACCGGCGTTCTCTGCGAGGACCCGGAGTGTCTGGGGTTTGCGCCGGGGTAGGGGGATTTCAACGGTGGCGCCGGGGGCTTCGAAGGCGTGCAGGACGACTAATACCCAGCTCCCTGTCGGGTGGGTGCGGACAATGCCTTGCCACCCCTTCGGGTGGCGGTAACTTTTTACCGGAGCACCATGGCGCTGGGAGATGCCTTCGCGAATCACCGGGGTGCACTCCGTGTATTGCTTCAGCACTGATTTGACGAAGCTGCGTTGCTCTTCCCGTAGATGGTCGATCGATCCGGAAAGGCACAATCGCCCCAGAAACCCGGCAGCGAGAGAGTAGAGCATTTCCCGCTTTGAGTGGTCCGGGTGCAGAATGGCCCATACTTGCGCTTTCCGTGGCAGAATGAGCGAATGCAGATTGGCCGCGATGATCGGGTTTTCCCTCGCGCCGATGGCGTCGGAGATGCTCCCCATATCGCAAAGGCTCATGAGTGAAGGTTCAAGGCGGTGGCCTCCGCCCGCGCAATTTTCGATAATGATACCGGGGATGTGCTTGCGCAGGTCGCGAATGAAGGAGGTGACCCCGAGGAGGTGCTCCCTGAGTCCTTCGCCGGGAGATTCCGCGCCATCGCACCCAAGGCCTACGGTCTCGTTGTAGTCGATCTTGAGGTACCCGATGCCGCAGCGGCGGAGCAGGTTGGTGACTCGTTCTCGAAGGTACTCTTTGACCCACGGGTCGCGGAAATCCCAAAAGCGCCTTGTGCCAACGGTGATGGGGTGCCCATCGCGGTGAAGGTGGTATTTGGTGAGGCCAAACGCTTTGGAATGTTCGCCGCAGCTTTCAAACTCAAACCAGAGGCCCGGCACCAGACCGAGCTTGCGAATTTCGGCCGCCACTTCCTCCAGGCCGTTGGGGAAGATCTCGGACCCGGGAGTCCAGTCTCCATGGGCGTTCCACCAGTCTGCCTCCGGCGGGACGTACCACCCGGCGTCGATGACAAAATAGCGGCACCCCATCTCTGCGGCCTCGCGGGCGAGGCGGAGCACCCGGTCCCTCTCGGGGGTTCCCCACGTGGCCCCATACTCGTTAAAGATGATGGGGAGGTTTGCCTCCGTGGGCGCGGGCCGATAAGGGGTGGTCTCTTGGAATTGAGCCAGCCGGCTGCAAAGATCTTCAAACGAAGCGGCAGAAGTCGCCAGCGTTGCCGGAGGGAGAGCGAGCGTCTCTCCTGGAGAAAGCGTCTTCCACCAATGGCCAAACTCCCGGTCGGCCAGCCCGCCAGCAATGGCGAGGCGATCATCCCTGCGGTAGACCTCCATCTGCCAGGAACCCGCCCATGCGAGTTGGGCTCCCCAAAAGGCGCTCGCTTGGGCATCCTCCATCCCCACAAATGGGAAAAAGCCGCGAACGGGGAGTGTCCCCACTTGGCCGAAACGCTCGGAGAAGCCGGGGGCGCCGCACCAGGAGCGATCAAGGTGCAGCGCCTCTACGGGTAGGCGCTCATGCCTTCCCTCCGCAGACCAATAGGAACGAAACCGGTGGACGTAGAGTTGCTCCGGAGCATCCGCCCGATCAAAAGGGGTGATCCCGCCAAGAGAGAAGCTGGAGGCGGCTTCGAGGGTGATCGGTCCGGTGCTTCGGTTGGTGATGCGGGTCTGGATTTCCAGATAGGAGCTGCCCTTTTTCCAAAGCAGCGTGTGCCGCGCTTCGCAAGTGCCCGGCACCCCAAGATAGGTGTGGATGGTGGTGCCCTCTTTCTCCCTCACCACTTTCTGACGCCGAAACCGAAGCTGCGGAAAGCCGTTATGAGACGTCCGCCCTTGGGAGAACCCCGCAGGCTCCCGTTCGCCTCGCAGCTTGAGGTGGACAAGGGGGTCAAGGCGGTTGGTCAGTAGGCGCTTGCCCCCGTTGGGGAGCAGGCGCAGAGCGGGGTCTTCATCGAGAAACTTCCGGTGCTTTACCAGCCTTGGTTTCAGGACCGCCGGGTAGATGCGAAACCCGATCCCCTCGGTCTTCGGGTCGAGCAGGTACTCGATCACCATATCTCCCATTCGGAAGGTTGAATACGTCTTCATTGGCTCGCGTGGGTTTGTCTGCTCCTCTTTCGGAAGTCGGAAAGGAATCGTTTAGAGGGAATTGAAACGTTTAAAAGCAAACCCGATTTCGAGTCAATCGCTTTTGTCCCTTTAGGTGTTTCCGGGCGGAGGGCTCAAAGCGGTACTTCTGCGGGGTTTTCCCCGGCATCAAGGCGGCGCTTCATTTCTGCGGCAGAGAGGTTCTCCACATGGCCGTCGGCAAAGAGGTAGTTGGAAGAGCCGTGGATGCGCTCTGCCGGGGGAGCGCCAGGGCGGGAGCCGGGGCCATGGCGGTCTGGCTGAACGTCGTTGAGAAACTGGAGCCAAGTCCGCCATTCTCCGCTATGCACGTGGTCCCACGTGGGCGAGGGGGTGCGCTTCTCCGAGAAGACGGCGGCCAGCAAGGTGCGCGAAGGGTGGGGGATCCGCAGGAGGTGGTTGTAGTCGGTATCGAAAACCAGCTCGTTGAGCCCGTAGCTGGTGGCGTTGCGCTCGCGGATCATCCGGCGGCGAGCCTCGGGCTCGGCGGGGCAGATGCGCACTTCATCGAGCTTGCCTGGATCATTACCAAGGTAGGGGGCAAGGGTGTAGACCCAGCTTTGGTTGACGCGGCGGCTGCCGGTTGTGTGCGTGGTTGCGGGCAGGTAGTGGTTGTGCTCGTTGGCAAAGTGGTGCATGGCCGCCCCGATTTGTCTCAGGTTGGAGAGGCAGGCTGCCCGGTTTGCATTAGCACGCGCGCTGGAGAAAAGCGGAAGCGCGGCAGCGGTAAGGATGCCGACAATCGCTGCGACGACAATGACTTCCAACAGGCCAAAGGCACGGAGGGGTGAAGTGGGTAAACGCATGGGCGAAGAGAGAGAGAAAGCGCCCGGGGGGAAGGAGCCGCGCGGCATTTTTTAGACGCCGCGCGGCAAGTAGCGGTAGGAAGCTACGATGCGCGGTTGCGCCGGTTGCGCCAGCGCAGAGCCGCTGCTCCGAAGCCTGCCCCTGCCAGTAGCAGGAAGCTGGAGGGCTCGGGCACCACCTGGAAGCCAAACGTTGCCACGGCACTTACCGGGCCATCCGTAATGTGGTTGCCTTCGTAAAGGAACGTCAGCTCGTAGTAGCCGGGGGTGGTAAAGCCGAACGTAAAGTGGTCATGCCCTCCGGCCGAAAGGCCAAAGCGGTTCTCTCCCAGCCCATCTACATCGGCCACCGAGGGGTCAAAGGTGGAGAGGAAGATATCGGTTGTATTTGTGCCTGCGAGGTTGGTGGTGTAGAGGGCAAACGCGCCGCCAGCCGGGGTGGTCCAGCCGGTGAGAGAGAGGACAATGGGGCCACTCCAATCGCCCGGGTTGAGCTCCTCGGAGCCGAAGCCGAGGTACGGCTGCCAGGCCACCGAGGGGCCGCCCATGTAAATGAGTGTTCCGGCTGAAACACCGAGGTAATCGGCGGCACCATTGGCGGCCGGTCGGGTGGCTTGAAAAACGGCGATGAGATCACCCGGCTCGTACTCGGCATCGGCGGGGAGGGGGGAGCCATCGACGATATTGCCTGCCTCCAGGTGCCAGTGGGGGTGTAGCTCGCCGTCTTCATAGGCCAGGCCGATGTCGGTGTGTCCGCTGGTGTAGTACGACTGGGCGGCCGCATCACCCGGGTTAACAAGCAAGGTAACGGCCAGTGCCGCCACCGCAGGAAGAGAGAAAGAAGATTTCATTGCGGCGGGGAGAATGCAGCGATCTAAGGTTTTGCGCAAGAATAAATGCAATCAATTTGCATTATGATTCATTTTTACGAAGTGGTGTTCTCTGGATTTAATTCGTTTTACAGTGAATTTGGCTCATTTTTGCAAAACAATTGATTTGCAACTGATCTCGCGTCGGAGGGGGCTGCAGTTTTCCCGCTTGCCAGTTGTGTCCGTTGCCGCTACCTGTGGAAGGTAACGTGAAGCTTTTCCTTCATCATTGGTGGCACCCTTGTTCGGGCTTGCGGCATTTTTAGAATGCCGCAGTGGCCGCGCCGCCCTCTTCGCGTTGCTCCCTTTGCCCGATGATTCACCTTTCCGAATCGTCGGGCTTTTTGTTTTCTATTTCTTACACGACCAGACCTACGACCCATAGCTCATGAACTTCGACTTTAAATTCAACTCCGACGGCTTGATCCCCGCCATCATCCAGCAAACCGAGAACGGCAAGCCCGAAGCGGGCCGCGTACTCATGATGGCGTGGATGAACCGGCTCGCTATCGAGAAGACGGTGGAGACGGGGTTCATGCACTACTGGAGCCGCTCGCGACAGAAGCTCTGGCTCAAGGGAGAAACCAGCGGGCACCAGCAGCGCGTGCTTCGATGGTATGTAGACTGCGATGCCGACACCCTTCTCTTCGAGGTAGACCAGGAGGGCGGCGCCTGCCACACGGGCTACGCCTCCTGTTTCTTCCAGCCGCTCGACCCCAAGGGGGCGCTCCTTCCAGTAGAGGAGGAGCCTCTCTTTGATCCTCAAAAGACTTACGCAAAATAGATTTTTTTTCTCCTATGAGAACCCATTTCATCACCCCCACGCGCGAGCAGTTCCGCGAGCTGGCCGCGCAGGGGAACCTTATCCCCGTGAGCACGGAGCTGGTGGCCGATGCGGAGACGCCCGTCTCCGCCTTCCGCAAGCTCGACCGCGGCGGGTACACCTTTCTCCTCGAGTCTGCCGAAAACACGGGCGAGGGGGGGCGCTACTCCTTTGTGGGGAGCGACCCGCGCCTGCTTTTCGAGGCCGAGGGGCGCACCATCCGCATTACAGAAAACGGCGAAACGCGCGAGCACCAGGCCGAGGGCGACCCGCTTGCCGAGCTGCAAAAGCTGATGTCGCGCTTCCGCCCGGTGGCGCTGCCGGGGCTGCCGCGTTTTTCCGGCGGGGCGGTGGGGTACCTTTCGTACGATGTTGTCCGCTTCTTTGAGCCAGCCATCGGCGCGCTCCCCCCCGAAGGGGTGGATGTGCCGGACATGCTCTTCATGGTCACCGATACTTTGTTGATCTTTGACCACCGTACCCGGCGGCTGCGCATCCTTGCCAACGCCTTTATCGAAGGAGATGCGGATACCGCCTACGACATCGCTTGCGAGAAGATCGAAGCGCTGCTCGAGCAGCTCGCCCGGCCCGCGTTGCTCCCGCAGATCAACCTCCACCAGGAGCCTTCTGCCGAAGCGGAGGAGCCGCAGAGCAACACCACGCGCGAGGAGTACCACGCCATGGTGCGGCAGGCGCACGAGTACATCCACGCGGGGGATGTTTTTCAGGTCGTCCTATCCCAGCGGTTTGAGGCCGGGTACCCGGGCGATGCGCTCCACCTTTACCGGACGCTGCGCTCCATCAACCCTTCGCCGTACCTCTTCTGCCTCAAGTTTGGCGGGCGCTTTGCGCTGGTGGGTAGCTCGCCGGAAGTCCACGTGCGTGCCATTAATGAGGAAGTGACGATCCGCCCCATTGCGGGCACTCGCCGCCGGGGGGCCACCCCGGAGGAGGACGACGCCAACGCTGCCGACCTTCTCGCCGACCCGAAGGAACGCGCCGAGCACCTCATGCTGGTCGACCTTGCCCGCAACGACGTCGGCCGCATCGCCGAGTACGGCAGCGTGCGGGTGACGGATTTTATGACGATCGAGCGCTACAGCCACGTCATGCACATCGTCACCAATGTCGTCGGCACCCTGCGCGGCGGGGCGAGCGCGTACGATGTCATGCGCGCCACCTTCCCTGCGGGTACGGTATCGGGGTCGCCCAAAGTGCGGGCGATGCAGATCATCAACGCTTCGGAGAAGAACCGCCGCGCCGCGTATGCCGGGGCTGTCGGGTACTTTGGGTTTGATGGTAACCACGACTCCTGTATCACCCTGCGCTCCATCGTCCTCAAAGATGGCAAAGCGTATGTGCAAGCGGGCGCGGGCATCGTGGCAGACTCCACCCCCGAGGGCGAGTACCAGGAGACGGTGAATAAAGCGATGGGGATGATGCGCGCCATCTCCCACGCCCGCGCCACCGAGCCGGTCTGCAACCACCACTAAAGAACGCGAGGAGAGACACTATGTTGCTGGTTATTGATAATTACGACTCGTTTACCTACAACCTCGTCCAATACTTCGGCGAGCTGGGCGCGGAGATGAAGATCTTCCGCAATGACGAGATCACCCCGGACGAAATCGCCGCGCTGGCCCCGGAGCGCATCTGCATCTCGCCCGGGCCGTGCACGCCCAATGAAGCGGGCGTGAGCAATGAAGTCATCCGCCGCTTTGGCGGGAAGGTGCCGCTTTTAGGCGTCTGCCTCGGGCACCAGTGCATTGGGCAGGTCTTTGGCGGTGAAGTGGTGCGCGCCGGGCGGCTCATGCATGGAAAGACTTCGCCGATCCGCCACAATGGCGAGGGGGTCTTTGCCGGGTTGCCAAACCCCTTTGAGGCGACGCGCTACCACTCGCTCCTCGTCCGCCGCGAAAGCTTCCCTGAGGAGCTGGAGATCACGGCAGAGACGGAGGAGGGCGAGGTCATGGGGCTGCGGCACCGGAGCCTGCCGATCCACGGCGTGCAGTTTCACCCCGAGTCGATCCTCACCCGTGAGGGGAAACACCTTTTGGAGAACTTCCTCAAACTCTAGAGATAAAATAACAGGATAATAACCTGATAAAAACAGGTTGACTTCTTTCAGCGCCCGGCTAATCTGGGCGCATGAAAGTTGCCGTCATTGGGTTGGGGAATATGGGGAGCAAAATTCTCCCCGCCATTCGGCAGGCGCCGGAAGTCAGCGCTATTGCCGGGTTTGACCCCGACCCCGCCATGGCTGAGCGCGCGCGGGAAAGCGGGGTGGAGGTGGCCCTTTCGGTGGAGGCGTTGTTGGCAGACCCCGCGTTGCGGCTGGTCTTTATCGCTGCGCCCAACCACCTGCACGCTCCGCTTGCCATCGCGGCGCTGGAAGCCGGGAAGGCCGTGCTCTGCGAAAAGCCGATGGCTACCACGCTTGCCGACGCCACAGCCATGGTGGAGTGCGCCGAGCGGCTGGGGGGCTTCCTACAGATCGGCTTTGAGCTGCGCTACTCGCGGCTTTACCAGTGGGTCAAGGAACGGATCGATGCCGGGTTGGTGGGGCGGGTGGTCAATACCCAGTGCACTTACATTTGCTCCGAGTTCCACGGGCGGAACTCCTGGCGCAACTACCCCTCCAGCGGCGGCGGGATGTTTGGGGAAAAACTCTGCCACTATGTGGACCTGCCCCGGTGGTGGATCGGCGAGCCTGTGGGGGAGGTGCGCTCCATTAGTGCTCCCAACGTTGTGCCCTACTACGAGGTGCGGGATAATTACCACACCACGCTTCGGTTTGCTTCCGGCGCAGTCAGCCATCTTACCTTCATGATGCCCGTTGCGGCGACGCTTCGGCACGACCCTCTCCAGACCCATATCTCCACCCATGCGGATGATGGGCATGAGCTTCGCTACCTGATCTGCGGTACCCAAGGAGCTATTGAAACGAGCGTCTTCGGCCGCCGCTTCCGGAGGTGGGAGTTTAGCGATCTTCCGGAAGGGTTACATAGCTCCGTTGTTGAAGATCTCTCATGGCCCGCCACTGCCGATGAGGACAACCGCTTTGTCCACAACACCACCGACCAGACGCTCGACGTGATCCGCCGCGTCGCCGAAGGCCTGCCTCCCTATACCGAGCCGCGCGATTCGCTGGAGACGATGCAGATCGTCTTTGCTGCAGATGGCGACTCCAGCGAAGCACCTCCTACTCCAGATTCCTATCTCATGAAGGTTTAGTTGCACCATCCCCCTACTATCTATGATTAAAACAAAAATGGTTCTCGCCCTTGCAGTGGCGACTTTCGGCTGTGTTGGGCACGCAGAGGCGGTTCTCCTGGCTCCGCCGGTGAGCAGCGGCCTCGTATCGTGGTATACTTTTGACAATGGCACCGACAAGTCTGGCAATGGGAATAATTTTTCCATTATCAACCCGACAGGGAGTGTCACCTACAATGTAGAGGATTCCTACGCAATCTTCGGGAGTACAGGGGGCTTGCAGGCAGGGAGCGCAAGTAATAACTCCATGAGTGGAGCCGGGTTTACCATTTCGCTCTGGTATTACAATGGAAATGCCACGAATGCCTCCTCCATGACATTTGGGAGGAAGTGGGTGTCCAGCGCAGGGACAGATAATAAGTCTTTCATGTTCCACTATAATAATGGGAACTATGAAGTGTATCTTCAGTCTAGTGACGCCAAGAGCAAGCTCGTCAAGTTTGAGCTTAACGTACCTGAAAAGGATAAGTGGACCTATATTTCCCTCGTCTATGATGGGGCGGATAATGGAGCGTTGAAGCTCTACCTCGCGCAAGCCGGCGGCGCGGAAATCTCCGGGCCTGCGGCGTTTGCTTCCTCCGGGTACTCTGCCTTGGCTGATGACTCCGCCGCTTCCTACCTGATTAGTAAACTTGATGGGCGGCTCTCCGGCTATGCGATTTATGATCGCGCGTTATCGACGACCGAGATCAACCAACTCTACCTCTCGGGGAGGCAGTTTGATGCCGTGCCCGAAGGGGGAACCTTGGGGATGCTTGGAGCCGGACTTGGCATTTTAGGAGGGTTGCGAGCACGCAAAGTCTTCGGGAAATAGGGTTTGTCGGCAATCGTGCCGCGTGTTGCACTCCTTCCCCGGGGCCCATGAGAACCACCGCAATACCCTCGCACTCCTGGAAGAGGACCGGGGTAACCTTTCTTGAGCTGCTGATTGTCGTAACCGTGCTTGCCGTGTTGGTGTTGATTGCCTTTCCCCTGATGGGCAATCTCCGGGCAAGGGCGCAGGCTGCCGCTTGTGTTTCCGCGTTACGGCAGATCATGACAGCGGAGCTGGCCTTTGGGGTGGATAACCAAAACCAGTTGGTTCCTTACCAGGTGTGGAAGGGGGAGACCGTGGAGGGCGGCTACCGGTATTGGTCGGGTCTATTGTTTCCCTATATTATTCAAAGTCACACGGTTTCATTTTCCAGCGGGCTTTATGGCAATAACCGGTGGTTTATGTGCCCCGGGCAAAAGACGAAACGGCCGGATGGTTCAGTGCCTCCCGGTTTGGGGCCGGTATTTACGGATTGGAAGAAGGGCCACTTGCTACACTCCATGCCGTATAGCGGGGGCCCCGGAGGAGTGCCTTCCAAAAAACGCGCGCAGGTGGCGCACCCGGCTAAAACAGCTTCGTGGATGGATGTGCAAGGCGGTAGTAGCACCGGCTTCCCCGCCTATTGCCGAGGCTGCTACCCCAAGGGGGGGATTGCCTCCGCCTCCAATGGCGTGAGCGACGGCAACAACTTTGCCGACCGTCACTTCAAGGGGGCAAACGTCGGCTTTGTGGATGGCCACGTGCAATGGATCTCTTTTGAAGAACTACGCCGGGAGCCCACTGCGGAAGACCCCGGTATCTGGCACCATCATGATGATCTCTAGATTCTCTCAATCGCTTCTTTGCTGCTTCGTTGGCTTTCTCGCATATTCGTCAAACGCGGAGCTTTCCAACCCCTTGGCAGGTGAAATGGTCGCGCTGGCTTTGGACCGTGCCGACCGCCGCAAACACGGACCCGAGCAGGTCCTCGAAGGAGCCCCATCGGGAGCGTATTGGGAAGCGGCGGCTTCTGGCGGCACCAAATGGCTGGAGCTGGATTGGCGCTTCCCCGAGCCAGTGGTGGGCGTCACCTTCCGCGTGGCCGAGCCCGGGCTTTGCCGGAAAATCGGTGTGGAGATGATGGATCTGGCATCCGGCCAATGGCGGGAGGTTGCCAAAGAGGTGGCCGGTGTGGAGCGCAACGCAGTGGAGTTTCGTGAGCCGGTAGAGGCTTCACGCCTACGGCTGGTGTTTGATATGGGGGCGCAACCCGCAAGCGGGGCGAAGCTGCGCGTGGGGGAAGTACGGGTCTTTAGCAAGGGGGCGCCTCTGCTCCGCCCGGATTGGAGCGCGAAATGGATTTGGGGAGGCAGCAAAGACGGGAAGAAGGAAGCCACAGTCTGGTTGCGGAGGAGTTTCGAAGTTGCCGACCTTTCGAGCCTTGAGAGCGCTTGGCTGCAATGCGCTGCGGATGATTTTGCGGGTGTCCACCTTAATGGGGTGCCGGTCGGTAAGGTGGCCGGGGTGCGCCCGCAGATCTTCGACCTCAAGCCGCACCTTTTGGCTGGGCGCAATGTGTTGGCGGTGGACCTCAGAGATACCGGGGGTGCCTATGGCTTTTTAGGGGAGGTCTGTCTGAACTTCCGCACCCGGGAGGGTAAGGTTTCGAGCCAAAAGATTTCAACGAATGAGGAGTGGAAGGCTACAGAAATATTGGTCGCCGGTTGGCCTAAAACTGATTTTGACGATAGCGGCTGGTCTTCCGCCGTGGAGCTTTACCACCGTGCGGATGAGGGGCCTTGGGGCGGCGTGGCTTATGAGGAGCGCGCCTTGCCGGAAGACCGCATGGTCATCCGCGCAGGTGCCTTCTCCCCGCAGGAGGTGAAGCCGGGGAGCTGGGTGGAGGTGGCATTTCAGCTCGTGGCAGAGAGGGCTCTCTCGGAAGACTACCGGTTTGAAGTCGCATTGCAGGCTGGGCCGGAGGGCGCGTTTGATAATCGCGTGGCCAAAGGCGTGCTCCAGCCAGAGGTGCCCACTTCGCAGTGGGAGCCCGGTGAGGTTCAGCAACTCCGGGGGCGGCTCTGGATCGGCGACTTCGCTCCCCAAGGTGAAGTGCGCGGCGTGGTACAAGCCTTCGCGGGAGGGAAGATGGCCAAAATTTCCTCTGCAAAAGAAAGCGGCCCGGTGGTACCAGCGTTACAAGTGGCTCGCATGAAGAAGACGCCTGCCGTGGGAGTGTTACCCCGGGTGGAGGTGCGCCCATTGGGGGATGGGCAGGCGCTTTATGTCAATGACAAGCCGGTGCCACCCGTGGTGATGACTCAGTTTGACGTTTCCAACCGCGCGCTGGCCGCGTATGCGGAGGGAGGATTTGAGATCTTTCGGCTAGGGACATCGGGCCGCATTCTTACAGTGCCTGAAGATCAGGAAGAGGCGTATGTCGCATGGTTCAAGCGGTTTGACGACCATGTCCAGCGGCTGGATGCCTATGCGCCCGAGTGTTGGTTGATGGTGAGTGTGATGCTCCGTGTCACGCCGGAGTGGGTGGCCCGCTACCCCAGCGAAGCTTATGTAACCGGAAGCCGCCAGCGGGGGAGATCGCACAGCATGGCGAGCGAACAGTGGCGCAAAGATAGTGCGCAAGCGATCCGGCGGTTGGTCGCCCACATCGAAGCGCAACCGTGGGGCCGACGGGTGATTGGCTATACCTTCATGGCAGGAGGAGGAGGGGAGTTCCACCAATACGGCCCGGAGATGAAGATGGCTCCGCGAGCGAAGGCGTTTATTGGAGACTTCAGCAAGGCAGCACTATCCTCCTTCCGCCAGTGGCTGGAGAAACGGTACAATGGTGATGTGGCGGCACTCCGGGAAGCCTGGAAGCGGGAGGGGCTGGAGTTTTCCACCTTGGAACCGACGAATGCGCACCTCGTAGCGCAGGGGGAGTATGGCTTCTTTCGCGACCCCGTTGTTGCACAGGAAATGATTGATTACTTCCTTTGGTACAACGAGCGCAATGCGGAGAATCTCGTCTATTTCTGCGAGGTCGGGCGCGAGGCCGCCAGCGCGAAGCCGATCTTCGGCGGTTACTATGGCTACCTCGTCTCAAAAATGTTGAGCCAGAAGCCGGGGGATAACCACTTGGGCGGGCACAATGCGCTGGATTGGTTGTTGAAATCCAAAGCCGTCGATTTTGTCTCACTACCCTATTCCTATTCCGACCGCATGGGGGGCACGCCATTTTTCCAAAATACTCCACAGCGCAGTGTTGCGCTGAATGGGAAGTTATTCCTCGCCGAATATGATAACCGGACCTTCTCCTCCGGGTTGCGGGATTACCCGCAAAGCTCGCTTGCAGAAACACTCGCCATCCAACGGCGCGATATCGGTGCGGGGGTAGCGACGGGAGCAGGTTGGTGGTGGCTCGATTTTTCGCGGGGGAGCACGGGGCAACAGTCGGTACCCTGGTTTTCGCACCCGGAAGTGGTGCACGATATGCGGCGGGGCATCAGCCTTTACCGGGAGGTCTATAGCCGCCCGCTCAAAGGGAGTGCGGAGGTGGCAGTATTGGTGGATGGTCGCAGCTCCATGTTGCTGGATATTTATGCAAGCATCCCCGCGTATAACCTGATCAAACGAGCAATGATCCGGGAGACCTCGTCCATTGGCGCGCCGGTGGATTATCTTAACCTCGCTGATCTGGAGAAGCCGGAAGTGCAACAGCAATACAAGGTCTATGTATTTCTCAATGCCTACCACCTTGATGCCGCGCAGCGGGAGCTGGTGCGCACCCGCTTGCAGCGCGATGGCAAGACACTGGTATGGCTCTGGGCACCCGGCATCTCCGGGTATGGCAAAGGGCTTGGGGTGGAGGGGCTGGCTGATATCACGGGGATGAAATTTGAAGGCTCAACCCAGTGGGCAAACCCGACGATTGATCTGGCAAAGGAAGAGGGGCTACGCAAGCCATTGGTGCTGGAGGATTGGGATATTTCATTCTTCCGTAACCGGCCATTCTACGAGAAGCGACTGGCCCCTCGCTTCTGGCCTGTGGAAGATGGGCTAAAGGTATTGGGGCGGTGGCGTGAGGACGGCAAACCGGGAGTTGCTGAAAAGGTCTTTGCCCAATGGCGTAGTGTGTATGTGGGGACGCCCTATCTTTCTGCGGAGTTGCTTCGCCACATTGTTCGCGATGCCGGGGTGCACCTCTATACCGATGGCGAGGTGGCCAGCCTCCATGTGGGAAATGGGGTTATCAGCATCCATGCCACGCGGGAGCAGGCCTTTCGCGGAGAGCTACGATGGAAGGGGCTGGCTCTGCCGGTGGATGCGTTTACCGAAAAGCCGCTTGCTCAAGAACCGGTCGAGAGCATTCATCTACGGCTCTTGCCAGGAGAGACGCAAACGGTAATCTTGAAAGATGCCGGGGCGCAGGGCGCAGCCCGGTAGTGCCCGATGTTTATCTCTCCACCCCGACAGCGATGCCTCTGGCTACTGTTTTAAGCTATAATCTCCACGCCGGGGTGGGAATGGATGGGCGGCTTGATCTCGAACGCCAGCTCGGGGTGCTGCGCGCAGTGAATGCCGATCTCGTTGTCTTACAGGAGGTGGACGTGGGTACCACACGGAGCGGCGAGGTAGACCAATGTACCTACTTTGCCGAAGGATTGGAGATGCAGGCGCTCTTTGCACGGGCGGTTTCGCTTCAAGGTGGGGAGTACGGTGTGGCCTTGCTTTCGCGCTGGCCGGTGTTGGAGAAGGTGGTGCTGCCGCTGCCTGCAGAGGCGGGGCATGAAGACCGTGTTTTCGGTGCGCTCCGGGTGGCAGCGCCCGGGAGTGGCGAGCTTTGGCTGGGGGGCACGCACCTCGCGCGGCATAGCAAGGCACTACGTGCAGCACAGGCAGAGGTGGTGGAGGCATTCTTCCGAAATGCGGGGTGCGTGGTGTTGGCGGGGGATTTCAACGCCGGGCCCGATGCCTGCGAGCTGGCGGGGCTCCGGGCGCGATGGCAACGCGCGCCCCTTGGGGCAACATGGCCTGCGGATGTTCCGGAGAAGGCGATCGACCATATCTATTTTCAACCCGCAGGGCGGCTGGCGCTTTGCGAATCCTCCGTGGTGGAGGAGGGGATGGCCTCCGACCATCGTCCGGTGCGAGCAGTTTTTGGGATGATGAGTAAAGACATCGCTTCACCAGGGTGGTAAGCTTGCGCCTTTGGCGATCATGACAAAAGTAGAGCGCATCGCAGAACAGCTTCGAGACCGCATTTCCGCCGGGGAGTGGCCCTCGGGTGCGGTGCTTCCTTCGCGGGGGGATCTGGCGGTGGAGTATGCCGTCTCCCCAGCAACAATCACCGGGGCGATCCGCGAATTGCAGAAAGAGGGGCGGGTACGGGTGCTTCAAGGAAAAGGGGCATTTGTCGCAGAGGCGTATGAGGGGGCTACATGCCCGATCCCCGGGGGGATGCTCGGCCTCACCGGCAGCTATGTACCGAAAGGCAAGGAGGCGCATTGGTTTACCCGTGCCATTCTCGACGGCATCTGGCAGGAGGCCAATGAGCGCCATTGCCCCGTGGTGTTGCTGCCCGAGCTGGCCATGGCCCCG
>JBBCKB010000092.1:0-5906 GCA_037189965.1 Chthoniobacteraceae bacterium | reverse complement strand
AAGCTGATCGCGGCAGGAACGCGTGCGAAGCGTGAGTTGTAGGCCGTCTCTGTGAGACGGCAGTCCAACCCCATGGCGTTTCACAGAAACGCCCTACAATCTCCGACACTCGCACCGACCTTTCAAACGATCTAACGTAGTAATACTAGAGCGCTTTAAATAGAAATATGGCCATTTATTTAAACCGCTCTATCGTAACACGCAATGACCCCCTCCCCCCCTTGGGATGCCGTGCGCGTGGAGTTTGTCTGGGCTTATGAAGGCAGCTCCACCGGGGCGCGTGGCCGGAGCCTTTGCGACCGCGCCCTTTTTCTAACGGCGTGGCTCGTCCTGCGCGGCAGCGCGCGGGTGGAGCACCACGGCCAAAGCACGCTCGCCCTGCCGGGGGAGTGGCTTTTCCCCCGCCCGGTGGTGCGCATGCAGGAGTTTGCACCGGGCACGCGGCTCCTCTCGCTCGCGCTGAGGGCCGAGTGGCCCGATGGCCGCGCGCTCTTTGATGGCGGGCAAAGCCTCACCCTCCCCGCTGCGAGCCACCCGGCGCTGGCACGGCAGGCGCGCCTTCTGCTACGCCGCTCCCACGAGCGCGAGACGCTGGCCGGGCACTTCGCTTTTCGAGAAGCGCTCTATGGTTGGGCGCGCACCCTTTCCGAGACGCTCACCGCTGCCGGGCTCGACCCTCGCCGCGCCGCCCATGCGGATGAGCGGCTCGCCACGCTATTGCAACGGCTTGATACGTGCCCACTCACCGAGCTGCGCCCGGGCGAGCGGCTCGCGCGGGAGCTAGGGGTCTCTCGCGTGCAGTTTGAGCGGCTTTGCGCCGCCGCGCTCGGCCGCACCTCCCGCCAATACCTGGAGGAGCGCCGACTCGACTACGCGCGGCGCACCCTCCCCTTCAAGCTCGCCAAGGAAGTGGCGGCAGAGACGGGGTTCTCCCACGTCTCCACCTTCTCGGCGTGGTTCAAACGCAAGACGGGTGCGGCCCCCACGCTTGCCGTCTAAGGGTTGGAAATGGTAGGGCGTTTCTGTGAAACGCCATGGGGTTGGACTGCCGTCTCACCGAGACGGCCTACAATTCTCGCTTCGCGGGCATCCTCTCCGGGGGCAGCTTAACTTAGTCTTACCACCGGAGCGCGGGGCCCATGAATAGCTCGGCGGCACCGGGCGGTACCTCCAGCACTTGGCCCTGCGCACGTAGCGCGGTTTGCAACGCGGCCACCTCCACCCGCTGCACTGGTGCGCCCTCTCGCAAGGCGTGTAGTGCGGCCACTGCCGCCGAGTGCCCGAGCACCATCCCCACCGGCTCCATGCGGATCGACCCAAAGGCAATGTGGCTCGCCGAGAGGCACCACGGCACCAGCAGGTTGCCGCACTCCGCCTCACGCGGGCAGATCGAGCGGTAGGATACCGGGTAAGGTGCGGAGCCGCCGACTTGCACATCCCCCTCGTTGCAGACGCGCCCGGCGCGGACGACGCGGCGGCAGTGGTGCGAATCCATCGTATACGCTGCGAGGCCCACGCCATCGGCCACGCGGCGGGTCCCCACGGCGTCGTGCTCGGTCATCACATAGTCGGAGAGCATCCGCCGCGCCTCGCGGATGTAGAGCGCGTGCGGCCACCCGCCGGTGGCGGTAAACTCATCCTTCGCCAGCCCCCACTGGCTCGCCTCCTCCCGCACGCGGGTGGGCACACCGGGGTCATGCGTGAGGAAGTAGAGCAACCCGGAGGTATACGCCACGTGGTCCTGGAAGATCGCCTCGCGCCGGGCGTAGCTGGCCTCGGGCCAATCGTGGCTTGCGCCGATGTGGTCGGTGGAGAAGCCGCCGTAGTTGTTCGTATCCGTCTTGCCGTGCGGCATCGCGCGGGAGAGGTGCAGCACATCCCACACGCCCGTGGCGAGGTAGCGCCGCAGGAGCTCGTAGCGCTCGGGGTCGTACCCCGGGGGGCATGGGAAGGGGAGCCGGTTGGCCTCCTCGCGCGTGAGGCAGAGGCGGAAGTTGTACGCCTGCACGCGGGCATCTCCCTCGCCCTGCACGCCGGAGGCATCGGCATCGATCCCCGCGCAAAGGCCGCTGCGTGGGTCTCCGGCGATCTTGTACGGGTCGACAAACCGGCGGAAATTGTGGTGCGGCTGGCCAAACTGAATGCCGTTGAGCAGCTCGTCGTAGACCGCGTTGGCCTCGCGCCCAACGGTATAGGAGACGCCCGCGCGCGCCATGAGGTCGCCCTCATAGGAGGCGTCGATAAAAGCGCGCGCCCGGTAGCATGTGCCATCCTCCATCTCCAGCTCGGTGATCTCGTTGCCCCGCTTGCGCACCTGCGTGAGCGCTTGCCGGAAGCGCACGGGCACCTTGGCCTCGCCGAGCATTTCCAGAAACAGGGCCTCCGCTGCGTGCGGCTCGAAGGTCCACGCCTCGGGCTGGCCGTAGCGCTGGCCAAGGCGGCGGTAGAACTCGCGCGCGATGCCGCCGATGGCAAATTTATTCCCGATATCCGTAGCCCCCAGCCCGGAGGCCGTGAGCCCGCCCACGCGCCCACCCAGCTCGGCGATAACCACGCTCGCACCTTCCCGGGCGATGGCGATGGCGGCGGCAACACCCGCCGGGGTGGCTCCGTAAATGGCGATGTCGGCCTCCACGGTTTGCGGAGCGGCAAGCCGGGGGGTGGGGCGGTAGTAGAAGAGGGAGTCCATACTCCCCGCAGGCTACTCCTTGCCCCAGGGCCCCGCCAACCGGGGCGTGTTGGGCGCGAGCCTCATTCCGTTAGGCCGTTTGCACACGCGCAGCCGTTGCGTGCGGCCACCCACTCGCGCACGGGGCGGCCTTTGCCAAGGTGCTCGAGCAAAATGCGGTCAAAGCGCTCGGGCGTCACCTCCGCGTACCAGATACCTTCCGGGTAGACCACCAGCCACGGCCCCTGCGTGCAGATGCGCAGGCACCCCGCCTTGGTGCGCATGACGGGGAGGCCGCTTTTCTTCACGCGGTCTTTAATATGGCTCCAAAGCTCTTCCCCCTCCTTGCGTTCGCAGCAATCCGGCCCGATGCAGACAAAGAGATGCCGCTGCGCGGTCGGGATGCCCGCTTTGGAGATGCCTTTGGAGAGCCGGTCTTTCATGATAAGGTTTCCCCTCTAAGCATACGCCCCTCACCTTCCCGACGCTTCCTTTTTTTTGAGATCGCTTTGAATGAAAGCAGGTGCGAAAGGGTCTTAACTTACCAGACTGATGAAACGCCTCCTCTTCCTCCTGCTGGCCCTCTGCTTCCTCGCCATCGCGCCACGTGCCCGGGCGGCGGAGGTCAACTTCTCCTTCTTCTTCGACACCCTCTCCCCCCACGGGAATTGGGTAGAGGCAGGCCCTTACGGCTACTGCTGGCAGCCGCGCGGCGTCGGTGCCGACTGGGCTCCCTATACCGACGGCTACTGGGTCTATACCGACGCGGGGTGGACGTGGGTTTCGTATGAAGACTTCGGCTCCGTCACCTACCACTACGGGCGCTGGGCGCGCGTGGCGGGCTATGGGTGGATCTGGAAACCCGACTACGAGTGGGCCCCGGCGTGGGTCTCGTGGCGTTCGAACGATGATGTCATCGGCTGGGCTCCGCTGCCGCCCGAGGCCACCTTCAGTGTCAGCATCGGCTTCGGTGGGTGGGTGGATCGCGACTACGACATCGGCCCCGGCTACTACAACTTCTGCGACTCGCGCTCCTTCGGCTCGCCGGTGATGCGCAACGTCATCTACCCGCGCCACCGCAACACGGTTTATATCGAAAAGACCGTCAACATCACCAACATCACCTACCAGAACGACCGCCGCTGGGTGCACAACGGCGGGCCCGACTACCGGCGCGTCTCCGCCCGTTCGCACCGCCGCATCGAGACGCTGCGGCTCGACCGCCGCACCGACACCGGCTACCGCCATGGCAGCCGCCACGACCTGCGCCGCGCGCAGCGCACGGGAGATCGCCTCGTCGTCGAGGCCCCGCACATCCGTCGGGGGGAGGAGGGCGCACGCCCAGCCCGTGTGGAGCGCAAGCTGGAGCGCGTGAATGTGGACCGTGGGTGGAGCCAAGTCTCCAACCCCACCGAGCGCCGCCGCATCGAGGAGCAATACCGCCGCGAAGCCCCCGCCCGGCGCACCCCCGCGCGCCCGGCCACGGAGGAGAGCTTCCAGACCGCCCAGCGCGAGCAAAACCGTCGGCGCGAGGCAGAGCAACAGCGCACGCAGGCTGGCCGCCAGCAGCAACCTCCTTCGCACCGCGAACAACCCCAGCGCCCGCCCTCGGGCCAAAGCACCGAACGTGAGCAGCATGACCGCGCCGAGCGCGAAAACCGCCAGCGCGCCGAGCAACAAAGCCGCCAGCGCGAGCAGGCCGAACGCTCCAACACCGAGCGCCAGCAGCGCGACCGCGCCGAGCGCGAGAACCGCCAGCGCGCCGAGCAGCAAAGTCGCCAACGCGAGCAAGCCGAACGCTCCAACCGCGAACGCCAGCAGCGCGACCGTTCCGAGCGTGAGAACCGCGATCGGCAGGAACGCTCCAACCGCAACCACGAGAAGCGCGAGCGCTCCGAGCGCCCCCAACGCGAGAACAAGGAGCGGGGCGACTCCGGCAACCGCGAGCGCAAAGAGCGTAAAAAGAAGGACCGCGATTAACTGCCTACGGGCGGGCGGGGTTCCAGTAGCCGTTATCGGCATCCGGGCCAAACCAACCCAGGTTCTGCGCAGTGGCATCACCCCCGTGGGGGTTTGTCCCCACGGGCCGGTCTTCCCGCGCTTCGAGCGTGAGGTGGCCATCGCACCATGCTACGAGCGCCTTGCCATTAAAGCGAAAGTGGAGCGAGGGCGAGGGGCGGTAGTTGGCGATGCCAAAGCCAAAATCCCAAAACGGTGGTTCGCAAAACGGGTACTCCTGAAGGGTGGCCCCATTGGCATAGGCCGTGGAGGCAAACATCAGTGTCTGAGAGGGGCGCTGGGCTCGCAACGCCGGGAGCGAGACGTAGATGCCCGCCGCATCGCGCACGGAGTCGCGCATTCCCCCGAGGTAAACGGAGTTGTACCCATAGCCCCCGCTGCCATCCTCAAACGTAAGGCCCTCCTTGGGGAGCATGCGGCGTAGCATGGGGCAAGGGGTGACGCGCCGCGACTGGCCGAGGTAGGGCGAGAGGAAGCCTTGCGCAGGGTCAAATGGCGAGCGGGTGTTGGGACGCGTACCGTGCCAGCGGCGAAGGTTTTTCTGGTCCATGGCGGGCGCGTAGCGGCCATGGTCGGCGGCGTAGGAAAGGTTCGCCTCCACAAGCTGGCGCAGGTGGTTCGCGCTTTCCACCCTCAGGGAGTGAAAGTAGGCGCTCCGGGCCACGGGGTAGAGGAGGGCGCAGAGCACCGCCGCCACGGCAAGTGCCGCGAGCAACTCAAGGAAGGTGATCCCTCCGGTGGCCGCGTGGTTGCGCCGTTTCATCGGCGATCAGGCCGCGCGGGAGCTCCGCCGCCAAAGCATGCCCCCGCCGAGAGCCGCCGCCACCCACCCGTAGGTGGAAGGCTCGGGCACGGCATGGATGACGCCGATGGCATCGAGATCAAACCCACCGGTACCCCACGTCACCCAGGCATCGTAGATCGGGTTGCCCATGCTGTCCTCAAACGCACCGTTGCCGGGAATATCGACAAGGCGGATATACAGGATGTTGGAGAGATCGACCACGCCGTTGATGACCAGTTCATCGGTGAGAAGATCATCGAGGTTAAAAGGCGTCCCCCATGATTGCCCGTCGGAGTTGATGCTCTTACCCGCGAGGTTGTAGACATTCGTAGGGTCGATGGTGCCATACGCCCCCACCAAATCCGGGGTGAGCGAGATGCTGGTAAACCGGGAAAAATCGACTCCATTGGTGGAAACCTCCACATACGCCAACTC